>CALHIV010000008.1 GCA_938030895.1 uncultured Nitrososphaerales archaeon | reverse complement strand
TCAACGAAGTTGTCAACCTCAACACTTGCTGCAACAGAGCCCATCACTATAACCATTATCAGTATCTTCTTCAGCCTCTGCATCTCAACCTCCTTTGGTAGTAATGCTGGTATCTGAGCCATACAGCTTCAACTCTGCTACCTAAGCAGGATATATCTGCATTACCATGAAGGATATTGGATTGAACATATATTTATTATAGAGATGGAAGGAGTATAATTAATTAAATTGTAAGAAGGAAGGGAGTTTTGTAAGTTATCTTAGTAGATGTATGATGAGCATAGATGATAAGCAATGGTATTGAATATAAGATGAGGAGTATTCGTGAATAAAATTTATTGTTTATAAGTGTGAGAAGGAGAGAAATACACATATAAATCAAAAGTGGATTATTGGTGTAAAAATTTATATCTGTGTTAGTACAAGATTCTAACAATGAAGGTAATGCATGTAGCCTTGCTGACTGTAGTAGCAATAGTACTGGTACTTGGTTCATTCGCCCCCATAATGAGAGATGCGTTTGCACATGGTGTTCAGGCACAGCTACAGAGTAGATTCATAAAGATAGAGGATGAGACCTTCTCAACGTTCAGAGTTATAACTAAACAGGAGTATGCTAACAGAACAGGGCTGACTCTTGAGCAGATAGATGCTATGGGTTGCGATCCAAGAAGACAGGATATATTGATAGTTACTGGCAGGCTTGTAAGCCAAGTCAACAAGGAACTAAGGGCATGGATCTCCCTCTTCAATGAATCAACAAATGCAGGGAATAGATGGGAGTTCATATCAAGGGAACCACCAGGTAATGTATTCGATATACCTGCTGGAGGAGAGGTTCCATACAAACTATGTGTATCAGCACTCGAGCCTGGTACATACCATACACATACGCAGTTGAATGTAGCAACAGTTGGACCTGGTCTTGGTCCAGGGGCAACTATAGTAGTAGAGGGAGAGCCAACGATGAAGCCGATGTCTGTAGGCAATATAATCTACCAGACGATACTCATAGCAATAGGCCTAGCAATATCATTTGCAACGAGACCATGGCAGGTTATATAACAGCATAGTACATATACCCTCCTTTCTTTTGTTTGATCTACAGGTTTATACTAGATCTCTCCTATACCAGATTAATCCTCTATAACATTGTTATTGTTATTATCTAATCGCTCTCTGTCATTATTTGTAGATGTGCAATATAACCTTCAACCTAGGCTATACACATAACAATAAAAGAAGTTCGATACTCATGGCATAATATAAAAAAGGAGATTGGCCTTTATTACCTTCTCCTTTCCTCCGGTAACAAACCTATACCTTCCCTTTCGTAGTACCTCTCCAACTCCTGCACCCAGGTCTCCCTTGCTGTGCCTCCTATACCCTTGTGCCTTATCCAGTATGCTATAACGCTCAACAGGAATATGCCGAACATCATTGTGCCGAATATGTAGATCATCACATCGTAGAAGAGCGGGTCATATGCTGGACCTATCTGCAGCACTATACTCTTTATACCCATAGCCAGCGTTGCAATATCCATTAGTATAATCATCTAACACCATGAATATATACATTTCCGTTTTGCCTTATAAAAAATTTAAGCGCTTACCATCTGTTCATTCATTAGTCCATATAGCAGACCGCTCTTGCTCATCATTCCATACAATTAGGATAGTACCATTTCAGAGATATACATAATGCTAAGGTATACAGATGGTTATGGGTATGGGTATAGATTAAGCAAGAATGCTACTGTATAGGACAAATAATAAAAAGGGGAGTCTGTTATGGTTATGCGCTCTTCTGTATCTTTGGCTTCCTTAGGGCCATTGCGAAGAATGCTGCAGATATACCTCCAAATATGGCGCCAAGAGCAGCAACGTATATGCCGAGCTCACCGAACGTCTTTGCTACCATTGATGTACCAGAACCGTATGCGCCCTCCTGCTGTGCTGTTGTGAGCCTCTTCTTTGCTAGTATAGAGTGTTGTGTACATGCGAACTCTGGTATACCAAGTTGCTTACACTCTTCCAACTGCTCTGGGGTAGCAGTTATATCACCACCGCCAGTAGTACCATAGAGCTGTGCCATCGCTACTGAACTGCCCCCTACCCACATTGTAATTACTCCAGCCACAACCGCTAGAAGTGCAAACTTATTCATGTAAAACTTAATTAGCTGATGATGTATATAATCTTTCCCATTCTCCTTTTAAATTATACAAGGCAAAGACTTTAATTAATCACATACAGAGTCTATTCATGGCTAGGATACATGCTCATAGAAAGGGTAAGTCACACTCAACTAGACCTATCCAGGTTAATGCACAATGGATCAATCTTAGCAAGGATGAGATAGTCAACATCATAGTTAGTATGGCAAGGGATGGACTCAAACCCAGCGAGATAGGCTTGAGGCTGAAAGATGAGTATGGTATACCCTCTACCAAGCACGTTATAGGCATGTCTATAACAGAGGTTCTCGATAAACATGGTATCAAGGCTCTACCTGAGGATCTGAGCAACCTCCTCGATAGAGCGGTGAGACTTCAGAAGCACCTAAGTGTGCATAGGAGTGATAGCAACAATATCCGCTCATTAGAGCTCATAGAGGCAAAGATACATAGGCTTGCAAAGTACTACAAAAGAGAGGGTAAGATACCGCAAGATTGGAAGTATAAGGCTGTAATAGCAAGTATTGAATGATTATAGAGAATGGAATGATTGGTACAATCAGGTATGATAAGCCTTAACCTTGATTCTCTTCTAGATGAACTCTCCAGTAAAGTACTAGATGCTATAGCAGCAAGGAAGAGGATAATGGTTATAACACACTCGGATGCAGATGGCCTAGTCTCTGGGAGCATAATAGCAAAAGCCATAATGAGGAAGGGTGGAAGGTACCTTGTTAGGGTTGTTAGTGATCTCAACCCAAACGTGTTGAGGAATGCTGCTGAAGAGGATCATGACCTCTACATAATCTCTGATATGGGTGCTGGTCTGGCAGGGATGATAGATGAGTATATAGGCAAAGGTAAGGGTAAAGAATGGATAGTTATAGACCATCACCAACTTCCACAAGAAGAGGTTGGGTATGATAATATCTGCAATGCTTGGAAGTTTGGTATAGATGGAGGGGTAGAGGCTTGCGCTGGTACAATGGCATACAAGTTCGCTTTAGCCTTAGACGAGTCTAACAGAGATCTATCTGCATTGGCAGTTGTATCTATGGTTGCTGATAGACAGGATCAAGGGGAGAGGAAGTCCCTACTAGGGCTGAATGCAGAGGTTGCTGATACTGCAAGAGACCTTGGGTTACTGAGCATAGATCTAGATCTAATGCTTGTTGGAAGAGAGACTAGGGCAGTACATGAAGCACTAGCATACACCTCCTACCCATACATAGATGGACTGACATGGAATGTAGACTCTTGCTATTCACTGCTCAGTTCTGTAGGGCTGAGACTGAAGGATGATGGTAGATGGCGTACTCTAGCAGAGATGAGTAGTGAAGAGAAGAGCAAGATAGTTGAGGCTATAGCTATGTTCTCTTCCTCCTATCCTTCATCATCCAACTCTAGCAAGAAGGATGCAAGTATGATAGTAGATGAGTTGATAGGCTATGTATATACGCTACTGATGGAGGATAAGAGGAGCATGCTGAGAGATGCTAGAGAGTTCAGCCTGATGCTCAATGCATGTGCTAGGATAAGGAGATCTGGGGTTGGAATAGCAATCTGCTTAGGTGATAGGAATACTATGCTTACAGAGGGAGAGATGATAGTAAGTGAGTATAGGAAGACGCTCAGAGGCTACATAAGTACTATAATGGGAGAGAGGTGGAGGGTAATCGACGATGGTACTCTAGCCATAGTTAACGGGGATAACCTAATAGCACAGGATATGCTTGGAGCTGTATCATCACTGCTAAGTGGTACCCAAGCATTCCAAGGTAGGATCATAGTAGTCAAGACTAGAACCGATGATGGTATGTACAAGTTCTCATGTAGGAAGGGCTTGAACTGTAGCATAGATGTGAACCTTGGCCTACTTATGCGTGAATGCGCCAATAGATGCAATGGCGTTGGAGGAGGGCATAGTGCTGCTGCTGGCGCAAGGATAGATGCTGATATGCTTGATGAGTTCATAAGGTGCCTTAAGGATAATGTGCAAAGGTAAGAGGGGATGGATGAGGCTAAGGTTAGAGTAACCATAAGGATAGAGATGGATGAGCATAGGAGAGCTATATCCATGCTAGAGTCACTGCTACCAGATAACGTTGGTATCCCAGAGGGATTATCTATAGACTTTCATGCAGATGAGAGGATTCTAGTGCTGGTCTTTGAGGTTCGATTAGGGGCTAGTGAGAACAGTAGTTCTAGCAGGAGAAGGATGGCAACACTCATCCATACAATAGATGAAGTACTAGATCATATCAATACTATGGTTAGGGTTATGAGCGTTGGTATAAAATGAATAATGATATGATATATTAAATATACTGTAGGATGTGTAGTATATGATAGACCCAAGGATATTGAGGGAGCAGCCTAGCATAATAGCAAAGATGCTTGAGAGGAGGAGTATTACATTCCCGCTAGATGAACTTTTAGATGTAGATAAGAGGAGGAGGATGCTCATGAGAGAGGTTCAGGAACTTAACCATAGAAGGAATATGGTTGCTCAACAGATAGCAGTCAAGAAGAGGCTCAAACAGGATACAGCAAGGGATGTTGAGGAGATGCAAGCGCTAAGTGAGAAGATAGACTTGCTGAGTAAAGAACTCAACGTGCTAGAGAAGGATTACAAGAGGATGCTCATGATGCTACCCAACCTAGTGCATGAGTCTGTACCAGATGGTAAGGGCGAGGATGATAACGTTGTGGTTAGGGAGTGGGGTGAACCAAAGAGGCTCAAGAATGTAAGAGGGCATGCTGAGTTAGGAGTATCTCTAAACCTCCTTGACCTTGAGAGGGCAGCGAAGGTCTCAGGCTCTAGATTCTACTTCCTCTTGAATGATCTAGTGCTACTAAACCATGCGCTCATACAGTTCGCACTTGAGTTCATGAAGAGCAAGGGCTTCACATTGGTGCAGACTCCATACATGATAAAGCGTGATGCAATGGAAGGGGCTATAATGCTTAGCGACTTTGAGGATGTCATATACAAGGTTGAGGGTGAGGACCTCTACCTCATAGGCACTGCTGAGCATGCAATAGCATCTATGCATATGGATGAGATACTCGATGGTAATAGATTGCCATTACACTATGCTGGGATCTCGCCATGCTTCAGGAAGGAGGCCGGTGCACATGGTAAGGATACCAAAGGTATATTCAGGGTTCACCAGTTCGAGAAGGTAGAGCAGTTCGTATTCTGTAAGCCAGAGGAGTCATGGGATGAGCATGAACTACTGCTTAGAAATGCTGAAGAGTTCTTCCAGGCATTGGAGATACCGTACAGGGTAGTGCTCTTATGCTCAGCTGAACTGGGCAAGGTATCAGCCAAGACGTACGATATAGAGGCTTGGATGCCAGTACAGAATAGATATAGAGAGGTTGTATCATGTTCAAACTGCCTCGACTTCCAGGCAAGGAGGCTAAAGATAAGGTGTAGGGATAAACCCAATGAAGATACCAGATATGTGCATACGCTCAACTCAACACTAGTTGCAACAGAAAGAACACTAGTTGCAATAATAGAGAATAACCAGACAGATGATGGAAAGGGGATAATAGTACCAAAGGTATTAAGGCGGTATATGAATGGTATAGAGAGTATACCATCATCCTAATCATACTAATGCTCATAATATACTCATTCATAATCGCCAACAACAGTCAGTCAGTTAGTTAATTGTCTTGATTCTGGCAGTTGATTGCTAAACTTCCAATATCAACCATCGGCCATTGAAATGGCAACATATTTAAACTAATTATATGGATACTAATGGGTAATAGGTAGGTTGGTTAGATATGGCTAGGTCTAGAGGGTTCAGGAGGAAGACTAGGCAACTATTAACAAGGGATTCCATTAGGGGTCTATCTTATCTCTTACATGAGTATAGGATAGGGGATAAGGTGGTTATAGATATAGATCCTAGGGAGCATAAAGGGATGCCACATAGGAGATTCCAAGGCAAGGTCGGTATCGTTGAGGCTATAGGTAGAAGGGCAATTAGGGTAAGGGTTAGGATAGGTGAGAAGGATAAGTTGGTTATTGCAAGGTTAGCGCATCTCAAACCTATAACCCTAGGCAGTGTTACTACCAATAGTGCAAGTGGGTGATTGTAATGGCGGATATAGTGAGCAAGAAGGTTATAACTCTACCAGAGGTTAAGGCGATACTTGCAAATATAGATCCAGATAGGATGGATCAGATACAAAGATGGACATACAACTACGTTACAAAGTTTGCAAAGGTTAGTGAGGATAAGGCTAAGGCGATGAAGATTAAACTTATGAACGAGTGTGGATTGACTGAGGAAGAAGCGGTAGAGATAATCAATATAATGCCCTCGAGCATAGAGGAGTTGAGGACATTCGCCTTTGGCTGGAAGAAGCTTATACTTACAGAGACTTTAGAGAAGATACTTAAGATACTGAAGGAAGGGAGAGGCATAGAGTAGCAATTGGAGCATACAATGCAACAGAAGAAGTATGAAGAGTATGCATACGTATTGAATGTAGAGCCTAGAGGAAAGTCTATCAGGGTTAAGGGTAGGGAGGGCGTTATAGTACAGGCTATAGGGGAAGAGCGGTTAACCCTGCTTGAGCTCCTAGGCACGCCAGGAATAAGTATAAACGTTGGCGAGAGGGTCTACATAGGAAGGGAAGGAAGGACAAAGATACTCAGTGTTCTAGGCAAGTTGGAGTATAGTGAGCTGAGTCCATATGCTAAGGATGAGTTACCAAACGTTATAGAGAGTATCGTGAAGAATAATGAGCGTAGGTTCATGGAGTTCATAAATACAGCGGGGCCGATAAACCCTAGGATACACAAGTTGGAGTTGATCCCAGGCATAGGGAAGGTTATAATGATGAATATACTGAAGGAGAGGGAGATTAGACCATTCGAGAGCTTTGAGGATCTTCAGAGGAGGACTGGTCTAAGGGAACCTCATAAACTGATAGCAAAGAGGATACTTCAGGAGATAAGCGGGGACGAGAGGATAAACATATTCATAAAGAGGCTCTAGATTAGATTAGATATTTACAGGGATATTATGTTAGCACAATGCAGAGACTACATATCTATATCTATCTCTATATCTATCTCTATCTTCTACACATACACATGCTGTAACAATATAAAAGGGTTAGTTCAACGATCTAGGCTGATGATACACATGACTCACGATGGTATCTACAAGCCAGCAGATGATACGTTCATGCTTGCTGATGCAGTAAATGCATTGCATGGTGATAATGCATTGGAGATAGGTACTGGTAGTGGTTACATAGCGGCCATACTAGCCAATAGGTTTAATACGGTTGTAGCAACTGATCTAAGACTAGAGGCTCTACTATATGCTAAGAGTAATAGTAGCAATAGGAATGTAGAGTTTATATGCTGCAGGAATGCCGATGCCATATCAAACATCATCTTCGACCTCATAGCAATAAATCCACCTTACCTACCATCTGAGCGTATAGAGGATGTTACAGTGGATGGGGGTAGGAAGGGGATAGAGGTTGCTCTGGAGATGCTAAAGAGTGCTTCAAGACTACTCAAGGATGATGGTAGGATAGTCATGGTAGTTTCATCACTAGCAGGTTACGATGAGTTACTCTCTTCACTACATAGCCTTGGATTATATGGCTATATAATTTCAAGGAAGAGGTACTGGTTCGAAGACCTAATCCTACTTGAGATAAGATCTAGGCATGCAACTCAACGACATCAAGATCATCAAGTATGAAGTCTCTACCAACCTTTATTATGCTTCCTCTCCTCCATACCCTTGCATACTTGAACTCTCTAGCAAAGTCCTTATGGATCCTCTCTGCCAATTCTATCACCTTGGAGCCCTTGTATAATAACAGTGGCTCATCTACAGGATCAGAGCCTATCTTCTTGGTAAATACCCTTATCAGCCTAAGATGTCTGAGCAGATTAAGCATGAGTGAATCATTATCGCTATTGAATCTAATGATGGTATAATTGTCATCGCCATTAAGAGGAGTAGATGTACCATCTGCATATGCTACAAATACAGCATCCTTGTTGACCCTACCGAATATCGCATCCTCAACATCCTCTAGCGTGGTGTTAGAGTAGAGCCTTACTATAGCATTCTTTATACCGTAACTCTCTACAAGATGGAATACGCTGCTCTCATCAACGTTATAAGATCTCCCAACAATCCTTATGCCCCCATGGGGGGTATACTCTATCTCAGCCTTTGATCTTGCTAATACATTCAAGTTCCTAGCCTCGAACCACTTGCATACATCCTCAACATATCCTTTGGACTCAACAATAATCATCACAGCATCAGCATTTCTTGCTATGCTTATGAACTTATCCAACCTATCTTCCCCTATAATGTAGTCCAACGGGGTTAATACCAACTGGATCCTTATGTTTAATGCAGAGAAGATACCTACCCTAGGCTTCATTAGAGCATCATACATGCTGATGCTTAACCCAGTTAGTGCCTTGAATAGCCTGATGGATGAGTTCAGTGTACCAACGAGTGCAACCTGAAGTGAACCCTCTTTCTTCACAGTCCACTCCTGTCTTGTACTGCCCTTCTTCCTACTCTTCCTATACTCTACCTCCTCCTCTAGTGCTGCTATCTGCCTCTTTATGCTCATCTCCAACTTCTCTGTTGCCTTGTGCTTTGGCATCAGGGAGTAGAACTCTCTGAGTAGTCTAAGTTTAACCTCTGGGTCTCTAGCTGCTATCGCTTCAGCCCACTTTGCCTTTGCCTCTTGCGTTAGGTTAGTGACCATACTCTACTCTAACCCTAATCTGTATTTAGTGTTCATGCCTATTAAAATATAACAGCAGATATCATTGCTAGAGAAGGTAACAGCATAATACTGGTGAATAGTGAATGGGTATCGAGTTGTAATGTATTTACCTTTAACCTTTATCTACCAAGCATCTTTGCTGCCCTTGCTGCTATCTCCTCAGCCATCCTGCTTGTTGTTGCATTCCCACCAAGATCATAGGTAACATACCTGCCTTCGTTTATAACATCTCTTGTTGCATCGAAGATAGCCTTTGCTATATCCTTCTCCCCTAGATACTCTAACATCCATGCACCAGAGAGTACAGTTGCTGTTGGGTTCATCTTATTCAAGCCTTTGTACTTTGGGGCAGAGCCATGTGCTGGCTCGAACATTGCATAACTGTCGCCAAGATTTGCAGAGTATACATTACCTATTGAGCCTAGATGTGCACTTGCAGTCTCTGATACAACATCCATGAAGAGGTTAGTACTTACCAGTATGCAACCATTGAACCTCTCTGGGTTCTTGACCAACTGCTGGCACATATTATCTATGTAGTACTCCTCAACCTGCAAACCTTTACTTGCGCATATAGAGGTTACAGCATCTATGAATATACCATCAGTCTCTTTGAGTATATTCCTCTTAGTTATAGCAATGACTTTGCTATAATCCTTCTCCAATGCTATATCTGCTGCCTTCCTTGCTATCCTCTCGCATCCCTTCCTTGTTATCTTCCTTATTGCTACTGCTGCATCATCACCTATCTTGAACTCTATCCCAGCATAGAGCCCTTCTGTAGCCTCCCTAACGCATATGAAGTCCAGTTGTTTTGCTGAACGCTCATAGGTCTTTATCGGTCTTATGTTTGCATAGAGGTCGAACGTTTGCCTTAACGTTACTGCAACGCTCTTGGGTGCCTTTGGAGATGGTATAGTTGTTGTTGGACCCTTGAAACATGCATTGCTCTCTCTCAGTATACGCCATGTACTCTCTGGTATGTAAGAGTCACCGTCATGCCTCTCCCACCACTCAGCCCCAGCCTCACATGGTATGAGTTCAACATTAGTATTACAACTCTTCAAGACCAAGAGCATAGCATCTACAAGCTCTGGTCCAACGCCATCCCCCCTTATCACTGCAGCCTTTGGCATCCTGCATGCATCTCATAAAAGAGTATTTAATCCTATCTTACTACTAGGATTAGTTATCAGTAGTATATCTAACAATCATTGCCCCAATACTATCTACTTCTCAACTCAAGCCTTATACTCAACCCATCTTCTATAGCAACTCTACTAGGATCATTGCCTATGTTGATGAACTCCTCCTGCCCCTTGCCTTTAACCCATATACTCATCTCATAACCCTCCGTGTTCAAACCCCATAACCTTATTAGATCGAGTAGAGTAAACCTTATCGGTCTTGAGTAGATCACATACACATTGCCATCCTCTTTAGTATGTAGTGGTCTTATACAGTCCTCATCCCTACCTATGTTTGCTGGTACCTCTATCGGTTTATCATTAATGGTAACGCTAAGCGTAGCATGCAACTTGAATGATAGATCCTCGCTAGTTATGCACTGTTGTAGTGGTGGCTTACCTGATATGAACTGGCTTATGATGAATGCTACACCAGTACCTATACCTATTAGTATGGCTGGCATTATCAACTGCCATTTAGTTAGCCTCTTCTTATCTTCGCCTGGAGCCTTTCTAGGTTTTACCATGCAGGAGTAAAGGGAAGGCATACATTAATACTTAAGTTTATTTATCCAATATGAGGAGAGGAGGTTATGAGGAGAAGGGGTGCATGCCGGGGTGCCCTAGCCTGGTAGGGGGCAGGCCTGCTAAATAGCATCATGTTATAGATGTTATGCAGCAAGTCTGTGGCCCGTATGGGCCGCACGGGTTCAAATCCCGTCCCCGGCGCCAAAACCTTAGCTCTTCCCCTTATATGCATTAATGCTAGCATTAAGATGCCATACAGTGTAGATATTTGCTCTACTTATGCATATATGCATATATGAATGCATGACAATGGTATCAGCTCTCATCAAACATGGGCGTGGTTCTAGCTAGGCATATCTGTCTAATGCATAGGCACGAATAGCATGTTATATTGCTCATGGTGCAACTAATAAAGAGGCTAAAATCTATTCTATTCTATTCTATTCTATTCTATTCTATGGCTTCTACAGAGCCATTAACAATTCATAATATATAATATTAATACTAAGCAATCCCCTAATGACTACCTCTAGCCTTATATACCACGTTAACACAATCATACTTATGCAGCAAGAGGAGTTGAAGAAGAAACTATTGGATATGCTTGAAGAGGATGAGGAGTTTAGGCATGCTGTAGCAGGGGCTATAGGTTATAGGGAGATATTGGATAGGTTTGCAAAGATAGATGAGAGGTTTGCTAATC
>CALHIV010000007.1 GCA_938030895.1 uncultured Nitrososphaerales archaeon | reverse complement strand
TGCTCATTCATTATACCCCATCTTGCACCTACTGCTGATATCTTTAGATCTAAACGCATGAACCCTTCATTCATATCCCTCCTTAGCTGCTCTATACTCTCCCATACCCTCTTGAACTCTTCATCATGCCTTCTAAACCCTTCAAGCATATCTTGCCTTAGCCTATTCGTCTCTTCCCTAAGATCCCTTATCTCCTCCTCAACCTTAGCAAACCTCTCATTCATCTCAGCCTCTAACCTTAAGAATCTCTCATTCATCTCAGCCTGTAGATTAGCAAACCTCTCATTCATCTCAGTCTCTAACCTTAAGAATCTCTCATCAACCTTAGCAAACCTCTCATTCATCTGAGCCTCTAATGCAACTATCCTATCCAAGATCTCTTTGTAGCCTATAGCTCCTGCTACAGCATGTCTAAACTCCTTATCCTCCTCAAGCATA
Organism: uncultured Nitrososphaerales archaeon; assembly: GCA_938030895.1. Classification (GTDB taxonomy): domain Archaea; phylum Thermoproteota; class Nitrososphaeria; order Nitrososphaerales; family Nitrosocaldaceae; genus Nitrosocaldus. The sequence goes on along the minus strand of CALHIV010000007.1, from coordinate 188,161 downwards.
TCCAGAAGTCTCTTCTTCAACTCCTCATTGCTCTGCATAGGTAGGATTATGTTTGGTCCATATATAAGGCTAGAGGTTAGAATCAGGTCATGTCAATTGGTTTTATCTATTAGATAATCTTATTGGCTCTTTTTATCATATATACATTTGCTCTTGGAACAATAAGCGTGCAGGCGTATTTAGAGAAAAGAAAGTGTGTATATAGTTGCTATACTACTCTAGCTATCATATATAGGAAGGTATCTTCGTTAGGTAACTTCTCCTACTATTATAAATCTGATATGGTATATTGAGGGATATATTGTAAGCTCGTGTATAGAAGGTAGCGTTAATGAGACCAACCAACAAAGAGCGATGGTGTAGGGATATTGATACCAAAGAAGCATCAGCATAAAGTATAACTAGAAGCTATGGCGTAGAACTCTCCCTAGGTATTCAAGTTCTTTAGAAGCCACTTCCTGTAGATAAGAATGGCATGTAGAGTTAAAGAGCCTTATTGGTACTAGCATATAGTGAGAGGAACTGTATAGATAGAGAGGTGGTTTGCATATTAATTAAAGGTTGAAGAGATTCTACAGCCTCAAAGCAAATTCATCTATAGCAACAATAAGATTTCTAGAACGCTTCATATACTTTTATAATGATAAGGAATCAGCATGAAGGAGGAGCCTTCTCCTTACTATTCCTCTACTCCCCTGCATAGATCAACAGTTCATCTTATTTAGTATCACTATATATCGATGGAGAGCAATCCTGCATATAATTACGAGGCATAATATAATAGCATATCAAGATGGTAATATCTTGGCATCATCCACTACATTATAAGTAAAGAATAAGTTAGGCTCCAACTATTCTTGATTTAAAATAAGGTAGGATAACGACATGGCTAAAATAATAGTGATAGAGATCGGGAAATCTATAGTTGGTGCCGTCATAAAGCACCTAGATAGGCCATACGCTGTAGTGAGTTACCCTAGAGAGGTTCATATAAGCGAGTTCAAGAAGATAGTTAAGGAAGCGTATCAGAAGATAAATGATGCCCTATCATCAGATGAGAGCGATAACGAGGTATGGCTCGTACTCTCTGGTCCATTGGCATTGATATTTCAACTAGGTCAGATAATAGGTACTGATATGAGCAATGTGAAAGTACTCCAGTACTACAATGGCGAGTACCATATATTACCTTCGATAACCAAGGATGAGTTAGAGTAAGTAAGTCTATATGAATGTGTATTGTGTATGAATGTAATGTATGGTTGCATGCTAGCATTAGATGATTACAGGCATAATAGGCATAATAGGCATAATACCACCAATCCAATAAAGGATAAACCAACCAGTAGCAGACCAAAGAATAGAAAGAATTAATAGATTATTCATAGCATGCTATTGTATTGAGTAAGGAGGAGTTACTTGCAAGGTTCTCATCAGAACCAGATAGATACTATAGAGTATCATTATTCGATTCTATTGGGTTCACAAGGCAGCAGTGTGGCATCTGCAAAGGCCACTTCTGGGCTCTTGATGCTAGAGAGAGGTGTCCAAACTGTGAGCCCTATGGGTTCATAGGCAATCCTCCAACTAGCAAGAGGTTAGACTACATAGAGACTTGGAAAGCAGTAGAAGGGTTCTTCACCAATAATGGACATACATCAGTTAAGCGCTACCCTGTGGTCTGTAGATGGAGGGATGATCTATTCTTCACAGTAGCATCTATAGTTGATTTTCAGCGTGTTATAGGTGGCAAGGTAGTATTCGAGTTACCAGCAAATCCATTGATAGTACCTCAGATGTGCTTAAGGTTCAATGATATAGAGAATGTTGGTAGAACTGGGAAGCACTACACCTCCTTCTGTATGATAGGTCAGCATAGTATAGCGGATGCCGATAATGGCTACTGGAAGGATAGGTGCATAGAGTTGGATTACAGGATGCTCACAGAGGTTCTAGGCATAAGGAAGGATGAGATAGTGTTTGTAGAGGATGTATGGCTCGGCTATGGTGCCTTTGGTTACTCATTAGAGTACTATGTTAGAGGTCTGGAGTTGGGTAACGCTGTATTCACTGAGTTTGAGGGTAATCCAAGGGATTACAGGGTCATGAAGGAGAGAGTAGTCGATATGGGAGCAGGACTAGAGAGGTTCTCTTGGATAACAATGGGTACACCAACCAGTTATGACTGCACATTTGGCCCAGTAGTAAGGCATATGATCGATAGGCTTGGTGTTGATTACGATCCAGAGTTACTTGGGGGTTACTTCAAGGTAGTCTCTTCCAGCAGTAGCCCAAGCATGGATAAGGATGCTATAGCAAAGATGCTAGGTGTAGATGCTGGAAGGCTTGAGAGGATCATAGTGCCACTAGAGGTCATATATGCTACTATCGATCATGTAAGGACACTTACCTTTGCTATAGCTGATGGTGCGCTGCCCAGCAATACTGGGGGAGGCTATAACCTTAGGGTAGTTCTAAGGAGAGCCTTGGCGATGCTAAGAAGGCTAGGATGGAGTATAAGGCTCGATGAGATCGCTGATATGCATATAGACTATCTAGCATCTATGTACCCAGAGTTGAGTGAGCAGAGGGAGAGTGTTAGAACTATACTTGGGGTTGAGAGTAGTAGGTATGCAGAAGCGGTAGAGAGGATGAAGGGTATAGCAAAGAGGCTATCTGGTAAGAGGCTTACATATGATGATCTCATCAGACTCTACGAGTCGGATGGGATAACACCTGACTTCCTGAAGGAGCATGGCATGATAGATAGGGTGCCAGATAACTTCTACACCATGCTCGCTGAGAGGCATAGCGAGAAGCCTCTTGTAGAGGAGCCTAAGCCTATAATGGATGTTAGTAGCATAGAGCCCACAAGGCTGCTCTTCTATGAGGATCAGCATATGCTTGAGTTCTCTGCTAGGGTCCTTAAGGTTAAGATGCCCTATATCATACTAGATAGAACAGCGTTCTATGCTAGGGCTGGAGGCCAAGAGCCAGACCATGGCTACATAAACGGGGCTAGAGTTGTAGATGTTGTAAAGCAAGGAGATGTTATACTACACAAGATAGAGGATGCAGAGATAAGCTTCAAGGAGGGTGATACCGTAAGATGTAGTGTGGATGGTGAGAGGAGAGGGCTGATAATGAGGCACCATACCGCTACCCATATAATGAATGCAGCATCCAGGAGGGCTCTAGGTCCATGGGTATGGCAGCACTCAGCATTCAAGGATGAGCACTATGCTAGGCTTGATATAACACACCACTCACCATTGAGCAGAGAGGATGTGATGAGGATAGAGGAGTATGCAAATAGTATAGTGATTGCAAATCTACCAATAGAGGTTAACATCATGGATAGGAGTAACGCTGAGCAACTGTATGGCTTCAGGATATACCAAGGGGGTTACGTACCAAACAAGAGTATAAGGATAGTGAGGATAAAGGACTGGGATATAGAGGCATGTGGGGGTACACACTGTGAGAGGAGTGGAGAAGTGGGCATGATAAAGATAACCAAGGCAGAGAGGATACAGGATGGTATAGTCAGGCTTGAGTTTGTAGCAGGCAAGGCAGCGCTAAGATATGTACAGATGCAGGATGCCCAGATATCCTCCATCGCAGATATGCTAGGCTCGAGTAGGGAGAAGGTTATAGAGACTCTAGCAAGGAAGGTCAAGGAGGCAGATGATGCAAGGAGGAGGCTTAGGCTCGTGATAAGAAGGGTAGCAGATGAGATGGCTAAGAGTATAGTCAGCGATGCAAAGATGATAACGGATGAGGGTAAGGAGTTCAAGCTCTATGCTATATATGATGATGTATTCGATGAGGAGTACCATATAGCTGTGGGGGAGAAGGCAATAGAGATGGAACCAAGGCTAATATACTGTGCATTGATAGGCAAGGATAAGAGTATAAGGGTAATAGTATTCTCAGCAGAGTCTGCAAGGAAGAGGTTCAAGGCAAGTATGATAGCGAAGGGTATAGCATCTATCTTTGGTGGTTCTGCTGGTGGAGATGATAGGTTTGCACAGGGTGGGGGACAGCAGAGGGGTATCAAGTATGATGTATATGCTATGGTTGAAGGCGTGATCAAGGGTAAGGTGATGGATGACAATTAGCCATAATAGAGATGGTGCATCATATATGCCCATAGACTGGCATGGTGTACAGAGGAAGTGGATCGATGCTTGGGATAACGCAAAGGTATTCGAGAGCAACCCTATAGAGGGTAAACCAAAGTACTTCATAACAGTAGCATATCCATACCCAAACTCACCACAGCATATAGGGCATGGGCGAACATATACACTTGCTGATGTTCATGCTAGATATATGCGTATGAAGGGCTATAACGTGCTCTTCCCCATGGGCTTCCACTACACCGGTACACCAATACTTGCAATGTCAAGACGTGTAGCAGAGCAGGATAGAGAGTTGATAGAGACGTTCGTTAACCTCTATGGTGTAAGGCCAGAGTATATAGAGCAGTTCAAGGACCCAGTGAATATAGCAAGGTACTTCCATGCTGAGATAAAGGAGGGTATGAGGGAGATGGGCTACTCTATAGACTGGAGGAGGGAGTTCACCACCATAGACCCTTTATATAACAGGTTCATAGAGTGGCAGTTCAAGAGGCTCAGGGATAAAGGGCTAATCTCTCAAGGCTCGCACCCTGTTGGATGGTGCCCCAGGGATCAGAGCCCAGTGAGCCAGCATGATACCCTTGGGGATGTAGAGCCAGAGTTCATAGAGTACCTCTTGGTAAAGTTCATACTTCGTGACTCTAGCGGTGTAGTGGAAGGGGGAGAGGTACTATTCTTACCTGCAGCAACTCTCAGGGCAGAGACCATCTTTGGTGTCACCAACATATGGATCAATCCTGATGTGGATTATGCTATTGCTCTAGTCGATGGGGAGAGATGGCTTGTAAGTATCAATGCTGCTGAGAGGCTCTCCTATCTCAATAAGAGCGTTGATGTGAAGAGAACCATAAGGGGTATAGAACTCATAGGGAGGATGGTGGTTGCACCATTGATCAATAGAGAGGTACCGATCCTACCAGCCAGGTTTGTGGACCCAAGGAATGGCACTGGGGTAGTTATGTCTGTACCAGCACATGCACCATACGACTATCAAGCATTGAAGGATATCAACGATTTTATGAAGCGAGGTCTTAACGGCATGTTCGATGGTATAAAGCCTATAGTTATAATAGATAGTGATTACTCGAAGGAGGGTATACCTTCAGAGGTTGTGATAAAACGCTATAACATATCTACTCAAAACGATCCTAGGCTAGAGGATGCTACGAACGAACTCTATACACATGAGTTCTACAGAGGCAGGTTATCATCTGATCCTAGAGTAGTAATGAACTACTCTGGCATGAGTGTGAAGGATGCTAGGGAGAGGGTTAGGGAGGATATGCTCAAGGGTAACCTTGCAGATACAATGCTCGATCTAGCAGAGCCAGTCAGATGTAGATGTGGTGCAGACTGTGTAGTCAAGATACTAAGGGATCAGTGGTTCATAGACTACTCAGATAAAGGATGGAAGAGGTTAGCACACTCATGCTTAGATAGAATGCAGGTACTGCCAGAGGAGATAAGGGATGAGTTCAGATACGTTATAGACTGGTTAAGGGAGAGGGCATGCGCTAGGAGATCAGGGTTAGGCACTAGACTACCATGGGAAGAGAGTTGGATAATAGAGTCGCTCTCAGACTCTGTGATATACATGGCATACTATATAATAGCAAAGTATGCTAGAGAACTACCACCTAGCATAGATGAGCGTTTCTTCGATTACGTTCTCTTGGGCATCGGGGATCCCTCAAGCGTTGCAGAATCATACGGGATAAGCAGAGACCTTCTTGAGAGTATAAGGCAGGAGTTCCTCTACTACTACCCTGTAGATAGCAGGCACTCTGGGAGGGATCTGGTACCTAACCATCTTACATTCTTCATATTCAACCATGTAGCACTCTTCCCCCAGGAGTTATGGCCTAGACAGATAGTAGTTAATGGTAGTGTACTGATGGATGGCAAGAAGATGAGCAAGTCCCTAGGCAATATAGTGCCATTACGCAAGGCTATAAGAGAGTATGGGAGCGATGCTATAAGGGCTTCCCTCCTTATATCTGCTGAGCTCCTTCAGGATGCTGACTTTACGCTCGATATGCTTAAGAGCATAAGGGAGAAGGTTGAGAGGCTCTACAACATATGTGCAGAGTTCGTTGGTAGGGTTAAGGGTAGTGAGTTGAGCAGATCTTATAGCGATGGGATTAGCGTTGGGGAGGATAGGAAGTGGAGAGAGGAGAAGGAGCAGGAGGATATCTGGCTCATGAGCAGGCTTCAGCATGTAGTAAAGGGTACAACAGATGCTATGGATAGGTTGAGGGTGAGAGAGGCATTGAATAGCATCCTTTACATAATGGATCAGGATATGAACTGGTATCTGAAGAGGGCAAGGAGTAAAGGTAGGAGCGATGATGATATAGCACATACAATCCTTCAATTCTTAGATGCTAGGGTTAGGATGCTCTCTCCGTTCATGCCATTCATATGCGAGGAGATGTGGAGCATGCTTGGGCATAATGGTTTTGTATCAATGGCTGAGTGGCCTACCATAAACCCAGCTATGATCGATAGCATAGCAGATGAGGGTGAGTCCCTTATAATGGATGTTATGGAGGATGTGGAGAAGATAATCAAGGTTACTAACATAAAGCCTAACAGGATAACTATCTACGTTGCTGATAAGATGAAGTGGGCACTCTACTTGAGTATATTAAGGATGATCAACGAGGGGATTACAAAGTATGGTGATGTGATGCGCATACTTCTAAAAGGTACTGGTTCAGGCTCAGAACCGGGGAAGCCACATCATAATAGTGAAGGTAATGATGATGGTAATAATAGTGATGATAATGGCATAGCAAGTTACGTAAAGAGTAGGCCAGAGGTTGTGAGGAGGATCATGGATAGTATACTCTCAACACCTCCAGAGTCTAGGTTGAGGAGAGCAAGTATAGGAGTGTTGGATGAGGTTAAAGTGCTAAGTGATGCAATACCACTCATAGAGAAGGAGCACAGCTCTAAGGTGGATGTCATGGTAGAGGATAGCAGTGTGAAGAAGGTAGCACTACCATACAAGCCAGCAATATACATATCATAAGATGGGTAGGCGCAAATAAATAATTATATTGTATAATCCTATAGCATTCATGTGCTGAGAGAGGATAAGGATGGAACGTATGAGCGTATCAAGGGCGAGAGAGATGGTAAGAAAGATGGTAGTAAGAGCAAGAGTAGAGGTAGAGAGAAGGGCAAGTACGCATCCAGTACAGAGAATAGAAGGCTTGTATGGAACAATATAGTATGGCCCCTCATACTAGAGTTGAATAAACCATGGTTCACCATAGAGGAGTATCATGCCAAGAGAGATACCTTCTCCTCTAGCGATGAGATGAAGAGCAAGGTCTCTGGAGGATTCGTATCATTAATAGTGAAAGGACTACTGCTGAAGGATAAAGATAGAGAAGTGTACAGTATACACTGGAAGTTGGTACCATACATGCGCAAGAGGCTCTGGCTTGACTATGGGGAGGCTATAAGGCTTATAAGCACAAAGTAGAGTAGAAGGATTATAAGCACATGGTAGAGTAGAGTAGATCAGAGCCAGAGCATAACATAACATAACAGAGCATAACATAACAGAGCATAACAGAAATGGAACGAAGGTAAACTAAAGAAAGACAGATAATGGAGTATCTATTCTATATCTGCATAAGGTAGCCCCGTCGTCTAGCGGCCAAGGAGGGCTAGGCCCTTGAGTGCCAGGCTCTGGATCCCATGAGGTTATGAATATAGTGGAGAGGGCACCAGTCATAGAGGAGAGACCTGGTGACGGCAGTTCGAATCTGCCCGGGGCTACCACCTTTGCATATCATCTTTGCATACACATGCTATAATACTATTGGTTTGTCATGGCATACCTGAGCATATCTATGATACTCTTTCTCCCGGCATCGATTATGTATGGCCCAAGTCTAGGACCATAATCTGTTCCTATGAGGAGCATGTATAGCAACTTGAAGAAGTCTTTAGGCTCTATACCATGCCTTCTTGCAGTATCGAATATACTAGACTGTATAACCCTTGCATCATCATTGCTCTCTATAACCTGTATGAGATCCTCTATAGCCCTCCTCTGCTGTTCATTCAAGACTATCCTTGAATCTACCTTCTCTCTCACTCCTCTCTCTGCTTTAGGCTGTAACACCTCAAGGGCATAGAGCCTTGCCTTCACTATCCTCTCTCTCAACTCTTCAGATATCTCGCTGCTCTTAATCATACCATATGCCCTCAACCTATTCGTTACATACTCTACCTCCCTCCCTTCTATTGCTACAGATGCTAACTGTGCTAGGAGCATGTATGGTATATGCTCCCTTGCCTTGCTTGGTACCCTGTTATGGTTTATATACTCGTATATGCCACGTTGCTTGATTACCTTCATAACATCATCGCTAGAAGGTGTCTCTGCAAAGTATATAGCCTCCAGCCTATCATACTCATCCTCTAGCCTTGGTATATCCTCAACACCAACATGCCTTGTACCTGCTATCCTCTTGAAGAGCAAGAGCATAAGTGATCGAGCAGTACCATACCTGAGCCATACCTGAGGCGTGAATACATTGCCAGCGCTCTTACTTATCTTCCTCCCGCTCTTGTCGAGGAACATCTCATACCTAACATGCAGTGGATGAGCATAGTTTAGTATATTATCTGCAACCCAGTCATTCACCTTCACACTATCCATTATATCCTTGCCATATGCCTCGAACCTTATACTGAGGGCACTCCACCTTGCAGCGAACTCTACCTTCCAACTCAACTTCCCTTCAGCCTTGAATACATCAGCCTCTCCTCTATACCCACAGCCTTGCAGATACTCCTTGCCTATAACACTACCTCTGCACTCATAGAGTATCTTATGCTCATCCTCAACATACTCATACGCCTCTGCAAGGTATATCCTCTTGCAGTTTGAGCATATAGGGAAGTATGGCAGTACCCATTTGAACTTCTCCTGCCCAACCAACTCTGCAATCTTCTCACCTATAAGCTTGGAGTTCCTAAGCAGTATATCTATCTCCTTATTCAGTAGTCCTTGCTTATACGCTTCATACCCGCTCTGGAACCTGTAATCTATGCAGAGTTTATCGAGTGCATCCATGAGCATGCTTGACATATGCATGGCATATGATGAATGGCATGAGAATGGGTCTGGTATGTTGCATACTGGCACTGCTATATACTCCTTGAGCCATTCTGGGAGCCCATAGGGGACCTTCCTTAACCCATCCATATCATCGCTGTATGCTACCAACTCTCCCCTATAGCCTAGGTTCTCTAATGCAAGTTTGACACCATAGGCTCTAACTGCATCCCCAAGGCTACCTATATGCGGTATGCCAGATGCCCCCAATCCAGACTCAACCCTTATCAATGATAGATCCCTACCAAGCCTCTTCTCCCTCTCTACTAGAGTATGGGCAACCTTATCTAGCCATGTACCCTTGCCTATAATATTCTGCACCATGAACCACCACTGTTATGTTATGTATCGTTAATATCAATTTATATCAATCGAGGCGCTTCGCCATGTATGGACCATACCTATGGTAACCAAGCATCCTATAGTACTCCCTCGTGCCCACTGCACTTATAACTAGCAGGGTATCTGCATGGAACTCATCCCTTGCTATATGCTCAGCCTCCTCCATGAGCATCCTCCCAAAGCCCCTATGCTGGTAACTCCATCCATAGCGTTTATGCAATGGTAGCACTTGGCCATAGACATGTAACTCTCTAACTATGCATGTATTGCCCTTAACCTCATCTCTATGGGCATCGATGCTTGGCCTCCTAAGCCTTAGGAAGCCGAAGAGTAGATCATGCTCTGTATCTTCATATGATAGGAATATCTCCTTACCATTGCCTGCATCATAATCCTCACGCACTAATACTGCGTTACTTGGATCTATCTTATCGTTATTGTTATCGTTATTGTTATTGTTAACTCTCCTGTTAAGTCCAGCCTCCCTGCACCTTATACACCTACACCTAAGCCCTTCTGCCTCAAGCCTCTTCAGTGCTAACTGCCTTACATTACCATGCTTTATCCCTGCAACTATCTCACTGCTATCAACCTCCCTCTGGATGCGCATTATCCTAACCCATCTTGGCACAATACTCTTCACCCTTGCTATAAGATCTATGAACTCATCCTCGCTGTATGGCTTGTACTCACCCCTCTCATAGAGTTTGTATAATGGAGTATCCTTGAGCACTAGGGTTGGGTATATCTTGAGCATATCAGGCTTGAACCTAGGATCTGAGAAGAGCATCATAAACTCCTTAAGATCCTGCTCAATCTTTGAGCCAGGGAGCCCAGGCATCATATGGGCAACTATCTTGTAGCCTGCATCCCTTGCTATCCTAAAGGCATCAACAACATCCTGTAGTGTATGCCCCCTATTGACCAACCTATACACATCATCATTCAATGCTTGCACGCCGATCTCAACCCTTGTTATACCATATGAGAGCATGAGATCTACATGCTCCTCCTTGCAGTAATCTGGCTTCGTCTCTACTGTAAAGCCTACATTCCTTACATCTGCATGCTCATTGTACGCTATAGCCTCCTCCAATGTACTGCTCCTGAATCCGTTAAGCGCATCGTAAGATTCCTTTACGAACCACCTCTGATACTCTATGGGCATGAAGAGGAACGTACCTCCAACTATGACAAGTTCAACCTTGCTTGTATAATGCCCATTCCTTGCAAGGGCATCGAGCTTTGATCTTATCTGCATGTATGGATCATAGCCATACTTCATAGCAACTAGCGTGGCTGGAGATGATGGTGTGTAACTGTTTGGTATATTGACCTCAACCCCGCCAGGACAGTATATGCATCTACCATGTGGGCATGGGTATGGTCTTGGCATAACAGAGATCACTGCTACACCAGATGCTGTCCTGGAAGGTTTAACCATGAGGAGCGCCCTGAGCCTTGCTAGTTGCTCATCAAGAGCAGATATGGTATCGATGTTAGTGGTAGCGGTAATGGTAGCAATGGTAACAGTATAGGGCTCATCCCTCCTTTCACCGGCATGGCTCTTACAGTAGTCCTCAACACATGCAAGTATATCCGAGTTCTTGGGCAGTGTTGGTAGAGAGTATTTACTTGCTATCATCTTGATCATACTCCTCACCCCTTGATTATCTATACTAGGATCATCAAGTAATGCCTTGGCTATCTCCATACATGCATTATAGTACTCCTCTCCCCTATCATTACTATATTGCCTCTGCATCATTATATTACAACTTGATTAGATACTGCAATAATTAAAAGGTACTCATCATTGGGTGAGTTGCTAACTCAATTGGTAGAGGTACTTATTTGTTTAACCTTATACATGGTCTACCATCAACAACATAACCGTTGAGTATAACCCTTCCACTCAGCCCCTCTATGCATACCTCTCTACTGCCCTTCTTGAGCATGTATATCTTGATCAGCACTGCCTCTGCATCTATCTGTAAATGATCACTGCCATCCCTTAAGGTAGAGGTTATCACTCCATCATCTGTTACTACCTTGACCCTTGCTATGAAGCCATCATCGGCAGCAACCCTTATAGAGTCTATATGCAAAGAAGGTATATCAGCACGTATGAAGACCATCCTATTACCTTCTACACTCCTTACGTGTATCGAGTTACCATCATAACCATCTGCTATCATCCCATCTATATTAACCCTGTATACCTTATCGCTATCGAGCGTATTGACTAGCATACATGAATCATTTGATGTTAAGCATACCTTGTATACACCAGCAGGTACATCAATGCTTGTTGTATTCTCATACACCTTGATACCATCTAGACCTACAAGGATTATCTTACCTATATCTACACTACCATTTACTATCCTTCCTCTATCCCATTCAAACCTTATCTCTTTGCCTTCTCTCCATACCCAGTAAGGGTATAGATCAGGCTTTATGTAGAGTTCGCTCTTGATGAGATCTGATGCAAGGAATGCCCTCTGCACAGATACCCATGCTGTATAGCCATCAACCTCTACTCTGCACCATAGGTAGCCTAGTAGCCTCCCGAACCTATCCCTAGGCTCTAGCTTATCTATTAAGATGTATGCACCACCATCATTGCACAGTCTCTGTAGATAAGCCTTTGCATCATAGCCTAGAGGTTCTCTCAACTCATATGCATCATAACCTACAAGCCTTAGGCTCTCCCCTCTATCTGATAGCCTTACAGTATCACCATCTACAACCCTTATCCTAGCATATTCAGCATCTGGATGGTGATACTCAACCACTATAAGATCTATAATTGTGGATCTGCCTACAACACCTTCACTATTATGTGAGTACAATAGCATGGATAACATTATGGATACCATGATAGTAGCACTCAACCCTGAACCATCGATCATATGTATATTACGCATTATAGAGCATATATTAAAATTTATCTTATGATCTACATCATATAATAACTGTAGATTATAAGCGTTAAGTATCAGTACAAATAAAAATGAGAGGATAAGATGCTAAGCTATAGATAGTTCAGGGAACGTTGCTTGAGGTACCTTTAGTTCGCTCTGTAACTTCCTTATCTTCTGAGCATACTCTATCATCTTCTCCCTATCTCCCTGCACCTTGGCTATCTTGTACCCCTTCCAGGCCTTCTTTAGCGCACCCCATGTCTGCCCTACAGTGAATGTTGCCTTTGCTTCTCTCGTCCTTCGCATATGAGAAGATAAGGGTATAAGATTATTATCATGCTAGTAGAAGATTGTTAATACTATGGTCAATTTATGTTCATATAGATTCTTCCTAGAACAATATTAGCAGTTGGTTTGAATATTCTATGGGTGCGGGCGGACTCGAACCGCCGACCACCTGCGTGTAAGGCAGGTATCCTAACCAACTAGACGACGCACCCATACTCCTATACGTATGTACATACATCGTTACCCATGGTATGATAAATAATCTTTACCTTACACAGGTGTAAGTATATGATGTTACATATGAAGATTAAACTATCCATCTTATGATCTATAGGTATATGATAAGACAGGAGATGGATGATGGTAAGAGGTATGTAACTGAGAGCCTACTAGACAGGTTTCTAAGCACTAAACCAACGTCTCTACTGATCAGGGGTCCACCTGGAGCAGGTAAGACAACTCTAGCATTGGAACTGCTCAGAGCAAGTAATAGGGCAGGTTACTATATATCCACTAGGGTATCCCTCAAGAAGATAAAGGAGCAGTTCCCATGGGTTGCCGATCTCCTCAAGGGCGAGTACACAGCTAGTAGCAAGGACCATTACTCTAATGGTAACTCTAATGCTGATGGTAAGGGCGATGGTGGTAGCAGTATACCTGTGGTTGATGCAAGGCTTGGATCTGCTAGAGGCGTACTTGAGCGAGTTCTAGACTTCATATTGATGCGTGGCAGTGGTGTTGTAATACTTGATAGCTGGGATGCGATAGCAAAGGAGGCTGATAAGAACGAGAGGTTAAAGGCTGAGAAGAGCATGGTCTACATGGCAGATGCAAACAATGGTATGCTTATATTCATAAGCGAGGAGCCTGAGGAGAATACAGTATCATATCTGGTTGATGGTGTTATAACTCTAGAGATGGAGTATAGGGATGGGTTTAGGATGAGGAAGATGAGGTTCGATAAGATGAGGGGGGTTGAGGTGAAGTATAGTATAGTACCTTACACATTAAAGGGTTCAAGGTTCATACCACTACCAGTTGGTATAAACTACAGTTACCCAGAGAAACCAAGGTACTTCGACCGTATAGATGCTGGGGACGAGTTCATATCTACAGGTAATAAGGACCTTGATGAGGCATTGCAGGGAGGAATAAGGAAGGGTAGCATAATGCTACTTGAGAGGGATCAGAGTGCAAGCAAGAGCCATGTAGTGCATATACTCTCATCTATGGTCTTGAATGCATTGAGGAGCAATATACCTACATTCACTACACCAGCACCATACGTGCCAGTGAAGAGCATCATGAAGTATGTGAGACCATTCTGCAGACCTGAAGAACTCAGGCTTTACACAATCTTCACCAAGGATGAGGAGCATGATGATGAACCAGTAAATGTATGCAGGTTAACAGAAGATGCAACATTCAACGTTAATCAGACATGCACTCTTTACATGAATGCAATAAATAGGTACAATAGCGCTCTCTTGACATGTGATACATCACTTGCTACAGTGAACTACAACCTGAACGATGTTCTTAATGGGATGAAGAAGGTCAAGGCAAGCGATGGTGTACTATTCATGATAAGTGGCAAGGACTCACCACTATTCAATGCTGTGCAAAGTGTAGCAGATATACATATGAGGATATGGGAGGAGAATGGCGTGACCTTGCTAAGACTTGTAAGACCATACAATGGTGTATATGCTATGCTGTTGGAGAGTAGTGTAAAGGGCTATCCATCATACAGGCTCATAGAGGTGGTATGATCTTGCAGAATAGTAATGTTATAAGCGATGATGAGTTTGTTATGAGAGTGGGCAAGTTGGTTAGAGAGCACCTGATCAAGATCCTAGGTAGCAGTACTGTGATGGTGATAGACTCATGGCTAAAGCAGAGAGGATGCAGGGGAATAGAGGAGGTATGCATAGATCCAGAGAAGGTCAAGATGTACCTACATCTGATATTTAAGGATGCTGCGATTCTGCTAGAGAATGAGGTTGCTAGAGCATTAGAGGAGGAGTTCCTCTCATTCCCAGAATATAATGAGTATGTTGATGGGGTAACGGCTATAGTAAAGAAGCTCAAATCTTCTACCACTACCAGTAACAGTAGATAACACCCATTTTCTTTCTACCATGATACAAGAACTATCTATTATAGAGCGCATAGGTGCAATGAACATCCTCATATGTATAGTTATGCTAGTGCTTGCATCCATCATGGATGTTAGGAAGAGGGAGATAAGCGATTGGATATGGATATCATCAGTATCACTTGCACTTGCATCTATACCGATGATATTAACATCCTCTTCCTATCCACGGTATGACGAACTGTTATTCAGATACCTGCTAAGCATATCTCTTACAGCACCTCTAGCATACATAGCATATATTAAAGGGCTATTTGGGGGTGCAGATGCAAAGGCTCTTATAGCTATAAGTATCCTTGTACCATCGTATGAGATGCAGTATACTCTACATGGAATCCCAGCATTAACAACGCTTACAAATGCATCGCTCTTGACCATAATCAACATACTCCACAACATACTTAGGAATCTAACTGCAGTCATAAGGGGTAAGGATATCTTTAAAGGGCTTGATGAACCCTTGTACAAGAAGGCATTTGCATTCATGACAGGATTCGTTGCTAGGCCAAAAGGTTATCTATTTGCACTAGAAGAGGTGAGGGATGGTAGGAGGAGGTTGAATCTGTCACCCAAAGCATACAGCGAATTCGCGGATAGCGCTGGAGAGATCTGGGTTACACATGCATTACCTTTCATAATCTATATCACTGCAGGATTTGTAATAATGCTATTGGTTGGAGATATCATTGCTTATATTCTTAGTCTATCCATTATGCCTAAATAAAATAAAATAAAAGAAAATAAAATAAAAATTAGTATCTTTACGGCCTCCCTGCGGTAAGGCACCACTGCAGCCCACAGTCCAAGGCATATGCATATTACCGTGCTAACTGCTCTTTATTGTTATTTTTGTTCGAAAATAGAATAAGCAGATCATTATATAAATATTCTGGCCAAATTTTGTTAATAAAAAGGAGAACTTTCCCTTATCAGGTGAATAATAGATGATAGGTATGGATTGGTGATACTCCTGTTATATACTTAACTTACAACCCTGTGATGATTAATATATGACTAGAGAGTCGTGCAGTATATTGAAGGTATATACTAAACCAATGGCGGGGCTGATATTCTACTCATCCATCTTGTTGTTATGGTATGCTGTAGCAGAGGCAAGGATACTCCCAGAGTATGTACTCCCCTCCCCATTGGATGTCGCTAAAGAGTACGCATCATCCAGCATCAGGCTCTTAACAGCTCTAGTAACAAGTATGCAGAGGCTATTCCTTGGCTTCATAATATCCATACTAGCTGGTTTCGCATTCGGCTATGCTATTGCTAAGAGCAAGATACTCTATGATGCTGTAGGCTCTCTAGTTATAGCACTAGCCTCCCTACCAAGCATAGTATGGGTTCCCATAAGTATGATATGGTTCGGTTATAGTGAAGCAATGGTAGTGTTTGTTATAGTTGCTAGTACGGTATTCGCATTTACGCTCTCAACCTACACCAGTATAAAGAATGTGCCTCCGATATACATCAAGGCAGCAAGGAATATGGGCGCCAAAGGCATAAACATGCTTGCCTATGTTATAGTACCAGCAGCAACACCCAACCTGCTGATAGGTATAAGGAATGCTTGGTCATTCTCATGGCGAGGTCTGATGAATGCTGAGGTTGTTAGCGGGTATCTAGGGCTAGGGTTTATGTTAGAGAGTGCAAGGGAGGTATTCAATATGGCACATGTTATTGCTGTAGTGCTCATAGTGATGGCTATAGGCCTACTGGTAGATGCTATACTCTTCTCAAGGATTGAGAGGTATGTTGAGCAGAGATGGGGATTACGCTAGATAGATGCAGATGCAGATGCAGATGCAGATGAGAGGAGATGGCAAACGGTAGATAAAGATAGATAGAAATAGGATTAGGCTGTAGTATAACCATCCCTATGATGTTAAGGAAGAGCCGTCTGATAGGTGATGAGACCAGTTCAATCTGAGGGACACCGTTACACCAAAGAAAAAATAAGGTGTATGATCATCCTACCCTCTTCTACAATAGAAGATTTTGTATGTAAGATAATTAACATACAAATATCTCATAGATGATACACTCTTATGCTCACTATGGTAGATATAATTCCATTCTCATATCTAGATCTGGATCCATCCCAGACGATGATCCTAATACCCATAATACTTGCTATACTTGCAGCGTTACTAGCAGTAAGATATAGGAGGAAGAGCAAGGAGAGGCTCAAGAGGCTCACGCTTGAGAGGTTGAAGGGTATGGATCCTAAAGAGTTTGAGCATGCAGTCGCTGATCTATTGAGGGTTATAGGCTATAGGGATGTGAGGGTTGTAGGTGGCTCCGGTGATCTTGCAGTGGATATAACTGCGAAGCATGGTAAGGATAAGGTTGTGGTTCAATGCAAGAGATATACAGGGAAGAAGGTTACAAGCCCTGAGTTGCAGATGTTCATAGGGATGATGCTCACTGAATACAAGGCTACTAAAGGCATATACGTTACTACATCATCCTTCACACAGGATGCTATAGAACTTGCTAGGAGGCATAGTATAGAGCTATGGGATGGTGATAGGCTTGCTGAGATTATATCTAGGCTATGCTAGGTTGGTTAATTGGTTGGAGATGTGTAGGGTCTATGAGGCTAGGCATACTCTATTCAGGGGGCAAGGATAGCAATATTGCAATGTACAAGGCATACTTACAGGGGCATGAGATTGCATGTCTTATAACCATTATACCAGCAAGTGATGAGAGCATGCTCTTCCACTACCCCAATGTAATGTACACATCCATACAGGCTGAATGCTTAGGGATTCCCTTGATCTCCAGCGGTATATGCAGTAGCGATGATGAGAGTTCGCTAGAGGAACTGCTCACTAGAGCAAAGGAGAGGTTTGCTATAGATGGTATTGTAACTGGGGCGATAGCAAGCAAGTATCAGTACTATAGGTTCGCTAGCATAGCATCTAGGGTTGGGCTCAAGCATGTAGCACCATGCTATGGCGAGGACCAGTTGCTGCATATGAAGGAGTTGTTAGCAAATAATATTACTGTAATGATAACATCTGTATCAGCATATGGGCTTGATGTGAGCATGCTTGGAAGGCTGATAGATGCTCAACTACTCCCAAGGTTGAGGGATCTAAGCATCAAGTATGGGTTCAATATATCCTTTGAGGGCGGTGAGGCAGAGACATTCGTGCTCGATATGC
Source organism: uncultured Nitrososphaerales archaeon (assembly GCA_938030895.1). Taxonomy (GTDB): domain Archaea; phylum Thermoproteota; class Nitrososphaeria; order Nitrososphaerales; family Nitrosocaldaceae; genus Nitrosocaldus. The sequence continues at coordinate 169,979 of CALHIV010000007.1, read as the reverse complement.
CTCTATTCAGGAAGAGGATAGCCATCAATGGTTATACACTCCATTGGGATGGTGTTAGAGGGCATATAGAGTTCACAGACCTAAGTACTGAAGAGAAGTGAAGCGATAATAACAGTAACAGTAACAGTAACAGTAACAGCAACAGCAACAGCAAGATACCTTCTAGATAAGGTTAAAAGTAGTGCTATACAAATAATGCATATGGTGCTTGATAACCTTAAGCAAGGGTTAAGGGCAACGCTCAAGAGACTTGTAGGAGCACCAAGCATAGATGAGGGTATAATAAAGGAGATTGCTAGAGATGTGCAGAGAGCACTCCTCCAAGCAGATGTTAATGTTAGGTTAGTACTTGAGCTAACAAATAGGCTACAGGAGAGGGCATTGAAGGAGCAGCCTCCTCCAGGGTTATCGAGGAAGGATCACATAGTGAAGATACTCTACGAGGAGCTCTCAAGACTGCTTGGGGGGGATGAGGTAGGCCTGCCATTGAGGAAGGATAAGACCAACATCATCTTGATGGTAGGCATAGAGGGTTCAGGCAAGACTAGCGCAACAGCGAAGCTTGCAAAATGGCTGCTCAAGCATGGCTATAGCGTTGGTGTCATAGGCACAGATACCTATAGGCCTGCTGCACTAGAGCAACTGAGAACCTTATGCAAGAGGATTAATGTTGAGGTTTATGGTGATGAGAAGAGCAAAAATCCAGTTCATATAGCACTGAAGGGCTTGGAGTACTTTACTGAGGGGAGGAGGAAGGATGTCATACTGATAGATACTGCTGGTAGGCACAAGGAGGAGAAGGGTCTGCTTGAGGAGATGAGGAGCATGTACAATGCTATGAGACCGGATCTGGTACTCCTCGTTATAGATGGTACTATAGGGCAGCAGGCATATGCACAGGCAGATGCATTCCACAAGAACGTACCCGTTGGAGGCATAATAGTTACAAAGTTGGATGGCTCAGCAAAGGGAGGAGGGGCATTATCAGCAACAGCAGCCACTGGTGCAAGGATAATGTTCATCTCTACTGGTGAGAGGATAGACGATCTTGAGCAGTTCTCCCCAACGAGGTTCGTTGGCAGACTACTAGGCATGGGCGATATCAAGGCACTACTGGAGATGGCCAAGCAGTTGGAGCAGGAGGCGGATGAGGTTAAGATAAGGAGGATAATGAGTGGTAAGATGACCATAGAGGACTTCTACTACCAGATAGAGCAGGTTGGGAAGATGGGCTCACTGAGAGCACTATTCGAGCATATACCTGGGGTAGCAGGTATGGTGAAGGATGAGGATGTCGATGCCATGGAGGAGAGGATGAATAGATGGCGCTATATCATCCAATCCATGAACAAGGAGGAGAGGGCCAATCCAGATATAATAAACGCATCAAGGATAAGGAGGATAGCAAGGGGCTCAGGTACAAGTGAGAGGGATGTGAAGGAGATGCTCACTCAGTATAAGAGGTCTAAGGATATGATGAAGGCTATGAAGGGTAGACAGATGATGGGCTTCCTGAAGAGGCTTGGGTTTGGGAGGGAGTAGCATCCATATGGTAAGTAGCATCTATAGTAATGGCAAGAGAGAGGTACATTTGATTGGTTGGTTATTATACTCGTTGTAAGCATCAACCTTATGCTTAAGCTATGCAGTCACTGTGCAGTGAGGCAAGGTCTACATGTAGGTAGCAGTGCAGGTGTAGGTGATGAGTGCTATATATGCAATGGCCTCATGTCAAGGCTGAGCGATATATTCATGCTTGTTGAGGAGGCTGTTAAGGGTTATGAGTTCAGATCATTCCTTCTTGGTGCTACACTGCCCCATGATATGCTGGAGAGGGAGGATGAGATCAGAGCAAGGCTGAAGGTTAAAGGGAGGGAGAGTATAAAGAGTAGCATAACAAGGGAGGTTGGTATGATGCTATCGAGAAAGGGTTACAGGGTTGATTATGAGAGGCCTGACATAGATATACATCTTGATCTGATAAGTATGAGTATAAATGTAAGGGCAAGACCGATCTACCTACTTGCTAGATATAGGAAGAGTAGAAGGGGTCTCAAGCAGAAGGGTTATGAGAATAGCATAGAGAGCATGGTTAGAGGGTGGATAGTTGGGGAGTTCAATGCCAGGGATGCAAGGTTCCTCTGGGTTGGAGGAGAGGATAAGGATAGCCTTGTGCTAGGTGATGGTAGGCCATTCTTCATAAAGGTTGTAGATGCAAGGAAGAGATCTGGATACAGGGATAGGTTCAGTAGCGATGGTATAGACGTTACCATCGTTAGGGAGGTCGATGGCTTCCCAAGAGAGATAAGGTTCATGAGCACGGTAAGGCTCTACCTTGAGTGTAGTGACCAGGGCATAATGGATAGGATAAGAGCAGTTATCTCCCAAGGGAGTGTAACTATAAGGTTCAAGGGGGATGATGCTGATAGCAGTTATAGCATAAGGCATTCTTCAAAGAGGATGCATGTTATTGATGCTAGATACTCTGAAGGAGTGGTCGAGGTCGATATGCTCGTAGATGGTGGGTTCACACTGAAGAGGTTCGCTGAAGGCGTTGGTGTTGAGCCTAACATGCATGATCTATTCGGCACTGTAAGGCTAAGGTACTTCGATATCCTTGATGTGAAGATGGTTGGTTGATCAACCGATTTGCTGATATTAATATTGCTGATATTAATTATTATGAATAGAAGGGTGAGCATGCAGTAGGTCATCTGCAAAGGTCTACTATCCTCTCATCGTACTCAACCTCTTTATGCTCCTGTATTATACTTGCCCTTATCCTTATCCTTTCTGCATCCTTGCCCTCTATTACAGCCTTGATCATCAACCTACCACTACTCCTCTCTATCTCATCCTTGCTAATGAATAGTCTATACATGTTAACATGCTTCCCATTAACCTCTATGAACCTTATTAAGCCTCTAGCATCATACACATGTGTATTAACCTGTATACCATCGTACCTCATCACATACTCTACCCTTATCGATATGTTGATGGCTTCATCTGTAACCTCTACACCATCAATCATTACTGTACCCATAGCATATCCTCCATCCATTAATTCTATCCATATATAATAAATTCATTGATTCATTTACTCATTCATTATATAGTACTCGTAGCGCTTCTCCACATCCTTCTTCCTTCCATGCATAACTTGCTCAACCTCCTTCTTGAGCATCTCATCCACAAAGGTCTTGAGATCATCGAAGCCATCAAGGCCTCTAAACATATCAAGTATATGCGTATAAGCAAGCATGAACTCTACAACCTTCCTCCTATACTCATCCCTGCTCGGCCTCCTCTTATGGCTTAATCTGAAGTAACAGTTTGCGTTAGGTACACCAAAGTTCTTTGCCAAACCTTCTATCATGAGTTCCAACTCAAAGTATCTATCGTGCAAACCTACCCATCACACACCACTACTATAGGATATATAATGGTGTTATCATAATTATTGTACTACTGTACTGCTACTACTGCTACTTCCTTATTCTCACATACCATAGCCCTGTATCCACCTTTATAACAGCATATTCTAACCCTCTCCTCTCACACACCTTTGGTATAGAGTCTATAGCAGACTCCTCGCTATCAGTTATAACCTCTAGAACATCACCCTTGCCTATACTGCTCAGAGCCTTGACAGCCTCGAATGATGGGTATGGACATGACATGCCCCTTGTATCTATACTCTTAGTTACACTTGCATCTGTTAACGATCTACCATCATTGGTCTTACTCAAGAGTACTTGCATGGTTAATCTCCATATAGGATGGTATATAAACTATACCTGCATATGTAGTAGGTAGATTAGTTATATAATAAGTGTTATATAATAAGTGTTATAAAACACAAATTACATGGGGATTTATATAGTAACAATGATAATATACAGATAATGAGGTCAATACCATACGTAATAGCAGTATTAACGGTTGCAGGAGTGCTTGTATTTGGAGCAGTATTCACGGCAGAGGTGTATGCACAAGGAGGTGGACAAGGAGGTGGACAAGGAGGTGGTTCAACAGTTAATGCAAAGGTGAGGGCAATACAGAATGGTAATGTACTTGGTACAGATGCTGGAGAAGAGGGCGTAGTTGGGCAGGATATAGATTGTGTTGGAGGCGTAGATTCAACTACAGCAAATGACTTTCACTGCTTCCTTGTACCAGGGGATGTTCCTCCAGGGCAATATAACTGGCCTTCTCTAATAAATGGGCCACTTCCACCAGGGGTAAAGTTGCTCTCTAGCACTGATCCAATGCCATGTACAGGGTTACCTGGAGGACTGGCTAATAATGATACATGCTTCTCCGTAACATTCCCAGCATCTGACTTTAGTGTAGGAGAGTGGCACTTCATTGCTGTATTCACAGAGGATGGCCAGGTTATAGATCTTGCAGGAATAGACTATAGAGTAAATTCATTCATGGTGGTACCAGAGTTCTTCATAGGTAGCATAGGCTTAGCAGGCTCTCTACTAGGAACATTCTATCTCTACAAGAGGAGCACAAAGGCAAAGTAAGAGTAGTTGTAATAGCACTAGATCCCCCTCTTTTTATTTAATAATAAGCGTATATCAAATTCTACTTTACTTTCTTTTACTTTACTTTACTTTACTTGTGTTCATCATCTATGCATCGCTTATAACCTATGCTGAGCAATGATGCTCATGCTGTTATTCAACAGATGCCTTGTAGAACCAATACTTGTAGGGAGGAAGGTTGAGACGAGGAGGGTATGGAAGCGCTGCCTAGAAGCCAGATAGAGTTACGCTGCAAGCACAAATTACAGTAGAAAGGGCGTATTTGCTCACCTCTACATCAGATATGTGAAGAGGCAGAGGCTAAGGGGATACGAGCGATGAGGATGCTATGCTAGAAGGGTTCTCCTCACTAGATGAGTTCAAGGATGTATGGATGAGATGTTATGGCAAAGACTCATAGGACTCTGCTTAGGTCTATGTTATAGGCTTCAGGGCAGTTGACGCAACTGTATCCACTGCTGAACACTGTAGAGTATGGCAACCACACCTATTGTTATCACTACAATCTATAGCATAATAACGGCAGTAGTGACAGTATAGTAGATACCTCCTCTCTTTTACCTCAACTAATTATTATCGCCTTTATGCTTACCCTTACCGTTACCATCTCTATGATCCAGAGATGCATTACACTTGTGAACGTGGAAGTGCTCTACGCAGAAGTCTCTGTTGCACCTATAACAGTGCCACTTACCAATGGTGAAGCATGTACTACAGACAGCAACCGGTTTATTATAGTCTAGATAACGTGGCTTACTCTTCATCCTTTACCTTTAACCTCACATATAGGGGCTATCTACACACATAATCCTCTTACCCCTACTCGCACTACCATTATAGCTCTCGTCACTCAACAGATCATCTACCTATAACATATATTTAAATATTGATCTGTAAGCGTTAGTAACATGCAGAGTGAAGGGAAGATAATAGGGGAGATAACAGTCATAGGGCCAGATAGAAAGGGTATAGTTGCCAGTGTTACAAACTACATATTCGAGAACCAGGGCAATATAGAGAAGATAAACCAGAACGTTGTTAGAGGGTTATTTGGGATGCAGTTGGAGGCATCGTTCAATGGCATTGATAAGGATGGGTTTGTAAGAGGTCTTAGGAGGTTATGCAAGAGCCTAGGCATGGATGTGAAGGTGCACTTCGATGAGCCTGATAGGTTGAAGAACATGGCAGTACTTGTAAGCAAGGAACCTCACTGCCTTGAGGCTATACTCAAGGCTAAAGAGAAGGGGGAGTTGAGTGTTAACATACCCATCGTTGTTGGTACAGAGCATACTCTCAAGCCAATCGCAAGTAGTTATAATATACCATTCTACCATGTGAACCATAGGGATCAGGCAAGTGCAGAGGCTAGGATCCTAAGACTACTCGATAAGTACAATATAGACTTTATAGTCCTTGCTAGGTATATGCGTATACTAACACCAAACTTTGTATGGCGCTATCCTAACCGAATAATAAATATACATCCATCTCTACTCCCTGCATTCCCTGGCGCATATGCCTACCTTCAGGCTCATGAGAGAGGTACACAGATAATAGGTTGTACAGCACACTTTGTCACTGAGGAGTTGGATGCTGGACCGATAATATGGCAGGAGGCATTCAGGATAAGGAACGGTGAGAGCCTTGAGAGCATAAAGAGGAGGGGTCAGAGCTTGGAGGCTAAGGCACTACTCAAGGCAATAAAGCTGTACATAGAAGGCAGGTTAGAGGTGTATTGGGGCAAGGTGTATATAAAGGGTGGAGATAGTAAGAGGAGCAAGAACAAGAGCGTTAATAGCAGTAAGGCTAACCACGACAGAATAACCTAGTAGCCATCTAGCGCTAATCTACAATCATTATGGTTACCAGTTATTCTTAATACTACTCACTCATCCAGAAGCGGTAACCTTGATCTCTCCTCTCTCCTATTACCCTTATCCCCAAACCATACAGTAACCTGCTGGAACGGTATCTCTATACCATTAGCATCCAGAGCCTCCTTTATCCTCCTCACCAACTCGCCTCTAACATTGAAGAACTCCTGTGTTGGTACCCAGCACCATACATTTATGTTGACACCCGAATTTCCTAACTCCCAGACCATGATCCTAGGCTCTGGTACTGCAAGTATCCTAGGTTCCTCATCTATAACTTTCTTTATAACCTCTATGGCATTGCCCATATCCTCCTTGTATGCTATACTTACGGTAACCTCAACCCTCCTTGCAACATTCCTCCCAAAGTTCCTTATCTGGGATGTGAATATCTTCTCATTAGGTAGCCTAACGTATACACCATCAAACCTCCTAAGGACTACAGAGAATGCTGTTATATCTGTGACCACACCAGCAACGTTCATCTCAGCAATCTCTATAGCATCGCCTATCCTGAAGGCTCTATCTATCTGCATGAAGAGGCCAGAGAATAGGTTTGCTACAGTAGATTGCACAGCAAACCCTATTATTATACCTGCTATACCTCCAGCAAGTAGAACTCCTGTCAACTCAACCCCTAGGTTACCTATTGCAGATAACGATGCTATCCCAACGATTATCCAGAAGACTGCCTTACTTGCTAGTGGTGCTGCTTGAGGGGCATACTTTGTAAGAAAGTAGGATACAGGTATCCTCACCAACCTTGCTATCACTACTCCAGCAGCAACTATGGCTATAGATATGAGTACCTTGAGCAGTTCTATCCTCGTTCCAAGGATCTCTATAGTGCCTAATGCTATCTCCTCAACCATCTAGAACCCCAACTCCATGGTATAACTCCTTGTAACTATTGCAGGGTTTACATGTGTCTTACTCCACCCTGACTCGCTACCCTCCTCGACCTTGACCTCGACTATCTCATTGCGCACGCCTTGTTTTATCACAGCATTGACAGTATCCAGCATAGCCTCTACACCATTATAGTATAGATCTATACCCTCTATAGGTATGACTAGCATGTTTACAGTCACTATCCTATCGAGGTAGTTGTGTAAACGTACATGTGCTATAGCCTCTGCTAATGGCTCTGCCTTTGGCACATCGAAGTAGACTGTAGACTCCCTATACCTGCATATCACACCATTATCAGACATGCCGTATAGTGCATACTTGATCAGTTTGGTTGCAAATACATCTATGAGCGTTGTTCTACCATCATACATCTCGAATATGCCAACCTCTACGGGCATCTTTATGTAGCACTCTAGGGATGACTTTGTATCCATCACCAATGGATCTTTGAACTTGAGCAGAAGATGCTTGGCGTAGTTTGCTGGCTGTGGTGTATATACTGGCACTACAGGGTAGATGCAGAGGTGTAGTCTGTTAGATACACTTGTATCTATGAATCTGCTTGCAACCTTCCTATCCCCCTCATACCTCTCATAGACGTATTTACCATGCTCTACACGCTTCACGTTCAGAACCATCCTGTTGTTTATACTGCCCCTCCACCCCTCCTCTATAATGTACTCTCCATATGTTAGGCTCTCCTCTCGAAGCATAGATCATACAACCATATATAATAACATAAAGGTTACTATAGTAGAGGGTTATGAATCTTACAGATGCAAGGGATGAGGAGGCAAGGGAGGCTCTTAGAAGGGGTGGAAGGATAAGGGCTATACTACCCATAGGCTCTCTAGAGCAGCATGGTAAGCATCTTCCATTGGGTACAGACTCGATCATAGCAGAGCGTATAGCAGCAATAGTCGCTGAGAGGACCAGTGCACTACTCCTACCATGTATATACTATGGTATATCCTATGAGCATGAACCACTCTTCAATGTTAGTATAAGCGCACAGACTCTCTGCATGCTAGTAGGGGATGTATGTAGATCACTTGTAAAGATGGGTGTGAAGAGCATCATCGTACTGAATGCGCATTATGGTAATGAATATGCACTGCTCTCATGTACCAAAGAGCTTGCTGAGGCTTACAGGGATGGAGGAGTACTGATATACAGCATAACATACTCTCTCTTCATAGATAGGATGGATCATGCAGGAGAGAATGAGACATCGCTGATGCTTGCAATAAGGCCAGATCTTGTAAGGATGGACCTCATAGAACAGGGATTGGAAGAAGGGAGAGGTGAAAGGGATAGAGAGTCCATTGCTAATATAGACCCAGTCTCGCTCTCAAGGATAACGCTCTTACCAGGCTCCATAGCAGGTATTGCAAGATATGGTGTGATAGGAGACCCTCGAATGGCTAGCAAGGAGAGAGGCCATGAGCTGCTTGAGCATGTATCTACTAAGATAATCAAGACTATGGAGGAGGTAGAGCGTATGTATGGGAAGATTAGCAGTGTGGAGATGAGCAGTGATAGGGATCAAGATCAAGATCAAGATGATTTATATATGCAATCAACAGAGGATGAGCGATAGATATGTCTGTTGATATGGCCGTGAAGGTATTGGATGAGAGTGTTGGAGGTGTAGTACTGATAAAGATGAAGGGAGGGAAGGTTATAAGAGGTACACTACTAGGCTATGACCAGCATATGAACCTACTACTCTCAAAGTCCGAAGAGATACTTGATGATGGCAAAGCTGTAGAACTAGGCACAATAGTTGTGAGAGGAGATAACGTGGTACTCATATCCCCGCCAAAGTGATGAGCCATGAAAGGCACCCCCTCGATGGGGAAGCATAACAAGGGAAGGGTTCATGTTAGATGCAGAAGGTGTGGCAGTAACTCCTTCCATGTAAGGAGGAAGCGCTGTGCAAGCTGTGGCTTCCCAGCCAGCAAGTGGAAGTAAGGAGCAACGATGATGAGTAAAGTAAGAATAGCAGAGCAGCAGAATGAATGCGATGAATGGAATGAAATGAATGAAATGAATAATAGGAAGGGAATGGAGTAAAGTAAGGATGATAGAAGCACTGATAATCGCTGCTCTAGCAGGGGCAGTAACCACTCTAGTTAGGAGTAGGAGCATGAAGAATAGAGATGAGGCTGTTCATGATAGAACCCTGTCTAGTAGATTAGATGGGGTAGCGGGTGTAGTACAGGATCAGGATCATATAGAAGGTAAGGAGGGTAGGGTGCAGAAGAGTATAGAGCATAGGATTAGGAGTATGGCAGATATCAGGCTCAGGAAGTACCTTCACGATGGTAGGATAAGCGAAGAAGAGTATAGAGCATTGGTTAAGAATGCTACAGTACCCACTAGCGGTATGGATGCTGTAAGAGTAGATAGTGGTAGAAGTAGCGATTACAATGATGGTAGTAATGGTAATGATGGTAGTAATGGTAATAATGATCATTCTCTCCCACACCATCGTATTGAGAAGAACCAAAACGATACTATAATGCAGGAGATACTCCTCAGGTTGGACAGGCTAAATTCTAGATTAGATGTACTCGAGGGGAAGATCTACACAAGTGTGAATCAGCCAAGCATCAATCCATACACCAACCCTGTCATACCTAAAGAGCACCTGCATATAAAGAGGTACAATGGTAATGTTGGTTCTAGAATAAAGAGGCAGAGGTTAAGAAGGAGCAGTAGTAGTATGGAGGGGAAGGGTAAGGATAAGGACGCCATCACTGCAATTGATAGGAATAAGGATGAGGGTTATGGGCATGGGGGCAGAGATAATGAGAGTAGTGTAGGCCATCATGATGTATCGATTGTAGATGTAGATGTAGATGATGCTGATAACCCCCCATATGTTAAAGACCTAGGTATAGGAAGAGAGGAAGGGTTAACCAGTATATATACGGATGATCATGGCTTGTTACATGGCGATAATCACAGAGATAGTAGCGGTAACAGTGGTCTAACTGCTAATAACACTAATGCCTCTAACAATGATTATATAGATGAGGAGTTGGAGAGTATAAAGAAGCAGATAATGGATGCTATAGCAAGGTTAGAGAAGAACGAATAATGATAGCAATAATAAATAACAACGAATATAACGAACAGAGATGGAGAGACCAAGAAGATATAGGTTGCAATAATGGTGATGATCATGACTATGCACAACTCTATGGCTAGGATGCTAGAATCTGCAAGTAGGCATGTTAAGGATGGGATGATAATAGGCTTGGGCTCTGGTAGAACTGTAGCAGCGCTACTGGATACACTAAGAAGGATGGGCAGTAGCATAGGCACAGATCTTGCAAGTGTAAGGTTCATACCAACATCGCTCCAGATCAAGATGAAGGCTGAGGAGATGGGTATCAGTATAGGGGATGAGTCGCTCATACCCATGGTTGATCTTGTATTCGATGGTGCAGACCAGATAGATGCTAATCTGGTTATGATAAAGGGGGGAGGGGGCGCACTGCTGAGGGAGAAGGTTCTCATCCATGCAGCAAGGAAGGTCATAATATTGGCTGATGAGAGCAAGTATGTTGATAGACTCACACTCCCTATCCCTGTAGAAGTAGTACCATATGCAAGGGTCTATGTTAGCACTATGCTCAAAGGTATGGGGGCTGAGCCACGCATAAGGGTTAATGATAGAGGATATCCTATAATAACTGAGAACGGGAATATAATAATAGACTCCCTATTCAATAGTATAGATGATGCCCATAGCCTTGAGCAGAGACTGAAGTGCATCCCAGGAGTGGTTGAGGTTGGGCTATTCAGCAAGGTTGCAGATGTATACTATAAGGCTATTAGTGATGGTAACTTTGAGATCATATATGGTAAGGGATAATAACTAGGATGAATAACTAGGATGAATAACTCTCTCCATCCATCTATCCATCTATCCATCTCTCCATCCATCTCTCCATCCGTCCATCTATCCATCAATCTACTTATTGAGTAAACCCATCTCTAGTTGTGATATGCTTAGGTGCCCTTGCAATATATCTACCATATCCCCTCTCTCCTACCACTATACCATCCTCCATTATAACCCTCCCTCTTAGTATAGTGTATATAGGCCAGCCCTTCAGCACCATTCCATCGTATATTGTGTAGTCTGAGTAAGAGCATAGTATCTCAGGCCTAACCCTCTGCTCCTTATCAAGATCTATAAGCACTATATCTGCATCGTTACCAACTGCTATAGAGCCCTTACCTTCTAGCCCAAATATCCTTGCAGGGTTGAGGCTGGTCAGCTCTACAAGCCTCTCAAGGGTTATCCTACCCTTGTTCACACCCTCGCTTAGCATTACAGGCAGTATGGTAGCGGTGCCAGGGAACCCTGCAAGTGCAGTCCATACGTCGCCATGACCCATCTTCATAGCAAGCCTGTTAGCAACATGGTCGCTCCCTATGCAGTCTATCACGCCATTGATTACAGCCTCCCATACCCTTGCAACATCATCCTTGCTCCTCAATGGTGGAACAACCTTGCCTCTAATATCGAACTCATATGTATGTGTGAGGTAATGTGGGCATGTCTCAGCATACACTCTACTATTACTATGAGATCTAGCATCGATTACAGCATCTATGGCAAGGGATGAGCCGATATGCACTATGTAGAGTTCAGCACCATACCTCTCTGCTACATCCGTAACGAATGCTATGGCTTTATGCTCTGACTCTGCAGGTCTTGCAGTACTCCATGCCTTGAGCCCATCCAATCCCCGCGCCCTAGCCTCCTTCATCCTCACAGAGCATATCCCAGGATCTTCAGCATGTACAAGCGTTATGCATGATAGCGATGCTGCCTTTGCAACTGTAGCCTCTACCAGCCTCTCCGTAGTATCAACCATCCCTTGCACCAGATCGCTTGAGTAAGGATCCATATCCATGTATATACTACCTATATCACCCCTCAAGTTCATGTATAGCTTGAATGATGTTATGCCCTTACCAACACAGAACTCCATCTCTTCAGGATGCTCATCCATTAGCATAGATGCATGGTATGCATAATCAACTATGTGTGAGCCCTTGCTTGCCTCTAGATGTGTATCAAGTCTCTCTCTATAAGGGGCATAGAGCCTCAGCATACGCATCATCGTCGTTACACCACCAACAGCAGCTGACCTAGACTCTGTCTCTGCAGCCCTCTCTATCGGTGTGAATACACCATAGTGCACATGTGGATCAACTGCTCCAGGTATAGCATACAACCCTGGCCTTGATCCATCTATCACTAAATCTGCATCAACACCATCATTGCTCAGAGCTATAACCTTGCAATCATCTACAACTATGTTCCTCTCAACTATCCCTATACCTGGGATGACAACCCTAGCATCCCTTATAAGCATATCAACCACTGTCATACAATACAAGAGCTCTTCTCTTATGCATTATTAAAGATATTTATTTGCGCAGTTGTTATGAACTCTATGCTCCTATCCAAGGTGAAGGATGGTGAGGCCATTGTTGTACCAGGTGTCTACGATGCTCTAAGTGCAAAGATAGCAGAGCAGGTTGGATTCAGAGCAGTATTCCAGTCAGGGTATAGCGTTGCTGCAAGCATGCTCGGGCTCCCAGACTATGGACTTTTAAATGCAAACGAGGTTATAGAACAGGCAAGGAGGATAGCATCCTCAATATCCATACCTTTGATAGTTGATATAGATACTGGGTATGGTAATGCACTGAACGTTAGGAGGGTTGTTCAGGAACTGGAGAGAGCAGGGGCAAAGGGTATATTCCTTGAGGATCAGGTATGGCCTAAGCGCTGTGGGCACATGCAGGGCAAGCAGGTTGTGGCAGTTGAGGAGTACATTCAGAAGCTGTATGCTGCACTTGATGCAAGAGGTAGCAAGGAGTTCATAGTTGTTGCTAGAACTGATGCATTAGAACCATTGGGTATCGATGAGGCTATAGATAGGGCAAACAGGTATGCTAGTGTAGGGGCAGATATGGTCTTCGTTGAGGCGCCTAGAAGCATTGAGGAGATGAGGAGGATATGCAGAGAGGTCAAGGCACCATTGGTAGCTAACATGATAGAGGGAGGAAGAACACCATTGCTAAGTGTAAATGAGCTGAAGGCCCTTGGATATAGGTTCATACTATTCCCCCTCACAGCGATACTCTCAAGCGCATATGCTATAAAGAGCATGTTATCACTTCTCAAGGATGATAGGCTTGTAGATGTTGTAACCAGTGAAGGGGAGGATGAGAGGAGGCTACTCCTCTTCGATGAGTTCAATAGACTTGTAGGGCTTGACCATCTTAAGAGTATAGAGGCAAGGTATGTTACTAGACCATCGTAATTCTGTAAGTATAATACATTATTGACTTAACCATAAATCATAGACGATCTCATCTATCCTATGACAGAGGTACAGGCGAGTAGGCTAGGTAGTGTGGAGGGTGTTGATGTTAATGTTGATATCGATGTTAATGTTGATATCGATGATGGCATAACTATACTCAATGAGATAACCACTAGTATAGATAAACTATCAAAGAGCGCAGATAAGAATAGAGTATACATAGATGAGATGCTTGTAATCCTGAATGAGCATGCAAATAGTATAACTAATATCTCAACTGCAATAAACGCAATAACCACTAGCATACAGAACATGTCCATTGCATTATCAAATGTAAGTAATATAACAAATGAACTTGCTAAGAACAGTAGCAAGTCCGCAGGTTATGCAGATCAAGTACTTGCTGAGATATCAAAGATAAATGAGATAGTAAGATCATTCAACAATACAAATATAAAGGTTAAAGATGAGTTCAAAGCAATAAATAATATAGTCAGGTTCATAGATAAGGTTGCTGATAGAACTAACCTACTTGCATTAAATGCTGCTATAGAGGCTGCTAGAGCAGGAGAGGCAGGGAGAGGGTTTGCTGTTGTTGCTGAGGAGGTTAGAGCATTGGCAATGGATACTAGCAAGAATGCAGGCGAGATAACAAGGATGATAGTAAATATCTCAAACCTATTCAACGAGCTCAGTAAGAGCATAGATGAGAGTATTGATGTATTGAATAGTACAATCAGGAAGGTTACAGATATGCTTAATGCACTACAGTCTATAGCTGAAGGTGTTAAGAGCATAGATGAGAACATAAGGCAGGTAACAGCATCATCACAAGAGGTTGCAGCAGGTAGCGAGGAGTTGACATCAACAGCAGAGCAGTTGAGACATTCAACAGATACAAACATGAGGCATGTAGATGATATAGGTAGATCACTGAAGGATATGATGGGCACTATCCATAACATAAGTAAGATAACAACAGGTAGGTTGAAGCAGATAATCGATGTATTCTCCTGTATAGCAGATGCATCTATTGTGTCGATGACAGATGTTGAAGGGGATATCAACTATGTGAATAAGAAGTTCCTCGATGTAAGCAAGTATAGTAAGGATGAACTCTATGGCCAGAACCATAGGATACTCAAGTCTGGTTTCCATGATGATATAGTATTCGAGAAGATGTGGAGAACAATAAGCAATGGCGGCACATTCATAGGCTATGTAAGGAATAGGGCAAGGGATGGGAGCATATACTGGGTCAAGGCCGTTATAAAGCCAACCTATGATAGTAATGGTAGGATAGATGGATACGTTGCTGTAAGAACGCCTGTAACAGAACTCATGGTAAGCCTAGGTGTTGAGGATGCTATAAGGTTAATAGTAGAAGGTAAAGCAAAGAAGGTCGATCCAAAGATAAGAACGTTGGTAGAAGAGTTAAGATCTGGGGCATATAGCATATATGATAACTATATGAATGAGTACTAGTGAGCAGAATAAGATGATAGGTTATGATGATCATAGCAGATCTATAGCGATATTGTGGCATAGATGGTTGCGCTGTAGTGATGAGGGGAATTTACAAGGCGAGAATACTTGGCAAGAGATATATCACAAAGGTAAGAGATGCTGTAGAGGTAAGGCTAACAAACTGCCTCAACCACTACAAGCCTGGGCAGTACATAAAGGTTCACATAGAGTGTGATGATACAAAGAGGTTCAGAGAGATGAATATAACATCTATACCAGATGATGAGTATATATCATTTGCATTCAAGGTATCTGATAGCATCTGGAAGAGGAGCATGCTAACGTTAAAGCCCATGGATGAGGTTGGGATAACTGGGCCATATGGGATATTCACTCTTCCAGATGAACCATCAAGGATAGCCATGATAGCCTCAGGTATAGGGATAACACCATCTATAAGCATGATTAGATACTCTATTAGGAATAGCATTCATAGGATAGCACTACTCTTCATAAACTCTGATAGGGATGGTGCACCATACATAGATGAGGTTGAATCACTCGTCTGTGAAGACTTTAGGTTGTTTGAGCTCTTCTCCTACTCCTTCAAGGATATAGGTAGGTGGATCAAGGATATGAATAGTCGTAATGGTAATGATATGGTTGATTATTGGTATGTATCTGGTGAACCTGCAAACGTTAGAGCAACGAGGCAGATGCTGCTAATGTCTGGTATACATCCTAGCAGGGTAAAGACAGAGGAGTTTATTGGTTACTAGCCTAACCTAGCCTAGCCTAACCTAACCTGCCTACTACTCATTTATGCCAGCAAGTCTATCCACTGCCTTCAACTGCTCCCTTATCTGCTCCTCATCCTCTGATCCATATGTTATCAGTATCCTATCCCCATCTTGTATAATGTATTTATCGTACTTATCGTTCAAGACACCATTAACATAGAACTTGAGCGTATTTTTACCATCGTTGCAGTATGATACACCATTATCTAATGTAAAGCAGTCCTTGGTGAACTTCATCTTCATACTCTCGAATAGATAACCTATATCTACATTTGCAGCATGCCTATGTATTATGAACCCATTATTATTCTCAAAGTGTATATATGGCGTCCTTAACTGGTACTTAGCCTGCGAAAAGTCGACTGGTTCCTTACCATGTATGTACAACTTGAATACAGCATGTACATGCTCCCTCTCATCTATAGGGCCGAATGCTGCTGTCCTACTCTTCCCAGCCTCAGTATGCATATAGTAAGCATAGGAGAGAGCAGCAACTATACCAATTAACGCTGCTATGACACCTATTGCTATGAACTTGTACATGCTCTTCTTCCTTGCTATCTCTGCAGCCTTGTCCTTCTTCTTCCCCTTTTCCTTATACACGAGATAATAACCTAGGAGGTATAATTTAAAGTTGTAGCAGTGATAACCAGATATACCTATTACTTATATCACCATACCTTCACCATATTGCTCTGATCAATCCTTTTATTTAACCTGTAATGATCAAGGTATAGATATAGGATGAGGGTACTCGCATTGCACTCCAACTTCATAGAGTATGAGCCTGTAGAGAAGGAGATAGATGCAGCAGAGGCAGCAGAGAAGGGCAAGAAGGTTAGGTTCGATGATATACTAGTAGCATTCATAGCGGTAGAGAAGGGTGATGATGACTCTATAGCAAAGCAGGTTAGTGATGAGATCAGAGCATGGCTGAAGCGTATAGGTTGCAATAGAGTCTTACTCTACCCATATGCTCATCTGAGCAGTGAGCTTGCTGGGGCAGTTAATGCATTGACGATGATAAAGAGGATGGAGGCTATACTCAACATCGATGGTGTATCTGTGTACAGGGCACCATTTGGATGGACAAAGGCATTCACCATAAGCGTAAAGGGGCATCCACTTGCAGAGCATTCGATATCACCCAGCAAGATAATCCAAGAGCCTGGTAGAGGAGGCATGGAGGCGAAGGGTAGAGAGGTTATAGTATCACAAGCATTACAGAGAGAAGAAAGGCTAACATCAAGATGGTACATACTGGAGCCAGATGGGAGTAGGGTACCGTTGGAGGATTACGATCTCAGCAGGAGTCCAAGGCTGAAGATGCTTGCTGAGTATGAGGTTAAGAAGAGGAGGGAGGTTGATGAGGAGCCTCCTCATGTTAGACTGATGAAGAGGCTTGCAATAGCAGACCATGAACCAGCATCGGATGCAGGGAATCTAAGGTTCTACCCTAAAGGGAGGCTTATCAAGTCCCTTATAGAACAGTATGTAACTAGGAAGGTTGTAGAGTATGGGGCAGTTGAGGTTGAGACCCCAATAATGTATGATGTTGAGCATCCAAGCCTTGCAAGCTACTTCAATAGGTTCCCTGCAAGGCAGTACATGATAGAGTCTGAGGGTAAGGAGTTCTTCCTCCGCTTTGCAGCATGCTTTGGCCAGTTCCTAATGGCGAAGGACTTTACAATCTCCTATAGGCATCTACCTCTAAGGATATACGAACTTACTAGATACTCATTCAGGAGGGAGAAGAGCGGTGAACTTGTAGGGCTGAGGAGGTTAAGGGCATTCACCATGCCTGACTGCCATGCTCTATGCAGGGATATGGAGCAGGCAAAGCAAGAGATGCTAAAGAGGCTTGAATTATCTAAGCAGGTTATAGAGGGTTTAGGTATAAGCATCAAAGATGATGTGGAGGTAGCTATAAGGGTTACCTCTGACTTTTACAATGAGAATAAGGAGTTTATAGTAGAACTGGTCAGAAGGATGGGTAAACCTGTACTCCTTGAGGAGTGGAGTGAGAGGTTCTTCTACTTCGTGCTCAAGTGGGAGTTCAACTTCATAGACAACCTAGCAAAGGCATCAGCGCTATCAACCGATCAGATAGACGTTGAGAATGGAGCAAGGTATGGGATATTCTTCGTTGATGAGGATGGTAGCAAGAAGAACCCATTAATACTCCATAACTCACCTAGTGGTGCAGTAGAGAGGGTGATATACGCACTCTTAGAGAAGGCATACAGGATGCAGAGGGAAGGTAAGACACCGATACTTCCATTATGGTTATCTCCTACACAGGTCAGACTTATACCAGTAAGCACAAGGGCTAGGATCAAGAGCAAGAGCGATTACACAAGCAATAAGAGCAATAGTAATAATAGCAATGATGTAGAGAGTCTAGACTATATGGATTACTGTAACGGTATAATGCATAGGCTTGAGGGTTCATCCATAAGGGCTGATATAGATGATAGGGATGAGAGCGTTAGCAAGAAGATAAGGGAGGCCGAGATGGAATGGATACCTTATATAGTTGTTGTTGGTGAGAAGGAAGTTGCGAGCAATATGGTGAGTGTTAGGGATAGAGCGTCTGGTAGGGTTAGGGAGATGAGCGTAGAGGAACTTATTAAGGAGATAGTTGACGCTGTAAGTGATAAGCCATATATGCCATTGAATATGCCAAAGTATCTCAGCATGAGGCCTCAAATCATGGTCTAATAGTGTTAGCGTTTAGTACTAATATTAATACTAGTACTAATACTATACACCTCTAATCTGCATGAGGACGATCTCAAGTATGAGCTTTGCTGCAAGTATAGAGGTTATCCCGTTATCGTATGGAGGGCAGAGCTCAACGACATCGAAGCAAGCAATCCTCTTATCCCTCTCTGCAATAGATGCAAGTATCTCAAGCATATGCAATGGGTGCAATCCAAATGATTCTGGAGTACCAACCCCTGGTGCGAATGCTGGATCTATGGCATCTAGGTCTATACTTATGTATAGACTATCGTAGCTCGATACTGCATCACTAACTCTCTTCTTAACCTCATTGCTTATTGAATAACTGGAACCAAATATTATATCCTTTGCAGGTAGAATACTCATCCTACTCTTACTAGCATAATCCAACTCCTCCTTGCTGTATCCTCTAGCCCCTATGTGCAGTACGTTGCTCCCATCATCGCCGTTATCCTCTACTATCCTGCGTAGATATGTTGCATGGTTCAATCTGCAGTCATTGAACTCATCCCTAAGATCGAAGTGGGCATCGAATACAACCAGCATGGTATCCTTATCCTTATTATAACCTATACCACTACTACTCTTACTCTTACTCTTACTATTACTATTACTATTGCTACTCCTACTATAACCTACATCCCTACCATTAATAGTACCCCTATATGTTGCTAGAGTAAGTAGATGCTCCCCTCCAAGCACTGTTACCAGCACTCCCTTGCTTATAAGTTCGGTCATCACCTTACCAAGCATATCGACCATAACCTCTGGATTGGTGGTATTCTTAATATTGCCTACATCAACTATCTGCACATCCTCAAGCGTTATGTTATCCTTATCATACAGTATAGAGTTGAACTCTATATTTGTTAATGCCTCCCTTATAGCATCTGGTCCAAACCTTGTGCCAGGTCTATATGATGTTGTAGAGTCGAATGGCACGCCAAGCATATAGAGATCAGCCTTGCCATTGGTCTTACTATGATCAGTGCTAGTAGTGCTATTGCCAAGTGCAATCCTTGCCTTATTCGTGTATAGATCTATGTAGCCCATTGATAGGCATCGAGTATACTCCACATAAATACTTACCAGATATCGATTGAGCTATGCCTTAATCAATCAGCAGACCCTATCTTCTCCTCATCACTAACAATATACATCTCATATGCTTCTTTGAGCCTATCATAGTATTCGTTCAACTTTGTGTACAACCTCTTATGCCTCCTTGGCTCATGCCTTGCTATAGCATAGAGGCAGAGTAGTGGAAACGTTATACTTGCATCTGCATAGACTGTTACAATGTTGACATGAGAGCTCTTCACCTTGCCCCAGCTCTTACCCTCTTGGAGCGTTGCACCAGATAAACCCCCGCTATCAGGTCTAGCATCTGTTAACTGTATTATGTAGTCCAACCCTCCATGGTCAAGGTGCAGTATCTGGGTCAGTGCTGGACCGGTCTGTTGTACTGTATTCTTTGGTACTCCTCCCCCTATCTCTAGCGCACCATTCCTCTTAGAGTTGTACACTATGGCTGCTTGCTCTATTATCTCCCTTATGGCATCTATAAGTACTCTCTTCCCTTCAAGCCTGAATGGGATAAGATCTAGAGCAAGAGATGAGTCCTTGAATGTTGATATGTATAATGGTACATCATACTCATATGCACTTGCAACGAATGATCTATCTGGATATTTGGAATACTCCTTGATGTATCTACCAAGCATCTGCGAGATCTCAGCCGTAGTAAACACTAGGGCATCATCATTACTATCATTGCTAGAAGTGAACATCTCCTGTATTATCCTATCCTGTGCTTGCAGTGTCTCATCCTCCTTGACGTACACATCGTATATCCTCACTATATTCTTCTTGTAAAGTATATCATCATCAACATCATAGTGGCCCTGCTTCACTGGCAGGTCCCATGCAAAGTGTGCATCATGGTATATGTTTGCCCCCGTTGATATCATCCAGTCCACAAAGCCATGCTCTATCAACTCCTTTATTATACCGCCATAGCCTATTGGTGTCATCGCACCTGCAACTGTAAGGCATATTGTAGCATCCTCATCTATCATCCTGTAGAAGAGCTCTGCTGCTTCCCCTAACCTCCTTGCATTATAGCCTGCAGATGCATAGAGTTCTATCAACTGCTCAATGCTCATATCCTTGCTTATCTTTGCATATGGGATATCTTTGCCAGTGAAGGAGTGCCTATTGCTATCGTTATTGCTATTATTACTATTATTACTTGCATTACTCCTCCACTTAGCCTTATGCATCCCTCCCTCCATCTTCATCAACGATACACTAATTAAAGTTGCTGCTTAGAATATGAGATAAGATGATGTAGTTAAGATATGGGGTTGTGACTAATTGCTAGATAAATAGATAAAAAAGATAAATAAAAAGATAAAAAATAACTCGAGTCTATTCATGGATCTTTACTGAACCAGCTATCTTTGCAAGTTCCTCTAGGGGTAATTTGGTGGTTCTAACTCAATGATCGACCAACCACCTAGCTATGCAAGTTCCTCTAGGGGTAATCCTCCTATAACAGCGATGCCAAGTTCATACTCATGCCAATATGTTATCATCCCAGCCTGTTTATCCTCTCCAGTGTATACCATGTACCCTTCAGCAACTGTACCATCATCGTATGTACATGTAACATTATCTGCATCATCAATAAGCGTGTCATTAACAGTCTTGCCCTCAAACCCTGGACATCTTGCAATCCCCATTCCGCTTATCCCCATGAATGGCTCCCATCTCGCTCTATAACCATTGAGTCTTACCTCTTGCATTGGAGCACGGATCGAGTTCTTCCTCTCTTGGTACTCAGCAAGTGCTTCACCCATCCACCCACCTACTGCTTCATCATTCATGCCCTTTGGTACCGGTCCCTTTTTATCGTGCAAATATGATATATCCAAATCCACCATGTAAAGCATAGAGAGCATTCTGGCCAATGCCATAGAGTGTATCTCTGCAACAGCCTTATCCCAGTAGATGATCTTAACCCATCCATCTGGTGTATCAGGCCCATCAACAAAAGTCCATCGCAACTGGTTTATATCCTTCTGGTATGTATGTTGGGGATGCGAGTTTGACCTCAAACGGATACCTTTCTTTATCATCTTCTTCACTATATTAGGAAGGACATCAACACCATCATACTATAACTATACTCCTCCAAGATATTCTTGATTATAGGTTTATCATCTGCTGGAGTAACTGCTAAGCATCGCTACTGCAATACCAAGTGCTACAACAACTGCCAAGAGCATGTACATAGAGTTCATGGCTCAATACCAGGTTCCCAAATTGGACTATCTATCACATAATCATCCCTAGTATATGTTGGTGGACCAGTACCAAACTTCCTTGCACAATCTAGAAAGGTTATTACCCATCCTGTAGGATTGGAACTGTTATTACTCGCTGATATCCATACGCTATTATTGTCTTGAAGGAAGCCATCACTGATTAGAGCCATAATACTATAGTAACAGTAAATCATCGAATAGATTTGTTAATGTATTCTGGTTTGCACTGTATGTTGAGAATGCTCTGCTAGTTGCTCCAGGAAGACCAGTTGTGAAGTTGGTATTATTAAAAGTACCATAACAACGACCCTTTCTGAGAGAATAACCTGTATTTGGATCTACAGCAGAGCCTATCCAGCAGTAACCGCTTGCTCTGAGTTGCAGCTTGTGGATGTACTGCTAGTAGCCTTACATGTTGTTGCTCCTACAGTAACAGAATTCTGTGTATAGGTATAGCCTGAGTATATAGTGCACACCTTGGTAAGATGTGCTGGATCGATCATGTACATATACCATAAACCACCCAATTATGCTACTTGCATTTGTCTTATACCAATTCATCCCTGCACCTATTGTATGTTTCGCACCAGACCAGATATAGTATACAACATGACATGACCTTTTCTATTGGCTGAGGAATGTAGAATGTATCTATAATTACTTACTAAAGTATTTCATGCTGTAGGTTGTAAGGGCACCATGCAATACAGATGCAAATGTGGGATCATGCTAGATAAGCCATGGATGGAGAGAGCACATAGATGCATGTATAGAGAGTCTAGAGACTTCTGGAAGAAGTTCATAATCGTAGAATGTATACTGATAGCGTTCGTTGCTATAGCATATCTGCTTGGTATATAACATAACATAACATAATATAACATAATAAAGGATTATATCGTAGTATGTACACCATACAAGTATTGAGAAGAACAAGAACAAAGAGATCTGTCCAATATGCTATAGCGAGATGATAGAGTTGAAGGGCGGTAGATGCCTTTTCATGTGCCCAAACTGTGGGGCAAGATTAGACTGCTCCGATATATAAAATAAAGGATGTATCTAGACTAGAGGAGGTATCTAGACTAGAAAGGGATCACTGATCTATGAAGAAGAAATCCTCCAACTTGGATGCACCAAGGATAACATCGAACTCATAGCCTAATGCGCTCAATATCTGATCGAATGTTGTTCTCATATACTCTATATACTTCTCCACATCAACCTCATCTACCTTTGCAAGTTCTACAGGCTTCACACCTGGAGGCGTTGTTGTCTTCACAAATGATATAATGTCACCAGCCTTTACCTCTCTCTTCCCATGATCCTGCAGCAGTTGTGCAGCCCTTATATGTTGAGGCATAGTCTTCTTGTAATCCTCTGGAGCCTTACCAACCATAACGTTGAATGCCAGATCCTCAAGAGGTATCTTCCTACTCTTCAACCTATTTGCATAATCCTTTATTATCCTCCTGATCTCCTCTCTAGCATACTCAAAGTCCTGCTCTGTGTTTACCTTGCTTAATATATCTATTACAGCATAGAACGCATCCCTAACGAACTGAGGGGTATGGCTCTTCTTCCCTGTAAGGCCTTTAACATCAACATTCCCATCTATCAGCACACCAAGGTAGTTCTTCTTCCTCTCACTTAACGCTATATACCTATACTGCTTATCAAGATCTAGATCGACACCCAACTCCTTCCTTGCCCATGTTGCTATACTCTCGATCTGCTCCCTTGAGGGACCTTTGAGGAAGAGCGAATCAGTATCGCCATAGATAACCTCTATCCCAAGTTCATTGCACTTCCTTATCGTGCTCGTTATTATATATCTGCCTATGGCTGCCGTTGCCTCTGCAACCGGTAAGCAGTAGAGGGGAAATATATCTGCGCCCATAACACCATAACTTGCATTCAGGATGACCTTCAACGCCTGGCTTATAACACTGTACAGTTCCTTATCCTCTGGCTTTAGCGTCTTATCCTTGGATAACTGCTTGTAGTAGTTGACCCTTAGATCACGTAGGGAGCCTATGAGCAGCGATGTTATGCCTTTCCTCTTCCTGCATACCCAGTGCTCCGTCTCAGGTATCATGTTTGTTCTACATTCCTCATGCACGCATCTAACGGTCTCATACGAGAGGTTGTACACCTTGATTATGCTTGGATATAGGCTAGCAAAGTCTAGAACAACTACATTGAAGTGCACCCCAGGCTTAGGCTCAACAACGAACCCTCCTCTATACTTCTTATCCTTTATAACAGCAGTCGTTGATGCATAACCCTTCTGCTCCAACTCCTCCTTTCTTGGGATCAGTGCATTCCTCCTCCTATGCTCAAAGTATAGCATGCTCCTTATCCATTGTGATACCCCTAGCCTAGATAGATCCTCTATAGGCATCTTTGCTATCCTAGCAACTGCTATGAGCAGTTTCATGAGGAGGTTGTTACTGAACGTTGTTAACCTGTAAGTTATCTTTGCATCGTTGTAGCAGTAGTTTGCAAGCTCATAGAGTGGGAGATCGCCTATGCTGCCTTCAAACTTTATCTTCGACTCATTGATCAGTGCTTCACTTATTGCATTCAGTGTGTACTCTGAGTACTTGTGGCTGAACGCATATATCTGGATGGACCTGTTTGTAAACGTTCTGTAAAGATCGATATGCACACCGTGCTTCACTACCGCTGAGTCCCTCTGCAGTGCTATAGGTATCTCTTCCCTTGCTATCCCAAGGTTCAACGCTCTATTGTAAAGGTATGGGAGATCAAAGTCATCTCCATTGAACGTTACTATGAATGGGTAATCTAGAATCCTGTTGAATACACTCCTCAGTAGTTCTCTCTCATCATCGAAGAACCTAACATCAACCTTAGGATCAAGGGCATCCTTGTTGCCCATGCTACTCCCCTTCCTGTTGAGTAGGAAGATCTCATGCCTATCATCACTTCCAACCATAGCAACTGCTATAACCTCGTTCTTTGCCCTACTTGCATCTGGTATCCTATCATCCTCTGACACAACCTCTATATCTAGCGCTACCCTCTTTATCTCAGGTATTGGTTGATTCAAGAGTTTGGCCCACTCTTGTATGTATCTCCTCAACTCCTCACTACTGCCCTTCTCATTTGCTATGCTATCCCATAACAGCTTCTTCAATGCAAGCTCAACATTCTCAGCAACTTTATACTCATGCCTCTTCAGCATCCCATCCTCTATAGAGTAGTATAGACCAACTACAAGTCCATTATCGTAGAGGTAGTTCTCATAGTACTTTATATCAGACTCCCATGTCTTGAGCAGATTCCTTATACTCTTCTCTGTACCTCCTATTGCTAGAGGGTCTGTAGCAACTATCTTCAGCATATCAACCTCTCTATCGTTGAGCAGATCCGCCTTCTTCACACGCTCTATTCCAATTATATCCTTCCTATCCTTTATCCCATCCATTATCTGCTCAACAGAAGCAAAGCAGTATGGTTTATGCTCAGTCTTATCATACCATAGATGGATGAGACCATCCTCAGCGTTGTAGAACTTGAGTACCGCTACCCTCTTCTCCCCATCGTATGTTGCTGATACAAGCAGGGATGGTGTAAGGTTATAGGTATCAGAGCAGAGCCTCTTTATCCTCTCTGCTATGCTCATGTTTACTAGCGTACTCTGCATAGTATAGCATATGCTAACATCCTTATTAATCAATGTGTCACAAATATTTTTTATACCACGTTATCTGGGAGATGATTATAGATAGATAGATAGGCATGGTGGTTGATATGGTATGGATATGAGGATAGACAATGGTTGGGGCGGTAATGAAGAAGGCAAGTTATGGGTCGAGCATCCGTTGATAAGACCAAAGAGCATAGAGAGGAGGGAGTACCAGATAAGCATAGCAGATATTGCAAAGAAGAGTAATACATTGGTTGTGCTACCCACAGGACTGGGCAAGACTACGATAGCACTCCTCCTCATAGCAGATATACTGAACAAAGGTAAAAGGGCGCTCTTCCTTGCACCAACTAGAGTGCTAGTCCATCAGCACTACAACTTCTTGAAGGAGCATCTAGTAGGCAGTAAGGTATCAGTACTGACTGGTGAGGTGCAGAGGTATGAGAGGATAGATATCTGGAAGAGTGCAGATGTTGTATGCTCTACACCACAGATTGCACTCAACGATATAGAGAGAGGGTTCATAAGCGCTGGTGACTTTGCCCTACTTGTATTCGATGAGGCGCATAGAGCGGTTGGGGACTACTCATATGCAAGGATAGCATCATTGCTAGTAACAGGCTCTAGTAACGTGAAGATCGTTGGTTTCACTGCAACGCTCCCAGATGATAGGGAGAGAGTGCTAGAGATAGTGAGGAACCTGATGATAGAGAGGGTAGAGGTTAGGGATGAGAGTAGCCCAGATGTTAGACCATACATAAAGGATACAAGGGTTGAGTTTGTAACGGTCGATCTTACACCAGTTATGAGGAGGATAAGGGTGCATGTAGAGAATGCATTACAAAGGAGGCTTGAGGAGTTGAAGAGCCTAGGCATAATAAACAGTACAAGGGTTAATCTGAGCCATCTTATAGACGCTAGGGAGGTTATAGCAGGTAAAGGCTCTGCAAGAGCGCTCTACAGTGCTATAAGGCTTAGTCATGCACTCAAGGTCCTAGATACTCAAGGGATAAGCGCATTCACAAGGTTCTATGAGCGCTTAAAGGAGAAGAGTGGTATAGGGGTAAGGGACCTCCTAGAGGATGGCGAGTTAAGGCATGCATTTGAACTTGCAAGGGGTGCGGAGGTCTCAGGTCTAGAGCATCCAAAACTCTCAAGGCTGGTAGAGGTATTGAGGAAGGAAGGGTTCTCTAAGAGCGATGGTCATGACCATACTAGTACTAGTGGTAGTGATAGCGATAGTGATAGCGATGGCTATAGCGGTAGTGGTAGCGGTAGTGGTAGTGGTATTAACAATAGGAGAGGGAAGGCTATAGTATTCACTACATACAGGGATTCTGTTGAGGTGATAACATCTAGGCTGAGAGACTCAGGGTTCAAAGTTGGGTACCTGATAGGCAAAGCAGGGGCGTATGGGTTAAGGCAGGAAGAGCAGATAGATGCTGTCAGTAGGTTCAAGGCTGGAGAGTACGATATCCTTGTAGCAACTAGCGTTGGAGAGGAAGGACTCGATATAGCAGAGTGTAACCTTGTGATATTCTACGATAACGTGCCTAGTGCTATAAGGTTTGTACAGAGGAAGGGTAGGACAGGTAGGAGGATGCCTGGCAAGGTTATAGTGTTGGTAGCAAAGGGTACTATAGATGAGGCATACCACTGGATAGGTAGGAGGAAGGTTAGGCAGGTTAGGAGCATAGCAGATGCGGTGAATAGGATGATAGCAGATGGAAAGGGTAGTGAGAGTGCTAGAAGTAGCAAGTTCTATAGCAGCTCTAGCCTAACCAACCTGGATGATTTCATAAGGTAGGCAGGTAGGCAGCATTCTAATTAGATATAAATAATTAAATAACTTAATCGTATCATCCATAGAATGTTACCCCCAGTAACACTCTTACTCCTTGCACTTAATGTATCTGTATTCATACTCATCCAGGATATAAACTGGCATAGGTTCGGCTCCATCCCATCTTATCTTCTTGATGATCCCTCTATGTTCCTTATAACATCGTTCACATCCATGTTCCTTCACGCAAATATAGTGCATATAGCATTCAACATGTTGGCATTGGTGGTTATAGGCAGGGTTATAGAGGAGGCTATAGGCTCGCTAAGATATGCTATAATGTACATTCTATCTGGGCTGTGTGGGGTTGCATTACATACCATCTACTCCTTAGCAACAAACAATGGGTTCAATACACCCATGGTTGGAGCATCTGGCGCCATCTCTGGCATAATAGGGTTGGCAGCAGCGCTAGGGGATAAGTTCTCTTACATCTGGCTTGCTCTTCAGTTCGTATTCGCAATAGCAGGATTATCATCTATAGCATACACTGCTCATATTGGTGGGTTCCTATTAGGCTTCCTATTGGGCAGAGTATACAGGGATAGGATGTATAGGGATAGAGCATACCTCTAGGCAGCAAGAGTATATAAAGAGTAAAGAGTAAGATGAGCAATCACCAACAATCACCAATCACAGTTGAGCAATTACATACAATTAGGCTTAGAATGGGGGATGAAGTGAAGTGAGGTGTGGTCATCCACATTCAGGAGTATGTGGCTTTCTACACCTATGCTGCTTGGAGGTTAGACCCAGCATAGGCGTAGTTGGCCCTCGCCTCTACCCTGCAGGTCTCTACAGGTTTCCCTGTATCCTCCTCCGCCTGATAGAGGCGACCACCAGCCATATGGACACCAAGGCTTCCCTTGATGCCAGGCCTGCTTGGTGGATCGCTCCTTCTCCTGGCGGATGACCTACTACTATTATAGGAGAGGAATGATATAAACATTACTGATTCAGATTCTTAATACTAGAGTCAGTAAAATCTGATACCAATATTAGCAGTACTTGTTCTAATACCCTCAACGTAAGTATCTGGATCGACCTCTACAACTCTTGCATCATCAGCATTTATCAACATGATGGAGTGTAGTCTAGCATTCTTTATCTCCTCCATGCCTATTGGAGGATTTGAGTAGTATCTATCGCATAGTGCCTTTACCTTCGCTATATCATCCTTACTCCTATACCTTGGTGGCTTCAGGAACAGTTCTTGGACTGGTAGTATGCTTAGTAGAGGGGTTGCCAACGCGAACTTGCCAGCGAATGCACTATACCTAGATATCTTACTTGCTACCCTTGCTGCACTATATGCTATAGGATCTAGAGCATGCTCTGGAGGGACAAACCCAGTCTCTATCTCAACTATGAATACATTATCGCCCTTGCTTGCATAAATATCGCATATAAGCACATCGTTCAACTGTCTCTCAACATCAACATCATACCCATACTTTATGAGATGCTTGGCGCATATCAGTTCTAGGACAGAATGGTTTATCTTCACAAGATTACGCTTGTAGAGTTCTATGAGCCTCTGCTTCACATAGTTGATCCTCTTGAGCACTGGTTGCTCCTCATTGTTCGATAACTTTGCTGCAACATGCTCTATATCCTCTGTGAACCTCTCTAGATCCACCCCATCATATTCATCCCCTCATTCAAATAAATATATTATCTCCTCTCCCTACTCGCTTATACTGAACTCCAGCCTCTCCCCTCTTGAGTCATAGAGATGGATATCATCATCCTCATATGGGTAACTCACTATCATGCTTATGTAGCCTATTGGATCAGCGTTAAGATCCGTCAATGATGGTTCGCTCGAGCCATTTGGATGAGAGTGCATCACGCCAAGTATAGAGCGATCGAATGGGAGGAGTAGTGTAGGGAAGCCAGAGTAGTATGGACCAAAGTAGGAGAATGGTGGTATCATGAGCCTCTCTACAGTGATAGCATCCCTGCTACTCTTACCACAGAGGAGCAGTATAGCCTCATTTGGGTGCCTCATCTTGCAGTAAGATATTATACTGTCTATAACTTGCCTCTTTATAGTTACCTTCCTCTTCTTAACCATGTCATAATAGTTAGCAATAATCTATAGATTAGTATTACTTTCTCTTACAGTAACTTTATATCGTATTACTGCTATTCCCATGTAATGAAGCTAGATTATGCTAGGTATAGTGAGAGGTTCGGCGCCCTAACCATAAACTCTGTGCAGCATGTACATGAACTTGACTCTGGGAGCGCTGAGTACCATAGGAGTAGAACCGTAGCCCAGATATCTGAGAGGGAGTTGTATGATATGTACAGTAGACTTGCTATAGTGGTTCCTGTTAAGAATGAGAGGCTCAAACTACTCGAGGGTGTGATAAGCGGGATACCACACGACTGCCTTGTAATAGTTGTATCCAATAGTAGTAGGAACCCAGTAGATAGGTACAAGTTGGAGAGGGATACTCTAAAGCACCATGTACTCTTAACCGATAGGGATGTGATCCTTATACATCAGAGGGATCCAGAACTTACCAACGTATTTGAGGTATTGAACTATCCATACATACTGGATGGGAATATAGTTAGGGATGGGAAGGGCGAGGGTATGCTCATAGGTCTACTTATAGCAAAGATGGTAGGCAAGGAGTACATAGGCTTCATAGACTCTGACAACTACATGCCTGGAGCAGTGAATGAGTATGTTAAGATATACGCTGCTGGCATGCTAATCTCAGAGTCTCCCTATACTATGGTAAGGATAGCATGGAGGTACAAGCCAAAGGTTGCCCAAGGCGAGCTCTACTTTGCAAAGTGGGGTAGGATATCTGAGTATACAAACAGGTACCTTAACATGCTAATAGCAAGCCATACAGGGTTCGAGACGGATGTGGTAAAGACTGGTAATGCTGGGGAGCATGCTATGAGCATCAGGCTTGCTGAACTACTCGACTACTCATCGGGCTTTGCTATAGAGCCGTATGAACTTGTTTACCTGATGGAGGAGTTTGGCGGTGTACTTGGGAGCAGGCATGCAGAGGCGATGTATGAGGGCATAAACGTGCTCCAGATAGAGAGTAGGAACCCCCATCTGCATGAGGAGAAGGGCTCTACCCATATAAAGGAGATGCTTAGAGACTCTCTATCAAGCATATACTTCAGTAGGCTATGTACCCCTCCTCTAAAGAGGCAGATACTCAAGGATCTTAGGCGTGTTGGAGCGATAAGGAGTAAGGACGATATCCAGCATCCTATCATAATGCCTTCTATAAAGGATGTTGATATCAATGAGTTTGCTAGACTGATTAAGGTTAGATGCTCAACACTGCAGTACTTTGGCAGCAATATAAACTCACAGATGGAGGCTATAGCAACCTAATCATGCATCATTTCTAGACTCCATTCATGCAATTATGCTATATATTGGTACTACTGTTATCTATTACTCCTGTTGCTACCTTAGCATGGTTAAAATTGGGTTGTAAGAGAGAAGCCTGTATGTACAGATCTAGGCTTAAAGGCAGTCTGGATAGGCATGCACTGGCCTATCTCTCATCGATGGATGAGGATGCATCCCTACTCCCTTACGATATAATTGGGAGCGAGGCACATTCAATAATGTTGTATGAGCAGGGTTTGATAAGCAAGGACGAACTGGCAAGTATACTAGAAGCGCTGGAGAGCGCAAAGGGGATCTCTGCAGATGAGTTGAGGAGTATGAAGGAGCGTTACGAGGATGTACATGAGGCGTTAGAGGCGTATGTTATAAGCAGAGCAGGAATAGATGCTGGAGGGAAGATGCATACAGCGAGATCGAGGAACGATCAGGTTACTCTAGATCTGAGGATGAAGGTTAGGGATGATATAACAGCGATAGAGTATGCTACCCTTGACCTTATAAATACTCTATTGAGTAGAGCAAGGGAGTGCATAGATGCTATCATGCCAATGTATACACACCTACAGCATGCGCAGATAGGCTCCCTCTCCCACTACCTTCTTGCATATGCTGATATGCTCTTCAGGGATATCGATAGGCTTGAATCATGCTACTCTAGAGTGAACCTATCCCCTCTAGGCTCATCTGCAATAGGTGGCACATCCCTTCCAGTTAACAGGGAGAGGGTTGCATCACTACTAGGCTTCGCTGGTATAGTTGAGAATAGCATAGATGCTACAAGCAGCAGGGACTTCCTTCTAGAGTTCTGCTCCTCTCTATGCATGATCATGCTAGATCTGAGCAGGATGGCCGAGGATATGATGCTATGGTCATCCTCTGAGTTCAACTATATAGAGTTGCCAGACGAACTGACATCCACATCAAGCGTTATGCCACAGAAGAAGAATCCATGCCCTTTGGAGTTGATGCGTGCTAGAGCATCAACGATGCTTGGGTTACTAACTGCCATGATGGGTATAGTTAGATCACTACCCTCAGGCTATAATAGAGATCTACAAGAGGGTAAGAGGATAGCAATAGATGCGTTCAAGATAGCATATGACTCTCTACTTATGATGAGGGCTATCGTATCAGATCTTAGGGTTAAGAGGGATAATATGCTCAACGCTGCAGAGAAGAGTTACGCAATAGCACTTGATGTGGCAGAGCAGTTGGTGCAGCGAGGTATAGCATTCAGGAGAGCACACAGGTTGGTTGGTGCATTAGTGGCATATGCATATGAGCATAACAAGGTTCTAAGAGATCTTGGCATTGATGAGGTAATGGCTGTATTGGATAGGCTTGATGAGAAGGGCCTTGCTGAAGTTGTATCATCGATATTGAGGGATACAGATCCAGCAACTTCGTTGAGTAGAAGGGCCTCGAGGGGCTCTGCCAATCCAACTGAGCAGAAGAGGATGATAGATGCCAGGGAGGAGAGTAGCAGAGAGTACAGGGCAAGGATAAGTGCAAGAGAAGCTAGGCTTAACGATGCTCTAACATCCCTTCAGGAGAGTGTCAGCAGGTTCGTAAAGTGTATGTAGAGCTCACCTTAACTCCTTGCTGAGATCTATTGCACACTGACTCTTATCACGCTTATACAGACCTTTACACTTGTAGCAGTAGTAGTATGTGTTCTTATGGTATGCACACCACTGGCTGTATATTATTAGACCATCGCAGTAGCAGTAGTAACGTGGAGATGTACATCTATCATCTATCTTTGGGTTGAATATAACACCCTGCTCATCCATCACACCATCATCTCATCTATACTTTAGTTATGGTAAGATATATCTTATTTGGTACAACATACTTCATAATGGATGATATCATAGGCAAGGGGGAAGGGGAGTCATTCTTAGCCTACCTGATAACAAGAGGCAGGAGGAGTGGGAGAGAGCATAGAGTACAGTTGAGAATAGTTAGGTACAATGGCAGGTTCTACGCATCGAGGCGTAACATGAACAGTGATTGGATTAAGAATATACTCCATGATAACCATGTTGCTATAGAGATAGATGGTAATAGGTTTGAGGGTACTGCACGTATAGTTGGTGATGAGCATCTCTCTAGAGTAATCTCAACCCTCAAGTATAAGGATGATACTACCAGAGCAGGTATGAGCAGGGTGGTTGTTGAGATAGAGTTGGATGCTAATAGTAAAGAATAATTTTACCATCACTGCATGCAAAGGCATGGTAAAGGGCATGTACCATCATATAGCAGAGACTTGGAGGAGATTATACAAGGAGAGGAGTGGTATACTGAAGGAGAGGATCGTTAATGCTAGAGGTGAGAATGCAATAGTTAGGGTTGAGAGACCATCTAGACTCGATAGGGCTAGAGCTCTAGGCTACAAGGCAAAGCAGGGGTTCATAGTTGTAAGGGTTAGAGTCAGCAAGGGAGGGATGAGGAGGAAGAGGGCAAGGGCAGGGAGGAGGCCTAAGCATATAGGCGTTGTCAAGATAAAGCAGGCTGAGAGTATGAGGAGGGTTGCTGAACGTAGGGCTGCTGAGCGTTACCCTAACATGGATGTTAGGGGCTCATACTACCTATTCGAGGATGGCAGATACTACTGGTTTGAATGCATACTTGTGGATAGGGCACATCCGGCAGTCATTAACGATGGGGAGTTGATGCACCAACTACATTAACAGTTCCACTCAATCTATTGATGGCTTAGGAAAGGAGTAAAGGGATTAGAATCCTGCAGATATAGGATTCATAGGCTTTATGACCTCCCTTAGTAGTATCGTTGCATAACTACCCTTTGGTAGTGTAAAACCAACCCTTACAATCTCTCCATTAGCCTCTACATCGAACCTATTATAGAGTAGTAGCAGTGGTAATGGCCTGAACCCTCCTTCTACACTGACCTCCTGCATCTCTTTTATATAAAAGTCCTTGCTTGTTACCTGCTCCTCCTTCATTATACCCTCAACCACTCTACCAAACCTACCTATAGGTTTGAATGTGTAGCCTACTAACTGCATCACTGGCACTACACTGGAAGCATCAAAGGATCCATCATACCTTACCATGCCCCCAACCCTGTTATCCCTATCTACTATAAAGCATAGATCCCCTTCAGATGGCTTCAGTATATCGTATCCCCCTTC
Organism: uncultured Nitrososphaerales archaeon; assembly: GCA_938030895.1. Lineage (GTDB taxonomy): Archaea > Thermoproteota > Nitrososphaeria > Nitrososphaerales > Nitrosocaldaceae > Nitrosocaldus. The sequence continues at coordinate 135,860 of CALHIV010000007.1, read as the reverse complement.
CCTTATGGAAGCGCTTAATGCTCTATTGTATATATATGCCTGATAAGCCTCAACGAATAACCTCCTTACCCTTACTGGTAATCTCCTTAATGCTCTTATAGGATCGTTGCTCTCCAGCATGCCCCTTGCCAACCTCTTCTCAAGGTCCATGTGAGATGGCATGCGCTCTATCATCTCATCATTGATCTCCTCCCTCAATGATGCCCTTACCCTTCTACTCTGCTCATCCTCATACTCACCTGTATATGTAAGGAATGTATCTACAGCATCCTTGAATCTACGCTCTACTATTGCTTTACCAACTAGATGTGTTATCGGTCTGATGCTACCGAACCTCTGATAGCCATAGAAGTTCCCCACCCTTCTAGCCTTGATATCCATAACAACGCTCTGTATATTCTCTAAGCATCTATCGTAATCTGTAGACTCAAGCTCTATAGTTATGGTGAATCTATTGCCTATGAGATCCCTCTTCCTTAGCACTCTATCAGAGTAGCCTATGAGCATAAGCCTGCAATGCCTTGTACACAACTCCCCCTCTCCTATCGCTCTATCTGCGGTAACATACTGTACTGTAGATGCATCTGCATCCTTCAAGCCTAGAGGGTTCAGTCTAAGTCCATAGGTAGATTCAAACTCTTTCAGCGCATGTATAGTATCTATACCCTCCTTCCTTAAGATGCATATGGGGTATCTATGCTGATCATCCTTAACCTTAGATACACTGATACCATCAAGATCTATAACCTCCTCAACGATAAAATGCTCATAGTCCTTGCCACTCCTTATCCTTCCTTTAACCCCCTCCCCTCTGGTTGAGTACACCTCCAACCCTATGATCCTATCTAGAGCGGGTACGTTAACCTCCATATCATTCTACTATAAGCCTTATAATCTTTGAGTATGCTACCTCATCACTCCTTGCTCCTATGGTAAGTGTATACTCTCCACTCTCTAATCCGTTGGGGATGAGTGTTAAAGTAACGGTCTTGCTCGATTGCGTATCAAATCTCATAGTGTACTCATCATACTCTGCAGACAACTTGCTCTTACTCAGTCTACCGCTAGCCTCTATGCTACCAGATGCAAGCATATCAACCACTACAGGTTCTCTAGCCTCTACACTCACCTCTATTCTTGCAGTCTCACCATTACTAACCTTCACGGTATCTCTATCAACGCTTACTGTGAATGGTAGCCCTTTAGAAGAGTCTAGCATACCTACCTTGTTCTCAGTGAACTCTGTGAACCATACCTTAACCTTGCTACCATCATCCTGTAATGTGAACCTTAGGGCATTGGCTATACCACATGGCTCATTGTAACCTTCACAGTTCCCCCATGCCTCGTTATATGATGGGATGTTATACTCTATTAGCGTTGCAGTATCAGGATCGAATACAGCGATAGCATTGCCTTGATGCTCATTGAACCATAACCTACCCTCCCTATCTATTGCATTCCAGTAAGGTAACGATACAGGGTATCCAGAGCACTCAAGCCTTGAACTGCCCTTCTTTATACAATCCTCATACAATCCTATGTTGGTGTACCTTGCAGGTAGGGACGTTGAGTACCTTACAACCTCGTTGGTTGAGGGGTTGAATGATATGAAGAGGTTACTACCATGGTCATTTATCCATACCAACCCTCTAGCCTCATCTATGCTTATCCCTACAGGACTACCTATTGGGAGATCGTAACTCTTGATCTCCTTGCTCTCAGGATCTAACCTGTATAGCATACCTTTGGTGCCTAGAGTTAATGCCGTAAACCATACATTCCCTTCCCTATCAACATCTAGGGTGCCTAGAGCATTCAGATCAACATCTATGGGTATCTCAACCAACTCTAGCTTGTTAAGGTCTACCATGCCTATATGCTTGCTGTATACACCTACAAACCATAACCTATCACCGCTTATCCTCATATCTATAGGCATGGATGTCCCGAATGGCTCTGCCCTCTGGAGTTTGAACTCTTTGAAGATCTCTTTAGATGGTGTTTGATCTGCACCTATCTCAGGGATCATCGATGTATTGAACATCCATAGACTGTTATTCTCAGCATCTGTAATCCATAACCTCCCATACATATCGAGTAGTAGAGCCCACATAGGTAATGGTATGCTAGCTATCCCTTCATTCGAGCCTCCTTGTGATGGGATCTTGAACTCATCGAACCTCTCATTGCTTGGATCGAACCTGAATATGGAGTTGGATACAGATGATGCTAGCCATACAATCCCAGTCTCATCTACAGTTATACCTACTGGCATGGCACATTCTACAGGGAGCATGTACTCCTTTATGAAACTGTTAGATCTCACTATACCATCACCGCACCTACTCAACTTGAGCATCTCCTCCTGCTTCTTCTTTGCCTCCTCTAACTGCCTAGTCTGATGCTCCTCAGCGAGTCTGGATGAGTATACTAGCGCAAATGTTGATGCTACGAGCGCTGCTATAACTCCAAATATTATGATCCTCTTCCATATACCTATACCCTTACTTGAACCACGTTTAGGCATAGACTAGCTATCCTAGTACTTTATATCAAGGTTTAGAAGTACTAGCATCCTATTATATATAGCCATATAATAATCATCCATGCTTAATATGTTGAATATGTCTAATATGGTCTCTATACTTATTACTAGCTACTATTTATTATGAGCATAATGTTAATAAATAAGCACCTTCATAATATAATAGTGAAATAATATGCAAAGTCTGAATAATATAGAAAGGAACGATATTAAGGCAATGGACGCTCTGGAGATAGCCCTAAGTCTTAAGCGTAGACCTGCGTATGTGCAATGCTACTGTATACTCAAGTGTGTATCGATGAACTCAAACCTCAAGTTGTACCAACTTGCTAGACTACTCGGCCTTGATTATTATCAGGTTATGAAGAGGGTCAGCGAACTCTCTAGGAAGGGATTCCTGCAGTTGAAGAGTAACACTATAAGCATCACTGAAGATGGCATGAAGTTGCGTGACGCTCTTGAGAACCTCATAATGCTACTCCATGCAAAGGATGTGGATGAGGATGATGCGAGTAAGCGATTGAGTCTGTATGAGATACTGGCATAGCCTAACAACCCTATTTCTTTTTGTTTTATTATATATTATATGATCGCATATTATGTGCATGATAGCATATTATGGTATCCATTATGATATCTTAAATTTAATACAGATAGATATGCTTATTATTGGGCAAGTTTATCTACCCCTATGGCTAGGGTACTGTACTGGCATCTAACCCCACAAGAGGTCCTAGCAAGGCCATACCCTGTGGATAAGTTACTGCACTGGGAGATAAGATGCATACTCTCAAATGAGTCATACTCTAGCGTATACTGGTTCAAGGCTGGTGTACCGTACGATAAGGAACCGATACTGGGAATAGCATTCTATGCAAATGGTATAAGCAAAGAATTGGAGGAGAAGATGATAAAGTTCCTACAGGGTAAGGTTGGAGGAACCCTCATGCGTAGAAGTTACAGAACATTCTTCTCAGATGCTAGGATAAGGATAGATAATGAGTATATAGCAAGGTTAGCATTGAGCATGGATGAGGAGTTCAATGCTAGATCTGAGATATGGTTAGAGTTTGATGGGCTTAGCGATGATGAGGTCAAATCACTCTATACAGCGAAGGCTATACCTGTAGCATGAACACTCAAGGCATAGTGAGAGGAAGAAAGATAAATTCGTGTATGTTAAACAATAATTAGTGGAAGAGAGGACAGTTAAGGAGCATCTTGATGAGTTAAGGATAAGGGTACTAAGGATAGTCATTGCTATTATAATACTCTCTGCAGTGAACCTTACCATAGGTATAAGATGGGCAGACTCTATGCCTATCTCAATACCTTATCCTTACATCGATCCTCTAAACAGCATATCCATTCAGGTTATACATGCTATGAGCGAGCAGTTAGTGCCAGAGCATGTTGAGTTGGTACAACTTGCACCAGGGCAGGCATTCTTTGCACAGTTACAGGTTGCTATAATACTTGCATCGATACTTGCAATGCCTGTTATAGTTAGGGAAGTAGCAGGGTTCATTGGCCCAGCACTATATGAGGATGAGGTTATGATAGTGAAGAGGATAACCCTTCCAACAGTAGCACTGTTCGCTACAGGGTGCATATTCTCCTATCTTGTTATAGTACCATTCATGCTTGACTTCCTCTACAGGTATGGTGAGGCCCTAGGCATACAGACATTCCTAAGCATAGGCGAGTTTGTAAACTTTGTTATGCAGTTCATAGTAGCGTTTGGCCTCTCATTCCTCCTCCCTATAGTGATGTGGGTAATGAGTAGTGCAGATCTAGTTGATAAGTACTTCTGGAGGAGGAATATACGCTATGCTATAGTTGTAATAACAGTATTTGGGGCGTTGATCACTCCTGATGGTAGTGGGGTAACGATGTGGTTCGTTGCTCTCCCACTTATAGCACTCTATGCATTAGGCATGGTCGCTGTAGAGTTGAGGATCAAGCAAGGATAGCAGGCTAATAAAGATGTTAATGGTAGTAACCAATGGAATTACACTCGTACAGTTAATTACTATGTAGGTAGGTTTAAATTCCTAAAGCAAGATAAGTAATCTGTTGCTCTTCATAAGTGGTGCAGAGTGGATCTGGATAATAGTTATAATAGGAGTGTTGCTGTTTGGCGCGAAGAAGATCCCAGAGCTTGCAAGGTCACTAGGTAGAGCAACGGGCGAGTATGAGAAGGCTAGGCTTGAGGCCGAGAGGGAGATGAGAGGCTATAGGGCTGATATTAAACCAAACAGAGAGAAGTTGGAGGAGATAGCAAGAACACTAGGAATAGATCCATCTGGAAAGGACGATGATGAGCTTAGAGCAGAGATAGAGAAGGTTATAGGCAGTAGCAGCAAGAAGAAGGAATGAATATGAATAAGAGTTACTGATGTATACAAATAGTGTATAGAGATGTATGCTGTAGAGACTATAGAGCTTAGTAGAGTATTCGAACTCAAAGGTAAGAGCATACTTGCTCTAGATGATGTTAACATAAGGATAGGGAAGGGCGAGATACTAGGCCTCCTTGGTGCAAACGGTGCTGGTAAGACAACTCTGGTTAAGATACTCTCAACACTGCTATTACCAAGCAAGGGCTCATCGTACATACATGGTCATGATGTGGTTAAGGAGGCAAAGCAGGTTAGGAGGATCATAAACCTTGTCTCTGGTGGGGAGACACCAGGCTATGGCATGCTGACCGTTAGGGAGAACCTCTGGTTCTTCTCGCAACTCTATGGGCTATCGAGTAGTACAGCAAGGGAGAGGATAGAGATGCTCATAAGGGATATGGAGTTGGAGCAGTATAGAGATGTTAGGATGCATAGGCTATCAACAGGCTACAAGCAGAGGCTCAACCTTGCTAGGGGGTTCATAAATGATCCCAAGGTGCTCTTCCTTGATGAGCCTACTCTAGGGCTTGATGTTATAAATGCAAAGCATATGCGTAAGTACATAAGGGAGTGGGTGAATGCAGATAAGACAAGGACTATACTGCTAACTACACACTATCTAGCAGAGGCCGAAGAGGTGTGCGATAAGATAGCGATAATATACAAAGGGAGGATCGTTGCCTATGAGAGCCCTTCAGCATTGAAGTCATCCCTCAGTAATGGTGTATCCATCAACGTTGAGATCTTTAGTGACCCTACTGCTATAGCCAGTAGGAATAGCATGGTAGAGAAGATAAGTAGGAGTAGTGGTGTACTTGCTTGCATGCTAGAACCATCGGGTAGTGATAATGGATACCATGATTATATGGTTAAGCATGAAGGGGGTAGTTACAGTAATGGAAGATACGATGGCAGCATTAGTAGCGATGGGCTTACTAGAGTAAGGATCATTCTCGATGATGACTCGAAGATACCAGATCTTGTAAGTACTCTAGTGCTGAATGGGTACAAGGTGTTATCTGTAAGGAAGGATCAGCCTACTCTTGAGGATGTGTATATGAGATATATTGGGATGAGAGAGGGATGATGCGATGTGATGGAATATGCTGGAATGGGGTGTGATGTAATGGGATATGATGGGATGGACTGTGATGGAATGGGATGGGATGTGATGGAATGGGATGGAATGGAATATGCTGGAATGGGATGGAATGGGATATCCTATTCACCATACACAAGTTAGGATGATCTCAAATCTGTGATGGATTATGAGTATGAGTAGGGGTAGGGGCAATATCAAGGATGATCTGATCCTTAACCTGAAGGTCGTATATGCTAGAGCATATGTGAGGCTCAAAGGTCTCTTAAGGGAGCCCCATTGGAGTATAGCAGAGGTTACGATACCACTACTCTCCCTTTGTGCTTATATCTACATGTACACGATGCTTGATGCACCAATAGAGTACATGGCCTTCGTTATAGTTGGAGGGGCGATGCTTGCATTCTGGAGCAATGTACTCTGGGGCGTCTCTGCACAACTATACTGGGAGAAGGAGACAGGCATGCTCCAACACTACATGCTCTCTCCAGCATCAAGGCTAGCAGTGCTATTGGGTATGGCTGCAGGAGGAGCATTGAATACCACATTACGCTCCATATCTATACTGCTTGTAGGTACGCTGCTCTTTCCTGTAGAGTACAACCTGCTAGATATCAACGCATTATTAATAGTATTCCTGCTAACCATAACAGCATTGTACGGTATGGGAATGCTCTTTGCATCGCTCTTCCTGCTCTATGGGAGAGAGGCAACACATATAGCAGATCTACTACAGGAACCGATATACCTATTCTCTGGCATATACTACCCAGTGCTAAGCAGCCAGATATTCTCACAAGCGGTCAAGTTGGTTGCAAGTATAATACCGCTAACCTTTGGTATAGATGCAATAAGGTTACTACTAATAATGGGCAAAGGTATGGAGGATGTTCTACTACACATAGTAGGGCTATCACTCCTCGTCGCTATACTCCTACCCTCATCATATATAGCGTTGAGGAAGATGGAGGATGTTAGCAAGAGGCACGGTAGGCTAACTTTGAGGTGGCAGTAGAGTAGCAGCAATTGTGCTATGGGGTCACATATGGATAGAGAGGGGGTTATAAGGGCTGTAGTACAGGGGGTATGGTTGGGCTGGAAGGTAGAGTCCAACTGGACCAACCCGTTTGTATTCCTAACATACCTTATAGCCAAGCCTATAGCAAGCGTGATCCTAGTAGGGTTGGTATTCGTTATAGGTAGTACAGCATCTAGCATACAGGGTAGTAGGGAGGATCTCTTCTTCTACACATTCACTGGCGCAGTCTTCTTCATATATCCTGCAACGATAGTGATATCTCTAGCATACCTTGTACATGAGGATAGGGCAAAGTACGAGGTATTAAAGCATGTGTACATAACACCATCATCCATCCAAACCTATATAATTGGAAGGGGAGTAGCATCAGCAATAAACGCTAGTGTATCTGTTGCAGTATCCCTGCTAGTAGGCAGCATCATATTCTCGAACTACTTTGCATTAAACCTCCCCATATCTGCTTCAAGCGTGGATTACCTTACCCTACTCTCATCTATACCTTTAGGTGTAGCAGCATTCATATCCCTAGGCATGGTACTATACTCAATAAACCTTGTAACATTCAAGTTACAGTACTCTCTGAGCGAGTACACAACTGGCATACTCTTCCTACTCTCTGGTGTAGTATTCCCCCCAAAGATGCTCCCATACCCTATATCGTTTATAGGGGAAGTGTTACCTACTACACACTTCCTAAACGTGGTGAGATCATCCCTTCTAGGATATAATGCACATGAGAGTATGGCATATCTACTGCTCAGCACCATACTCACGATAGCAGTAGCGCTAATATTCATGAGGAGGATGGAGAGTATAGCAAGGGTCAAGGGCACTATAGATAGAAAGGCTGAGTACTAGACAGTAAGTTAATACCATCTCCTTTAATCCATTCTCTTCTCTACAAGATTATGCTAATTAGTAGATCAACCACGTGCAGTTACCTTTACAACCTTGAGTTCCCCTAACACCCTATTGTTTAGACCATCTCTGTACTTGTAACTGCCTTCAGGTACCCCACTCACGTATATTGTATCCTCATCCCCTTTACCAAGAATCCTACTCATAGCTATCCTATCTATAACGAGTTGGTGTCTATCATCATCAAGGTTCTTAACGGTTATAGCCAACTGATGCATAGTTGAGCTCCTAGCAACTAGCAAGGGGTTAGTGCCAGTTATACCCTTTATACCCTCTATATTGCCAGAGGAGTTGAATACAAGTGTTATGTACGTAGTCTCCTTGTAGTTCGATCGTGGTTCTAACATCTCGCTTGCTATGATAGCAATTATAGATACGAGTACTGCAAAGAGGGCAACAGTCAATAGCACTATATGTTTTGTTGAGATCGAGTCTCTAAGCATGTATCAATATTAAAGTTCTGATGATATAAATGGTGTATACTATTCTCATCCCTGAGAGGTATCATAAATAGAAATGCTGATTATAGACATCCTCTGGTATATGTATATGCAGGATAGGGTACATCTTAGCAGCATAGTGGATAGGTATGGCAAGTTGCATCTAGACGATCTAACAGTATGTGTATTGGGTAGTCACTCAGCACTAGAGATAATGGATGGGGCGAAGGATGAAGGGCTCAGTACAGTAGTTGTATGCCAGAAGGGTAGAGAACTGCCATACAAGAGGTTTAAGAGGCTTGCAGATGAGGTTATAGTGCTTGATGACTTTAGGGATATGCTTAAGGCTGATGTTCAGAGAAGACTGCTTGAGATGAACTCTATAGTAATTCCTCATAGAGCACTTACAGCATACCTAGGTTATGATGCGGTTGAGCATGAACTCACGCTCCCTATATTCGGTAACAGGAGCGTACTTAGAATAGAGGATAGACAGTATGAGAGGAACCAGTACTACTTGCTCAGTAGAGCGGGTATAAGGCATCCAAAGGTGATAAAGGATGCCAAGGATATAGATAGGCCAGTTATGGTCAAGGTGCAGGAGGCAAAGCGTAGGCTTGAGAGGGCATTCTTCATAGCATCATCATATGAGGATTATCTTAGGAAGGTAGAGGCAAGGATAGAGAAGGGTATAATAAGCAAGGAGGATATCGCAAATGCTACGATAGAGGAGTTTGTTATAGGTACGTACTTCAACTTCAACTACTTCTACTCTCCACTCGATGAGGAGGTTGAGTTTCTAGGTATAGAGCGTAGGCTTCAAACGAACATACACGACTTTATAGGCATACCTGCAAGGCAGCAACTAGAGATAATGGATGAGTTGGATATAGTAGTACAGAATATAGAGATTGGGCATATGCCAGCAAGTATAAGGGAGTCTATGCTGGAGAAGGTACTCGAGTTGGGGGATAGGTTTGCTGAGGTGGTGAAGCAAGAGTACCCCCCAGGGATGATAGGCGTATTCTCACTTCAGAGTATAGTGACTAGCGATCTGGATGTGGTAGTGTATGATGTATCCCCAAGGGTACCAGGGAACCCAATACTTGCTACTACAAGCCCCTATACGAAGTACATGTATGGCGAGGTCTTTGGTGTTGGTAGAAGGATAGCCATGGAGATAAGGAGAGCAGTAGAGATGGGTAGACTGCACTCCATACTAACCTGATCCACGCTAGAGGCTGCATATATAACATATGATCGATCATTATTTAATCCTCTTACGCATACTCACACCACATAGCGCAGATATTTGCTGATGTCACACGCACCATAAATTATGCACAAGCCAGCGTATCATCTCAACCTCTCTACATCGAGTTCATCGTAGAAGAGGTCCTTCTTCACCTTTATTGGTATATCGTAGTATGCAGCTAGGGCTATAGAGTCTGATGCCCTATAGTTCCTCAGTATGATACTCTTATTCTTGCCCTTGAAGTAGAGGTTTGCTCTCAGTGCTGAGCCACTTGGATATACCCTCACCTCAGTCAATAGTAGATCCTCCAACTCTGCTATCTCATTCACAAGATTGTATATGGTAGGCATGCTGTTCTTGTCACCTTGCCTGAATCTATCTATATGCCTTGCAACCTCGCCAGAGAAGGCACGCATGTGAAATACCTTCCCATCATCTGATCTTAGCACCAACGCACCCTCTATCCCATATGGATCAACGAACCCAACATCGCTTATACTTGCAAGTACATAATCATTCCCATCACTATTACCACCATTACCACTATCACTCTCATCGTACTCCTTGCCCATTGCACTATATAATGTGGATGGTAGAATTAAGTCTTATGTTAACCTATAAGGGGCTATCTTAAGCGTAGCAGGTTAATAGCGTATCGATCCATGAGTATTTACACTACCATAACATCCAATTCTACTTACGATGAGGATTACCAATGGATTTGTGATATATAATAAAGTATGGAGTTACACTTGCCGTATCTGCGATTGTTACTACAGCTACGATCACCGCTATCCCATCCTATGCTATCCTCCATTATTCAGAATTCCATTCTATTCCATTCTATAGTTAGTTATTCCTTGTCTATGAACTCATCTGCCCTTGGCGGTTCTGGGCTCAACCCTTTCCTCTTCCTAATCTCTGCTATCAACTGCTGTGTGAGTGATGCTGGTACTGCCTGCCACATCTTAAAGTGTGTATTCCACATCGCCTTGCCTGCTGTTGCCCCTCTCATAACCTCTGAGAGGTCAGAGGTCTCTGCTGCAGGTATCTCACCTTGAATTATCGCTATCACACCCTTCTGGTCTATGTTGAGCAGTTTACCCCTCTTGCTTGAGAGTACTCCAGCAACTGTACCTATCATCTCTGCAGGGCACCTTATCTCTATACCAAGTATAGGTTCTAATATTACGGGATCAGCGCTCAGCATAGCACCCATTATCGCTCTCCTTGCTGCTGGGAGTAGCTGAGCAAGGGTTCTATGCGCTGGGTCTTCGTGGGGTACGAAGTGGTGGAGTATAACCTTGATACCCCTACACTGCTCCTGTACGAGTGGGCCAGCGAGCATAACATCAGTGAACCCTGAGCGTAGAGAGTCCATCGACTCCTGCAGGTATTGGACACCCTTGGTTGCATCAACGAAGAGATTGCTACCCTCTATGGCCACTATACCCTTGGCCTCATCAGCATCCCAGCCCTTCTCCCTCAATACTGCTGCTATCTGCTTCCTATCCATATTCTCGTTTATCTTCCCTGTTACAAGCATATCTATAACATCACTGCTCAATGGCTCAACCCTAACATACACCTTGTTATGCCTGTTTGGAGACTTTGCCATTATAGGACCGGCCTTGCTCCTTATCGATTCCCTGTAGTTTATCAATGGTTTAGATGTTACGATCTCTAACCCTTGCTGCTGTAGAAGCGTGGTTGCTATCTCTAGATGGAGCACACCCATCCCAGCCATAAGCATCTCTCCAGTCTCCTCATTTATCTTCACAACTAGGTTTGGATCCTCTATGCTTATCCTCCTTAGCGCCTCAACGAGCTTCGGTAGGTCCTTTGGGTGCTTTGGTTCTATCGCTACTGTAACCACTGGCTCTGATACATACCTTATCGATTCGAATGGTACTATATCCTTTATGCTTGATATAGTCTCCCCAGCCCTAGCATGCTCCAAACCTAGAAGCGCAGGTATATTACCTGCTGTCAAACTACCAACTATCTCCCTGTATGGACCCATGAACATGGTGACTGACTGAACCCTCTCCGTCCTCTTGCTCCCTACAAGGTAGACCTGATCACCATCGCTTATGGTTCCAGAGTATAGCCTCCCTACAGCAACAGGACCCGCTTGAGGATCAACAACAACATTTGTAACCATCATCACCGCTGGACCATTCTCATCACACTCTAGGAGCGCTCTTCCAACATCAGACTCCAGATCGCCCTTCCATATCTTTGGTATCCTGTACCTCTGAGCAACGTGAGGAGGAGGATGGTGCTTAACAACCATGCCTAGTATGGCCTCATGTAATGGGACCCTCTCTGCAAGCCCTTTTGCACCATCTGGGCTCATATATGCATCGTATACATCCTTGAACTTGAAGCCCTTCTTTGCTGCTATGCTTGCTGTTATACCCCATCTGTCCTTTGCTGAACCAAACGCAACACTATCGTTCTGGATGCTAACCTTCCACTTATCCTTGAACTCTGGCTCAGCATATATATCGATGAGCCTATTAAAGTCTGCTATTATTCTAGCAAGCCACTCCTGCATCTTATCTGGCGTTAATCTTAACTCCTTCACAAGCCTGTCTATCTTGTTTATGTAGAGCACTGGCCTAACCCTCTCCTCCAACGCCTGTCTAGTTACTGTCTCAGTCTGTGTCATTATCCCTTCCACTGAGTCACATACAACACATACACCATCTATAGCTCTGAGACTTCTAGTGACCCTTCCTGTGAAGTCTATATGCCCTGGTGTATCTATCATATTTATGACGTATGGTCTGTTATCATGCTCGTAGTAGAGCGTTACATTAGCAGCCTTGATGGTCATCTGCCTCTGCTGCTCAAGGTCCCAGTAATCCAATGCAAGCGCTTCCCCAGCAACGCTAGGGCTTATCATCCCAGTAGCAGCTAGCAGGCTATCACTCATCGTAGTCTTGCCATGGTCTACATGGGCTATGACACCAAAATCATTCGGGTATGGAGCATAAACTCAGTGCAAACTCCATACCTTTCGAATCTGGTCCTTCTGCCCTATTATCTTCAATGCCTCTTGAACCGTCTTGAATCTAGGCATGTGTAATGCACTTCCCATAGAGTATTTAATTCTTTGCTATGCATGTATGCATGTATGCATGTATGCATGTATGTATGCATTTATGCATGTATTTGTGGCTAGCCCTCCCATTCTACATATATTAACCATAGACATCAGTATCCATCTATCATAAGATAGAATAGTCCCGCGGGGGTGATTTGAACACCCGACACTCCGGTCTCTATGGGTTCTGTTGCCTAGTAGGGCTGGACAGGTTAGCCAGATAAGGCCAACCACTACAGCCGGAAGCTCTACCAGGCTGAGCTACCGCGGGACCCGCATCTATTAATAGTAGTAACCTTAGTTAAATACTTAAAGTGAGTTGAGGATAAGCGTTGGTATACCAAGTTACAATGAGCAGGATAGCATACTGGCACTGCTCAAAGCGCTGGAGATGCAGCATCTTAACTCTGGTGAGATAGTAGAGGTTATAATCTCAGATGACTCGAGCGATGCAACGCCAGAGATGATCAAAGACTTCTCATGCAAGAGTATGCTGAATATAGTTGTAATGCATCATGATGAGAGGAGGGGCGCTGCAAGTGCATGGAATGAGATATTTGCTAATGCAAGTGGTAAGAGCGATGTTATAGTGCTCTATGATGCAGATGTTATACCTGCAAGATGCACTACCATGCTATTAGCAAGATCGATCATGGATGATGAGCATGCAGGATTATGTGCAGGAAACCCCATGCCCTTGCCTTTATATAATAGCAATTGCAGGCAAGGTTATAATAAGAGATGGAGTATAGCAGAGAGGGCAGATATATTCACCTCCTCATGGCTTAGAAGGGTTAGGCTTCTAGGTATGAACCAGTACATAGCAATGGGTAGAGCTATGGCAGTTAGGAGCAATATAGCAAAGGCAACTAGGATACCAAGCAACACTATAGCAATAGACCTATACATGCAGTGTATAACCATTGAGAGGGGCTATCAGGTTAGGTATAGGGATGATGCTGTAGTCTGGTTCAAGCCTGTTGAGAGTATAGAGGAGTTCATATCGCAGGTGAAGAGAGCAGTTGTTGGGCATAGAGAGTTGGAGCACTTCATAGATAGGCTGGATATGAGGTTATCTAGGAAGGATATGCTGGTTGAGGGCCTCAAGGCAGCAATGGCAGATCCTATAGGCTTGTTCATGCTTGCATTGGCATACATCCTCTATCCATTCTATACAAAGCCTATAGGCTCTAGATGGAGTATAGCAGAGAGCAGCAAGGGATTAAGCCTGTATGATGTTGAGGAGTATAGAGAGTAGGCTACTCACAGATTTACAGGTATGGAAAGAATTGTAGTTAGATCTTCTGTTAGACGCTAGGCGTAGTTCACTTCTATTACTCTTCCTCCTTCTTGCTGTTAAACCTCTGTAGGCTTGTAAGCTCATTCACCATCTCTGCTATATGCATCACAGCCTCGCCCTCATCGCTAACTTCAACCTCCAGGTCCTTGTAGAGCATCAGCCTATCCTCACGATTACGCTCTATTGCATCTTCAGCCTCCTTCAGGTATTCAAGCATCTTAGCAGATACATACTTGAGGAAGTTGTATGCTATGAAGCGTAGATGCGCAGGTAATGGCTTCAGCAATGTCCATGCATACCTGTTTATCATCCCTACTGAATGCTTTGTAGCCTCAAGTATGAGCTGCTGCCTCAAAGGTGTATACTCTGGCATCCACTTTGCTGCTTGCTTACGCATAGAGCGCAATGGCATGAGTGGGAACATCCAGATGAATACGTTATGGTGCTTTATCCTGTCTATGAACTCAAGGCATCTAAGCACATCTCTCTCACTCTCTCTAGGCAGACCGGTCATCATAGATGCTATGGTGAACCAGTGGTTATCATCAAGTATGCTTAGGGCATCATCTATAACATCTGGCCACTGCTCTATAGTATATGGTTTGACCTTCCCAGGCATTATCATCCTAACGAGTTCAGGGCTTACAGTCTCCAGTCCAGTCTCTACAAACCCAGGGCTCTTCTCATCCAACTCCATGATCTCTGCTATAGCCTTTAGCGTTCTAGGGCTTGACTTTACACTTGCACATGAGAAGAAGTCGGTACCTACACTCCTTACCCCAGGGAAGCTCTTAACACTCTCCCATAGATCAACTATAGCATTATGGTTCACCTCAAAACTGCCTAGCCTCCTTCCATAGAATAGTGCATCCTCTGAGTGAAGTGTTATATTCCTTAGCCCATGTCTAACCTCAATCTCAACCTCCTTCAGTATCCTCTCCTTTGGTATAGATCTGAACATGAGCAGATCAGGGGAGCAGAACTGGCATCCCCTCCCGCATCCCCTAGTTATCTCTATTATCCCGCTCGATGATGGGTTCCTTATTAGAGGAATGCTATCGCTACTCATGGGCATGCCCCTTGCCTTTGATGGCAAATCTTCTCCTCTAACGGCCATATCGAATAGTTTACCTACTATACCCTCTGCCTCCCCATCAACTAGGCAGTCTATACCCCATGCCATGATCTTCTCCGGATGCTCCTCCAACTGCCATATCCCTGGCCCTCCAACTATCAGCCTTGAACCATACCTCTTCAGCAATGGGTTCGTTATGAGATCATTGAATGCCATCGCTGTGTATGATCTTGCCGGCCACCAGTTTATCAACCTGAACATGCACGCTACAAGTTGGGATACAGCAGCGTAGCCCATTGGATCGTGTACAGTTAAGCCTATAACCTTGGTCTCTGGGCCTATGACCCTGTGTAATTTGCGTGGATCAGCAACTATAACATCCTTCTCATCGAAACCATACTCTAGGAGTGCGGCCTCAACCTTCCTTATGCCATATGGAGCAATGATTAGCCTTCCATCATCCTTGCCATTACCATCACCATCGTAACTCTTGGTTGCAAAGAATAGATCCTCCATTATCCTTCTATTCCATGGCATCTTTGGGTAGTTGGATGGTATGCAGCCTATGAACCCTATCCAGTTGAATCCTCTATAGTTGCTTATTGCACACTTGTCACCCGTTAGCACTATCTTGTAACCTTTGCCATCACTCTTACCATCTCCCAGCATATCTCTCACCATCCCTAGTTCGCATGCCTTACAAGTAGTACCTTCTCTGGATCATAGCCTAGCTTCCTGCCCCAGTCCTCTATAACTCTGAGGATCATCTTAACGCCCCACTTGAAGAACCTCATCAGTGCAAACTTCAGGAATGGGTTGAGTCTTATAACAGAGGGAGGCAGACTGTAGAGTTCGTATATTGTATGCCTCCAACTCTTGTATATTACAGCGTAATGCCCTTCACTTATGTTATCTGCATTGAAGAACTCATCACCCTTGAGCACTCCTATCGGTACGAAGGTTAGAGGCGTTGCGGTAAAGTGCGCCTTACTCCCTATGCGCTCTGGCAGCTCCCTCTCCATCCTATCTATAAGCCTTACAGTATCCCAACAGTCCTCATCGGTCTCCCCAGGAAGACCAAGTATAAGCGTATATGCAGGTATCCAGTAGTTCTCGTTGAGTATCCTCGTACCATGGAATATCACATCTTGCCACTCCTCTGGAGAGAATGGCTTTGCCTTGAACGGCATGTAGCGCTTGATCAGCCTTGAAGAACCAGTCTCTAGCCCAGGCTGTATCCCTATTATGTTGTCTGCGCTTGCTCTTATCACTTGAGAGACTGCTCTAACCATATCTGGATCTGCTACCACTGCTGATACAGTACCATGGGTTGGTTGTGCCCTTCTTACACCCTTTACAGACATCACAGCAGTGAAGAGATCGATTATCGCATCCCTGTTGGGCATGAACCCCTTCTTATCCTCAAGCCCGTACAGGAATATATCATCGCTCTGTAACCATACTTTATGGGTTCCAGATGAGACATTAACGCTTATCTCCCTCTTGACCTTATCATAGGGCATGAACCTTGCTATCCTAAGGTTAGGCTCACAGAACTCACAGTTCCTGCCACAGCCTCTCATTGCTTCTACAACACCATGTATGCTTGCACCAACTATATCCGGTATCTCCTCTATCCTTGGCTGTCTCCCAACCCTTACCCTTGGTTGAAGACTTCCATGCTCTATATCATGGAAGAGATCTGCAGCAACATGATCCGCTTCCCCTATTATTGCATGATCTACCATGAGATCCTCTTGCTGCTCAACCCTGAACTCGAACTGCCATGCTCCAGGACCCCCAACCGCAACCTTGAACCTGTAGCCATTCTTTAGACGCATCTCCTTTAACATCCTTGCAAGATCGATGAAGTACTTCTGGTTTATTGGTGTGAAGTACACCTGCCCTCCAGTGAACATCATGCTTACAGGGGCAAGCCCCAATGGATCCATCGCATATATGCCCACAACCCTTGTATCCTCATCTATGTACTCATGCAGATGCTCAGGATGCACTACAGCAACCTCATCCCTGCTGTAGCCCTTGAGTAGCCCAGCCTCTATCTTCCTCAGCCCATAAGGTGCCTTGCTCAGTACACCATTATGCATCTTCACGTTTGGTGCTAGGAACTCAAAGAGCCTATCTGGAACTCTCTCAGATGGTGCACAGCTAAGAAAGTCGAAGAGCGGTATACTCCTATACTCACTTGTCAACGTTCTATCATTTGTCAGCACTATCCTCTTGCCCATCCTATCTAATAATTTATTAGTCATAATTTTAAATCTTTCTAGAATAACTCTGAATGTAACGGTTAAACGATATCAATTAACATGATATGATATAGAAGTATAATGATACTTAACATCAGGAGTTTATCGCTCAAGTAGCCTCCTAGCCTCATCACTCAGCCTTATGCTGAGATCGTTGCACTTCTCAACATCTACAAGCCCCATGCTCTCTAGCATGCTCACTATGCTTCTAACCCTCTCCTCAGATGCATTAAGCATAGCCATAAGTTCAACCAATCTAACCTCGCCTTTATGCGAGAGAATCCCCAGTATATCCTTCACCATATCTCCCATATCATTCAATAGTTGTACTAATAATTCTAGTTTGTGTAGGATGTGTTATGTAATGCAAGTTATGTAACAATTATGCTCTTTCAGAGGTGATTTCTTCCATCTATATTCTTATTATATGCCATTCCACTCCTGTAGAACAGCTCCTGAAGTAAAGGTATGCTCATCAACTTCTCCCTACTCAACATATCCCATATTATGCCAGAAGGTCTATCTCTTATCCTATCTACTCTTATCACCCTTGTAGGGGTTGCTATGATATCTATCTGTACATCGTATGGATCTTGAGGCAATCTATCGTTGAGGACCTGTAGATCATGTACCGTAGTTGCAATAGGTATAGCAGCATCAACAATCCCCAACTCCTTCAGGATGGCAAACTCCAACTCGCCATAACCTTCACCCTTGCCTAACCTCTCTCCCCATGGATTTACAGCAGTGCTACCCTCAACTATAAGATCTATACGCTTGATGTTTGTGAGCAGTTCATCTATGCTTCTTAGCCTTCTCCCATGTATGAATGCACCCTTGATGGTTGATGCCTTTACTGCATCAACACCTTCAAGAGCAAGGAATCCATCCCTTATCCTTGGGGTTGGCATGATAAGAACCTTGCCCTCCCTTAACGCATTCATCCTCACCCATCTCTGCGGGCTATCTGGGTTGACTTTGATAACCTTAGCATTCTTCCACTCATCTAACGTTGCTAGCAATGACGCAGCCTTCTCAGCATTAAGGAAGTTTGGTATCCTTCCATGCACAGGGTATGGTGGTAGAGCAACATCCTCGCTCTCAAGCCTATTCCATACAAGCCTTCTATAGTATTCCTTGTTCATATCTGCTTATTTTTATGGCTATTCTTCCACTTTCTATAGTCTTCTATTATTAAATCATATAGTGTATCCCTACTAGAATCTGTCTTTTCTATACCATCCAGATAGATCAGTTTTATATTATGGCTCTTGATACCTTCAACAAATAATGATTTTGTTTTACACCTCTTACCTTCATGCAAGATTATCTTAATCGGTTCCTTATTTATCCTGTAATCATGAGTAGTTGTTTCAAATTGCTTATTAGCCTTAGAGAAATCGTTTCTGTTTAAATTACAACTCTTGACTTCAACCACGGCATATGAATCTTTGCATCCTCGATCTTTATATTTAATCAGTATATCGCATCCCTTTCCTCTTTCCTTGTCTGGAAAGGATATGTTAGTATTCATACTTTTATCAGGTTTAATGCATCTCTTGCGAGTGTATCTATTGCATCTCTTATCCCTTCTGGTAGCTCTATCTCACCTCTCTCTTCATCTATATCAAGTCTCTCTACCCTATCTCTTCTATCTATATAGTAAACTTTCATATCCTTTATCTTCCCTCCAGCATACAACTGGGCAAGTCTTGCAAGTAGATATTCGCTATGTGTTGTTATCACCATCTTCCTTCCCTCTGCTATCTTATCTGCTATGTAATCAGCAACCTTTAGGTGCATATCAGCGTGCAGGTTGACCTCTGGCTCCTCTATTATTACTAACTCTGAACTAATATGGTTTGAGGCTGAACTAACACGATTTAAAGAGAAAGAGAGCGGTAATATTATACCAGCAAGTTGTATGATCCCTGAACCTGCCGCATGTAATGGCAGAGTAACATTCCTCTCTTTATCATAGAAATATAGAGTAGTAAGAGGCAACTTCTCTCCCTTCTCAATAGATAGAGAACCTATATGAAGAATTTCATAGTGGGATGGCTTTGCTAGTATACCTTGTAATACTTGCAAATAGGATGAGATATGTGCTTTTATAGTGAATATCTCGCTATATTTAACCAAGTATTCAAGGATAAGCGATACAGTAAGTGCAAAGAGTGATAGAATGAGCATTCGCTCTACTGGTATGAATAGAACATAAGGTGTACGAGTAGTAAAAGTGGGATAAGTAATAGGATTATTTATCCATTCAGAGATAAGATTATCTTTCTTACCTTCAAGTGCATTATACTCGATTAATTCTACAGATTCCTTCTCCCTCTCCTTCTCCTTCCCCCTTCTTTTCCTTTTTCTTATCTCAACCTTATATCTAACACCATTAGCATATTCTGCCATAATTTCCATACTCTTGGAAGATACTCTAATAATATCTTCTCTTAAGAAATGCCTCTTTAGGATGGATTCAATTCCAACATGATCTGATATGAACTTACTATCATCAAGGTATTTATTGATAACATCTCGTTTCTCTTCTACTACACTGCGTAATGTGTTAACATCATATACTACTCCAAGCTCTCTCATTATTTCTGAGGGTAGAGAATACAACTTATTAGTAAGATCATTCGATAGTGCATATATCAGTGTTGCAAGATAACTCTTCCCAGAGTTCTGTGCCCCTGTTATAACTGTAAGATCCCCTAACTCAATATCAGCCTCTTTTATAGGCCCAAAGTTCTTTACGTATAACCTAGTTAACTGCATATATCTGATTGATAGTATGGGTATTTAACGTTTAGGATAGTAACTCATACTTTATACCTTGCTCTTTAAGCATCATCATCAGACTCTCAGCATGCTCCATATCCTCAGCCTCAAGGCTTAGGATCACCTTTGCATTCCCAACCTTAACATCCTGCCCAAGTCTATCATGTATGACATCTACTATATTGACTCTGCTTGCAGCTATAGTATCGACAACCCTCTTGAACTCACCAGGTCTATCTACCAACTGCACACTTATCCTTACCAACCTCCCTATACCTACCAAGCCTTTGTGCACTATCTGGCCTAGCAGGAACATATCCACATTCCCTCCACTAAGCACAACCGCAACATTCTTACCCTTCAGATCAGTATCTGGAGTGTTAAGCAGATATGCCAAACCTACTGCCCCAGCTGGTTCAACTACAACCTTTGCCCTCTCCATCAGAAGGAACATTGCTTTGAGTATAGCATCATCATCTACCGTTGCTATATGATCCATGTACTCCCTCAGGATAGCAAGGGTCAACTCTCCAGGCTTTCTAACGGATATGCCATCCGCTATGGTAGAACCATTACTCACCTCTACTATCCTACCCTGCTCTAGCGATTCCTTCATGGCTGAGAATGCCTTCGATTGTACACCTATGATCTTCACATTTTGCTTGATGCTCTTAACTGCTAGTGCTACCCCTGCAGCTAGGCCTCCACCACCTACCGGCACTATTATAGCATCTATATCTGGCATATCCTCCATTATCTCTAGACCTATGGTCCCTTGCCCTGCTATAACATCAGCATCATCGAATGCATGAACGAATACCCTACCCTGCTCTCTAGCTATCTCCATGGCCTTCTCCCATGCCTGATCGTATATGCTACCGTGGAATGTTATCTCAGCACCATAAGCTCTAGTAGCAGAGACCTTAGCTGGAGAGGCGTTAAGGGGCATAACAACTGTGCACGGCACATTAAGCATCCTGCTTGCATATGCTACCCCTTGTGCATGGTTCCCAGCAGATGCTGTTACAACACCTCTCCTCCTCTCCTCCTTACTTAATGTACATAACTTTGTGTATGCACCCCTAACCTTGAATGAACCAGTCTTCTGGAAGCACTCCATCTTCAGATAGACATTACATCCTGAGAGTCTACTGAATGTGTTCGAGTAGTCTAGAGGCGTTCTATGTATAACCCCTTTGAGCATCTCCTTTGCCTTGCTTATATCAAGCATGCTAAGCATTTACAGGTTAGACTACTAACTCTAATAATAACCTTGCACAGGGTTTAAATATATGATTAGGCTAGCCTAAGTTATGGATAGGCTTCTCCGCTTGTTGAAAGGCTACTATTCTAGGGAGTGCAGTATGAACAGGATATATTGTAGTGTAGTGCAGAAGGTTAGCAACAACGATGGTCATGAGCCCATATTAGATGCGTTTATGACAGTTATTAACTATCTCATCTTTGATACATACAAGAATGTCGTAGTGCTAGGGGAGGTGCTATCTAAGTTAAAGGATAAGAGTATGTATGAGACGGTATCTTGTATAGATAGCAGTAGTATACCTATAAATATAAACCATGTAGATGGAGATGGCATACTCAACCTGCTGAGTACTATCCTGCGCATAGAGAAGAGTCTGAGCCATAGTATTACTCATGATTATATTGAATATTATGAGGGGAATAATGATGATAGTGATGGCGAATACCTTGCTCTTAATGATAATAGTGAACAACTCAAATACCATATTAAGAGCATATTACACTGCATAACCACAGATATAGAGGAGAGACTATACATGCTATCATCCCTTACTAGGGTAGCACATGCAACAATCTTCTGTACATGCGGTTATGAACTCCCAAGGCTGGTAAGCATAGATGTAAAGGAAGGATGTACATGTAGTAGCAAGAGTAAAAGCAAAAGTAAAAGCATGATGCTAACAATACACTGCCCTAGATGTGGTAGAGTATATCATAGCATGATCACTGCTAACAGCATATACGATGGTAGAGAAGGCGTAGATGATCTTCATTGCTACTCTTGATACACATATTAATTCATCATCTATACTTACTATATGTAGCATGAATTACACACAAAGTCTTTTCTTTATAGTTTAGGAGAAGATGGTGATGATACTCAAGAGTAAGGGTAGTGAAGTCTATAGAATACGCATGAAGATAGTTGCAACGCTTGTACCTTTACTAGTATTAACATCATCTATAATCCTCTATGCTGACTCGTTAGGCTTGAAGAATAACTATGTTAGCGATCTAGTCCTTATAGTAGCATCTGGAGTAGCATGCTTCTACGCAATAATGATAGTGCTTAGGCAGAGGTTTGATGGTGTTAATGGTATATCATATGCTGTATTTGCCTCTGGCCTATTACTATGGTTTGCTGCTGAGTTATCATGGGGCTACCATGAGATAGTGTTAGGTGAAGATATACCCTCGATGGGTATTGCAGATATTCTATGGCTTGCTGGTTACGGTCCATTCATATACTATGTTCTTAGGCTCTACATATTCTACTGCAGGCAGATGGAGAAGAGGACTATGGCCATCATAGGCATGCTCATAGGTATGCTAGGCATATTCATGCTCAACTCGCTCCTCAATGGATTTAGTATGGAAGGTATTGATGATGCTACAACAGTAGCCATAACATACATACTGCTAGATCTCTTCCTTCTTACATTCATACTTGCTATACTGTGGACTTTGTGGAACGGTGAGTTGGCATCAGTAACATTCTTCTTTCTCACATCATCACTATTGATAGGAATGGTTGCAGATATGATATATGGATATGCTATAGTACATGAGGGCGAGACGTGGCCTGCAGATGTATTCTTTAGTGCACAGTACATATGTATAATTGGTGCACTCTTCTGGCATAACAGGTTCTTCGTATTCAGTAAGGATAGGATGATTAAGGAGTGGCAGAAGGAGAATAGATGAATAAATAATAAATAAATAATAAATAATAAACAAATAATAAATAATAAACAAATAAACAAAAATCCTGTTCATCTGTTAGCTAAATGGCTAGAATACTCCTCTAAAGTCCTATAGGTCTTGGTCATACCAGCAGGGATTTGCTATTGTAGATGAACTTGTACGAGTAGGCATAGGCATGGACGAAATAGTCTTTTACTGGCGTTGTGGCATATCAGCATATAAAGAATCATGGTTATAATGTTGTAGAGGCTTACAGAGGGAAGAGCATTAATGCAAGTAATAGCATATTCAGTAATAGACTACTATCGCTACTCGATTATATATCATGCTATAGAAAGTGCAAAAGCATAGCCTCTTCTCTTATAGATGAGTATAGAGCAGAGCTGATAGTATCTGATGAAGACTTTGCAAGTATAGCAGTGGCAAGGATGCGAGGCGTAAAGAAAGAATGTGCTTATAGCAGACGTGCTTGAGAGCAGATTCCTATACGATCAGTTATCACTTGTAGAGAGGTCTCTTAACAGGCATCCAAGGGATGTAATTAGAGGAGCAGATATGGTTATAATTCCCATGTACAAGGATGAGCATAAGCATGTACACACTAGTATGGAAAGTAACACCATCATAACCTACGTTGGACCAATAGTAAGGAAGGTAAGCAAGGACAGGGATGAGTTAAGGAGAGTATTCGGGTTCCATGGTTATAAGACTGTACTTGTATCGGTTGGAGGCACGCCATCAGGTACGTTCCTAATAGAGAAGGCTATAGATTCGTATATGAAGATAGCTGATAGGCTTAACATACCTACAAAGATGGTTGTAGTCTGTGGATCAGCAATAGATATACGCAAGATAGGCAATGACTAGACTATCACAATAATAAAGGGAGGATGCATACAATAGAGATGCATGACTACGTCAAGGATATGGCATGAGGTGATCTATGCTGCTGACCTCCTCATCTCTTTAGCAGGCAGGTCTAGCATGTATGAGGCGAGTTTATGGCATGCCAGCACTACCCATATCTAAAAATCAACACTTTGAGCAGGAGTATAATGCTAAGAACCATGGCTTCTCCCATAATGATGTAGAGAGGCAAGACCTCATCATTAAATATCTAGCATATGAGAGGAGAGAGGTAAGAGGTAGTGATGGAGCAGTAAAGGCTGCAGATACAATAAGCAGGCTCCTAACACAATAAAGTATTAATCTCCTCTTCTCTATAATAACACTATGCAGAGGTACGAATGGAAGAGGAGGGATATGGGTATAACAATGAGATTGATGCTATGCTTTACGGTTCTAGCAGTACTCTACTTTGTATTCCTCTCTGTTCTTGCGTATCTTGGTGTAGGGATGATACCACTGATCTTCCTTGGAGCATTCTTCATTATAATGCAGTACCTCTTCTCAGATAGGATAGTGCTCTGGAGTACTGGTGCAAAGATAGTTAGCGAGCATGAGTATCCTAGGCTCCATGCGATAGTTGACAGGTTGGTTGTTAGAGCAGGGCTACCAAAGCCGAGGGTTGCTGTCATGTATACTGACGTGCCAAACGCATTTGCGACAGGTAAAGGTAAGAGGAGTTCTGTAGTTGCTGTAACAACAGGCTTGATGCGTCTACTGAACGATGAGGAGTTGGAGGGTGTAATAGCGCATGAGCTTGCACATATAAAGAACAGGGATGTCCTTGCGATAACCCTAGCAAGCATATTCTCAACCATAGCATGGTATATGATGCACTATGGCTGGTATGGCGTATATGGCTATAGAAGCAGGGACCAGGCTGGGGGGCTCATACTTGCCATAATAATAGCAGCAATAACGTGGTTTGTAAGCTTCCTCATAATAAGAGCGATATCAAGGTACAGGGAGTATATTGCAGATAGGGATGGCGCATTGCTTACAGGTAAGCCAAGTAGGTTAGCTAGCGCCCTTATGAAGATAAGTGGGACTATGAAGAGGATACCAAGCAGGGACCTTAGAGAGGTAGAGTCCATGAACGCATTCTTCATAATACCAGCACTCTCTGGAGATACATTAAGCAGGTTATTCTCGACCCATCCCCCTGTAGAGGAGAGGATAAGAAGGCTCATGGATATGGAGGCATCCATGTATTGATATTTAGGAGAAGTAAAGGCAGGAGTGATGATACTTCACTATTCGCACTGACCCAAGCATACATAACTCTTGATGTGAAGTTAGGGGCTAGGTTCACTGGTAACGCTGCCCTATGTGTTAAGGAGGCTTCAGGTATATTCAGTTCAGTGCTCGACTATGCTAAAGGATTTCTTGATGTTAGCAGTGATATATCGTATAGGGTAGAGAGGGATAGGTATGGTTACATATGGTTCATCATCAGCACTGATATGATTGAGAGTGCTGTTGTTGCACTCGATGCTATAGCAGATACCTTCATAGATCATGGGTTCAAGGGGCAGATACTTGCAAGTGTGTTTGCGTTTGCTGAGAAGAGAGGTAGGTTCTACCTAATATACAATCATAGGAGTAATAGATTCTACCCGTTCATGCCATCATCTGCTGGAGCAAGGGATGTGGAATCTGAATTTCTAATATACTCGCTCCTCAAACACGAACTAGCATTTGAGAATGATAAGACCAAGTGGTATCCTATATGGGACATACCGTTCTAATAGAAGCGATCCTGCATTTTGGCTTGTTGGTTGGTAGGCTAATCTAGTATATCTAGTATATCTTCTGGCACAAGACCCTCGCCCTTGAATATCTCTCTAGCCTCTTCCAGAGTTATATCTATGCTAGGGATTATTATATGTGAGGGGATTATGGTATCATCCCTTACCCTCTTGCCCTTGCTCTTTACAAGCATACGCATCCCTGCTATACTCTCCCTTATAACCTGCTCATCAACTATAGTAGTACCCTCGAGCAGTCTAACCATCCTGTTATCTATCGCATTTATCTCCTTCAAGGTATCCTCATCCACATAGTATTGACCTTCACCCATAAGCCTCACGACCCTCTTATCTTCCTTGCTTCTACCTCTGACCCTCCCTCTCTTCCTCTTTACCTTATCCTTGGGAGATCCTCTTCTCCTAGCCATCGATATCACTCCTGACTCGTCTCAGCAGTAGCCTCTGAACCCTTCCTCCCCTTCCTAGACCTCTGTACCTCCTTCACCTCTCCCTTGCCCATCTCCTTCTTCAATCTCTCCAGTTCCTTCTCTACAGCATCCTTCATCATCACATCCTGCAGTTCCCTCTCTATCATATCCTTGTTTGTTGTGTAATCTGTTAGCACACCACTCTCCATCAACTCATCTAGAGCCATGGCTCTAGCCTTCATACGCTCAGTCTTCTCCTCAGCCCTTTGTATGGCCATGCCAACATCAGCCATCTCCTCAGAGATACCTGTAACGCTCTCCTTTATCCTAACCTCAGCCTCTGCAGCCGTATACTTTGCCTTTATTATCTCCTTCTGTAGTTTGAACTGCTCTACCTTGGCTGATAACCTCCTCTCAAGTTCTTCTAGCCTAACCTGCTCCTTCTCCATATCTGCTATCTGCTTCTCAACGTCTAGCAGTTGCTGTATATTCATATTCTTCCTCTCCAATGCAAGTCTAGCAAGGTCCTCTCTATTCATCTCTAATGCGCTCCTTGCCTGCTGCTCCAACTTGTATATATTCTCCTTGAGCTTTGCCTTTTGCATCTCAAGCCTCTTCTTTGCTGCTACAACATCTGCTATATCCCTCCTTAACTTTATCATGAGTTCTGTCTGCTTCTGGTATGAGTAATCTAGTGCTTCCTTTGGATCCTCGAACCTGTTGAGTAGAGAGTTAACCTTCTGCTTCACAAGCATAGATATCCTTCTAGTTAAACCCATATTATGTATAATAGCTGACTGGATTATAAGAGTTATGAAATTGAATATGGGGAACAAAAAGAAAAGATGGTTAGAAATAAATAAGCAGGGCAGAGAAGATGCACCTACTGCATCTTAGGCCTGAGTCTGAGCATATATACAGCAGAGACGGCTATGAATGTAAGTACCATAAGGAGTGCACCAGCCATATATTCTGGAACTACCATGAAACCACCATCGGGAAGATCACCGTCGCCAGACCCTAAACCAGAACCGCTACCAGACCCTGAACCAGATCCGTTAGAACCATCATCTGAACCAGATCCTGATCTAGCACCAGTTCCATCATCAATTTCATCATCTATATCCTTTATTTCCTCATCACCATTACCGTTGCTTGGCCCTGTATCGCTAGGTTCACCAAGAATTAGCCTATCATCTGTAATATCATCACTATTATCATCACCCGTGCTAGCTTCCTCATCAGTGCTATACTGTACTGTATTCTCTATTATAGACTGGTTACTCCCATTATATGGTTGAAACAGCAAGAGCAATAATAACGCTAAACCGGTGACTATTCCTGTTGTCCTAAGCCCCGTACCATCTGCCATAAACAAGATTTCACATCCTAATATTAAAGGATTCTGTAACTTAAACATCATATTCATCATTATATACTAGCAGTTATATAACTTGCACTACATAATCTGAAATTTGAACGGTATCTTGTAGTAGAGTTGGTTATCTATACTTCTGTACACTCTCCACCTTCTCCTTTAGGCTCTTCTCTTTATCAAACCTCTCATCTATCCTTACAAGGATCTCTATACGTTTAATACCATGCTCAAGCATAGCATCCCTTGCAGCCTTGACTGCTCTAAAGAGAGCGTCAATATCCTCAGCCTCAACTAGCGTACCCATTCCTGTAACCTCATGATACCTTATCCCCTTGCTATCCCTTATCGCTCCGATAGCACTAGCAATATACTTGCTTAGACTAGTAGAAGGAAGACCTATTGGCACTATGCTGATCTCAGCATGCAAGCAACTCTTAACCATAAGATTACTCCTCTACAGTGCTTAAAAGCTTGTCGTGTATCATACTCATGACTATTAATCAATCTTTCAATATACTAGTTTCTTAATTTATATTTAATTGGAGAAAACTTTATTACTATCTCCTTAGTATACAAAATAGATGGTCTCGAACTCCGTTGCAAGGGATAACCTGTACTTATTGACTAAGAAGCTTGGATTATCTGCATTTGAGTCCAAGGCATACATATGCTTCTTCACCATGGGTAATGGGTTATCTGCCAAGGATATAAGCAAGAGCACGGGTATACCATTGACCAGGGTTTACGATGTGATGAAGGCATTGGAGGAGAAGTGCCTTGTAACCAAGAACAAGTTAAGCAAGCCTGTCAAGTACTACCTCAACGATCCCGCATACTCGTTGACGCTCTTGCTCAACAAGAAGAAGATGCAGATTAATGAGGAGATTGCAATGCTTGAGCAGTGGGTTGAGGAGATGAAGAGGATAACCATAGATACTGCCAACTCAACGAACTATTCGGGATGGGTACTGTATGACTCTGAACAAGAAGTGTATGAGAATCTAATACCAGCACTCATCAGTAATGCCAATGAGGAGGTTATAATAGTTGGGAGGAATATAATAAATACTATCAACGAGAGGTTCATCGATGAGGTTATAAAGGATATAGAGAGGGGTGTAGTATTCAAGTCCATAATAACACTTGACAGCCTCGACTCACTCTTAACATTCGATGGAGAAGAGGCCATAGAGAAGAAGGCGCTGCTATTAAAACTCTTCCGAGCATGCAATATGTACAGTGATCTTGTATCTATTAGGGCTAGTGATCTAATCAACGTCACACCGTTTGGCATATTCGATAGAGAGAAGGTAGGGTTCTCAGTCCAGTCACCAAAGAAGAGCATGTACATTGTAACATTGGTTACAGATAAGAAGGTTATAGTGGATGAGTTCTATGGGATATTTGAGGATCTATGGTCAAGAGCATTAGATATAGATCTGAATAGGTTAGCTGATAGCGATATGCATAATCTAGAATAATAGAGAGGCTATGCTAGCTATATTATGCAAGATTACTGCTATGCTACTGTACCATGCAACTAATGCTACCAATACAGAAATACAGATACTATTATCATCAACCTTACCGCTATGTATAGCAGCATCATCTTCTTGTAGCATACAACATCCCTATTACTCAAGAGATCCCTATGTGCCTGCATCACTAAGAGCATGCCTATCGCACTTACAAGCATGAATGTTGTATTTACGCAGGAGAGTAGTATGAAGAGTACTGGCATGGCGAATGTTATGTATAGTGCTGAGAACTGGATCATGATAGATCTACTCCTTCCAAGTACTATGGGCATAGTCCTTGCTCCATATACTCTATCCCCCTCAATATCCCTGTAATCCTTGCTTATATTTGCAAAGAAGTCGAATGCTGTAAGGAAGAGCAGTATATGCAATGGTGTAGCATCCAATGACATGGTAACATTCCATCCAAGCATGAAGTTAACAGCACCATACCCTATGGCAATAGAGAGGTTAGATACTATGAACCTGTCCTTGAACCTGAAGGGCCTTATAGAGTATGCTACACCCAGGAAGACCGCTACCCCTATTAAGGTAAAGAACTCTATGCTTACAAGTGCACCGAGTACCAATGTTGCAGCATAAAGCATAGCAACTATAGCATACCCTTCCCTTAAGGATATCATGCCAGAGGGTATAGGTCTATCAGGCTTGTTTATAGCATCTGTATCAGCATCTGTGCACTGGTTGAGGGCATTAGCAGCCATTAGGCCTAGGCATGTGGCTGTAAATGCAGGGAGCAGATCTTCATGTATATTGAGTCCTGAAGCGTATATGTAGCCTGTGAAGAACGCTATCGCATTGCCTATCTGATCTTCTGCCTTGATTAGGCGAATAAACGCTTTAATATACCTGTTCATAATATTATTGACTTACACTTACGTAAAAACTATTCTTTGGAAAGATTTTACTTTATTCCCCTTTTTAGGGGTATTTTTACGGCATTCTATAGCATAAGATCACTAATCTTCACCCGTATAACTACCATTTATTACTAGTTCTATCAGTCTGTTATAGCATGCTATAGCATATCAGATGTAGATTAGGCTTATATCCTTCTCTTCACCAACATTCTCCCTCAGCATACTCTTCAGCTCCTCGCATAGGAATAATAATCTAGAACCTTTCTCAGTTATAGTATAGTATACATTGCCTCCATCATCTACTCTCTCTATTAGCCCCTTCTTAAGCAGCATCTGTATATACTTGCTTGATGTCCTTGTATCCAGCCTTGCAGCATACATTATCTGTGTGATAGTACTCTTCTCCTTAAGGTTACTTAGCATCATCATCATTATATCTAGCCCTTCACGCTTGTAGTGCATACCATAGTATATACACATAGGGGTGAAAAATATTGTTTAAACCTACTAACAGTAGGTGAAAACCTATTATTCCCATTTTGATAAGATTTATCTATAATAGTTACGCTAGAATAGATAGAGAGCGAATATTTAAAAGGATACTGTGTATAAACCATAGTACATACATGACATAAGAGTGGGAGAGGGAAGGGATGCTAATGAGCACGGAAGGGATGGATAGGAGTGATGGGAACGAGGTAGAGGAGGAGCAGCAAGAAGTGCATATAGTGCTTGTATCCAAGGAGCCTAGCAGGGCATATCCTGCACTAGTACTTGCTCTAGGCAGTGTAGCAATGGGCGCTAAATGCAAGGTCTACTGCACCATGGATGCATTAGAGATAGTCAAGAAGGGAGGAGCAGCGAAGATAACACTCCCTGGTGCACCGCCCCTGGAGAAGTACCTAAAGGATGCTATAGCAGCAGGGGTTAAGGTTACTGCATGTGGCCCAAGCAAGGAGATGCTAATCCAGATGGGTATAAAGAAGGATACTCTCGAGGAGGGGATTGAGTTCGAGGACGTTATAGGCTTCTTGAACGAAGCACTACCGGCAGCGAAGAAGGGAGGTATGATAGTCTTCCTCTAACCCTGTCTGCCTATCTAACCTGTTATTTTTCTGCTCATCCAATTACTTCCTTCCTTCCTTCATTCCTCCATTCCTCCATTACTTCCTTACTCATCCAACCTTACTTACACGTGTACCATTATCGGTCATCTCAAACCTGTATAGATGATCCACATTAGCATCCTCGAATATCTCACTATCATGCGTTATGATGATTATCTGCTTGAGCGCAGAGCTCTCAGCAAATAGCTTTATGAGTTCAACCATAGATACCCTCCTCTCCTCATCCAGATGCACTGTAGGCTCATCCATTATTATGAAGTCTAGTCTGTATCCACCCATGACATAGGCTATAGCAAACCTCAACGCTAGCGCTACAGCAACCTTCTCCCCTCCACTCATAGATGTTATATCTATGGTACCTCTTGTACCATAGCATAGCATATTTACACCACCCCTCTCTGCATCCTTAGCCTCACTCAACTCTATCCTAGATATTCCCATGGCAAAGGTTCTAGCGTACTCCGATGCCTTCTCAGATATATGCTGTAGTGCCCAATACCTTAGGCTCCTTGCAACCCTACCATCCCTATGGAATACCTTACTCCTTATATCATCCAGCATAGTTATATGGTTTGATGCATGGTCAAGTATCTTCAGTATACCCCTAAGTCTAGTTAGATCATTGTTGATATCATCCAACCTTCCCCTAAGCTTAGAGAGTTCTCTCTCCTTCTCCATCTCTTCCCTCGCAACCGTATTAAGTTCATTCTCGAGCTTAGAGTACTTATCATGGGAGAATCCTCTACATTCATCAGCAAGAGCCTTTATACCATCTACAAGGTCCGTTGAGTACTTATCGATCGCATAATCCATAATGTTGTATGTGTTTAGGGATGAGGCTATTGTATGGGCATTAATATTGATATTCAAGAGCCTGTTAAGCCTTGCAAGTACTTCCTCACGCTCCCTCAGATCGTCATTGAACCGTTTCAGTTCACTTCTATCACTTATACCCTTTGCATCGAGGAATGCCCTTGCCTTGTTTATAGCCTCCATCTCCCTTCTATGCTCCTCAACCCTCTTTAAGGTAGAGTTCCTCTCTGTTGTTATTGTATTCAGCCTTCTCCTTATCGCATCTGCACCCTCAACCTCTCTCCTCAACACATTTATTTCATTCTCAAGTGCGAGGAGGTCGTCCATGCTTACTATTCTACAGCTTTCAAGGAACCCTTTAGCCTGCTGAAGACGCTCATTATCCCTCTCCAACTTGGATATCCTATTCTCTAGAGATGACTTCTCATCATCTAGTCTCTTGAGTCTGTTGGAGATATCCTCAACCTTTCCTCTTAGGACATGCTTATCGAATAATGGATTTATGCTCTCCACCTTGCTACCACAGACTGGACATATGTTGTCCTTGAACTCGAGCCTTGATGCGCACTCGATCATACCGTTAAGCCTGCCCATCTCCATATTCATGGTAGAGAGTTCGTTATTGATCTGCACCAGTCTCGCTCTAAGTGTTGAGAGCTCATCTGGCACATACTTAAGCCTATCAACTATGCCCATCTGCTCCCTAGCCTTACTTGCTATAATCTCCTTCTCTACCAGTATCTTCTTCAATGACTCAAGCCTTGTACTGCTCTGCTTCAGACCATCCATCTCTTCATCAAGCGCCTTGAGCATCTCCTCTGCATCAGCAAGGGCTGCTCTGACACCCTCTTCCCTTTCCACCAACCTGAAGCACTCTTCCGCCTTTGATATTGTAGATCTGAGATCTGCAACATCACTCTCTATTGCTCTCTTCCTCTCGCCTATGTAGTTAAGCAGGTTTGTGATGAGAACCTTCATGCTCTCAAACTTCTCCTTCTTCACTCTCATCTCCTTATACTCCTTCTCTAGTATAGCCTTCCTTTCCGCAACCCTCCTCCTCTCATCCTCTGCCCTATCAAGCATCTGTCTTAACGATTCTATCTCATGAGAGTATCTATTCACATCATTCAAGAGTGTATCCTTGCTTGTATCATCATATCCATAGTTCTGTCTGAGCTTCGTTCTGAAGCCATCTATAACATCCTTCATAAGCGTATATGCATTATCTAGCATCCCTATACCAATTACACTGTTTATTAGGTCCTTGAACTCCTTTGGGCTAGACTCGATTATGCTACCTATCTCGCCCTGCTGTATTATTGCAGCAACCCTCATCTTATCATAATCTAAGCCTAGTATCCTTGCTATCTCATTGCTTATTGACTCACCGAATTGCTTCCTCTCCCCAGCAGCCAGTGCCCTCCATGAACCATCATTCAACTCATATAGCACTGCAGACTCTAACTGCCCTCTATTCAATCTCTTCTCAACCCTGTACCTCTTCTTGTTGATAGAGAACTCCAGCACAACCGAGGACCTCTGTGCACCATATCTTACTAGGCTCTTGTTGTCGCTCCTGGTATGCTCGTTGTAAAGCGCATATGTTATGGCATCTATAACAGATGACTTGCCAGAACCATTTCTGCCCACGAAGACCGTGATACCGTCACCGAACCTTATGTCTGTATCCCTGTGTGATATGAAGTCTATAAGCCTTATGCCCTCAAGCATTGAGATACACCCCTCATGTATTCTTGAGAGAGTCCTCAAACTTTTTCCATACAAGGTCCACTACACTATCCACATCGCCATTATTAAGTAGAGGTAGTAGTTCATCTATTGCAAAACTAGCAGTAGCATGATCTCCAAGTACCTCTGCTGCTGATTCAAGCAGCACCCTCTCTATATCCGGCTTATCCTCATATAGCCTAAGGCTTTTATCACTCCTTACAAGATCAACCTCCCAACTATAGTAGAGGCAGAGATCGCTGATCTTGGAGAGTATGTTTGCTATCCTTGCCCTATCTACTCCATCCCTCCCATTTATCCTTACCTCTATTACTGGCTTCTTTGTAAGCCCTATTATACTATCCTTAACAATTCTCACGAGTTCATCTAGCCTCTCATACTCTATGGTATAACGCATATGCCTCCTCGATGATCTTATCTGTACGAAATCAACCTTAGCCTCATCCCCAGATAGATCCACCATACAGAAGCCCTTCCTGAACTCCTTTATACCTTCATTTGGCGTTGGGTCTATAGATCCAGGGTAGCATATTATGCCATTACCATAACTCTTCATAGCATGGTCATGTAGATGACCCATGGCATAATAGTTGAAGTTAGGGGGGAGATGGTCTATGCTCAACTCGTATGCATAAGGGTGGAACTCTCCCAACCCTTGATGGAGTACAAGTACCTTCCTCTTCACATCATGGGGAGGATTTATAGCCTTTAACTTCTCCACGAGCTCATAGCACTCACTCCTCCTATGCTTATGGAAGCCTATGAGTAGCGTATCCTTATCCTTATAGATGTAGGGCTTGCCATCGCCTATGTACGTTGCCATCCCAAGTCTATGGAAGAGGTATGGAGAAGGGGTATCCCTTACCCTGCTTATATCATGCTCTCCTAGTGTGAAGAAGAACCTTATACCATCTTCGTTAAGCCTCTTAACAGCCTCACCTAGTCTGTTTATTGCTGTGCCAGATGGTTTTGGTGTATGAAATATATCTCCAGCATGTATTACAGCATCAACTCTATCCTTTATTGCAGTATCTACTGCTTCATTGAACGCCTCATATACATCTTCTTCCCTCTCCTTTAGGTTGAGAGGTACACATCCTAGATGGGTATCAGATATATGCAGTATCTGCACGTCTAATGCTACGTTGGAGCGGTTAATAATGTTAACCTAGCCAAGCATGGCCATCTTTTACTAGTAGTTATTGAATAGCATAGTCATTGGATAGCCTATGCTATGCTTCTGTTATCTTCCATCATCATTAGCTATATCTATAACCTTGTTGAAGCACTTCACAGCCTCATTCAGCATACCTAACTCTACAAGCGTATTACACTTGTTCCTCCACGCCTTCGCATCCCTAGGGTTTATCCTCAATGCTCTATCGAAGCACTTTATAGCATCATGGAACATCTTCAAGTTGTAGAGTGCTACCCCTTTGTTGTTCCATACCCCAGCATCCCTATCATATATCTCTATAGCCTTATCGAAGCACTTTATAGCATCATGGAACATCTTCATCTCAAGTAACACTACACCCTTGTTGTACCATGCCTTCGCATTGCTACCATCCATCTCTATAGCCTTATCGAAGCATATCAGCGAGTCTTTAAATCTACCTAGAGCGTATAGGACGAAGCCCTTGAGGTTCCATATCATACTATTGCTACCATCCATCTCTATAGCCTTATCGATATAGGCTAGGGCATCTTCGAACTTACCAGATTCTATTAACATGTTAACTTTAGTGTATCCTCCCTTCACATCCTCTCTACTATAATTCATTTATAGTAGTAATAGCGGTAAAGTATTTAGGTTTTTCCCTTCCAAGGGGAATTATTGGTTATATTTCCTGAGCGATCTTTGCAGCATGCCTCCTGCTCTCTGCTATGAGCTCTGTTAAGGCGTTGAATGCTCTGGCAATATCCTCCATCTTCACTATTATTATAGTATCTGTATAGCAACTGACTGTATCCTCTATGTTTATCCTTCGCCTTGCAAGTTGATTGTAGAATACGAGTGCACAACCTGGGGTCTTTATTATCTCCTCTGGGCTCTGCACTATTATAGCAGCAAGTTCGTCCTCAACCTCCAGCAAGTACTCATTGAATATATCCTTCATCCTCTCCAGTATTATATCATCGAATATCATGGTTACAGAGTTTATACCCTCAGATACGCTTATGAACGAATCGTAATGCTCCTTCAAAGGCAGTGATACCTTCTCTATAGTACTCTTACTCTTTGCTATGGATATCTTTGCAACATCGGTCCTCACATTTATCTTACTATCTGCTATTATAGCCTCTATGCTCCTGCTAGGGAGTGTATAGTTATGCCTTATCCTCTTCAATGCTGTAACTATGCTGTCTATGCTCACATCCCTGTTCAGCACAGCATCTACACTAGGTTTGATCATCCTCGCTATTGCACTAAAGTTACCGTAACCCCTTTGTAGCGCATCTTGAAAGGCAAGATCGTTATCGATTATGGCCTTAACCGTTTTGGTTATGTTCTGTCTGACCAACATCAGGCATTACCACCTATATTGGTAATCTAAGACCAAAAAATATAAATGTAGCGTTATCTGCAGATTACACCCTATGAAGGCTGTGCTAGCATACTCTGGTGGACTCGATACATCTGTAGCGATAAGATGGTTACAGGTTAAGTATGGTTATGATGTTGTTACCGTTACTGTAGATGTTGGTCAAGGTGATAACCTCAAGGCTATAGAGGATAGAGCGAAGGCTATAGGTGTTGCGAAGCATTACACCATAGACGCGAGAAAGGAGTTCGCTATGAACTACGTTATGCCATGTATAAAGGCTAATGGTCTCTATGAAGGGAAGTATCCTCTTGCCACTGCACTTGCAAGGCCATTGATAGCAAGCAAGGTGGTTGAGATAGCAAGGAAGGAAGGTACAGAGATACTTGCACATGGATGCACTGGCAAGGGTAACGATCAGGTTAGATTCGATATAACTATGAGGGCGCTGATGCCTTCGTGTACCATAATCGCACCGATAAGGGATATGAACATGACCAGGGATGAGGAGTTGGAGTTTGCAAAGAAGGAAGGGATAGAGATAGCATCTGAAGCGAAGAGGTATAGTATAGACCAGAACCTGTGGGGGAGAGCCATAGAGGGAGGGAGCCTAGAGTATGCAGATAGGGAGCCTGATGCTGATGCATTCAGATGGGTTAATGTAGACCCAAGCCTCCTACCAGATGATCCTACCTATATGCATATAGAGTTTGAGCATGGTCTGCCTGTTGCTGTCGATGATCTCAGGATAGGTAGCAATGGGAAGGGGGCTGTGGAGATGATAGAGTATGCTAATGAGAAGGCTGGCAAGTATGGTGTTGGTATAGTTGATCATATAGAGGATAGGGTTGTGGGCATAAAGTCTAGAGAGGTGTATGAGGCACCAGCTGCCCTGACTATTATAGAGGCACATAAAGAGTTGGAGAAGCTCGTTCTGACGAGCCACCAACTCAGGTTCAAGCAGATCGTAGAGCAGCAGTGGAGTATGCTAACATACTCCGGTCTCTGGCTAGAGCCATTGAGATCCGATCTTGATAGGTTCATAGAATCTACTCAAGAGTATGTCAATGGTAAGGTAACTGTAAAGATGTACAAGGGTGCATTCAGAGTCGTTGCAAGATCCTCACCTTATTCTCTATACGATGAAGGGTTGGCAACTTACAGCAAGGGTTCAACATTCGATCAGAGCCTAGCAAGGGGATTCGTTGAGCTCTGGGGGCTTCAGAGCATAGTTGCAAACAGGGTTAGGAGTACAATCATGAGGATGGAGGGGTGAGGCAAGGATATGGTTAAGGTTAGATGCCCAGAGTGCGATAAGGATCTGAATATACCAGATGATGCTGTGGATGGCGAGATAGTTACATGCCCAGATTGTGGAGCAAACTATGAGGTTACTCATATGGATGGGAAGATAACCTTGAAACCTGCGGAGAGTGTTGGAGAGGATTGGGGTGAGTAGTAGAGCATGAGCAGTATCATGAAAGGTAGTAATGGTAGTAGTAGTAATGGTGCATCGATCTCAATAGTATTTGATAGGCTAAGATGGGAGGAGAAGGAGTTACTCGATAAGGCATTAAAACTTGGTTACAACGCAAAACTTATCGATGCAAAAGACCTTGTATTCAACACCAATGCTGTTATGAAGAGACGTATCCATCTGGATGCTAATGGAATGCTTAACGGTATAGATTTTGGCGGTGTTGTTATCCAGAGGTGTATAAGCCATTATAGAGGATTGTACATAACCGCATGCCTAGAGTCCCTTGCCATACCTACAATAAATAGATACAGTGTTGCTGAGACGTGTGGGAATAAACTGCTCTGCTCTCTAGCATTGGCAAGGTACAATGTGCCAACACCTAGCACATATTTTGCGTTCAGTGCTGAGAAGGCTATAGAGATAGCAAATAACTTAGGCTACCCTATAGTCTTCAAACCAATAGTAGGGAGCTGGGGGAGGCTTGTGATACCTGTGAAGGATAGGGAGATGATGGAGAGTATAGTTGAGATGAGGGAGGAGACGCCAAACCCTTTGAGCAAGATATACTATCTACAGGAATACATCAGGAGACCACCAAGGGATATAAGGGCCATAGTCGTTGGGGATAGGGTGATAACAGCAGTGTACAGATATGCAGCAGAGGGAGAGTGGAAGACAAATATAGCAAGGGGAGGCAAGGCAGAACCATGCCCAATAAGCAAGGAGTTGGAGGATACATGCCTGAGGGCTGCTGAAGCTGTAGGGGGAGGAGTGTTAGGCATAGATCTGATGGAGGATGAGGCTAGAGGTCTGCTTGTGCATGAGGTCAACAATACAGTAGAGTTTAGAGGTGCAGCAAGCGTGAGTAGCATTGATATAGCGCAAGAGATAGTTAGTTATGCGATGAAGGTGGTTAGAGCATGAGCATGAGTATGAGCATGAGCATGGGTGATGGAGGGAGAGAGAAGATAAGGGTTGGGGTTATTGGGGCATCAGGCTACGTTGGAGGCGAACTACTAAGATTACTTGTTACACATCCTAGGGTTGAGTTAGCGATGGTAACATCTAGGCAGTATGCTGGGGAATATGTACATAGGATACATCCAGGCCTCAGAGGGTTCACAGAGATAACCTTCTCCCCTCTTGATATAGATAAGTTAAGCAGTAACTGTGATCTTGTATTTACAGCAGTACCACATGGCAAGGCCGTTGAGATAGTCAAGAGGTTGTACGATACAGGTGTAAGGGTTATAGATCTGAGCGCAGATTACAGGATCAAGGACCCTGAAGCATACAAGTACTACTATGGCTGGTCACATCCATACCCAGACCTCTTGAGCAAGTCTGTATATGGCATACCTGAACTCCACAGGGATGAGATAAGGAACGCAAGGCTTGTATCATGTCCTGGATGCATGGCTGTAACATCGCTTCTAGCACTTGCCCCATTGGCAAAACACGATCTGATAGATCTCGATCATATAGTAGTTGATAGCAAGATAGGCTCATCTGGCGCTGGTGGTAAGCCATCATCTGGTACACATCATGCCATGCGTTACGGTGTTGTTAGGCCATACAAGCCGGTCAAGCATAGGCATACAGCAGAGATTGAACAGGAGATGAGTATCATAGCAGGGAGGAGGGTTAGTGTTAGCATGACCCCCCATGCAGTAAACATAGTTAGAGGCATACTATGCACAAACCATGCATTCCTGAAGAGGAGTACAACCATACAGGAGTTGTGGAGAGCGTATAGAGGCATGTATAGGAACGAACCATTCGTTAGACTGATTAGGGATACCAAAGGTCTATACAAGTACCCAGACCCAAAGTTCGTAGTTGGCTCGAACTTCTGCGATGTTGGCTTCGATATAGATGAGAGGAACAACAGGGTAGTTGCGTTATCTGCTAGTGATAACCTCATGAAGGGCGCTGCTGGCTCTGCTGTACAGTGCATGAATGTGATGTATGGGTTCAATGAGGCTGAAGGGCTGCTTATAACACCCCTGACCCCAGTCTGATCTTTTATGGTGTGCATACATGAGTATCATCTTCCACACTACTAAAGGTGTAATACCATGCTAGTAATAAAGATAGGAGGGAGCATAGTTGATGGATTGCATGCTAGTACCATACAGGATATACAGAATACGTTAAGCAATGATAAACTTGTTATAGTCCATGGTGGAGGCAAAGAAGTGACGAGGATAGCAGGCAGACTGGGTAAGGAGCAGCGCTTTGTGGTATCCCCTGGAGGGATAAGGAGCAGGTATACAGATAAGGAGACTATAGAGATATTCACCATGGTGATGGCCGGGAAGGTAAACAAAGAGATAGTCAGCATGCTCCTCAAGCATGGGGTAAAGGCTGTAGGTCTATCTGGCATAGATGCTAGCATGATAACTGCTGAGAGGAAGAAGAGGTTGATAATAATAGATGAGAGGGGTAGGAAGGTTGCTATAGATGGGGGATACACAGGGAAGATAAGCAGTGTCAATACATCGTTATTGGGCATGCTCATAGAATCAGGATATACTCCAGTCATAGCACCAGTAGCCATAGGGGATGAGTATGAGATGCTCAATGTTGATGGGGATAGGGCAGCAGCGTACGTTGCTGGTGCATTGAAGGCAGATAGAGTACTCTTCATGACGGATGTTAACGGGCTTATGATGGATGGCAGATTGGTTGAGCATCTAACCCTCGATGAGGCGAAGAGGATGCTCCCAAGGATAGGATATGGTATGGAGAAGAAGGTTCTTGCATGCACTGAGGCACTTAGCATGGGCGTAAAGGAGGCAATAATAGCATCTGGCAAGGTTGAGAATCCTATAAGCAGTGCGCTAAAGCATCTCAACTGTACAGTTATAAGCCATGGTAAACAGTAGATATGTATGGATATGGGTATGGGTATGTATGGATATGGATATGGATATGTATGGGTATGGATATGTATGGGTATGGGTGTGAACCATGCAGAGAGAGACTATAAACATAAGTGAGAGGATGAGGGAGGAGGACTCGTACCTTGCCAATGTATTCCAACGCTACCCAATAGAACTTGTTAGAGGGAAAGGAGCGTATGTATGGGATAGCAACAGCAAAGAGTATATAGACTTCATGGCTGGGTATGGCGTTGCACTGGTTGGGCATTCCAACGATAAGGTTGTGAGTGCTATAAAGGCCCAGGCTGAGAGGCTGATAACCTGTCACTGCTCATGCTACAATGATGTCAGACTCGAGTTTCTAAGGCTACTTGCAAGTATAGCGCCTAAAGGTCTCAGCAAGGTATTCCTATGCAATAGTGGTGCAGAGGCATGTGAAGCAGCGATAAAGATCGCAAGGAAGTACACTAGGAAGCATGGTATAGTTGCTGCTATGAACTCATTCCATGGCAAGACCATGGGTGCACTATCAATAACCTATGCCAGCAAGTATAGAGAGCCATTCAAGCCGTTACTGGAAGGGGTTAACTTTGTCCCATATGGTGATGCAGATAAGCTTGAGGAGTTGCTAAGTGGTAGCGGAGCTAGCATAGGCGCAGTTATCCTTGAACCCATACAAGGTGAGGGTGGGATAAACGTGCCACCGGATGGCTATCTTACAAGGGTTAGGGAGCTATGCGATAGATACGGTATACTGCTTATATTTGATGAGATCCAGTCAGGGCTCGGGAGGACAGGAAGGTTATGGGCATCTGAGCATTGGAATGTTGCACCAGATATCATGTGTATCGCAAAGGGTATTGCTGGGGGTGTACCTATGGGCGCTGTATTAGCAAGAAGGGATGTTATGGATGCTCTGAAGGTTGGGGAGCATTCCAACACGTTTGGTGGTAACCCACTCGCCTGTGCTGCTGCAAAGGCAACGTTAGAATGCATAATCGAGGATGATCTTGTAGGGAATGCAGATAGAATCGGCAAGTACATGAAGGATGGACTACTAACCTTGAAGGATAGGCATAGAGTGGTAAGGGATGTGAGAGGTCTAGGGCTCATGCTAGGTGTAGAGTTAAGGTTCGATGTCAAGGATGTATTGATGGATGGTATTAGCCATGGATTACTCATGCTCTACTCTGGAAGGAATATCATAAGGCTATTACCCCCTCTCCTTATAGATGAGGGTATAGCATCCAAAGCATTATCTATACTCGATACTTTGCTTGCTAGAGAGGAGATGAGGAGAGGAGTCTAGGTATAGTAAGGTGGGAGCATGAAAGAGAGGAGTGGTGGAAGATTGAATAGCAACAATAGCAATAACAACAATG
Source organism: uncultured Nitrososphaerales archaeon (assembly GCA_938030895.1). Classification (GTDB taxonomy): domain Archaea; phylum Thermoproteota; class Nitrososphaeria; order Nitrososphaerales; family Nitrosocaldaceae; genus Nitrosocaldus. Next base: position 93,805 of record CALHIV010000007.1, on the reverse strand, counting down.
CCAACGATAGCAACAAACCTGTGTATCTGGACAGTATAGATGAGAGGATAATAAACATACTCAAGGAGGATAGTAGGAGATCATACGTCGATATCGCAAAGGTAGTAGGACTATCAGAGTCTGCAGTAAGGAGGAGGATAAAGCATCTACTAGACTCTGGTATAATAAAGAGGTTCACAGTAGAGTTGGGCCTGAGTAATAGGACCAGCGCTATAACCCTGATATCCGTCAAGCCATCTGTGGATACAGCAAAGGTATCTGAGAGGCTCAAGGCATTGAGAGGCGTTGAGGTAGTCTATGAGATAACTGGTCAGTATGATATAGCAGCGATAATAAGCGCACCAAGTATTGGGGAGATAAACAAGTGTATAGATGATGTTAGGAGGATAGATGGTGTTGATGATACGAATACAGTAATAATATTGAGGATAGTAACATAGCAAAATTGGTTCAATCAACCGGTCTTTATCCTTTACTAAGTGCTACAATGCTTACTGATTACGGCATAATACATATAGAATGATACTGAATCCAGACATACAATTATAATTATCTACAACTTTAGTACTATGTGGTGGCGTAAAATACTAATATCATAACGAAATCTGTATATATAGTATCCTTGTATGTGTTGATATGCATTACGTTATAGATGAGAGGGATCCAAACTATTATGCCATGCTATACAATGGCATGGTGGTGGATGAAAGGTACAATAATCTACTATCTTCAAGCAATGGTAGTAACAGCAGTATCGGAAGAGTGAATATATTGGATAGCACATTGAGAGAAGGGGAGCAGCATCCAGGAGTAGCATTCACGGTGAAGCAGAGAGTACAGATAGCATGGATGCTTGATTACTTTGGTGTAGATCAGATCGAGATAAGTCCTGTGATCTCTGAGGATCATAGACAGGCAACAAAGATGATAATAGATGCTGGTCTGAGCGCTGATATAGTTGTTCATTGTAGAGCCATAAAGCAGGATATAGATGTTGCAATTGCATGCGATGCTGAATGGGTAGCAACTTATATGAGTGTATCTGATGTGCAGTTACGATCCAAACTGAAGATAGGGAGGGAAGAGGCATATGCTAGAGCTATGGATGTTGTTGATTACATAAAGGCCCATGATCTAAAGGCAAGGTTCACGCTAGAGGATGCAAGTAGGGCAGAGCCTGAGTTCCTCTCAAGGATTGCCAGAGACATAAGCAATGCGGGGATAGATAGGATAAGCATCCCTGATACAGTAGGTATAATGCTACCTAGGGGGATGTATAGGCTAGTTAACATGGTTAAGGCAAGTATAGATACTAACAAGACAATGCTGGATCTGCACTGCCACAACGATCTTGGCTTAGCATTAGCAAATGCACTGGCAGGGGTAGATGCAGGTGCAGACCAGATCCATACTACGATAGATGGTATAGGGGAGAGGAATGGTATCCCTGCTCTTGCTGAGGTTGCTGTCATCCTTACAATGCTCTACAGATGTAGAAACGATCTTAGGCTTGATATGCTCAAGGACCTCTCGAGGCTTATAGAGCAGTACACTGGTATAGCAACCCCAGAGAGCAAGCCGATAGTTGGGGATAGCGCATTCAAGCATAAAGCAGGGACACATCTTGCAGCGGTGCTAAGAGATCCAAGGGCCTATGAGATAATAGAGCCTAGAGCAGTAGGGAATAGGAGGAGGATAGTCTTTGGGGAACTTGCAGGTAAGAATGGTGCAGCATTCCTGCTCAGCATACTAGGGCTCGATGTAGATGCATCGAAGGCTGAGAGGCTAGCAAAGGGCTTGAAGGATCTAAGGTTAGGGGACGTTCTAGAGATGTACCTTGATGATGCTATAGAGGAGAGGATAAAGCAGATGAACAGATCTTAAACTTTTCACTCAGATCCATGATTCATGATCTATTACAGAAAGAGTTATCTATAACCGGTATCTTAACCTTCATATGAATAAATTAGGCTATATTTGCATCTTAATGGTACTATTCTCTATATTACCTGTCAATGCACAAAAGGAGAGGGTAGGGATGAGTGATTATCTTAACCTCATGATAGTTGGTATAGATGGTTACTACACAGACGGTAAGGAGCAGTACTACAGGATTGGTGATACTCTTACGGTTAGAGGCTCTGTATCTGGCTCAGCCAAGAGCGTAAGTATAAAGGTTATTGCACCAGATGACTCTATATGGTTCAGTATGGATAAGATGCTAGGTTATGTGAAGGGATACTCTTATTATCTTACTGAAGAGGGTGTACAGCGTAGAGAGTGGAGTAGTGATAATGGCTTCTATGTGAAGGTTAAGCGGTTCACTACAAATGATCCTGAAGGCGTGTATAGACTTGTAGTGACTGCCGATTCTAGTAGTATAGAGAGAACCTTTGTATTCAAGCGGGTAGAGAGTTCATATAGTGATGGGATAGGATTGGAGCCTGTTAGAGACACACTACCAGATGGTGGATATGGGGGAGCAACTGCAGGGGTAGCAATATTGGTTATTATTACTCTTATTGCTGGTACTATACTCTTTATGAGGAAGAAGAGAGGTAGCAGTAGTAAGAAGGAGGCGCAAATATATGAATGGGCAGGTTTAGGATAAGAGATCAACTTGAGGCACGATACCGATATTCATGTTAGATGACTCTCAGATGACATAATAGTATTAAGGTAGATGGTAAGATATACAATCTTCTAGCAACGATAAGTCTATTCATTATAATGATTTGGTTATACACTCTAGCCTATGTTAGGTTAACATATCTACTATATGCAATGTAGCGCAATATATGTTAGTACTGTAAGAGTCATCATTTATTTCTATACATGGATTATAATTCATCATGGTTTTTATAGTACGCAGTATAGTAGATATATAAGAAGGTATGGCTAGGTCTAAAGGTAAGAGTGAGAGGAGTACCAGCAGGAAGGGTAGTAAAGGTAACAAGAAGCAGAGTGTAACCTACAAGGATGTTGGTATCGATACAGCGAAGATAGGCAAGATACACCATACCATAGGAAGCATGATAGCAGGTACACATGGCGAGCATGTGATCTCTGGTTATGGGCACTATGCTGGACTCATAAGTATAGATGATGAGAGAGTGTTAGCTATGCATACAGATGGGGTTGGTAGCAAGGTCATAGTAGCCTCTCTAGCAAAGAGGTACGATACCATAGGCATAGACTGCATAGCGATGAATGCAAATGATGTTGTATGTGTTGGTGCAGAGCCTCTAGCATTTGTAGACTATCTAGCAGTCAAGTTCTTAGATGCAGATATGATAGAAGAGATAATGAAGGGTCTTACAAAAGGTGCAATGGAAGCCAACCTATCTATAGTGGGAGGGGAGTTGGCAGTGCTCCCAGATCTACTCGCTGATGAGTTTGGTATCGAAGTTAGTAGAGGTAAGACTAAAAGGGGTAGAGGTAAGGATGTTAATAAGTTAGTAGTAGACAATGTATTCGACCTTGCTGGAACAGTGATAGGAATAGCAAGGAAGGACGAACTCATCCTAGGCGAGAGTATAAGTGCTGGGGATGTTATAGTTGGTATAGCAAGCAATGGCTTACATGCCAATGGCTATACACTTGCTAGGCATGTACTCTTGAGTAGGTACAGGCTTGACGGGAGGATAGATGGGTTAGGCTCAACTCTAGAGGATGAGTTGCTTAAACCCACAAGGATATACGTCAAACCCATTATGGATATTATAAAGAGGATAGATGTGCATGGAATAGCGCATATAACAGGAGGGGCATTCAGGAAGTTAACAAGGCTTAACAGCAACGTCAAGTTCCTACTCGATTCCATGCCAGAGCCTCAAGCAATATTCAGGCTGATAAAAGAGCATGCGGGTATAGATGATGTGGAGATGTACTCAACGTTCAACATGGGAGTAGGTATGTGTGTTATAGCAGCAAAGGGTGATGAAGATGCTATAATCTCAATATGCAAGAGCCATGATATGGATGCTTACGTTATAGGCAAGGTAGAGGAGGGTAAAGGAGTTTATATCAACGATGTAAGGCTTGTATGAGGCAAGTAAGTGATTTCAATAACCAATATTGAGGTTAGTAGTCTCCCTCTGTTTGTATAGTATCATTATTATATTATTACATTATTGCATTATTATATTATTGCACCGCATCGATTACATAATAAATAGAAGGGATCTAATAGAGAGTAATAGCAGAGCAGATTATAGCAATGGTAGTAGAGAGTATGTAGGGTAACCATTATCATCAAGCACCATAGCATAGATCCTCTCATAAGGCTTTACTATGGATAGGATATGCACATCGTTATACTTTACAAGCTTTATATGAACATCAGCGAGCATGCTTGCAGATACTGCAAGTTCTGTGCCACTCTTAACTGTTATGATCAACACATCCCTGTTGTTCCTAGCAACCTTCGCACCATACACAATGCTGTCCTTAACATCCTCTAGATCTTCCCATATGAGATTTGCGTAGAGGAGTAGACTCTTCCCTTCTTCCTTCAACTTTATGTAACTGTCTACTAGCAGTGCAAGGTTCTCCTCAGGATCACCTGTAAGGTTCAGAACCATCTCCTCATTTAGGCTCTCCTTATCATAGGTACTTAACTCCCTGTACGCTGTAGCATACTCCTGCTCATGTATACGTGATGGGCTTGAGAATACCATGAGCCTGTTCAGATCGTGTGATGTGCAGTGAGGTACTATCTTCCTCAGGACCTTAACCAATGGCTCATCCTGCCCACATACCACCATCGCTGGCCTATTGCTCCTTATATTATTAAGGACAGTGCTAGCCGCAATTATTCTTGCATAGTGCATGTTAACATTGCTATCAACCTCAAGCACTACAACGCTCCCTTCCCTTATCCCATGATCTAACGCATAATCCATATCCCTGCTCCCTGTTGATATGTAACCATTCTTACTTGCCAATGGTGGGAATAGTGATGATACATACTCTACCTTCTTCTCGTTCTCTGCTATGTTGAAGTGTCCTCCATCTAATGTATATACATACTTGTTCTTCCTTATCGCTACCCCTCTCATCTTATCTATACACATGGTTCTCAACCATACACCGTGCCTCTCATCCCTCCCAAGGGTTACTACACAGTCTACAAGGTAAGCTAGTGTATTCATCTCTGGCTCCTCACTTATGAATACAAGCATACCATCATTTGCATCGGCCATAGCAAGCATACTCTTCTCCATCTTGAGCCTCTCATCTAGGGGTATCTCTTTTGCTAACGCATCCCAACTATCGAGGACTATAAAGGCCCTCTTGTTACTTATCAGTTTATTAACAACAAGGTTGAGTAGGGTATCGGCACTGCTCAACCTTAGATCTATGCTATCTGCCTTGTTTGCATCACCATTCTTGATACTCCTTCCAGCATAATCTGGTACGAACTGTAATGCACTGCTATCATCAAGTATATCCTCAACCCAAGGCAGTTGCTTCCTTAACTTATTGTATGATACCCTAGTTGAGATGTAGAAGCAGTTGTACTTATCTTTAACACTCCTCATCAGCTCTAGCGCTAGAGTAGTCTTCCCTGCACCAGGTAGACCTCTTATCAGTAGTGCTACAGGCTCTATATCCATGAATGGCTTGAATATACGCTCGAATGCATCCCTTACCTTCAACTCCATCATCATGTAATTGACTTGTAGGCTACTCTTAAAATCGGTTATTATGTAAGAATGGTTAATTACAGGCTAGATCTGATTAATCCATAATCCATCATGTATTATGTATAATGTGTATGTGATGTGAGCGCATAGCATGGCTAATAGAGTATCAGATATAATAGCGAATCAAATATAATAGCGAGTCACTTCTCGTATAGCCATCCACGTCTGTAGAAGTAGTAGAGCATGAATAATGCGCTTGCTATAGAGATGGCTATTATTACTATCAATGTTGTGTACTTACCTAGGAAGAGCCATGGCTCATCCTCTACGCCCCCAGGGAGTATGACGTTCATACCATAGAATGTACCTATGAGCGTTGCTGGTATAGAGAGTGTGAATACTATGGTTAGTACCGCTAGTATCTTGTTCGTCTTCTCTGTACTCAGTATAAAATCCGTATCCTTGTATATGTTTATGGTCTCATTAGCAGTATCAAGCACCTCTATAGCCTTCTCAAGGTGATCCTTGACATCGTTCCAATATGGTGTTAGATCGTTATTTGAGAACTGTTGCGATTCCCTAGCAACATCTGTAACTATCCTCCTCAAAGGCAGTATTATCCTCCTTAGCGCTAGTATCTCTCTTCTTATATCGGTTATGGCCCTTATTGCAGATACATTTTCAGCAAAGACGAGATCCTCTATATCCTCTATGTTACCTTCTATCTTTATCAATATGTGCAGTAAATCATCTATTATAGCATCCATTATCTTGTGTAGGAGGAAGGCTGGGGAGTTACCCATTATGGCTCTCCTATGCTTCTCATCAGCCTTGCATGTGTTGAATAGATCTGCTATAGGCTTTATCTCACCCTTGTGAACGGTTATGAGAAAGTTGAAACCCATGAATATTGAGAGTTGGACGTTCTTTGGTACACCATTGCCGTACAAGGGATAGTGTATGACTATGAACACACTATTACTATACTTGTCCATCTTTGGTACCTGTATCTTCGATAAACAGTCTTCTATATTCAATGGGTGAAGGTTATAAGCCTCTACCAAAGTTGTTAACACACTTCTATTAGGCTCGCTGACATCTATCCACCTAAGCCCATTATTATCCACAGAATTGATATGCTCCAATGTATTCATGCCAAATAGCGTTAGTTAACACTTTATATATAATTAATTTTGCTCCTAATCTAGTTTACTAGCAATTTATATACTTGTGTTTGATAGATGTTCATGGACTATATACCACTTGCTACCAAACTTCTTGCATACCATGCTGCATCTCACCTTGCCTTTTATAACCTGACCAGTGAAGCTATAGTCATCAACTACAATGCCTTTATGCTCAAGGATGAAGGTTGCTAATGCTATTGAAGAGTCAGAATCAAGCATGGTTATTCTAAGATCCTCTATAGAGTACTCATAGTCTGAGACATTAGCGAAGAACATCTCCTCATGCAGACATGCCTCCTCATAATCCATGATATGATATGGAGGTGTATCACTGAACTTTGTAAGCATCTTATGATGCACTTCCCTTATGGTTGAGAGTTCCTTGCTCTTCCCTATGTAGAATGCCCTATGGATGAGATCCTCTATAGCGCTTACATCATCGCTACCCTTCTTACTGCTCATGCTCTATAACTCCATAAGTAAAATATTTATAATTATCATGAACTCTCATCCATAGATGTTGTATCAGCAGGTAGGGTATGATGCTGTAGCGACCGTTGGTATAGGCTCACTTGGGCTTAAGCATAGGCTCGTAGTTAGCCTAGTTGCATAAATAAGCAGATCAGTAGGTAGATCTTTATGGTTGAGATGTCTGGCGCAAAGGCCCTCATACAGGCCCTCGAGAGAGAGGGTGTGACGGTTGTATTTGGGATGCCTGGGGGGGCAAACCTCCCTATATACGATGAGTTGTACTCAAGTAATATAAGGCATATACTTGTAAGGCACGAGCAGTCTGCTGCGCATATGGCAGATGGCTATGCAAGGATAAAGCGCAAGGCAGGTGTATGCTTTGCTACCTCTGGACCTGGGGCAACAAACCTTGTTACAGGGATAGCAACTGCTTACATGGACTCAAGCCCAATAGTGGCTGTTACAGGGCAGGTGCCTAAAGCAATGATTGGCAAGGATGCATTCCAGGAGTGTGATATAGTTGGTATATGCGCATCGATAACAAAGTACTGCTTCCAGCCCCTTAAGAGTGGGGAGATCCCTGAGACCGTGAAGAAAGCATTCTATATAGCAGAGAGTGGTAGGCCAGGACCAGTGCTCATAGATGTGCCTAAGGATGTACAGCAAGAGAGCGCTGATATGGTATTCCCTGAGATAGTGAAGATAAGAGGCTACTCACCACATATAGAGCCTGATGTGGTCCAGGTTGCAAAGGCTATAGATCTACTGCTCAATGCAGAGAGGCCTATGATAATGGCTGGTGGAGGAGTCCATATATCTGGAGCATTCGCTGAGTTGCAAGCATTGGCAGAGATGCTCATGATACCTGTTGTTACAACATTCAAGGGCAAGGGTGTATTCCCAGAGAACCACCCACTATCTTTAGGGCCTATAGGGATGCATGGTCATGCAGAGGCTAACAAGTTGGTTACAGAGGCAGATGTGCTCCTTGCGATAGGCTCAAGGTTCTCAGACCGCTCAGTTGGTAGGTTCGATGAGTTCGGTAAGGATATGAAGATAGTGCATATAGATATAGATCCTGCAGAGATAGGGAAGAATAAGCAGGTTGATATCGGGATAGTTGGTGATGTCAAGGTATCCCTAAAGATAATGCTCAAGATGCTTGCTAACAGGGTTATAAGGAAGGGGGAGGGGGAGTGGGAGAATAACCAATGGCTCAAGCATGTAAGGGAGGTCAAGGAGTACTATAGGAGTATTGTAAAGGATCATCCGAGGGAGGTTACCGCAATGAAAGCAATAAAGAAGTTGAGGGAGATACTTCCAGCAGATGCTATAGTCACCACTGAGGTAGGTCAATGCCAGATGTGGACATCCCTATACTTTGATGTGATAACCCCTGGGACATTCTTCAGTTCAACCGGTCTAGGGACTATGGGCTTTGGGTTCCCAGCATCCATAGGTGCAAAGGTTGCAAGGCCCGATCTACCTGTAGTTGATATCGCTGGCGATGGGAGCTTCAACATGACGGAGAACTCATTAGCAGTATCAGTGCTTGAGAATATTCCAGTCATAGTATTCCTGCTCAACAACTACTCACTAGGGATGGTTGCTCAGTGGCAGAGGTTATTCTACAACAGGAGGATGATAGGTGTTGATCTAAAAGGCATGCCTGACTTTGTCAAGGTTGCTGAAGCATATGGTGCACAAGGTATAAGGGCTGAGAGCATGGATGAGGTTGAGAAGGCTATAAGAGCAGCGCTAAGGAGCGATGTAACGACTGTGATAGATATACCTATAGACCCTGAGGAGAATGTATTCCCGTTCATGCCTCCAGGCAAGGGGTTGAAGGATACCATAGTGGCAGCATAGTATAAGCAAGAGGGGAGAGGTGTATAGATAGATATGACATGGCGTATAATATCTGCATTGGTTGAGAATAAGCCTGGCGTGCTCTTCAGGGTATCTAATATGTTCAGAGCAAGGGGTTTCAACATAGAGTCACTCTCTGTTGGCCCAACTGAAGAGCAGGATCTCTCAAGGATAACTATAACGATAAACAGTGATGAGCATACTACAGAGCAGTTGGTGAAGCAACTGAAGAAGATAATAGATGTTGTTGATGTTACAAGACTACCTCTGGATAATAGCGTATATAGAGAGTTGGCACTGATAAAGTTGAAGGCTGAGGAGCCAACAAGCAGGTTAGAGATAATGAATCTAGTAAATGTTTTTAGGGGGAAGGTTGTTGATATAAGCAAGAGATCTATGATGGTGGAGATAACTGGAACCCCAGATAAGATAGATGCATTCAAAGCATTGGTTGAGCACTATGGTATAATACAGCTTGCTAGAACTGGGGTATGTGCACTTCCAAGAGGCGTTGTATATGAGTAGCGATGGTAGTAGTAAGGGTCACAGCAGTAGTAGCGATGGTATAGATTACGTAAGGATATACGATACGACGCTCAGGGATGGGGAGCAGACCCCAGGCGTGACATTAACGCCAGAGGACAAATTACTGATCGCTATACAACTTGATAAGTTGGGCGTAGATGTTATAGAGGCTGGGTTCCCTATAGTATCCCAAGGCGAGAGGGATGCTGTAAAGATGATAGTTAAGCATGGTCTGAAGAGCGAGATCTCTGTTCTAGCAAGGACAGATAAGCGCGATATAGATGCTGCCATAGACTGTGATGTAAAGTATGTACATACGTTCATAGCAACATCTGACATCCATCTGCAGTACAAGTTGAAGATATCAAGGGAAGAGGCTCTAAGAAAGGCTGTAGAGGCTGTAGAGTATTGTAAGGCCCATGGTCTATACGTTGAGTTCTCTGCAGAGGATGCTACTAGGAGTGATAGGGAGTACCTTAAGCAAGTGTACAAGGCTGTAGTCGATGCTGGTGTAGATAGAATAGATGTCCCAGATACTGTAGGGTATGCGACACCAAAGTACATATACTCACTGATAAGCGAGTTGAAGAGCACTGTTAACGTTCCAATAAGCATACACTGCCATGATGACTTTGGTCTAGCAGTAGCAAACTCGATAGCAGCCATAGAGGCAGGGGCTGAATGTGCCCATGTAACCATTAATGGGTTAGGGGAGAGGGCAGGCAATGCCTCGTTAGAGGAGTTTGTCATGGCCCTTCACTGCCTCTACAACAAGAGGACGAGGATAAACACCAGACTGCTCTATGAGACCTCTAAACTCGTAGCAAGCCTCACAGGGATAATAGTACAGCCAAACAAGGCCATAGTTGGTGAGAATGCATTCGGTCACGAGTCTGGGATACATACACATGGGGTGCTCTCTAACCCCTTATGCTACGAACCTATAAGCCCTGAACTTGTAGGGAGGAAGAGGTGGTTAGAGGCAGGGAAGCATGCTGGTACACATGGTATAGCAGCCATGCTCGCTGAGTATGGTGTAAGGCCAGATAGTGAGCAGTTGAAGCATATAGTTGCAAGGGTCAAGGAGTTAGGGGATAAGGGCAAGCATGTTACAGAGGCTGATCTTATAGCAATAGCATCACAGGTAATGAACCAGCAGAACTTGGTTGAGCATGTTAAGCTGATGGACTTTGTTGTTACTACAGGTATAAATGTGGTACCTACAGCCTCTGTAAGGCTCATAATAGATGGGAAGGAGTATATAGTTGCTGAGACCGGTGTTGGGCCTGTTGATGCTGCACTAAAGGCGATACAGAAGATAACAGATAGGATAGCAAGCATAAGGCTCAGTGAGTTCAGACTTGAAGCAATAAGTGGAGGCTCAGATGCTCTAGCAGAGGTTAGTGTTAAGGTTGAGGATAATAATGGCAAGGTATCATCCGCTAGAGCCACTGGAGAGGATATAGTGGTTGCTAGTGTTCAGGCTATGATAAATGGAATAAACAAGATAATGATGAAGAGGACGGTAGATAAGGATAGCAATAGGGGAGAGGTTCAAGGCTATACAGTATAATCCATTCCTATATTTAATGGCATATGTATAAAGTAGCATTCATAGAGGGGGATGGTATAGGGCCTGAGATAAGCAGGGCAACAAGGCTAGTGCTCAATGCAGTCAATACAAGGCTAGGGATAAGTATGGTCTTCATGGATGTTGAGGCCGGTGACTCGGCCCTATCAAGGTATGGTAGAGCACTTCCAGAGGAGAGCCTCGAGATTATAAGGGACTCAGATGCGTGCATAAAGGCACCAATAGGTGAGAGTGCAGCAGATGTTATAGTATACCTTAGGAGGTTACTCGACCTATACGCAAACATAAGACCAGCAAAGACGTATCCAGGGGTGAGAGGATTGAAGGATGGTATAGATCTAGTAATAGTTAGGGAGAATACTGAGGATATATACTCTGGCTTAGAGTATGATATAGGGGATGATGCAAAGATTGCTATAAAGGTTACAACCAGAAGGGCATGTATGAGGATAGCAGAGTATGCATTCAGGCTTGCCGATGCAAGAAATGGGAAGAGGAGTGTTGTTGCTGTCCACAAGGCAAACCTGTTAAGGAAGACAGACGGGCTCTTCGCCTCATGCTGCAGAGAGGTTGCATCAAGGTATCCTAGCATAAGGTTTGCACAACTCTACGTTGATGCATGTGCAATGAACCTTATAAGAAACCCAGAGGAGTTCGATGTCATAGTCACTATGAACATGTATGGCGATATACTATCTGATGAGGCAGCCCAGGTGGTTGGGAGCCTAGGTATAGCACCATCAGCAAATGTAGGAGATGAGTATGCCATATTTGAGCCGGCACATGGCTCTGCTCCAGATATAGCAGGTAGAGGTATAGCTAACCCACTATCCCTTATACTCTCATCAGGGATGATGTATGAGTGGCTTGCAAGAAGGTATAGTGATGGGAGGTGTATTGAAGCATCAAGGCTCATAGAGGCTAGTGTAAGCAATGTATTGAGTAAAGGGATAATGACAAGAGATCTAGGGGGTAGGAGCAGTACAGAGGATGTAGCATATGCAATAGTTGAAGAGATAAAAAAGCAGAAATGAATATCGGTTATGGAATTAGACTCTTATCCATTCATTGTTCATTACTACCTTTTTGTCTTAACGGTTCCTTATAATCCTCATCCTTAGAAGAATAGCCCTTATGTGATACATTAAGCTAAAGACATTCTGTTATGTTACTTACTTCAACATATGCTGTTGCGCTATAGTATAACTACCTGTAGGTTCAATGCACTCCTTAAATGATGTATAAAGGATATCCATCTAATTAATACCCATATAATTACACAAGATCTTTGTAGAGTATTTATTTATTTACTTACTTACTTACATAGCCCCTTACTATGAATATTTGATGGTTAGGCTATATGTTAGCATTATAAGGAGATGACCAGATGACCATATCCTATACCTCTTATAATTGGTATAAAAATATTATCCTGACAGGATTTCATACATAAAGTATCCAGATATCATCCTATTTTATCATTAATTAGATATTAATGGCGTGATTATATTTAAAAATATTATGATAGAAATACTAAAAGGTCTCTCCTTTATAAGAATGAAGGGGTTGGGGGTAGTTGGTTACAACATATTTGCTGATATGTATGGATGTGATTCTAGCATACTGAATGATGTCGAGTATCTACGTGCTGTAATGGAAGGAGCTGCCAAGAAAGGTAACATGCGAATAGTCAGAACGGTCTTTAATAGATATACGCCACAGGGTATTAGTGGTATAGTAGTGGTTAAGGAATCGCACCTAGCAATACATACTTGGCCAGAGCATTCATTTGCGTCAGTGGACATATTCATATGTGGTTGTAATAGCAGACCATATGAATCGCTTAATTACATTATAGAAAAGTTAAAACCAATAAAGGTTCACACAGATAGCATAGAGAGAGGTAGGCTGTTAAGGCATGAGTACAGATGATGGGTTCTGGGTAACTGAGGAGACGTATCCAGGATTCAGGATAAGCCATAAGGTGCTGGAAGGTCGTAGCGTATTTGTAAAACGTACTAGATGGCAAGAGATAAAACTTGCAGATACTGTGAACTTTGGCAAGATGCTTATCATAGATGGGTTGATTCAGTCATCAGAGAAGGATGAGCGCTATTATCATGAGGCTATAGTTCATCCTGCTATGATAACACATCCAAAACCGAGGGATGTGCTTATACTGGGAGGAGGAGAGGGCGCATCCCTTAGAGAGGTATTAAGACATAACACAGTAAAGAGTGTTGTTATGGTAGAAATAGATGAAGAGGTGGTCTCTTTGAGCAAAGAGCATCTTCTTAGCATGCATGACCACTCATATAATGACCCACGTGTAACCCTTGTAATAGATGATGCCATTGAGTATGTACGCAGATGCGTTAATGAAGGTAGACGCTTCGATGTGATAATACAGGATCTAACAGATCCCCAGAAGGATAGTCCATCTGTCATGCTCTATACACTCGAATACTTCAAGGCCGTACATGAGATACTTAAAGACGATGGGATATTTGTAACTCAGGCAACTCTGCTTTATCCATCTTCAAGGGCATTTGTAATTATACATAACACGTTGATGCGGGCATTCAAGATAGTTAGGGGGTATGTAACATACATCCCATCTTATGCTAACCTGATAGGTTTCATAATAGGATCGAAGGAGTACGATCCATCATCTGTAAGTAAGGAGGAGATAGAGAACAGGTTAAATACTAGAGGAATAGCTAAAGAGTCACTTTACGCATATGATCCCGATATCCATATATCTTACTTCATCCTCCCCAAGTACATAAGGAAGGATATCAAGAGTCTCAACGAGATATCTACAAGAGACAGACCTGTAACCTTCCCCCTATGAGATATTTTGATCTTGCTCCATTGTTCCTTTGCAGGAATAGAAATACTCTACCCAACAATCTCATCTCTTTACCTAACAGAATGAGCAGCCTTAGCATAGGTTGGTACTGCTACACCTTTACAGTTCATCTCGATTGTACTCTAATCCGTTGTTCTTTTTGACCATATCTACTAGTAAGCGAATATAATGTTGTTAACATATATAAGACAAGATTTATTGATATCCTCTAATATAATAAATGCTTTTCACAAACTCTGTACAACACCTCAGTACAATCCACCATTCCAATATACTAATAGATTGATATTTATTTGCTCATTCTCCGCTTCTCTTCCATGATCTAAAGAGGAATACAAGGGGTATTATCATCGCTACGCTTGCCACTATTATAGGCATAAGTACAGCATAATGCAACGAATGCTCATAACCAAATAGGAACGGGTATGGGAATACCATGAATAGCCATGCAAGTGCTATGAGAGCGAAGAGGTAAAGGTTCCTTCTCACAAATACTGCCAATGGTATAGACTTTAGATGCTTACACCTTACACACTTCCTAGCCTCATCATCTACACATCCAGAGCATACCGTCTTCTTGCAGTAGACACATGTATGCTCAGCGAACCTTGCACCGCATATAGCACAAGGCATGAATTAATAATGTATAAGTTGATAATAACGTTTATGCTATTGAAGAGATTGAAAAGAGTGAGTTATAGTTAGAGATTCTACTTGTTTGTTCGCTCAACTAGACTATGGACTCAAACGCTCAGTATCTCTAGGGTAGAGTACAACCTCTCTAACGTTCTTTACATTGCATATGACCATCATAAGCCTATCAAGGCCTAGGCCCCATCCAGCGTGGGGAGGCATACCCCACTCAAATACCTTCAGATGATCTCTAAACTCCTCTGGATTCAAGCCCTGCTCTACAAGCCTCTTCCTCAACCTTGATGCATCATGCTGCCTCTTCCCCCCAGACGCAAGTTCCAATGCCCCATACTGGAGGTCGAATGAGTATGAGAACCTTGGATCATCGTCCCTCTCATATATGTAGAATGGCTTTAGGGCAGTGGGCCAATCGACTATAAAGTAGAAGCTCTTCATCCTCTCCCCAAGTAACCTTAGTGCATGATCGCTAAGATCATCCCCAACCTCTATGCTCATATTATACTCCTTCTTTAGCATCTCTACTGCTTGTGTGTAGGTTACCTTTGGGAATGGCAGTGTTGGCACATCTATATCTGAGCCTACTAGACTCAACTCTTTGCTACACTTGCTCTTGAGTTCCCTTATTAGGTTATGTATAAGCTCTTCAGCAATACCCATAACATCATCGGCATCCATGTACGCTGCTTCTATATCTACGCTTACAAACTCATTCAAGTGCCTAGTCGTATGGGACTTCTCTGCCCTGTAGTATGAGGCTATCTCAAATACCCTATCTAGGGCAAGGGTCAACTGCTCCTTGTAGAGCTGTGGGCTCTGTGCAAGGTAAGCCTGTCTGTTGTTGAAGTAACTGAACTTGAATAGGTTTGCCCCTCCCTCGCTCGCACTCCCTATTATCTTTGGCGTATTGACCTCTATGAAACCCTTCTCCACAAGGAATCTCCTTATTATCTGCAGTGTATTATGCCTCAACTTGAATATGGCTGCTACACGAGGGTTCCTAAGATCTAGCGCTCTAGCATCCAGCCTAGCATCTAGAGATGCACTCACCCTACCTGTAGGATCTATGGGTAATGGATGCTTTGCTATAGAGTATGTGTGGAGTGACTCAGCCCTTATCTCAAATGGGTAGTTGACGGATCTACTCCTCTGTACTCTGCCTCTAACCTTGATCGAACTCTGCCTTGTAACCTTGATACCATTGCTAACGAGCATGGATGGCTCAACAACAACCTGTACTCCTCCACTCACATCCCTGACTATTATGAAGTTTATTGCACCTAACTCCCTTACATCCTCTACCCATCCTGCGACCTCTACATCCTTGCCTAGCATAGACTCGTTGAGTTGGTTCGCATATACCCTCTCCATGCAGAGATCTACTGCTAGATGTTATTAAGTCATTACTATGTAGTCATATCCATCTTACCGTATAGTAAAGATCGTGTAGTAAGAGATAAGGTGTTAGTGACTATCAGGTAGCGGTAGTGCTAATGTTATGATAAGAAGCATTTTATAAGATCTTTATATCAAGGATCGTATGATTGAATATGGAATATGCTATAGAGGTGTTTAATCTGGTGAAGAGGTACTCTAGCAGGAATGTTGTTGATGGCATATCGTTCAGTGTCAGAAGGGGTATAGTATTTGCATTACTAGGCCCGAATGGTGCAGGGAAGACAACAACTATAGAGATAATCGAGTGTCTTAGAACACTCACATCAGGTAGCGTGTATGTACTTGGATATAGGGTAGGGGATGGAAGGGATGAGAAGGAGATAAAGAGGAGGATAGGCATGATGCCCCAAGAGTTTAGGGCACTGGACAAACTCACTGTTAGAGAGAATATAGAGTTATTCTCAAAATTCTATGATAGGCATAGAGGTATAGATGAGGTGCTCAAGGAGTTTGATATCGAGGAGTATAGCAATGTAAGGTTCGAGAGACTCTCTGGAGGGCTGAGGCAGAGGCTAGGCTTAGCGATCTCTACCATAAACGATCCAGAGATACTCTTCCTAGATGAGCCTACAACAGGTTTGGATCCAGCATCAAGGAAGCAGATATGGGATATGGTGAAGAGGTTGAAGAACTCTGGTAAGACGATAGTGCTCACATCACACTATATGGAGGAGGTTGAGCACCTTGCAGATGAGGTTGCAGTGATGAGCAAAGGCAGGATAGTTGCAATGGGAAGCCCTTACCATATAGCAAGCAGATACGGTACTGGTAGAAGATTGGTCATCAAGGGCTATTCAAGATCAAGGGCTCTTACTGAACTTGCGGATTCTAACAATACTGTTGGAGATGCTCTTATACTGAACATGGATGAGTATAGCAGTAATAAAAGCAGTATACCAATAACAGAGATAGTAGATATAGCGATTAGGGATGGGTTGGAGGTACAGTTCAGGAACCCTTCGCTGGAGGATGCATTCCTTAGGCTAGTTGGGAGGATGGATGATGAGGGTAGGTTGCTTGATAGTAGGACTGAGCAGATATGATGGTGAATGATGGAGATGAGCAATAACAATAACAATAACAATAACAATAGTGTAGTATCTATAGCAATAGCAGTAGTAACAGCAAGAGCAGTAATAGCACTTGCTAGAGCACTCATACTTGACTGGTTAAGGAGCAAGACTGGAGTATTCTTTACAATACTCTTCCCGATAATGCTCATGAGCATACTGACACTTGTATTTGAAGATGATAACGATATAGATCTGTATATTCAGAATAATGATGTTAATAACGATGGAACTCCTACGGAACTCTCCAATGCCCTTATCACTACACTAGAATCCAGTGTACTTCACATAAAGCATATCTCTAAAGATGTAGATGTGGACGAGTATGTGAAACACTCAAGCAAGAGAGTACTTGTGATACCAGATGGTTTCGATGCTTCGCTAAGGGCTAAGAGTATCGAGGCTAGGATGATGGTCATGTTATCAACCCTAGATCTCTTGCAAGAGCAGTCTCCAACAGATAATGATAATGATAATTATACTGATAATGATAGTTATAATGATAATGATGCAAGATCAGGTGTAATAGTCCCTGGGAGAGAAGGGTTAGATAAGAGGCTCGATGCTCTTAGGAATGGTAACTATAACTATAACTATAATAGCTCAGTTCCAAGGTTACTACTTGTAGCAGACTCTAGCAGGGATAGAGGGCATGAGCAGGTACAGAGCATATTGATGAGTATACTGCTTAGGTTCCAGCAGAGTGCAATTGATGCTCCAGAGATACTTGCTATAGATGTGGATGATGTTAGCGATATTAAACCAGTATCAGGTAAAGCAAACTACTACCTCCCTGCTGTACTTGCTGCATTCATAATGACCAACGGTGTTCTAGGCACTAGTGGAATAGCAGCAGAGTTCAAGAGGAAGGGTATGCTCAAGAGGTTGATGAGTACTCCATTGAGTAGATCGCAATGGATAGTTGCAAATATGCTGACACAGACAGTGCTTGCTCTTATACTTGCATCAATGATGATATCAATAGCAGTGATAGCATTCAACACATCTCCTCCGAATGCTATTAGCATAGTTGTCCTTGCTATAGGTGCGTTATGCTTCACAGGTCTAGGTATGCTTATTGCCGGAGCATTGAAGGAGCCTCATGCAGTAACTGGTGCAAGTAATGCTCTAGCATTCCCCATGATGTTCCTCTCAGGTGTATTCTGGCCTCTAGATAGCATGCCTGAGTATATGCAGAATATAGCACATGTCTTACCTCTAACATACTTTGTTGACGCTTTACACGCTAGCATGTACTCATCCAGCATGCTTAATGTATTACAATCAACCTCTATACTAGCAGTACTTACTGGCGCATTCATACTCGTAGGTTCATACCTAACAAGATGGAAGGAGTAGTTCACGCTTATCTCAGATAGATCATCTTACATCCTATATCGTTTCATATATGCAATTAGAGCATACCTAATACTCTAATACTCATCCTATATTATACTATATTATACTATATTATACTGTGATGGTACATGAGATGCTACTGCTAACCTTTAAAGGGTACATACCATCAGATTGATATGGTATATGATGAGGCTGGAGGTTAGTAACCTAAAGGCATACTACTTCACAGGCAAAGGTGTAGTCAAGGCAGTCGATGATGTTACATTCTACACCAACGAGTCTGTTGGTATAGCAGGGGAGTCTGGCTCTGGTAAGAGTACCCTTGCTCTATCGATCTTAAGGATGTTACAACCCCCTGGTAAGGTCGTTGATGGTAAGATAATGCTTGATGGCATAGATATATTGGCTATGGATGAGCATGAGTTCAATACAAAGATAAGGTGGAAGAGTATAGCAATGGTATTCCAAGCAGCAATGAACGTACTGGACCCTGTATACAGGATAGGGGAGCAGATGGAGGAACTACTCAGATACCATGGATATGTTGAGGGCAACGCATACGAATTGATGAGTAGTGCTGTAAGGCAGGTTGGACTTGATGAGGATGTATTAAAGCGTTATCCTCACGAGTTATCAGGGGGGATGAAGCAGAGAGTAGTCATAGCAATGGCACTGCTCATGAAGCCATCACTACTCATAGCAGATGAGCCTACCACAGCGCTTGACGTTCTAGTGCAAGCACAGATAATAAACCTCCTCAAGAGGCTGAAGAGGGAAGAAGGGCTCATGATAATGCTCATAACACATGACCTCTCGATAATAGCAGAGGTTGTAGATAGGATAGGGATCATGTATGCTGGTCAGATGGTTGAGTTTGGGAGCATAGATCATGTATATAGAGAGCCTAAACATCCATACACACAAGCACTCCTCCAATCGATACCAAGGTTGAGAGGAGAGAAGAGGCTCACTTATATAAAAGGCAGTCCTATAGATCTGCTTAATATACCTAGGGGCTGTAGGTTCTATGCTAGATGCCCATACGCAATGGATAAGTGTAAAGAGGAGGATCCTCCAGCATTGGATGGTGGTTATAAAGATGGCTATGTTAGATGCTGGCTCTACTCAAAGCACTGATAGTAAGGATGGTGATAACCTGCTAGAGGTTGATAGGTTAAGGAAGTGGTTCAGGGTAAAGAGATCCATAATAGAGATACTACAGGGGAGGCAGGTTAGTGTAGTAAAGGCTGTAGATGGTGTAAGTTTCAGTATAAGGCGAGGCTCTACACTCGTACTTGCTGGAGAGTCTGGGTCTGGCAAGAGTACCATAGCAAGGCTAATCCTTAGGGCAATAGAGCCGGATGAAGGAAGTATAAGGTTCGCTGGCAGAGATATCCTCTCGCTAGATAAGAAGGGGTTGATGTGGTTCAGGAGGAATGTACAGATGATCCACCAAGACCCTTACTCATCACTTAACCCTAGGATGAGGATCATCTCTATAGTTGGGGAGCCTCTGGAGGTTCATGGTATCAAGGATAGGAAGGAGAGGGATGAGATCGTCTTGAAGGCTCTGGAGGAGGTTAGGCTAGAGCCAGTAGATGAGATAGCATACAGATATCCTCATATGCTCTCTGGCGGGCAGAGGCAGAGGGTTGCTATAGCAAGGGCACTTGTATTGAAGCCTATGCTAATAGTTGCTGATGAACCTGTATCCATGCTAGACCTATCTGTTAGGGCTGAGATACTTGAACTGATGCAGAACCTGAAGGTCAAGCATAACATAACATATATGTACATTACGCATGACCTCTCCACCGCTAGGTACTTTGGTGATAGGATAGCAATACTATACAAGGGTAGAATAGTTGAGAGCGGTGATATAGATGATGTTATCAATGAACCATTACATCCATACACCCAAGCATTGATAGATGCTATACCAGAGCCAGACCCTTCGAGCAGGTTGAGGGACAAGTCTATAAGGATAAGATTCACCATGGATGTATATGATGAGAGTGGGTGTAGGTTCTATGCTAGATGCCCATACGCAATGGATAAGTGCAAGTATGAGCCTATGATGCTAGAGGTGAAGAGAGGGCATTATGTGAGTTGCTTCCTCTACAAATGATACCATCTATTACAGGAATGGTATATCTTCCCCCTTTGCCATCATCACGAGCTCATCACTTCCATATATATCATGTAGTAACGCTACCTCTCTAGCATTAAGAGTGTTCTCATAGAACCTCTTCGCACTGATGTTGCTGATTGATGTTGTAATAAGTACTAGTTTCAGTTCTGAACCTCTAGCATGCAAGTATCTACACACATCCCTTAGAGACTCTTTCACTAGGATGCTCCCTATACCCTTACCCTGATACCTCTTTGCAACTGCTATCTGCTCAAGCTCTATAACACTCCTCCTCCTGAATCCCCCATGTTCAGTCCAGAGTATGTATCCCACTGGTTCATCAGATGCAAATGCCACATAGTACATGCATATAGGTTTACTGTTATGCTTGAGTGCTATCCATCTTACAGCATCGTTATACTCTCTCATACCATTGAAGTTCTCAAGGTATATCCTTGCTACTGACGGTACATCCTCTTCAACCATAGCCCTTATAGTCACATCGACCATGATCCTAGCCTCCTAACCATCATCACTACTAACTACTCACCATTCACTTATCAAGGTGTATGGTTAGTGCATGCCTTCTCAGTTCTTCATCACTAGCAAACTCTAGGTTACATTCTGCACAAGTGTATATCATCGTGTCTGAACCTACACCTGGACCCTCTACCTTTACCCCAATACCATTCTTCCTCTCCTCACTTTCTTTACCAACCTGCAGGCTCCTCTCTCCTGTTGCATCGGCAAATACACTGCCTTTACCCTTCTTCACTGCTAGTGCACCACCTATGAGCCCGAGGATCAGGCCAGGGAGCATGCCTATGTTTATGAACCCTACACCCAATACGCTTATTATGCAGAGTATTATTATCATGACACCCCATCTCTTACTCTCCTCACTCCTCCTCTCTATAAGCACTGCTAGAAGTATTATCATAGCCCCTGTTGATGCCCCTGCTATTCCGGCACGCATAAGCATGAACCTGAACCCATCCTCTCCAAGCATATCCCTTAGGTTGTTGAGCATATCATCCTGAGGGAGGCCTATAAAGATCCCTGCAATGAAGGTTAGCCCTTGAGCAAGTATTATAAGCCCTGCTAGGAATGAAAGTATGAACTCTGGAGCCCTCCTCTTCACAGTTATCATTTCCACATATCCTCTACACTATAGACACAAACTAAGTATATAAATGAAGTGAATAGATCAACCTGTTGCTAGAGACTACTCTTGAACCTCTCTGTCTTGGGTTTTACTGTATAGAGGTATGCCCCAACACCCATCAACGGTATAGATCCCATCATGAAGAGTTGAGGGATGGTGTTGAATAGATGTATCTCACCTCTATTAGTTAGTGTCTCTATATAGTAATCGTTCATAGCCTTCTCTACACTACTGGCATTGATCATCCCTAGAAGGAGTATAATGCCCTGTACTATTATTATCATGCTAGTAGCCCTCCTGACACCAGATTTCTTTGCCAAATCTTTAGCAAGTAGGTATGCTACACCCGCTAACCCAAATCCAGGTAGGCCGAATAGGAACATCCCTATGATCATCATATTCCATGGCTGTGCTATCGTAGCACCTATAGCAAGCGGTCTGGTTAGTGCCATGTATAGTGAGTTGATGTAGATGACGAACATAACGTGTAACGCTAAAGATGCTATGGCCATCCATGTATCATAACGCATAGGTATAGGCATGAGTATACTCTCCATGCGTAAAATAAATTGTTTGCTGGTAGATGCAAGATATTTATTACCATTAGCCTAGCAGAGAGTTGATAGAAATAGGAGAGCAGTATAGTTGATTTATTCTATCTTAGTTAAATTATATCAGTCAAATTATATCAGTCAAATTATACACCAACTATCCTAGCCAGTTCCCTCCTTGAGGCAGAACTCAGTTTAGATGCAGCAGTCTCTGGGGATACACCTAGGAAATGTACACCAAACCCATCCTCTAACCCATTACTATCAACCAGTCTAGGATGGACCTCTATATGCCAGTGCAACTGCTTCCTACTCTTCTCAGACGATGCATGTACTATCATGCTGAACCTAACATCGCCTAGAGTATTATATAGGCCTCCAAGCATGACCCTAAGCATTGTAGCAAGCTCGTCCATCTCCTTCTGGGTCATCCTAAGCAGTTGTATAGCATGCTTCTTTGGCACTATCCAGAACTCATATGGATGTGTTGGGGCCCAAGGGCAGAATGCTGCGAAGTTATCCATGCTTATTAGATGTCTAGGGCTCTTATCCTCCATGCTTACTATGTTGCATAGTGGGCATGAGCCAGACTCGTTTATATACCTGTTTACGTACTCAACCTCCTGCTCTATAAGTGGAGGCATGTAAGGGAAGGTAACTATGTTGATGTGAGGATGCCACTCCTTAGTAGCATTATAATCCATGTAGATGGCAACATAACTGACACCCTTTTGTGCATATAGCCACTTCACTCTATCCTGTAATGCTACGAGTACGTTCGACCACTGTTCTGCTGGTATTGATGATGGCTTGCAGTGCTCCCTGCTAGCAACTAGTATGTAATGGTAGCCATACGCAGGCTCACTATAGAATGGTTTGTTGCTATATGTACCATTTGCAGATATGCTAACCAATGGCTTGCTACTTGGCACTATCCTTACGCACCAGTCATCTATATGGTTATCCTCTGCATCTGCTAACCTCCTCATCATCCCCTCCTTCTGTACCAGTGCAAGAACAGCTGGTTTGGTTAGATGTTCATTTCCAGGACAGTATATGCATCTATCTTCATACCCATCTCTATTATCTCTTGCATTGCTATCACTATAATCACCATCACTCACTATAACTAGCCTATCCAGCATGCTATCCTTCCTTAACTGGACCATCTAATATACACCCCCTTATCCTACCCATCTTCATACTATTCGACTTGCTACCATGCGCTTTTATCTAAATCTTACCTTCAAGAATAGTTAACACGGGATGATACAATTGTTTATAAATATAGTAGATGTTAGGCTATATATAGGATAGGGTTCAAGGATTAAGGAAGGGGAAGGACGAAGAATGATGGAGGAGGAAGAAGTAGGAGGAGGGAGGATGATAGATTATAGTATAGGGGTTGAAGAAGTATGAATGGTAAAGGTGATAGTAACAGAGATGGAACTGGTTATTATGGCAAGATAATATATGTGCTACTCGATGGTGTTGGAGATCTACCCCATCCAAGTCTAAACCATCTAACTCCGCTAGAGTCTGCGCATACACCTAATCTAGATGCCTTAGCAAGGAAGGGTAAGATGGGCATGGTGTATACCGTAGGTAAGGATATCGCCCCAGAGTCAGATATAGCAGTCTTCAGCATGCTAGGCTATACATTTAGAGAAGAGGATTATCCTGGCAGAGGTATGGTAGAGGCTATAGGTGCAGGGATAGATGTTAGGGATGGAGACCTTGCGATGAGGGGTAACTTTGCAACTATAGACGATGGTGGAAGGATAGTGGATAGAAGGGTTGGAAGGAACTTGACAGATGATGAGGCGAGGGAGTTGGTCAAGGCTATAAAGGATGGTGTAAGACTTACAGATGCAGAGTATGAACTGGTGCATACGAGGGGGCATAGGGTAGTCCTCAGGATAAGGGCAAAGAGCAGTCTAGCTGCAGAGATAAGCAACACAGACCCAGCATATGAGAGGGTTAAAGGAATGGGTGTAGCAAAGAGCGATACTGCAATCATGAGCATCAATAGATGCAAGGCTCTCATAAGGAGTAAGAGCGCATCGCTCTCAGCAAGATTGGTAAATGAGTTTACTGAACAGGTTATGCACATACTTAAAGATCATCCAGTGAATCTAAGGAGGAGAAGTATGGGTATGCTTGAAGCAAACTGCATACTCTTGAGGGATGCTGGTAATATGCTGCCCAGGGTCGAACCTATAGCAAGTAAGTATGATGCTAGGTTCGCATGCATAGTGGATATGCCTGTAGAGTATGGCATAGCAAGGGTTACGGGCATGGATATACTCGATGGTGGAGGTATGAGAGATTACAGGATCAAGGCGAGGAGAGCCATAGATGCACTGAGCAACCACGATGTTGTGTATGTGCATTTGAAGGGCCCAGACGAGTTTGGCCATGACGGTAATGCTAGAGGTAAGGAGGAGAGTATAGAGGGGATAGACGAGGAGTTCTTTGGTGAACTAAGATCTAGCAGTAGCAATGCTAGGGAGTTGTTTATAGTAGTATCTGGGGATCATTCTACACCATGTATAAAGAAGGCACACAGCGCAGATCCAGTACCCCTCCTTGTATCAAGTCCAATCATCAAGGATGATGGGCTTAGTAGGTTCACAGAGCGTGAGGCTAAGAAGGGTAGCATAGGCTACATAATGGGATATGAGGTTCTTAGCAGGGTACTCAACATCATAGCCTCATCCAATGATAACTGATAGGCAACCACTATGTATCTAATACCATTAACCTTCAACCAATCAATCAATCTACCTATCTACCTATCTACCAATCAATCTACCTATCTATCAACCAATCAATCAATCTAAAGCCTACAACCTATATTCGAGCATAGTCTTAACATCTCTACTATCCAGTGCAGCAACCATCTGTCTAACCATCATCGCTATATCTATTCCATAGTAGTTATAGTATAGCTCCTTACCCTGCAACTTCTGCAACGCTCTCCCAAGCATAGACAGGCATATATCATACTCTGCCTTCTGTGCATGTACCAAAGCAGCACATACAAGTATGATTCCTTGTATGAGTTCCTTCTCATCACCCTTGCTACTCTTCCATGCCCCCTCTAGTACTTCATGTGCCTCCCAGTAGCGTTCAGCGTTGAATAGTTCCCTTGCATATGCCATCCTCTCCTTCATATCCATATGCCTCTCAGTTATCTCTGTATAGCTTAGTAGTGGTGCGATCTCCTCAAGTCCTTTCAGGAGAGCATCTAGCATAGATGGGGCAACGCTAACATCCAACTCTATATGCTTCCTTGCTACCCTAACATCCCTAATCTCTACTGCAAAGCCTATATCGGCATCTATTCTAGTTATCCTATTAGCCCTACTCAAGAGAGATGCTGAATCCTCTGGCTTATATCCATCGTTTACAAGCCTTATCATATACCTTGTTAGCATATGCCATAGTTATCATTAGGTTTATTAAGAGTTAAGGGATGGATGGGATTATAATGATGATGGATGGTCAGATAATAGTGGAGAGGGAGGAGCATAACCCATTGCTTAACAGAGTAGAGTTGGAGTGTGTAATAAAGGCTGTCAATGGTAGACTGAAGAGGCAAGATGCTGTAAAGCTCATAGCAGAGAGCAGGGGCTATACTGGAAGGTTCATAGTCCCTATACACATGATGGGCGAGAAGGGTAGGAGCAACCTTAGATGCCTCTTCTACATATATGATGATGAGAAGGTTGCACGATCACAACTCCCAAGGTATATAATAGCTAGGCTTACTGGTGAAAAGATAGATAAAGGTAAAGGAAAAGATAAGAAAGAGTGAGCAATAGGGTAGAGTAATGGGTGGGTGGGTGATATTAATGGGCAAAGGTAGCAATACACAGGTATGGAGGTATTACACAGTTGAAGGTGATAGGATAAAGAGGGTTAGGAGGGAGTGTCCAAGGTGTGGGAGAGGAGTCTTCATGGCAGAGCATAGTGATAGAGTTACATGTGGAAGATGTAATTATACAGAGTTCAAACGTAAGGCTAGTGAGAAGAGGAAGAGTAAGTGAGTAGATGTTGAAATGGGATATGGTAAACAGCAGGAACTAATCTCGAACTAATCTCACTCTACCTCTACAATCTACATCAATAGCAATAGCAATCTACCTAGTGAAAGAGGAGATCTCATCCCTTATAACCTTGATCATACCTACCACAATTGCTGGATAGAATGGTAGGAAGTACGAGGCTTTTGCTGCCATTACCATGGCATCCTTACTACCATGTTGAGAGTAACCCTCTAGAAATGCCCTTACAAACATCCTTACCATCTCCTCCTTCCTAGCACTAATGAATAGCGTAGAGTAGTAGAGGAAGCATGCTATATCCCATCCCATATCATCATAACTGCTATCTGAGGTGGAGAACTGCTCAAAGTCTGTAAGGTATAGCGTGTAATCATCGCTACCCTCCACACCATACTTACCTGTATAGCCTCTACCGTTCAGGATAAGTACGTTACTTGGCTTGGTATCTCTAAGTATAAGACCACTGGCATGTATCCTACCAAGTAGGGATCCATATCTCTTAACGTATCCAAGCAGGTTACTTGCTACACTTCCTCCCCCTATAGATCCCTTGCTTCCATCATCTATCAGCGCATCCCTTATAATATCGCTCAATGGTATGCCATCCACATACCTGAATGCTATAAGCCTCTTACCGAATGATACTGCTACTATCTCTGGAGTATTTATGCCCAGAGCCCTAACCCTCCTTGCTCCTATATACTCGTTCATCATCCTCTTCTCTGGCGATACATCGTAACGCCTTATCCCTGCAAGCCATACATTCAACGCTATCCACTTTGCCATCTTTAGATTTGTGTAGTACTTGATCACTATACTCTCCTTCCTATCATCCTTCTCTATGGTGCAGAGGCTTGCTGCTGCATGCTTATCCCCTATTCTACTGAACCTTGTTGAGTAGCCATCTTTGAAGCCTAGATTCTTTGCTATCATATCAAGCCAAGAGTCACCATCAACAACTACCCCCTCACTAGTCCTGAGTAGTATAGAAGGGTTTGTGAATGCCGGGGGTATAGTGTAGGCCTTCACCTCCTTCCTCCTATTCAGTTTCGATCTAGCCTCCTCCTTGAAGAAGTTTAGAGACCTTCTGGCAGCGTATGAGTGTACTAGCCATGCGAATGCACCCCTTAACATCTCCTTTATAGTGATCATCTTACCACTCTCTCTCCACTTGCGTATTATATGATAGTGATAGCACTCATCCCCATGTAGAGGCGTCAACTCTAGCAAGTCCTCCTCCTCCAAAGCTCTCAATGCCCTGATGAAGCCCTCTCTACTTCTCTCTATATTCCTTGATGCGTAGGTGCCAGTGTATGTCTTCACATAACTGTAGAGTGCATGGGGGTATATCCTTGCCCTCTTCTTCATCTTTGAGAATAGAAAGTACTCTGCTGGTATTGCAACCTCTTCAGTACCTACAAGAGGATTCAATGCTATAAGCGTATTATACTCCTCCATCACAACCCTCTTCTTGTATATGGTCTCAACATCCTTCAGGTACTCACCATTGAGTAATGGGAGATATGGGTGGAGGAGCCTACCTGCGACGAACTCCCCAAGCATTGCACGCTCAGCATCCCTTAGGAGCGCCTTACCATCAACTATTAGTACTGAGGCATTAAGCCCATTACGTACATAAACATACTTGATTATATCCTTGTAGTCCTTCAGTACAAGGAGTATATCATAATCGCTATCTGGTCTTGCATAACCTGCAACCTTAGAGCCGTAGATGCAGTATGAGAGTATCTCACACCTATACTCCTCTGCCAGAGCCTTGACTATCCTTGATAACTCATCCCTCTCCTCTACACTTATCAATACACCATAACTATGGTCTCCATAATCATCTACAACATCTCTCCTCCTACTCTCATGCTCACCCTCATACTCACTCTCCTCGCTCCTTCCCTTCATCTCTATAGATACCATCCTCTACGCTCACTCTCCTCCCCTTACCACTTCTCTTACTGCTAGCATTAATAAACTCATATATCTTGCCCTTCAACCTATCATCTATACTGAATAGGGCTATAGCCTCTATAGGGACCCTTGCTACATTATCCTCAACCCTTATCCTTGCCGTTGGTAGACCCTTCTCTATCCACTCCTTCATACACTTATCCTCTAGCCTATGATCGCTCAACCCATCATCCCTGAACTTCTTTGCAAGTAGCCTCACCAAGGCTCTATCATTCTTGAATACCCTGTTAGGCTTCACAAGCCTACCCATATCAGCATACACACTCTCGAATATGCTATCTGTCACCTCATCTGATATTACACTCATATCGATGAACCTAGCAAGTAGTTCTATGTAGTGAAGGAACTCATGTGCAAGTATTGCATGTATAGTCCCTTTCAACCCATATGCAACTAAAGGGGCGGTAACCTGTATAACTATAGATAGGCTACTCTCGCTATAACCATAGATACCTTCATTCACTCCCTTAACTATAGGTATAGTTCGAGCGAACATCAAGCCTAGACCATACTCTGAATCTGCTACAACCATCCTCGGCTCTACGTAGTACTCTGGATACTCTATACCAGATGCCCTCTTAACCCTCTCTATACCTTCGGTAACATACCTGTAGCGTTCAACAACCCTAGCATAGACCTTCTCCGGTATCAATGCCTTGGACCTCGCCTCTTCAAGTTTATAGAGTGGATCAAGTACCATGGACAAGGTATGGTACTAACAGTATTATAAATATGACAGGATAGCAACTCTTCGAGCCATGATAGATCTCTTACTAACATGCCCTCCTGGCCTTGAGGATATAGTTGAGTTAGAGGCAAGGGAGAAGATACCATGCACAAGTATAAGCAAGAGGCATATGGGAGTTAGGGGCCATGTACTACTGCAGATTAAGGGCAAGGAGTATGATGACTCTTACTACATCGGCAAAGTACTCTCGATGCGCTCTATACACCATGTCATGAGGTATATAACATCGTTCAAGATAGAGAGGAGTAAAGATGCGCTAGACACGATCTACAGGGGCATCTCTGCTCTAGACCTATGCAGTGTGCTTAATAGCAGTACTAGATTCAGGGTTACAAGCGAGAGACTTGGGAGGCATGAGTTCACATCCATAGATGTGCAGAGGGCAGCAGGCAGGGCTATAGTCGACAGGTTCTCAAGCAAGGTCGATCTAAAGCATTACGATGTAGAGATCAGGGTCGATGTTATAGGGGAGCAGTGCATAGTGGGCATAGCATTGACAAGGGATTCACTGCATAAGAGAGGTTACAGAGCGTTCGATCATCCAGCAGCATTGAAGGCAAGTATAGCATACGCCATGATCAGACTTGCAGAGCCTAGTGAAGGGAATATCCTTGTAGATCCAATGTGTGGCTCTGGCACTATACCAATAGAGGCAGCACTGTACATGCCAAGACTAGAGATCTATGGATTTGATGTAAATACCATTTACATAAGGTATGCTAGAGCAAATGCAGAGAATGCTGGGGTTGGAGATCGTATAAGGTTCATGCAGCATGACTGTAGGATGCTTGATATGATACTAACACCTGATAGAATAGTGACAAACCCACCATATGGGATAAGGATGGAACCCAGTATAGGGATAAGAAGGCTCTACCTAGACTTTGCTAGAGCATCATACAGGGCTATGGTCGATGGAGGTAGGATAGTGATTATAACACTCAAGCATGGAATGATGAAGGGCATACTATCATCTACAGGCTTCGTTATAACCAAGGATATACCTGTTATGCATGGAGATCTATGGGCGCATATAATCGTTGGGGAGAAGAGGTGATATGTAGTGTATGATAGGCTGATAGCAGTAGGAATAAGGATTAAATTAGATTGAACCTACCTCTCTGCTATGTTCCAGTACTTCACGCCCCAGCAAGCCAATAGGGTTCTAGGCGAGGTTAGGGAGAGGTTCAACAAGATAGTTGCGCTAAGGGATAGGGTACTTGAGCTGCAGGAGGAGTTACAGAATATAGTTGATCATGATGCATCCCTACGAGTATACGTAGAGAAGAAGCAAGAACTCAACTCTGCATTAACAAGACTCTATAGTGCTATAGAGGAGTTGGAGGCTATGGGCGTTGTACTGAAGAGTATAGATGAAGGGCTGATAGACTTTCCAGCCAAGAGGTTTGGAGAGGATGTATGGTTATGCTGGAAGTCTGGCGAGGATGATGTCAGGTTCTGGCATGGTAAGGATGAAGGCTTCATGGGTAGAAAGCCATTGCCAGTAAGCGATGAGTCTCTAGTATGATACACCATCTAGTATAGATGATGCTATGGTTATTATAATGTAATAGCATGGGTAATCATATACAATGGTATACGCATGGTTTAGGGCAGTAAGGGTAAGGTTCCTTCTAGCCTCTGTAATCTCTGTAAGCATTGGTCTTGCTATAGCACTATGGAAGAGCAGTGCTCTAGACCCTCTCTACGCGGTTCTTACATACATTGGGGTGCTAAGCCTCCACGCTAGCGTTGATCTCTTGAATGACTACTGGGACTATAGATCAGGGATAGACAAGGTTGCTAGAAGGACTCCATTCTCTGGGGGTACTGGGGTACTGCCAGAGGGGATGCTCTCACCATCGAGCGTGTATAGAGCAGGTATAGCATTCCTCATTATAGGCGCATTGATCGGCTCTTACTTCGTTGCTGTTAGAGGTTTCGCTATAGCTATGATACTTGGGTTCGCTATCATAGCAGTCTACCTATACTCAACCAGTATAGTAAGGATAGGTCTAGGGGAGCTCTTCGTTGCTCTGAAGGGCATGATGATAGTTATAGGCACCTACTATGTTCAGGTAGGAGCCTTTGGTACTGAAGTTATACATGCTGGAGTAGTCTCTGGCATGTTATCATCCATAGTGCTCTTCATGAACTCATTCCCAGACTATGAGGCTGATATGAGAGGGGGGAGGAGGACCCTTGTTATACTACTTGGTCCAGCTAGAGCAGCAAGGCTATTCATAGCATTCCCTCTTGCAATATACATTACCATAGTTACGGGTGTATTGTTAAGCCTTCTCCCAGCATATGTACTCTTGAGCCTTGGAGCACTACCCTTAGCACTGAAGGTGTATAGGACGTTGAAGGCAAGGTATGATGATGTTGAAGGGCTTATACCATGCATGAGGAGCACTGTAGCATTCTCAAGGATAGTTGGTATAACGATTGTAGTAGGAGTTCTAGTTGAGCACTTATTCTAGTAGCAGTTGTGTACCGTGCTTACCTTAGCGACCTTGCAATCTCAGTTCATCTATGCTCAGGAGCCTGCTCTTGAGTGAGTATATAATCCTCTCCTCCTCATCGTATAGGTTCAAGATTATAGTACTTCCCATAGATCATAATCAACATCTACCTCCTTGTATGCCCTTGCCTTCTTACCATCTAAATTCATGATCATGGTATCCCTTCGATTACTTACACCAGTTGCATCCCAATCTATATCCTCGTATGAGAGTAGTCTATAAAGTAGTCTATAGAGCAGTCTATAAGCGGTCACCACTAGTACTCTTGCTAACACCTCCTGCATTCTAGTAGGTATATCCTTGCTATTGCTATAGTATATCATCGCATCGTTATTTAATATATGGAGGGCACATCTATACTCGTAACCCTCAGGCATATACGAGGGTAGTTCAAGATCGAAGTAAGTTTGCTAGTGCATAACCATACCTTACCTCACTCATGCAGTAATTAGGGTATTTGAGAACAACCTCCCCATGCATATTGTAAGGCTCAACTGTGTATGAGTACTTGCCATCCCTCCAGGCATACAACTAACATGGAGCCCTTTGGGTATCTTCTACATAGGTATGATGGTAATCCTCTATAAGCTTATCAACCACATTAACGGAGACTCGCCTTGCTATCAAGTTCGTTGGTGAGTAGGGTGAGGTTGTTGAATGGTGAAGAGTTCATGTCTATTACTTTCAAGGGCAACCATCTTGAACCTTGGATCCAGTTCCTTGTAGGATACTCTTACGGTTGCATAACCCTGATCTTCTGGATGAGATGGTTATAATCATAATCATGATCATAATCATCTACCATCATAAATACAAATAGGTTCACCTTATGCTCATAATACCTCCCATCATACTCTATTATGCATGATATGTAACCATCCTTATCCATAGTCTTGTAGAGTATCTCCATCTCCTTCTCTATCTTCATATGTGGCTTGTTTGCTATAATGGCCTTGATCATTGACGTTACAAGTTCATACGCCTCAGCCTCGGATATAGTAACACTACTAACTATACTCATTCTACATACCCATGTTATATGCCCCCTAACATACATGATCTCATTTCTCAACGCCTTGTTCATGAACTCATGCCCTACACTAAGAAGGCACTGCTCTCTACCATCCTCTCTACCATCTAATCTGTCAAGCACTGCTATGCTAGTAGAGGCATCAACCTTGTATAGTCTGTAATGGTGATCTCACTACTGTGAGTTATAATGATAAGAACTAGCACTGATGCTAGTATTATAGCAGATTATAGCAGTAATAATAATGCAAGATTCATCCCCTATGCATGATTATTATACCTTGAACCATTCTTTTTATCTACATATATAAATATACCTCTGCTAGAGAGTAGGGGAGGGTATGGGTGAAGGAGCAACTATCCAAGGCTATGCAACAAGAGAAGGTACCGAGAGGTTCAGGCTAAGGCATGAAGGTACTACTACAGTAATAGGGCACTTCAAGAGGTTCAATGAGTATGTATTGAGCAGTATAGGCATTGGTACTTATCTTGGCAAGGCAGATCAGGTGACTGATACGCTTGTAGTAGATGCTGTGAAGAGATCTATTATGAGTGGAGCAGTAAATGTTGTGGATACCGCAATAAACTATAGGTTCCAGAAGTCTGAGAGGGCAGTAGGGAGAGCCTTGAAGGAGCTTATAGAAGAGGGTATATGCAGAAGGGATGAGGTATTCATAAGCACTAAGAATGGTTACCTAACTCATGATGCTGATCTTAACATGGACTTCTGGGAGTACATACATACTAATCTAATAAGGAGTAGGATAATAACTGCAGACGATATATCCTCTGGCTACAACTGCATCAAGGTACCTTATCTGGAGGATCAGTTGAGAAGGAGTCTCAATAACCTTAAGTTGGAGTGCATAGATCTGATCTATCTACACAATGCTGCTGAGGAGCAGTTGCAAGATGTTGGTAGGGAAAGGTTCATGCATATGCTCAAAGAAGCGTTTGAGTTCTATGAATCAAAGAGGAGGGAAGGGCTAATCAGGTACTATGGGATGGCAACATGGGACTGCTTCAGGGTTGAGTCAAGCGATCCTATGCATATGAACCTGAAGGATATAGTCGATACCGCAAGGAGTGTTG
Organism: uncultured Nitrososphaerales archaeon; assembly: GCA_938030895.1. Taxonomy (GTDB): domain Archaea; phylum Thermoproteota; class Nitrososphaeria; order Nitrososphaerales; family Nitrosocaldaceae; genus Nitrosocaldus. Next base: position 59,810 of record CALHIV010000007.1, on the reverse strand, counting down.
CTGGGAATGAGCATGGGTTCAGGTTCATCCAACTACCATTCAACATGGCTATGCATGAAGCAGCGACGCTCAAGAATCAGGTGATAGATGGCAAATGCTATACCGTCATGGAGGCAGCATCATTGCTAGGCATAAATATATTCACTAGCGTACCATTACTTCAGGGTAGGCTACTCCACAGCAATGTTATGAGTGTAGTAAAGGCTGATACACCAGCACTCGCATGCTTACAGTTTGCAAGATCATCCCCAGCTATACCTTTAGTGGGACAGAAGAGGAGGGAGCATGTTGAGGAGAATCTAAGGATAGCAAAGATGAAACCATTGAGCAGTGATGAGTTCTCAGGTATCCTAGCAGAGATAACTAGAGCAGCCTGAAATTAGAGCAGCCTGAAATCCTCCTTTATGGTGTTGAGCACAACATGTGTATTAGTCCTCTCAACGTATGGAAGGCTTAGAACATGCTTGGTGAAGTTGCTCAACTCATCTATGCTCTTAAACTTTGCGATTATAACCGCATCAGTCGTACCTGTAGTATCGTATACAGCACACACATTTGGGATCTTTGCTATCTCCTTCTCCATCTCAAGTAGTTTCCCCTTTGACATCGTAACCTCCATGACTATAGTTATTGTATAGCCAAGTAGCTTATGCTCTAGCATGGCTGAGTATCCCCTGATCACCCCTCTACCCTCCATATCCTTCACATGTTTGAGTACAGTGCCTGTTGATACCTTTAGTGTATCTGCCAACTGCCTATACGATCTCCTTGCATCCCTGAGCAGTTCAGCGAGTAGGCGTTTCTCGAACTCGCTTACTTCCATAAGCATTATTAGATATGCATGCACTAAACCTTTGCTGGTACTAACACTGTATCTTATATATTAAAATAAAATAGCAATGTTTAGGATACAATCGCTTTATTGCATAACCAGAAAAGATGACCATATCTAATGCTTTTGCAATAAATGAATATAAGATCTACATAATATAATCTAATTATAAAACGTTCTTATAATCTGCTTATACAGCAAAACATCATTAATAAGCAGAAATAAAGATAGATGGGATAAATACAGGCTACGGTTGATCTATGGAGGCTAGCATCTTCTTCAGCTCGTCTAGTGGAAGATAAGCGCTTACTCCATAACCTACATCATACCTTACATGATACATGCCTACAAATGAAGGATAATCCACCTGTTCTACATTTATCACTTCATCATCTACCATTGTTATACTGTTCTTCTTACCCATCTCCCAACCCATTGCAGGATTACCATTTATCTCGAATAGTTGTACCTTATCGCCTTTATCAGATCTTGCCTTGTACTCCTTGAAGTATTCTCCTTTATTTACAACTGCTAGCTCGTTAACATCTCTTGAGATACCTATAGTTATCCATGTTGTAGGGTGAGGTCTCTTTAGGTTGCAAGGAGCATATACTATACCAAATGTTATGTTGTCACCCCAACTATCATACGGGCAGTAACCCTCTGGTATATAAGAAGGTAGCATAAAATCTATCTTTGTTGCTAGACTAGTAGAATTATCACCATCAATATCAATAAACATAGACTTTCTTGGTAGTTCTAGAGTCTCTGTTATATTTCCTGTGGATAATATGTATACCAGCACAAATGCTGCAGTAGCAATAACAGCTATTAAATATGGCATCATAGACTGCTCATCCTCCAGACCCTTCCCCTATATAGCCATATAGGAGACAATACTGCATTCATGTGCATTGGTAGCATCGATTATGAATTGATTTATAGAATTGTTGGCAAGGGGATATTCAAACCCTAAATTGGTTGGAGATTCTTCACACTTGAGTTCACTCTCACCACCGCTTACAGAATTGAAGTATTGATACTGTGTATCTGAGGCTCTCTTTAATTGAAGGTCCCAGAAGTTACCATATACTAAGAAGTTAGATGTACCACTCGCACCCCATGATGCTGCCCCTGCAATATAAGGTATGGGGCATGTAGCATCACAACTCCACGTCTTTATCGTGCTGCCATTTATCTTTGCTGCGTATGTACTTGAGTTTATTTTAACTATTTCTGCAGTGTACGGATTAGATGGAGTTGGAGATGTAACTATTAAGTGATAGTTATCATTTAATCCCTCATCAAAATACATCATGAAGTTTATATTACCATTGGGAAATTGATAATGACCTACACCTATAGAGAATATTTGGCTTGTTACACTGGTAGATCTATATAGATATACTATTCTATCAACATGGTTTACGTTATTTCCAGTATAAGGATAAGGATATATTGTACCTTTTACAGCCACTATCTCTTCACCAGGAGGGTTCAAAGCTTGATACCCATACTTTGTATATATTGTCTGTGCACTTATATCTATAAATGGTAGAAGAGTAATTATTCCTATTCCTATTACTAGTAGATAAACCAATTCCTTCATTATATAATAGAGGAGATTAGCTATATATATTACTGGGGATGATATCGGGCTTGTAAGATAAACCAAGCCTTGTTTCTAGGTTGAGTACTATCTATTAAGACTATTAACCCATTGTATAGTAATAGGGCGTGTTGTTATAGAATGTTTTCTCTTCACCTTTGAAACCAAGACTCTACTATTCTCTTCAGCCTGATATGAAGAATGTTGGTGTAGAAGAGTAGGGATCTCTCGCTTAACAACTCATTATACTTTAATCTATAGCCTAATCTGAGTATTAAACAAATAAAAACACCTTACTGCTTATGCAACAAAGCAGATACAATTATGAATATTCGAGGGTTCGCTATAGTCTCTATCTGTTCGCTATAGTCTCTATCTGTATATGGTACTGCTGTGATAACTGGTCCGGTGAGACAGGATAAGGGATATGAAATTGCTATTGGTTGCATGCAACTGTTATCGACATCTAATCAATAACAGGTTATGATCAGCATAGGCACTGTTTTACTATCATTAGCATCTTTTCTATAAAGACAATAAATATCTATGCCTAGAAAATAGAAATTTAAAGAGTGCATCATCACCAAATCCAGATGAGGGTATGTGTTACAGGGGCATCAGGCTTCATAGGGAGGGAGGTTGTTAAGCAACTACACATGAAGGGTTATGATACAGTAGCACTGGTAAGGGATGAGCAGAGGGCATCTATGCTAAAGGCTCATGCAGATCTCATCCCACTTGATCTTGAGGATGTTAAGGATGATACGCTGGATAAGGTGATAGGCAACTGTGATGCTGTAATACATCTAGCAGCAAGGGTAAGGTTCCATCCATACTCTATGCTCAAGGCCATTATGGTTGATAGCACTGGGAAGATAGCAAGGATATGCAAGGAGCATACTATAAGGTTGATCTATGCAAGTAGTATAGCAGTATATGGCAATGGTGATGGGAGCAGTTTGGATGAAGATAGCATATGTAGACCAGATACAGGATATGGAAGAGCGAAGCTTGAGGCCGAGACCATTATAATGAGCCTGATCGAGGAGGGGCTTGACGCTATAATACTAAGACCTGGATATGTGTATGGCTACAGTGATCATGGTAGTGATCCTATAGCAAAGATGCTCATCGGTGGAAGGGTATTCTGGATAGGTTCTGCTACAAACTACACTGGGGTAGTGCATGTACATGACTGTGCAAGGGCATTCGTTGAGTCTCTATCGTACAATGGCAATGCTAGGGTATTCAACGTTGTGGATGATGAGCCTGTGAGATGGTTGGATTACCTTAACTATGCATGCGCATCACTAGGCATAGGTGAGCCAGTTCTGCTCCCTTATACTCTTGTAAATACCCTCTCATACATTATCAATGGTATTGCAGTAGCGCTCAACAAGGCAAGTGATCTAAGCCCAGATCTGATAAGGGCAATAAGGTACTCAGCCAGATACAGCAATGCTAGACTGAAGCAATGCATGAACTTCAGGCTTGTATACCCAACCTACAGAGATGGTTTAAGGCAGGTTGTGCATGAGATAACCGCTAACAGGAAGCAGTAGCAACATAAAATCAGTAGACGGGCTAGTATCTAGACCTAAAGTTTTTACGTACTAACTGTATGATATAGTATATGCTGGGTATGCAGACGTATACGTACATGATCATGGTGTTACTCTTAGCCCCATCGATAAAGTCAGCACCCTACGTAGATATCCCAGAATCAGCGGATGTGGATGTGGTTGCAGATGCAGTGCAGTTTGATTACAATGGTAGTAGCAGTAACAGTAGCAGTAGCAGTAGTAGAATCAAGATAGAGAGTAATAGCGATTATGGTAGTAGTAGCGGTGGTAACCCTATACCATCACTAACATTCGATAAGAGCAAGTATACTCCATTCGAAGTGGTTGGTATAACCCTTTATGATAAGTCAAGGGATACCAATCCTAGCGCAGCAGATGTCGTTAGTGTAACTGTAAAGGGTAGAAACTCCATAGCAGTAAACTTGGTTGAGACATCTACTAGCAGTGGTATCTTCAAGGGCAGTGTAAGGCTGACCCCTAATCCTTTGGTATACAACGGTGAGGTTGAGGTTAGGCGTGATGATTGGTTGATAGCAGTCTACAATACTGTCATAGCAACATCTGCAAGAATAGTATATCATGAGGCTAAACTCTCATTCGATAGACAGTTCTACTACTCTATAGATAAGGCGGAGATAAGGCTTGAGGAGCCAGATGCAAACAGGGATCCATATGCTAGGGAGAAGGTTACAGTACTCCTATGGTCTGATACAGATACTGCAGGTATGAGGCTAGTATTGGTTGAGAGCGATGTGAACACTGGCATATTCGAGGGAGCGGTCGACCTTAACCATGGTTCCAGCGAGCATAACATGCTACAGTCCCTAAGAGTTACAGATAACGATAGGATATTTGTAAGGTATCTCGATGATACGCTGCCTTATCCAGTGAGGCTTGGAGCAGATAACATAACAACGGTTGAGATGAGGTATGTAACTGCTGAGGCTGTGTTTGGTACTGGGATACCTGCAAGGGAGAGGTTCAAGGTATCTAAACCAGAGATCATAACACAGTTCGGTGAGCAGATAAGGGTGCTCTCATTTGGGAGCAAGTTAGCGGTGAAGGTTGAGCTTCTTAACAGGCAACCATTAGCACAAGAGTTTGTATGTATAGCACAGGTGAAGTACTCCGATGGCACAGTAGCAACTATAAGTATGGTAGCATCTGAGTTGGCTAGCAGTACACGTGCAATAGTTACATTGCCATGGACCCCTGATAAGCAGGGTACATACAGGATAGAGGTATTTGTGTTGGATAGTATAAGCAAGCCAGTAGCACTTGCGCCTGTACAAGTGCTTGAGGTAGATGTGGTATAGGCATAAGTATAGGCATAAGTATAAGGATAAGTATAGGGATAAGTACCATCTAGTTATAGAGTTAGCATATTAGGTCATGCTATATTATATTAGTTATTGCTCTATTGATGATGGAATTAACTGATGATTAAATACTAGGCTATGATCAGACTCTTCCATTCCCCATTCATAACGAATCTGTTTATCATCATCAGTTTGCATCTGTTTAAATATAGTTGCTACCTATAGCAGGAGGATGGTAAAGCTTACTATCACGACTAGAGTTCTTATTCTCCTTGCCATAATATCATCCTCTATAACCATCATCATAATCCTCTCTAAGCATGGTTATGATGATACTAACGTTTCTGCAACAAGAGTTATAAGGGTAGGATTACAAGCAAATCTTACACATACTCCAGCACTTATAGCAAAGAGTTATGATGCGTTTGGGAAGGAGTTGGGCATGGACGTTGAGTACAGGGTATTTAAAGCAGGCCCAGATACCATGTTTGCGCTACTTACAGGACAGGTTGATATAGCCTACACAGGTCCAATACCTGCGGTGCAGGCTCATCTAGCAAGCAATGGCTCAGTGAGGATAATAGCAGGGGTAACCTCTGGAGGCGCAATGTTCATAGTCCATGAGGGTATAGATACGCTTGAGGACCTCAGAGGTAAGAGGTTTGGAGCCCCCCAGTATGGTAATACACAAGATATAGCCTTGAGGTCATACCTACTAGAGCATGGGCTCGGCTTGAGGGAGGAGATGGGTGATATAAGCATAGTATATGCAAAAGGCACTGAACTCCTGCTCCTATTCAAGAGGGGTGATATAGATGGACTATGGGTGCCAGAGCCTTGGGCAAGCAGAGCAGTAAAGGAGGGAGGCAAGGTCTTCCTAGACGAGAAGAGTATATGGCCAGATGGCAGGTTTGCAACTACAGTGCTTGTTGCTAGATCAGATCTGATAGATGGTAATCCAGAGCTGGTTGATAGAGTGCTCAGGGTTCATATCAGCATAGTAAGGTGGATAAACGAGCATAGGGATGAGGCAATGAGCATTGCTAGCAAGGAGATAAGGAGCATAACAGGGCAATCATTGCCAGAGGATGTTGTAAAGAGTGCATTCTCATCCCTAGAGTTCACATACGATCTTATGCAGGGATCTATAGAAGGTTACATGAGGAAGGGGAGAATGCTCGGACTGTTCCATTCAGATCCTATACTCGATAGACTGTTCTACTACGATGGTTTGAATGGTATACTGGAGGGGAGTGAAGGTACATTAAACTGATTTAATTCATCAGTTAAATAACAATATTCAAATTATACTTGCTGAGAAAGAGAGGTGAAGAGAAAGGTGAGGTAATAGATCTTGGCTAAACTAGAGGTGAGGAATGTCAGCAAGGTATACAACCACTCAAATGGTATAGTCAAGACTATAGATGGCGTTAGCATAAGTGTTGAGGATGGTGAGTTCGTATGTCTAGTCGGTCCTTCAGGGTGTGGCAAGACAACATTACTCAACATAATCGCAGGGCTTGAGAGTCCATCTGAAGGAGAGATACTCCTAGATGGTAGATGCATAAATGATACTGGGCCGGATAGGATAATGATATTCCAAGAAGGGGCTCTATTCCCTTGGCTAACTATAATAGAGAATGTTGAGTTTGGGCTCAAGATGGCTGGGGTAGATAAGGCAAGGAGGAGGGAACTTGCGATGCATTACCTCCAGTTGATGCAGTTGGATAAGTTTGCAGACTATTATGTGCACCAACTCTCTGGAGGTATGAAGCAGAGGGTAGCAATAGCAAGATCACTGGTCATGGACCCTGAGGTTCTGCTCATGGATGAGCCCTTTGCTGCCCTAGATGCCCAGACCAGGGACCTTCTCCTCGTTGAGTTACAACTACTCTGGCAGAAGACAAAGAAGACCATCCTATTCGTTACACACAATATAGCAGAGTCTGTATGCCTTGCTGATAGAGTGATAGTATTCACGCATAGACCTGCTAGGGTTAAGAAGGAGGTTAGGATAGATTATAGGAGGCCAAGACTGATAGAGGATGCTAACCTGAGCAGGTATGCTAGCGAGGTTATAGAGGCTCTCAAGGGAGAGGTTATAGCAGCGATGAGGGAGGAGTACAAGAGTAGGGATGGTTAGATGGTGAACAGGATAGATACAATAAAGGCAGATAAGGTTAAATTGAATCCATGCCATTATTAGTATGATGCATAATAGTAGGTATAGGTTACCATCATGCTCACAATCACGCTCACCATCATTACAACCACAACCATCACGCCAATCATCCCCTCCTCTCCCTCTACTACAGCCTATACATCCTACCCTTAACCCATCCCTTTGTCTACAGTGTAGAGGCAGTAAGTATCTATGTGGTCTAGCATACTGCCCCATCATTGCATCAAGTCTCAAGACCATGCTCGAGCGTAGTGTAGATAAGAGTATAGATGGTTACACACCACCATCTGTATTCGTTGGTAGGTTTGGGTATCCAAAGGTCAGTATAGGACCCATGATATCTCTTGAGGATGAAGGTAGTGCAGACATAAGCATGTATGACTGCCCAGAGCAGTGGCACGATACTACTCTTGATGATATACTCAGGTTCAGATTAACGATGGTTAGAGGCAAGGTTAGAGTGCATGTGGATGATGCGACACCAACCAAATCTAATAGGATAACATCCATTATACAGGAGCTTGCTATGGCTAAACTGCAAGTTTATGCTGAGATGCTCCTCAAACACAAACCCTCGGGGATAAGCCTGAGCGAGTATCTCCCTCCATCCGGCCCATCGGCAGAGGTGGAGAGGTTAAAGGTAGGTTATATAAGGGTTGATGATAGGATAGAGAAGGCATACTATGATGATCTGAGCGCAAGGGAAGCAATTGTACAACTCTACAACCAAGGTACAGGTATATCAAGCATAGTAAGGGCATTGAGCGCTGGCTGTCTAGGCTATAAGAGTAGGAGGAGGTTTGTACCAACAAGGTGGAGTATAACTGCTGTTGATGATACCATATCCAGAGCATTGATAGAGGAGATAAGGGATGAGCCTAGCATAGATGAGTATATTGTATACTCTAGAGAGGTTAGCATGAACAGGTTCCTATGCATACTTATGCCAGGCGCATGGGAGTTCGAGTGGGTCGAGGCATGGTTCCCAAACACAGTATGGAACGCTTATGGCAGTGGTTATGAGATGATAGGCGATCATGAGGGCTATAGGGGAAGGAAGGAGTATGCTAAGGTTGGAGGATGCTACTACTCTGCCAGGCTTGCAGTCTCTGAGCATCTAGCATCCATGAAGAGGCAGGCAAGGGTTCTCATGCTTAGAGAGATATACCCAGGGTTCAATATACCAGTCGGTGTATGGTTTGTAAGGGAGCATGTTAGAGCTATGCTCAAGGGCAATGGTGCAAGGTTCACAGATATAGATGATGCCCTTAAATATGCTATGAGTATGCTAAAGATACCGTTAAAGGAATGGACTAGAGAGAGTCATATGCTGAGAGGTATGAAAGGGTATCAGACTAGGCTATTGGATTATGTAGCACAACGAGTCTAGCGCATATATAATTCATAATAGATTTAATAGAGTGTCATGATGATAATCCAAAGGTATGAAGGCGATTAGTTTAGAGGGCAGTTACATACCCATACTCATACTACTTGCATCCCCAGTACTCTACACCATTGCAATAGCACCTGATACATTCCAGATGGGTTGGAATGAGGGTAGGGGAGGATTCCTATTCGCTCTAGCATTCATAGTTGCAGAGATCGCAGGCATAAAGTATGCTATGGCAAGGAGGAGGCTATACCTAGCATCGATTCTTGCAGTTGCATGCATGGTGTACTTCACTCTAGTGGAGAATGGTTATAGGCAGGTTATAATGGATTCAGCACAACACTATGGTGTAAGGCTAAAGGATAGTTGGACATGGATGTGGGATTATATAGTATTAGGGTCGTTCATGGTTGGGGCACTCAGCATACTATATGGGAGGAGATGGGTAAGGATAGCCCCTGCAAGCCCAATATACCTCCTTGGGAGTGCAATCATACTATCGTTGGATGCCTTCTTCCCGTACAATACTCTAGGACCATTGCAGTTCATAGTACCATACCTTCTCCAGTTCGATGCCTGGATAATAAATACGTTGGATATAGGGAGTGCTACAGCAAGGAGCAATATGCTCTTCCTGAATGGGAGCAAAGGTTCGATGGCCCTTCAGGTATTCTGGCCATCTGCAGGGGTCCATAGCATCATCATATACTCTCTAGTCATGCTAGCATTCCTACTCAAGATGAATATACAGCCTAGGAGGAAGGCTATCTACTTTGCTGTAGGCGTTGCTGGCACTGTATTCGTTAACACGATGAGGATACTCGCCCTATCAATATACGTTCTTACTGTCAGTGCTGATATCAATGCATTCGAGTCATTCCATTCAGTAGCAGGAGAGATCATGTTCCTACCATGGCTTGCTGGTTACCTCACACTTATAATGTATGTTGAGAGTAGGAGAGCAAAGAGTATGGGCAATGATACTGCCAGTAAGAATATACAAGATAACGAGTGAGTAAAGGCGAGTTCTGTTAGTTACTACACAATCAATATTACATCCAGCATGCTACATGAACCTCTGCAGGGTCTCCTGACCCTCTACACTTGCTAGATCTGAGACCTTTACACCTAGACGCCTCACAGCCTTGTTACTCTCTTCAAGCATCTCCTCAAGCAGTACCCTTGCATACCTCATTATATCATCAACCCTATCGGTGTAGTGTTTGAGCACCCTCACCCTGCTCCTCATACTCAGATCCTCATAAACTAGCATTACGCCTACGGATCTGAAGAGCAGTCTTTGCTCAACTAAACTCTTATGCACTTCCATGCTCAAAGTATTAAGATCATCAAGCATATCCTCGATTACGCTAGTATTACTCTTGAGCGTTGTCATCCTGCTTATCTGCTTTACCGCACTCTCCTTGACTGGCTCCTCATCTATACCTCTAGATGCGTTGTAAAGGTATACACCCATCTTCCTCCCAAACTCTCTGATGAGCCTATCTATGCTTACCTTAGCAAGATCACCTACTGTATATATGCCCATGGAGTTTAGCGTAGCCTCCGTCTTCTTCCCTACCCATAGCAGTTTACCAACACTCATAGGGTTTATGAACTCCTGCGTATCCTCTGGTCTAACTACTGTAAGTCCATCTGGCTTCCTATAGTCTGATGCCATCTTCGCTATCAACTTGTTCATCCCTATCCCTATTGAGCATGTCAGTCCTACAGTAGCCTTTATCTCATCCTTCAGCCTTGAGGCAAGTTCTACTGCACCATCAAAGTCCTTGCATCTTATGCTCACATCCATGTAAGCCTCGTCTATGCTCACCTGCTCAAACGCATCTGAGTTTGCCCTAAGTATTGCCATAACAGTATCTGATACACTTGTATAGTACTGCTCATCTACCGGAAGGAATACAGCATCCTGAGCATCCTTGAGCAGTCTCTTCGCCTGTACTATAGGCATGCCTGCCTTTACACCGTATGCCCTAGCCTTGTAGTTACAGGTACTTACAGCACCACTATCACCCCCTCTAGCAGAGTACACGCATACAACTACAGGCTTATCCTTCAGATCGTTCCTCCTCAACTCCTCACACTGGGCATAAAAGTAATCCAGATCAACATGCATTACTATCCTACCTCTACCCTTATCACTAACCATAGATTGAGTAAGTATAACCTGTACTATATACATATTATTAGGCTACTATACTATACTATACACTGTAGGCATGGATAGCTATGAGAAGGGTATAGTGACCGTTGATGAAGATGGTATGATAACCATAAGGGTGGAGATGATGGAGGTTGAGCATATATACCCTTGCATCTTCAACGGTAGGGTACTCCTCTTCATAAAGGATGAGGATGGTATACTCAACTGTTATGAGGTTGAGGATGAGGATCTTAAGAGCAAGATAATGGATAATCCTGCTCACGATTCCATAGTAAGGATACTTCAACATATTATTGACAATAAAACGGCATAGATTGCATGCATATCAAACTATTTATACAGGTACATACCCTTAAGAGGGTATGGCTGAGACGCAGAGCACACAGACCCAACGCAAGGCAGCAAACGAGGTCTTCATAGGCAAGAAGCCACTGATGACGTATGTGACAGCTACCCTAGTTCAGTTGGCAAATGAGCCAACAGTAACCATAAAGGCTAGGGGGCTCAGCATAGCCAGAGCAATAGATGTCGCACAGATAATCGTGAAGAGGATGAACTCTCTAGGTTACAAGATAAGCGATGTAAGGCTTGGATCAGAGCAGATGCAGAGTCAGAACGGTAAGGTAAGGAACGTATCCACTATAGAGATAGATATAAGCAGGAAGTAAGGCAGCTGCCTGCTTCTATCTTTTTTATGTTTATATTTATATAATATTATGATTGTATATTGCCCTCTTGCTCCAAGGTAGGTTATTATATCATTAGAGTGAACAAGGTCTAGTCGATGATTCATGATCCTCCGCCTCATATACGTTGTGAAGTATGAGGAGCTTGACTCTAGAGTCAAGGACGATCTACCATACATTGAGGAGATGGGCAAGTTCTTTGCATGGTGGTTGAACAAGAACTTTGGGTTACATTATGATGTTGGGGTCGATGTACTTGCTGTAGAAAGGAGCCCGTTGAGGAGGCTTAGGTTTGGGTTAAGCGATCTCATAATGCATCATAGGAGTAAAGGTAAGGAGAATTACCACATCTACCTTGCATACTTTAGACCGTTGATCTCTGATTGTAGCGCTGGCTACTATACAGACAACTTTGGTCTAGTGCACTGGCTCGATTATATGAAGACAGGCTCTGACTCATCTGTTATGGATAGGAAGAGGTTCTTTGCTATCAACAACACTACAAAGGTATCTCATATCATCTTGCATGAGGTTGGTAGGAGGAAGGGTGTAGCGAAGAGGTACAACAGTTCCATACATGATCTATGGCTTGAGCATGTATCTGGTGTAAGGGATTATGAGTACTATGATGAGAGGTATAGGAAGGTATACAAGGATGAAGCATATGCATTTGCAACTATGGGCATACCAGCACTATCATAATAAATAGTAACTTGTTCAATTGCTTATCTTAGCAGTAAATGGTATATAAAAATAAATAATATCTAAATTTTTGTCACAAGTTATGTGAGTCATTCATTTGGACTGTGGTTGGTGATGCATACACACTATATGATCAAGAGATTGCTCTAGTACTACCATCTAGCACATAGAAGATAATTATATTATGCCAATATTATTTGAGATATAAGTATACTTGTAGATGGCAAAAGTAAGCATATTTATAGTAGCAAAGGAGAGGACCGCAAGCCTCATATAAGATGCTGTCTCATATAAGATCCTGTAATTCTATCAGTGTACCAATAATTAATTATATACCTTGCCTATAATAATAGATATGCAGAGGATGATCTTCGCTGATAAGAATGTTATGACAGCACTTATACTTGCTGCAATAGCAGTCTTCTCCCTCCCACTAATACTACCTCATGTAACCCATGAGTCTATGATATACCATATCTACCTACACTTGGTAGCGTTCATGACATCCATATTCCTTGTTATAGTATCTGCATTAGCATACTACAGGGGAAGGAGTAGAAGGCTACTCTATATGATGCTTGCACTATCAATGCTTGCAGTTGCAGAGTTTGTAAACTTTGTTACAGCAACAGGGAATGTGCCACCACTCTTGCTCCCAATAATAAATGTGGAGCTGTCACACATGCTCATACTTGCAATGCTAGTACTCTTCATGACCGGGGTTATAAAGATGGGTTGAGGTTGATGGTTATGATCATAGGAGGGATAAGCAACAATATAAGGAATACGATACTCGAATGCATAAAGAGGAACCCTGGAATAAGGTATAGAGAACTACTTAGGCTTCTAGGGTTAACCAACGGAGTCCTATCATACCATCTTTATAAGCTGGAATCTGAGCAGGCAATAAGGATAGATAGGGATAAGGGTATGACAAGATACTATGCAAGTGATGTTGAGCATGACGAGGCTAAGATACTTGGCATGTTAAGGATACCAACTACAAGGAGGATCGTCTCTTACATGCTTGAGAATGATGGCTCATCAACACTCGATGAGCTTGCATTCATGCTTGGCAAGGCACCATCAACCATCTTCTGGCATATGAAGAGGCTCGTTGAGAAGGGTCTTATAGATAAGCATGACTCCGTCTATGTGTTAAGGGATAAGCATCTGATAGCAGGGATGCTTGCAAGGTATAGGGAGCAGCAGTTGATAGAGAAGGTTGCAGATAACTATACCGATATCATGGAGGATCTAAACTTTTAATACTTAATGCTGGTATAGTGTTAGGATGCCAGGTATATGGCATATGCATGATGAGAAGATCATAGAGTATGTGCATAGCATATTACCAAAGAGCCCAAGTATACTCCCACGCATAGAGGATGATGCTAGGCAGAGAGGTATACCAATAGTCGGTCCATTGATAGGTAGAATGCTCTTCATCCTTGTACGTGCAATAAGGGGTAGAAGGATACTGGAGATAGGCACTGCTGTAGGCTACTCTACCATATGGCTTGGGTTAGCAGCAAAGAGGTTCAATGGTAGGGTAACAAGCATAGAGATAGATCCTGTAAGGGCAGATGAGGCTAGAGCAAATATACATAGCGCTAACCTAGATGATACTGTAGAGGTTATAACTGGCGATGCATTAGATGTTATACCGAGGCTGAAGGGGAGGTTCAACCTGATCTTCATAGATGATGGTAAGGATAACTACCCTAGATACTTTGAGTTATGCTATCCAAGGCTGAGTAAGAACGGATTACTGATTGCAGATAATGCGTTATGGCATGGAGAGGTGTTGAGGGATAGTAGAGAAGGCATTGCAGTGGCAAGGTTCAACTCCATGCTTATAAGTAGTATGGATGCATTAGTACTCCCAGTTCGTGATGGGGTAGCAATAGGTATCAAGGGAGGAAGGTAGTAACTAATGGTATACATATACAGCATCTACTGGTCAGCCAAGAAGGTTGCGTACGATATCCTTCCTTGCCAGTTCGAACCTTGCAGAGGTCTCTATCATCCTCATAGCCTTCTCGAATGCCTCATCAGTTGGTAGATCTGCAACCTGTATGTATATATTCTCGGCCTCCCTCCTCCAGTACTGGTAAAAGTCTTCTGGATCCTTGCCTGCGCTTGAGATTATCGAGTCGAACAACTCCTTCATCTTGAGGAGGTGCTCGCTCCTCAGCCCCTTGGACCCTAGCATATAATAAGATGCTACTAGCCACTTATAAAAATAGATATCCCTCAGAGCGATGACAGTATGAAGTTTATCCCTATATACACAAGTATAGCATAGAGTGCTATGTAGAGTAACATTGCATTACTACCAAGCCTAGAGATCTTATCCATACCCTTCCTTGCCATGTACGCCGTACCCATAAGCCATGCATAATCCATCCATATATGGAGTAGGAACATTAGGAGTACCCCATTGATGGATGCAATATAGGATGCATCAACTATCATCTTCATCCCAACGGTTAACCACCATGCTATGAAGAACGGATTCAAGGCAGAGAATGCCATTCCAGCAATGAACGAGCCATACAACGCTGTTGATACCTTGAGTACCCTAGCATTGTTACTCTGCCCTTGTATGCTTCTAGTAGTTGCAAGTGTATATATCTGTATGGTAGAAAATGCTATGAGTGCTACACCACCAACCAGACCTATGAGCCATCCCAACCGATCCATGTAATCTATGCTGAGTATACCTACTGCTATGGCTAGGACCAAGGGCAACTCTACCACTGCATGACCACTAGCACAGAGAAGGCCTGATAGATGCCCATACCTCTTTGCATAGTGTATGTTTATGAGGAAGAGTGGTCCTGGGGATAGTACCCCAGAGGATGATACTACTATAACCATGAGCAAGAATGTATAGTCCATATACCTTACCTCACCACTATAGATGGTATATACCAGAACACTACATGATCTGTATATGTAAGGGCCATCTTGTATAAAAGGTTAGAATATCGGTATATTCTAAAGGGTGTAGAGGGGGTGTTCAGATGAAGGTAATACTTGATATGGACCCAGGCGTTGATGATGCAGTAGCACTCATACTTGCATTGAATAATGCAGACGTTGAGATAGTCGCACTCAGCACTGTATCTGGTAATGTTAGTGCCATGATGGGCGCTATTAACACACTCAAGATATGCAATGCTCTAGGCAAGAGTATAAGGGTCATAAAGGGGCTTAGTAGAAAGGGTTACAAGAGATCTAAGCATTCTATAGAAGTTCATGGTATGGATGGGCTTGGGGACTCTATGATCTATACAGGCTATAAATCTGCGGTTAGGCTAGCAAGGTATAGCAACGATCCAATAAGGGAACTTGCCAGTATCCTTGCCTCATACAAGGAGGGCGAGGTTACGCTCCTCTGCACAGCACCATTGACCAACATAGCAGCACTACTTCATCAGGATGTGAAGAGGTATATAGATAAGGTATTCGTTATGGGCGGTGCCTATGATCTTGATGTTAGCGAGGGTAATGTTACGAGGTATGCGGAGTTCAACTTCTACATGGATGCTGTAGCAGCTGATAAGGTTATGAACTCTGATCTAAGCATAGTTGCATGCGGGCTTGAGTTGACATCACGCAAGGACTGTAGTGTAGACCATCTTCTGCTCAAGAGGATCGAGTCTATAGGGAGCGCTCCTGCAACCCTTGCAGCAAGGATACTCAAGAACCCTGTAGATAGATACTCACACTTCAACCTACATGATGTATTTGCACTTGCAGCACTCCTAGAGCCTGAGATCTTTGCTATGAAGAGAGCAAAGGTTAGGGTAGAGACTGCTGGTAGGAGGAGAGGTATGAGCATAGCATTGTACAGGGATGATGGGAATGTTAGCATATGCCATGATGTCATGGCAGATAGGTTCATAGACTTTATCTTGAATGGCTTGGCTTAATGCTATATACTTGCAGACCTTGATAGTGGGTAGGAAGGTTATCCTCTTATCATATTCTATCATATTATATTCTATCATATCATATTATTGGCTAGCGTACTTTTAGCATATATGCTATAATAATCCTAACTATTATACAGCTATTATACAGCCTACCATTGATATCCTCTATTATCCTCTATTATCCTCTATAGAACCTTTATACCTGTATAGAACCTCTCTACCCTCTCATCGTTGACGTATCTTAGCAGCTCATCATAGTATGGACTTGCTCTAGTCTCTTCCCTAGCAACCTTGAGTGCAGCAGCAAGGTTTGCCATGAATAGCGCCTCCAACTCACCGTAACCCTTCAGTAGTAGTGCTGTGAATACCCCAAGGAAGGCATCTCCAGCACCAACGGTACTTACAGCATTGAGCCCTATAGCACTCAGATCTACACCTGGTATGGATGCTATCTTGCCATTCCAGTAGAATAGGCATCCTTCAGAACCCCTAGTCAGTACCATCCTCTTACCCAGCCTTGTAAGTGTCTTAAACCCTTGCATGACATCATCCGTATTCGCTAAGAGTAAGCACTCTGACTCGTTCATGATAAGATAGTCTACCTTGCTTATACCATCGATTAGCGCATTGAGACCAGATCTGGTTAGGAGTGCTGGTGCCCATATAATCCTCTTACCCCCTTCCCTTCCATCATCACCAACTCTAGCACGTTCTATAAGGCTCAGAGCAAACTCCAATGGTGGATCTATAACCACAACTGCCCTTGCCTCATCTATAGCCTCATTGAATATATCGCAATCAAGAACCTCTGCTCTAAGCATATCATTCACAGCCTTGTATGTAAGTATCATATTCTCGCCCTTGCCATCTACAATTATATATGCCTGCCCTGAAGGATGGTCGAACCTCTTAACGCATGATGTATCTACACCCTCTTCACCGAGTATCTTAAGCTGCTCCTCTCCTATCCCATCATTGCCTAGAGCGCCTATCAGCCCAACCTTGTCCCTGCCAAGTATCCTAGCAGACGCAACTGCAGTATTGGCACCCTTGCCCCCTGCTACACTTATAACCTTCCTTGCTCTAACCTCTTCGCCAGCCTTTGGGAGTGAGTCAACAAATACAGTTGTATCCCAGTTTATAGCCCCAGCAACGAGTTCCATAACTACCATACTAACCCATCAGCCTGATAACATTGCACTTGCCTTTATCTTTAATGCTTTGCGTATTAGCACGCTATATACTATTCATCATATCTAATGTAAGTTAGTAGGATTAATTACACAGCCATTTATCCTATCGCTACAACTGATAGGTATGCAGAGTAGGGAGGATGAGGGTAAAAGGGCATATAGCATTGGCAACTATAGCAGTAGTAACGATGCTATACGTATAGCAAGTAGTGAGTTGAGGACTGTATTCAGAGACTTCCTTAACATGGAGCCAACCTCTATGCTGGTAAGAGGCTTACCTGGCACAGGGAAGACTACTCTAGCGCTAGAGCTGATGCGACTTATCCATGAGAAGTACAACTGCTTCTACATCTCAACTAGGGTATCATTGGCTAGATTACAGCGCTACTTCCCATGGATCATAGGCTACTTGAAGGATGAGTCAGTATTATCATACGATAAGATAGAGAAGGACTCTGTTATAGATCTGAGGCTTGGGAGCGCTACAGGTACGGTCGAGCTGGTTATAGATACGCTAATCAACAAGAAGAGGGCCTTTGTAGTCCTCGATAGTTGGGATGCTCTAGCAAAAGAGATCAAGCATGAGGATAGGATGAAGATGGAGAAGACTATGATAACTGTTGCTGATACACATGATGGGTTCCTGTTATTTGTAAGTGAGGAGCCAGAGATGAATACGCTATCATACCTTGTAGATGGGATAGTTACATTAAGCATCAAGGACGATGATGGTGTAAGTATAAGATCGATGCGTATAGATAAGATGAGGGGCGTTGCTCTATATAACAACACATATGCATATACACTGTTAGACTCCAGATTCACACTGGTTCCTATGACCCAGTATAACAGTACAGGATGTAGGGGATGGAGCAATAACAGTAATAGTGGTGATGGCAGTAGTAATATACCATTCAAGAGATTGGATGCTAGAGCTGGTTTTGTATCTACAGGTAGTAAGGATACAGATGATATACTCCGTGGAGGGCTTGCATATGGCACTACTCTACTCTTAGAGGCAGATCCTGGACTTGACATGGTGTTCTTGAACACTATTCTAGTATGTATGATACTCAGCACGTTGAAGAATAATGGAAAAGTTATGCTTGGTGCAGTAGATGCCCCAGTTGGCAGTATGCTGAGTAGCATACTACAATTCTGCACAGACGAGGCTAGGAACCTAACTATATTCTCATCTAGCAAGATTGATACTTTAAGTATGTATGAGCAGTGGTTTATCAAGAAGGATGGCAAGGATACGCTAAACCTGTTACCATCTATAGTGAATATCAATGATTCTAACTACATGAATATCATGTTGGCGAAGTATGAGGAGTTGAAGGGAGTAGATAATGATAGCGATAGTGATAGCGATAATAATGGTAATGGTGATGACAATGGAAAAGAGACGGCTGATACTGCAAAGCCGTTACTCTTACTCCTCAATAGGATGCATGTAAATAACAACAGGATGTATGAGGGTATGCTCCTAACCACTGCCAAGGATAACGGTGATGTGACTGTTATAGTGGAGAGGATGGGCTCTAGTAACTTGCCATATGTCAAGAGCATAGCGGACGTGCATCTTAGGCTGTGGAGTAGGAATGGGATATCTCTGATGCATGGTGTGAAGCCTAGCCTTGGTACCTATGCAATACTACTAGATAGAGAGCATCCCTCATACTCATTGTTAAGGATGGTGTAGCTATGATGGTATGTGTTATGAGCATCGATGAGTTCAAGGTGAGCATGATATGAAGAGGAATATGCATGGTGATATTAAGAGTAAGGAGAGAGAAGGTAGAGTTTATAGTGATAGTGATAGCGATAGTGGTGAAGAGTATGTAAAGGTAGAGGCTAGTAATGGTAGCAACGGCAAGGAGGTTAAGGTAGAGGAGAGGATCAATGCATTAGTGCTTAAGCATCTTAGTAGCGTACTCGGCGAGCATACGATCAAGGTTATAGGATACCATCTGAGCAGTATGGGAGTAGATATACGCGATTGGTGTGATGAGCCAAAGAAGGTTGAGGATGCACTCTACGTACTCTTCAAGGAGGGCTCAAGGATGCTAATCGCTGAGGTTGTTAAGATGCTCTATACTGAGTTTAACATAATGGATGGTGAATCGACTACTCTAGAGGATGCTATAAAGAGGATAAAGGCTCTAGATAGATAGATAGATAGATATAAAATAAATAAATAGAGGTAAAGGGCAGGTAAGGTAGATATTAGGCTAATTGCAAGCAGTGACTCTACCCTACTCCCTACCTACCTGCCTGCTCCCTATTACTATTTCACCACTAACCAACGATGCTATTAACCGCTACTCTCCTCTACTTCACTCTCTCCTCTACCCTTCCATGCTCTAAGCATACATGTGTATAGGAATGGCATGAGTACTGTAACCTCTCCATGTAGTGTAACCTGCCTTGCATCCTGCTTCACCTTACCCCACGATATAGCTTCCCTTACAAGCGCCCCGCTAAGGCTGCCATCGTACTCTACAGCAGTGGTTATGTACACAGCATAGTCTAGTCCTCCTCTGAACTGGTTCCACCATAGAGTATGATGCTTGGATATACCTCCTCCTAGCATCAATGCACCTGTACGCTCTGCCTTGAATACTATCTCAGCAAGCAGATCAGCATCCCTGAAGAGGTTGAGCCTAAAGTCTCTATGCCTCTGAGCAAAGAGCCACAACTGGGTACCTACAGCCCCATCCATTATCCCTGGCACGAATATATGTATATTGTTCCTTGCAGCCCAGTAGAGGAACGAGGACTCATCCATATGCATGCCTATAGTACTGCATATCTCGCTACTGGATACCTCCCTAACCCCTTTAGAGTATACCTCCTCGAGTATGTTGTATACCCTCTTCTCTATCAGTGGACCATAGTTTGCTAAAGGTATGAGTACACTCCCTAGCCTGTGTATCCTCTCACTTGCAAGCATGTTATCATCCATGCCAAAGTCCCCAGTATAGTAATCTGCGCTACACCTTGCTATATCATGGTCTAGGGCACCACATGTGGTTATAACTGCGTCGAACATCTTCTCCTTGAGCATATCCCTTATAACACCTCTAAGCCCAGTTGCTATAGGAGCACCAACGAATGAGAGGAACCTGAAGCATCCATAATCCTTGAGCATGGACTCGAGTATCCTTGATGCTATAGCAAGGCTCCTTGCTGTGAACCCTCCAGCATCGAGCATCTCTGCAATTATAGAGCATGCATCTGAACCATCAGTTACGCTTAGATCCTTAACCTTTCTCTCAAGCATATAGGGGTTGCTTCAACCACCATATATAAAGGGTTGAGTACCTGCACTTGAGTACCTGCACTACTGTAGTGATACTGAACCTTCTGGCTTATGATTGTATCATTACCAGTAATTATGCAATATATACTTGCTAGAAGATTTCAGGCAGTACTCAGTAGAGTTATCGATCTTTACAGTTGAGAGGGAGAGGTAAGGGAGAAGTCACAGATGGCACTCAATATGATTTACTCTCGAGTTGGAGCAATGGTTGATGTTCAACAGAGACTATACAGTTAGAATGTTCAGATACTGTGAGCGGTCTACTAGGTTAGATATACTGGAGGCTGTGTCGAGCTATCAAAGTGAAAGTATTCAATGTTAAGTGAAGATCTGTATATAGGCTAGTATATACAGTAGGAGAAGGAATAGGTGGATAAGTTGTGTTATTATTGTGATGAGAATAAATGAATAATAAATAAATAAATAATAAATAAAGAGTATTCTTACCGTACTTACTTCAGTCTAAAGTATGCATATATGCTAGAGCCATCCTGAAACTCTATGGTTACCTTCCAGCATGTATCCTTTTGAGTTGGTGTCTTCCAGTTGTATATGAACTGTCCTTCAGTAAGATCATAACGTAACGATGTCCCTCCAGTTGCAGTCAACTCTATCTCATCTGTTGGTGAGTTATTCATTATACTGCAGCTTATCTTCTGAGCCTTAAGCTGTGTAACTATGCTTGTATCTGTTAATTCTTCTCCACTAATGCTCTTGAATACTTCGAACTTCAATGGTACTGTTGAGCCATTCTTAACAACGTTAACTACAGGAGGATTATCCACTGGTTGCTTGAATCCCTGTATGTTCCATGCTAGTATGGTATAGGTTATGGAAATAGTTGCAGTATTACCTGCATTATCCTGTGCAGTTGCTGTTATTGTATGACTTCCAACTGATGTTGGGAGTGAGGATGGTGTTATAGTACAGGATGCAATACCAGATAGGTTATCATTGCATTCAGGAGATACTGGTGGTAGTGGGTCTCCAAAGTCAAACTGTGCTCCATCACTTATGCCTAAGATGTTAACAGTTGGTGGTGTATTATCATAATTGAACATGTAACTACCAGAACCTGTATTACCAGCTTTGTCTGTACAGGTACCTGTTACTGTTATGTTTGTGCCATCTGGTCCAGTGTAGGTAATTGGGGGATCACATGAATCAATTCCAGATGTATCATCTGTACCAGTGAATGTTATTGTTAATGGGCTATTATACCATCCATTCATATCTGGAACTCTATCTGGTGTAGCGCTAACAGTTGGTGGAGTAGCATCCCTCTTTATTGTAACTGATTCTGAACTGCTCAATCCAACCCCATTAGTTGCTGTACAAGTCAATGTTACTCCAGTAGTATCATAGTCTATTGTTGTTGGATCGCACCCACTAGTAGATCCTATCCCAGATTCAGGATCACTAACCTCCCAAGTTACAGTAACATCGCTAATATACCAACCATCGTTGCCTTCAGTACCAACTATGGTATAAGTTATCACTGGCGGAGTAGTATCTGTTGGAGGGTTAACTATTAGTGTGAATCGTGCAGTATCAAGATTCCATATACTACCTGCCTTTCCTCCACTCATAGAAAAGTTGTTCGCATTGAAGGTGTATGTGCCTGCACTACTTGCAGTGAAGGATGCATATTGTGTATTATTGTCTCCACACCCTGTAAATGTTAATGTGGTAGGGGTTACTGATACACCAGAGGGTGGCATGATCGTTAATGTAGCTGGGTTAGTTCCTGTAGCATTACAACCTGGAGCATCACCGCCTCCTGTAACCGCCTTTATGTAGAATCCAATCGTCACTGGTGTATTAACCGTAGTAGTTACCTCTTCAAGCTCTGGATCAATGGTGGTATCTATATTATTTACTACGTTATCTGCAAAGGTCATACTTGCTGTAGTAACCATGCTAGTAACCAGCAATGCAGCCAGTAGAATACTCCTCTCTCTTCTTCCATTCCCATTTAGCATAATATCCTCTCTATAATAGAAGAGAGAGGTATCTTATAAACAGATAAGTACTTTCTATTATATAATACATATTATATAACATACATTATATAACAGCTGTTACATGTTTCAATACACTTCATAGCATAGCAGGAATAAAATACTTATACATGCTCACTAAACAATACCTAATGAAGGGTAAAACCTTGCACTGTTAACCATATTTGTTGTATTAACAGCAGTAATAGCCATAGTTACCATACCAGCTATAGCAGATAGGAAGAGAGGTAATAGTAATGATGATAGCAGCAAGGTTGAGATCGAGGCTCATGTAGGGAGCAGGTCTACTCATACACATGTTAAGATCAGGTTCATAACAGATGCCAAGGATAGAGATGCTATAGCAAGGGAACTTAATGAGAGGATAAGGCTCGATAAGGATACAATTGCAGGTATACTAAAGACTGAGCATGAGGAGCATGATGAGGAAGGGGATAGGGGGGAGAGGCTCGAGGTGAAGGCAAAGGTTACACCTGCAAATACATTCGTTGAGCTCAAGTTCGAGTTTGTAATAGATGCTACTGAGAGGAGTGCTATAGTAGATGGTGTAGCATCTAGACTCAGTTCATTAAGCATAGATCCAAGCATCATCAAGGTAGAGGATATAAAGGATAAGGCTGAAGGAGCAAGGAAGGATGCAGAGGCAAAGGGCAAGAAGGATGTTGCCGACGCACTAGAGAAGGTTCTAAAGTCACAGGGGAGATCGTTCATGCTCAGCGTAGTTAGGGTAGCATTATCATCTGGTGTAGAACAGGTATCTGGGTTTGGAATTGCAAACATAATTGCTATTAAGCATGATGATGGAAGGCTCATGCTTAGAGCAAACATAAACCTGCTCATAGAGTCTGAGGTTAGTGGCCTTGCAGCATGCTTGGATGATGGCACATCAACTGTAGCAATAGGTAGTATGAGCACAGATGTGAGCAATGGCATCACTGTTGCTCATCTTAGGAGTAGCATCAACATTGATAGGATAACACTGCCAGGGATAACGGTGAAGGTTGTAGAGGGCAAAGATTGTAATGCTACTGCACTGCTATCTGGGAGCATATAACCAATCCAATCTACTTTTTGTTCATAACTCTTTAACTTTTGTTCATAACTCTATTGGTGCTCCGGGCGGGATTATCACATGCAAGTATTCATGCATGATTTGAACCCGCGATCAGCGGCTCGAGAGGCCGCTATGCTTAACCGGGCTACACCACCGGAGCACCACAATCCATTGCAAAGGCGAGCAATTTAAAACTATCCTAACCTAAAGATAACCCTTTAAGCAACGTATAGCATTAGCACTTATGCTAGAGGAGATAGTGAGTAGGTATAGGCAGTACCCTCTAGCACTCATAGGATGCAGGGCTAGAGCCAAGGATCTAGCGTATGATGTATGTGAGTATAACATACTACTGCTAGATAGCAGTAACGATAGCCTCCATGAGAGTCTGCAGGGTAATGCTAGTACAGGTAGGAGGAGATCATACAAGAGTATGGCTGGCGATGAGTACATCTACATGGATGATGGCAGTATAGCAAGGATACATAGGGTTGGTAGAGATGGTAGGATGGTTGAGAATGCAATGCTCATGGATGGTATGATCATACTCAACGATACCAACGGTAGCCTATCTATGCTTGAGGCTAAGATAGCAGAGGTATCGAGGAGGGTCAAGAGATTACATGCAAGATCCCTTGTAGTGGATGCGCTCTTCTATGCAAGCAAGGCGATACATGCTAGGGATGCCCTAGAGGCATCTTTCTGGCTCAAATCAGCAGCATGCTCCTACATGGAGGCTTGTATACTCTTCAACTATAGCGTCCCTATGCCCTCACATATGCTTGCTCAGATAAGAGCAGTAGGCGATGTGAATATGAGTACTATCATGGAATGCCTTGGACTGGAGCAGGCAAACAGATCATCTACTGCTAGAGCTATCAGAGCTCTCTTGCATATACTTGCAGAGAACTACAGTAGGTTAGCGATGATGACCATAAGGAAGAAGCTGGAGTACCTCTCAAGCATGGGCATGTATACAGATGCCTACACCTATATCTGCTATACGTGTAGAGGTCTGATGGCTAGTAAGGGAAGTATGCACATTGATAGCAAGTCTCCAGCATATGATATGCTAACTATTGCTATGAACCTAAGCAGTGATCATGTGAGTACCTCAAAGCTTGCAGACTCTCTCCTATCTATATGTAAGGCAAGGCTCAAAACTTATTAACATGCTTAAACTAGCGTATCTATGCAGTTATCTAGCGTTAAACTAGAGGCTATTCCAAATACGAATATGATAATAGGGCAGGCACACTTCATAAAGACTGTTGAGGATATGTATGAGATGCTAGTGAGCAGTAGCCCAACTATAAGGTTTGGTATAGCATTCTGCGAGGCAAGTGGTAAGGCACTCATAAGGTATGATGGGAACGATGATATGCTAGTAAGGAAGGCCATCGAGTATGCCAGTATGATCTCTGCTGGGCATGTATTTGTGCTTCTAATAAGCAATGCATACCCAATAAACATACTGAACAGGGTAAAGATGATGGATGAGGTTGCATGTGTATACTGCGCTACTGCAAATCCAGTAGAGTTGATAATGGTGGAGACCGAACAGGGTAGAGGGGTTCTAGGTGTAGTTGATGGGGTTAAGAGCAAAGGCGTTGAGCTCGATGAGGATAAGAGGGAGAGGCACGAGCTCTTGCGTAGACTAGGCTATAAGCGCTGAATAATATGGCAAGGCAACTAATAATATAGTAGAGGAGAGCAATTTATATAAAAAATTGGGGTTGTTATCTATCTTGCGTTTACGCTCTTCACTGCGAATGGAGCAACGTTCATGTTCAGGAACTCCTCTATCCTGAACTTTATATCGCTAGGGCTCAGATCCTCCATGCCTGGTGAGCCAACATCGAATGTTATCCTATTCCCTGTTACATTTATGTTGGTAACTGTAAGATCTGCATACTGATGCTGTATCTCCTCTATGTATGCCCTTGCTTGATCTATAGATGCAACATTGGAGACATCCAGTTCTACTCTCATTGCTTTTATGGTTGCTGCCATCACAATTCAATCAGCCTAAAATTATATAAACTTTTTATTTATTGCTCTAGGCTACTCCTGAACCTCAAGACCCCAGAGCTTGATTAACTGCTTATCGAACTCTTGCACCTGCGCATCTGAGAGAGGATCCCCACAGTTCTTATGATATGCTATGCTTCTTAACCCATCCAACTTGAACTCGACCTCGTAGAAGTGTATCTTTGGACATCTACACATACCTAAGGATGAGCAAGTATAATATAAAGCCTTTCCGTTAATTTAGCAGTTAACAGTTCAATATAGATAGATAGATACAGATAGATATGGATAGATAAATACAGATAGATAGACTAGATTATTGCCTCCCTAAGTTTTCTAGCATGAGATCCTTTCTTACCCATATCCCTTTCCTTACTCATATCTAGAAGGTTTATAAGCAAATCATGTATGATAAATATCAATGAAGAGAGTAACAACATATGTAGCAGTAATGATATTAACAGCAGTACTATCTATCTCAAGCCTTGTAACGGTTGCAGATGCACAATCAACATGGTATCCTGGCAAGGGGGCAGAACTTGGCACATACTTTGTGTATACTATAAGGGATCTTGAGTATGAGAGTGGTAGAGAGTTAGAGATCGCAATATGGCTAGGCTCAAGGGACGATCAAGGTAACTGGGTAGCAGATGTAAGTGTTAACGATGCTGGCTCTGTAAGCAATGGAAAGATGGTTCTATCAAGCATTAATATGCAGCCACAGAGTGCAGAGCCTTCAGTTAGCAAGTATAGAGCGATAGTACAGAGGACGTTGACATGGCTTGGTGATTTTGCAAACAGTGCTGATCCAAAACCACTCGCACCATCTGCATGGGGTAGGCTTGCAATAACCGGTGGGGTTCCAGTTGGTGTTGGCGCTCCAGCATCATTACAGGTTACAAATGAGCAGGTAACAGCTGCAAATACACCATGGAATACTACAATAGTAGGATTCAGATACGCCAAGGATAGCAAGATATGGGTTGCAGAGAACTTCCCTCTACCTATAAAGGCTGAGGTATATGCATTCAGGACAGAAGAGCCTATACCAGTACAGTACTCATTCGAGTTGAAGAGGTTCGGGAGGAGTGATAAGCCTATAGAGTTGACACCTAGCGTAGTTGAGATACCAAAGCCACCATTGGAGAAGTTGAGCAGTAATGGTAGCGTATATGTACTACTCTACTGGGGTCCCCAAACCATAATGCCTGGGCAGGATGTTCAGTTTGCAGCACAACTCTACGATCCATCAAAGAGACCACTCAGGGATACTGAGAGGTATACAATAGAGATATTCGATGGGGATAAGAGCATACTAAGGCAGGAGTTGAGCAACAACCTCCAGCCTGTAACTGTAAGGTTCGAGAGTGAAGGTACCAAGAGAGTAGTAGTGAGTTATCTGACATCCTTCAGAACAGGAGAGGGGGAGACGAAGATAGTAGACAAGACAGAGTTCAATATAGTTGTTGTACCGGAGTTCCCTCTGGGTGTCATGGCCATAGTAGCATCCATAATGGCTGTAATGATAGCAGTTACAAGAGGGAGGCTAGGATCTATACTACATAGACAGTTCTGATACCAACACCCACACCAACATTCACACCCACACTCACACCCACCAACCAACCCACCCACATTCTTTACTGATCTACTCTCTATTTATTATATCTCAAGAATAAAAAGAGTTAATACTCTATTATGCTATTCTATTGTATGTACCATTCAAGTAGGGAGAGTGTTGATGAGTACAAGGTAACATGCATAGAGTTCATAAAGGATATCAGCAGGGACTACAAGGACTGGGTTAACAGGTACAATCTGGATGGAGAGGAGAGGGCATGGAGGCTTGAGATGATAGATAATGTTGTGAAGGTAACTAGCGTATGGATAGCAAGGTATGGGGATACGATAAGGAAGATCGATGTCATAAAGGATGATGGGATAAACAAGATGGCAGAGTTCACAGCAGGCTACCCATTCTACTTTCAGGTCTATGTTGATGGGCAGTTGAGGTACGCTGAGCATAAGGCAGGGATGATAGAGTTGGATGTTAAGGCCAAGGCTAGAGAAGATAGTGGCAATAGGAGGAGAGTTGGTATAACAATGTATAACAGGAGGATGAATGAGATCTTCCAACTGCTCACAGCAGAGGTTAGAGATGCTGTAAGCGTTGTAAGTTATGATAACAGGTTGATGGATGCTATAGATGCAAAGGTGGTACTTGATGCTAGTAAGTGTAGCGAATCAGACCTAATATCTATAACTATAGTTGTAGGAGAGTATGATGAGGATGGTCTAGAGTTGGATAAGAGAGGGGTTACAACTCTTATAAGGATAGTCTGAAGTGATGGCGCAGTGATGGTTGAGAGGTATTATAATGAGTGCTACAATCACCTATATATTAGGGTAATCAGGGTAAGGGCTAGTATAATAAATATCGTATAATAAATATCATGGCCTGTACATGTATATCTTGTATAGTTCACCACTATCCTCATCCGTGTAACCCCACTTGCTTATATCAAGGTTCAACTGCTTGAACCTATCCTGCATGTTGGGATGCAGAACATCATATACGTTATGGCTTATTGCTATAGAGTTGCTCTCTGCCAACGTATGTATCTTCGATGCCATGCTTATCCCATACCCAACTATATCAACATCTATGCTCTTATCGCTCCCATACTGGATGACCGAATGTTCCCCAGCATCCATGCTAATCTTCATAGCAAGTTCAGGGTAGTCGTACTGTAGGAGTACAGGGTTTATCCCTTGCTTTAACACCTCGATCATTGCTATGGCGCAGTTGACTGCATTATCTGCTGCAAGTAGCAGATTATGCATAGCAGGGAAGTACACTATGACAGCATCTCCCACATATTTGAGTACTAGACCATTGAAGTTAAGCGCTATCAGAGACATCTCCTGTGTAAACGCCTGTATTATAACTGCTAACCTCTCCACTGGGAGCATCCTACTCAATCTGGTAGAGCCTACCATATCGGCATAGAGCACAACCAGTCTGATCTTAGAGTTGAGATGCCTCTTGAGGAACTCCTCAGACGATCTTGTTAGTGCTTGGAAGCGCATGCCCCTCTTCAATGCCTTCCACATCCTTGCTTGTACTTCCGCTATATACGTCTGGGTATCAACCACTCTAGTGGATGAGAGTTCTTCCATTATGATGTTTATTATATCCTCAGATCCCATACCTTTATCCCTCCCTCCATCCCCTCCCTTCCCCCCTCTTACCATATCTTCATTACAATTACACCTACCATCCCTTGCATGATTCTTGTCAATATTCATTACCCAATAATCTAGCATTAAATCTTTTATATAATGCGTTGTAATACATACACTTTAATACCGTCAACAGATGGGATAAATTACTTTAATTACTAAAATTTCACCTAGAGTTATTATTATAATATATATAGTTAGAGTTAAGTCACCTTGTGAGTTGTATAATCTTCTCTGCTATTATACTGGCTGCCAGTGCTTGTGCTTCTCTAGTCTGTGCACCTATGTGAGGAGTGCATATCACATTTGGGAGGCTTATGAGTTCCATGTTGGTTGGAGGCTCAACCTCAAAGACATCGAGTGCAGCACCAGCTATCCTTCCCTCCTTCAATGCATTGAGTAATGCCTGCTCATCTATAACTGCTCCCCTAGCAGTATTTATTATGTATGCTGAACTCTTCATCATCGCTAGCCTAGCAGCATCTATCATATGTCTAGTGGTATCGTTTAATGGTACATGTAGCGTTACAAAGTCCGCACTCTTCAGTAGCGTATCAAGATCTGTTACAACTATGCCTAGTTCTCTAACTAGCATAGGATCTAACTTTACAACATCGTATGCTATTATATTCATGCCCAACGCTCTTGCAAGCCTAGCAACTCTGGTACCTATCTTCCCCATACCTATCACGCCTAGATACTTCCCCCTCAACTCTATGCCCATAAGCTCGTTCTTTATCCATCTACCTTGTTTCATGGCAGAATCTGCCCTTGCTATACCCCTTGCTAGACATACCATGAGTCCTATCACGAGTTCAGCAACAGCACTCATCGCTGCCTCCTCAGCATTAACAACCTCTATACCCTTACTCTTGGCATAATCTACATCTATGTTATCTAGACCAACTCCAACCCTTGCTATTATCTTTAGGTTCTGAGCAGCATCTATTAGATCTCTTCTAACCTTTGTTCTACTCCTTACTATGAGGACGTTGTAATCCCTTATAGCAGTGAGCAGTTCTTCCTGCTTGATATCAGGTCTATAATCAACATGGAGCCCGTTCCTCCTCATAACCTCTATACCATTACTATCTATAGCATCTGATACAAGGACCCTTACCTCTTGCTTGTGCATACTACTACTCTAGACTATGGTTAAATTAACCTATCTATCCCTCCATATACGGTTAAATGATTCCATCCATCAATACATTCTATGGTGAACTACATAATGCGTATAGCAGATAACGATGAATTTGAGGCAAGAGTATTCAGCAGAAGGGCATATTACACAGCAATGAGGAGGAGGTGGGAGAAGGGTATGAGGATACTCTTAGCGAAGAAGATAGAGGGTAAGGGGGATGCGTTCATAGGCTATGCTGTAGTTGAGAAGGCTTTGAGCGTAGATGAGTTGAGTGGTGAGGAGAGGGATATGTGTAGGAGGAATGGATGGAGTACTAAGGTTATATTCGGCAGGCTGGTTAGACTGCAGCCCCCTATACTCATAAAGCATACACCTGTTGGCAAGTGGCTTCAAAAAGGCACACTATTACATGGAGCGCCCATAAGCGATGAGGATCTAAGTTCTGTTATAGAACTTGCAAGTGTGAAGATAAACTACTAATAGTAAACAGTAGCAATATATGTAATGCTATCTAATGGTGTGGAAGGTCTATTGTACGTAAGATCAAAGATGATTATAGCGAAGATGATTATAGTGGTTGTGTTCTATCTGCTAGGCATAGCAATAATATCAGATAACAATGCCTATGCATGCTCGCTTATACTGAGGGAGGATGTTATTCATAAACCCCGATTCATGTTAGAGGTCTATCCTACTGCCGATGATAATGGCTCTATAGAGGTTGGATTCATGCTACTCAACAAGGTATATGAAGATCTTGCAGATTCACTCAGCAGCGATAGGATACCCTACTATGTAGAGGCTGAATTAGCCCCATCAGCAGATGGGTATGGAGAGTATACATTACTCATCTACTACTATGACCATGAGCAGAAGTATGCTGAGAGGCTTGGTAGAGGAGAGGGTATAAACCATGTTAGGGTAAGAGTTGCGTTGGATACGCTCAACCTAATAGATCTAAATCCCGACTGCTCAACCTCTCCTACTAATCATAGGTTCCCTGCAACTATAGAATCCCTTAGGGGTTCTACAATGGATACTATAAAGAGGTTTGATGTAAGTGATATAGAGAGTATATCATTGAGGCGTATATCAACGGATGAGGCATACATATACTACCTTGCAGGCGTAGCAGATGTTGATAAGGGTCTACTCTCCCATCCATATATACCATTCCTGCTGACTATCACGCATGATTCAGGCACAGTGAGACAGATAATCTATGCATATGCATATACATATACAGAGGATAGAGGGTATGGCTTATCTGAATCGGTATCTGAAGCGAGGGTTGGTCTAGGTCTATTCCTATACCATATACTTAACAATCTACAGTATATACTTGCAGCGATAGTAGGAGGGTGCGTAGTTGCGCTCTTACTTGCTCGCAGAGGTCGTCTGAAAAAGGTAGCATGACCATCATCAATAGCAGTAGTAAGCAATGGGGAGGATCGAGCATCAATAGGTTATTAAATGGTTGTATACTGATGCTCAGACATGTACAGGGTAGATAGGGACTCACTGGGCGAGGTTAAGGTTCCATTCGATGCATACTATGGTCCATTCACAGTTAGAGCACTAGAGCATTACAATGCTACCGCTCAGAGGATGCATATAAACATGGTTAGAGCATACGTTATGATAAAGAGGAGTGCAGCCCTAGCAAATATGCAGTTGGGAGCATTAGATAAGGAGAGGGGCGATGCCATAGTTAGAGCATGCGATACCATACTTGCTGGAGAGCTGCTCGATCAGTTCCCCATAGATGCAATCAACTCTGGCGCTGGCACAGCCTTTAATATGAATGTTAACGAGGTTATAGCAAACAAGGCATTGGAGTTGTTGGGGAGGAGCAAGGGAGATTACTCATATCTACACCCAAACGATCATGTAAACATGTCACAGTCTAGCAATGATACATTCCCTACAGCACTCCATCTAGCGATACTCTTGAGCAGTAAGGATCTGATATCTGCACTAGATAGGTTGATATCATCGCTTCATAGGAAGGGCGAGGAGTTCAAGCATGTACTCAAGATAGGTAGAACGCATCTGATGGATGCACTCCCTGTAACTCTAGGCTCAGAGTTTAATGCATACGCTACTGCTGTAGAGGATGCTAGAAGGTACCTGCTTAGCGCATTAGATGAACTCAAGTATGTTGCCCTTGGAGGGACAGCGGTAGGTACAGGGGCAAATACACCAAAGGGTTACAGGGAACTTGTAATAAGGCACCTTGCAGAGATATCTGGCATTGATCTAAAACCTGCTAGGGATATGCAGTACGCACTGCAGAGCAGGCTTGCTGTAGCATACGTATCCTCATGCCTAAGGAATCTAGCATTAGAGTTGATAAGGATAGCAAATGATGTCAGGCTTATGGCCTCCGGCCCACTAGCTGGGCTGGCTGAACTTACGATACCTGCTGTACATGCTGGCTCAAGTATAATGCCTGGCAAGGTTAACCCTTCGCTCGCTGAGTGCCTTAACATGATCTGCTTCAATATCATCGGTAATGATCTAAGTACTGCATTGGCAGTTCAAGCAGGGCAGTTAGAGTTGAATGTGATGCTCCCTGTTATGGCTAGATGCGTGCTAGACTCAATGGATATGCTATCAAGGTTCCTGCCAGTATTTGCTGAGCATATGCTCGATGGGTTGAAGGCAAATGAGCAGAGGTTGAAGGCTGGTGTAGAGAACAATCCCATAATGGTTACCCTACTATCACCATATATAGGCTATATCAAGGCTGCAGAACTATACAAGGAAGCGCTAAGGGAGGGCGTTAGTATAAAGCAACTGGTCATAAGAGAGGGGCTTATGGATGAGAGTAGGATAGATGAGATAATCAGGAGCGCTGTAGGATGATTTGATATTAGCAGAGTGGGTGCATAGAATGGTCAAGGTATGGCTTGAGGTGTATGGATGCTCATCCAGCATATCAGATGGTGAGATGATAGCAGGAACTCTAGCAAGTAATGGGTATGAACTTGCAGGTAGCTTCGAGGAGGCTGATGCAAGCGTGATAGTAACATGTGTTGTTAAGGATGCAACAGCTAATAGAATGGTTGAGAGGATAAAGCATCTATCTGGCAAGCCATTGGTGGTTGCTGGATGCATGGCAAAGGCTGAGCCAGAGAGGATCAAGAGGCTTAACCCTAAAGCAAGTATACTTGCTCCTAACGCTATAGAGAAGGTTGGTGATGCCCTTGCATCTACACTCAATGGTAAAGGTATCGCCATCCTCTCCGACTCTATAAGGCCAAAGGTTGGGTTACCAAAGGTTAGAGTCAATCCAGTGATAAGTATAGTGCAGATAGGCTCTGGATGCCTAAGTGAATGCACCTTCTGCGAAACAAGGATAGCAAAGGGTAGGCTTACAAGTTACAGGATAGGCGATATCGTAAGGCAGGTTAGAGAGGATTTAAGTCAAGGATGCAAGGAGGTATGGCTAACCTCAACAGATAACGGCGCATATGGGAGAGATATAGGTACGAATCTAGCAGAGGTTATCAAGGCTGTATGCTCAATAGATGCTGAGTTCATGGTAAGGGTTGGGATGATGAACCCTCAATACATACCATCGATGATAGATGATCTTATAGAAGCGTACAGGGATGATAAGGTATTCAGATTCCTCCACATACCAGTGCAGAGCGGGAGTGATAGAGTGTTAAGGTTGATGCGGAGAGGGCATAGGGCCTCAACATTCATAGATGTTGCAAAGAGGTTCAGGAGGGAGTTGAAGAACTGCACTATAGCAACAGATATTATAGTAGGATTCCCTGGTGAGAGTGAAGAGGACTTTGATGCAAGTATAGATCTCCTGCAGGAGGTGGAGCCTGATGTAGTTAACGTATCGAAGTACAGTGCTAGACCGAATACTGAGGCAAGTGGTATGGAGCAGCTTAGCAGGCATGTTGTGAATGAGAGGAGTAGAGTGATGCACTCAGTAGTGAGCAAGGTATGCTACTCAAGGAACATGCTCTGGAAGGGTTGGGAAGGCACCATGCTCATAGATGAGTTAGCGGGTGGGGGATTACAAGGGAGAAACTTCGCTTACAAACCGATCTATCTAGATGCTGGAAGTATAAGGAATATAATTAATGATTATGGTAGCGAAGATAAAGATTCCAATGGCATGAGTGTTGGTGCTAGGAGGCTGTTAGGGGTATGGACTAGGGTTAGAATAGAGAGGGTTACAACACACTCCCTAGTGGGGAGCATGGTAGCGTTAGTGTGATAGCACCGATCAATTTTTTGACATGCTATGTATGCTAATTTATTGACCCTATCGCATCCATATTCCTTCAGTGTAATAGCATCGATCAATTTTTTTTGACACACCATCGATTTGTAAGGAAACAAAATATTCTTAACACCTCCCCTT
This sequence comes from uncultured Nitrososphaerales archaeon, assembly GCA_938030895.1. Taxonomy (GTDB): domain Archaea; phylum Thermoproteota; class Nitrososphaeria; order Nitrososphaerales; family Nitrosocaldaceae; genus Nitrosocaldus. The sequence goes on along the minus strand of CALHIV010000007.1, from coordinate 24,974 downwards.
CATCTATGAAGAGATGGAGCTTCCTTTACCTGTAATGATAATAGGCATAGGCGGTGCTGGTACACGAATCGCAAGGATGATGATGAATATATCTGCCCTAGATACCATGTTGATAAGCAGTAACCCAAGCGACCTCATGGGCATAAAGGGGGATGATGGCAGTAGGAGTAATGAGGATAATGATGCATCTATAGGGTTAGACACATCTTATATAGAAGCAGCAAGGGTGAAGAAGGTACTACTCAACACAGGGGTGTTGAACCCCTCGCCCTATACCATAAGGGGATCGCTATTGGCATATGAGAGGAGCATACGCAATGAATTGGTAGGCTATAATACATACATCATGGTAGCAAACCTCGCTGGTAGGAATGGTGTAGCCATCGCACCATTGCTCGCTGGTATGATCAAGGCAAGTAGCAGTGTGAAGGCCAATAACAATGCGAGGCTGATAACATTTGCTATAATGCCATTCGGCTTCGAGAGTGATAGGCTATTCAGGGCAGGTGTTGCACTCAAGAAGTTATCAGAAGTGAGCGATTGTACAATAGTTATAGATAATGACTCATTCCTAACTAATAATCCAGACCTCAGCATAGAGAGATGCTATAAGATAGTTAATGGTATTGTGCTGGCAGTCTTTAGGATTATGATCATGATGAACGGTGAGGTTAATGGTCTTAATCTGATATCTGCAGGTATTGGTGGTAGCGTGGATGCAATAGTGAAGGATGCCTTGAGGATGCTTTATAGCAATACCAAGCCAGATAAGGTTAAGAACGCATTATTATACATAGTTGACAGAAGTACTGAAGGTATAAGCATAGGACTCATCGACTCTCTATCTAAGTGCGTGAGAAGTATACTAGATCATAGAGACCATGGGATGGTTAAGGTATCTATGATGAATAGAGGGTGTGGGGGCGATGATCGTGAGAGCAACGATACATATATGGAGAGGGCTAGTAGCAGCAACGATCTTGTAACTGGAGGCATGATAGGTCTTGAAGCAGTTGATAATAATGCGTATGGCGCAATACTCTTAGCTGAAGTTACAGGTATACACAAGTTCGATTCGTACGATCCTTTGGGTATACTGCCAAGAGAGTGTATGCTTGACTGGGAGTGTGATGAGGCTGAGATTAGACTGGATATAGAAGGTTTTAGAGCATTACCAGATCTGAGCAGTTAACCAACCATCTTCTTTTTATAATAGTATGCATATGATAACTGATCCTTCAAGCACGATGAACTACTATGCTTAAGCATATCCATAATAAGATGAACAAGTTCATCCATCCCCTCTACTCTAACTCTAGCCTGCTCCTTTCTTCTTCTCTTCTTACATTATCTATACCTCTCTATCTTCTATAAGAGTTATGTAACAGATATTATATAACAATAGTTAATAGTTATATGACAGATATTGCAGAATTTGCACCTATTTATAAGGAAAAATATGAATGTTAATGAATAGATAGTGGTACGGCTGGTATAGCACTGAATGCAACCATAGTTACTGCTACCCTTCTAATACTGCTATAGATGACTGTTAAAGATTGTATTAGGATGGTATATGCTCAACCTAATGCTGGTACATACGTTGGCCATACAATAGGGATTGCTTCGATGGAGACGATGAGGTCAGGGTTGATGGTGTAGTATATGAATGTGGCGATACGATAACACTTAGCTTATGGTGACAATGATATAAACAATGCTCAGGATTCTATCGACAATGAGGGTATAGATGGAGACTATATAGATGCTGATGCTGGGTCACCTACTCTAGGAGTAGAGGATGTGTGCAAGTGATCAGATCCTGAAGAGCTGTGAACACGCTATATATCTGTATTAGCAACTCTAACTGCAGCCCAAACACTGCATCCATTGGTAATACAGTAACAATAACATTCGATTCAGATGTTGATAGTCCAGTAGAGATAACTAGTGCAGAGGTGATAACACCTGATGGTATAGTATGCAACTATACTGGTATACCAGTTACAGTGCAAGCAGATGGCTATGGTCCGTTGCATATCCCAATGACTTTGCCTCTACTGCGATGGATACAAATGCTATAGGCGTATATACAGTAATAGCATATACAGAGGTTGGTGATCCAATAGTAACAACATTCGCTACATCATTTAAAGTTGTACAAGACTTGCAAGTATAGCAATATAGCAATATAGCAATATAGCAATATAGCAGGTATAGTTGGCGTAGGGTTACTCTAGATGTTACTGTACAGGAGAGGTAGAGAGAGGAGTAAGCAATGAAGGGCTAGAGATAGTTGGTTATTCATTTATTCGTTTATTCAATTTCTTCATCACTCCTCTATCATCCATTCTGTATCTTAGATAAGCAATTATATACTAAAGATAAGAGTGTAATTATGGTTTGATAGTGTAAGGTTAAGAACAAGAACACAAAGAATGTAATTAAGTTATGCAATGAAGCACTATAATACATAACATGCCTGCTGTATGCTCATCATATAGCTATCTTCATGGTTGTGAAACAGAGCATTCTATTACTTCGATTACTCATAATCATACTAGTAGTTTGAAGATATCTGCAACTGTAACTATACCCACTATATTCCCCTTCTCGCTGACCAGCACGCACTTTGAGAACCTTATCAGCGGTATTATAACCTTGGCCGGTGTTGAGGCATCAACTATAGGCGGCGCTGGCTCCATTATCTCTCCTACTCTACACTTGTAGAGGTCATAACCCATCCTCTCATAACTCCTACCCTTACCTGCACGCTCCGCCTTGCTGATGCTAGGCTTAGTACCTACACCTTTACTCACTGCATCACTATCATTAGCATCAGTATCAAGATTACCATTCTTAAGCATCATATACTTCACTATCCCCTCCTCACTTATCATGCCTACTGGTTTTGCATTAGCGAATACTGGGAGTTGACTGAAGGAGTATCTGCGCATCAGCTCTATTGCATCATGGAGCGAGTCATCAACCGACACGCTTATTATCTCTCTACTACATATATCTACTATCTTTGGCGATGACCTATCCTCTAGGGAGTTGAGTACATCGAATATCCTCTTCGCCGTATCGTAACTTGGCTTGCATCTTCCAGACTCTATCTGGTTTAGCATGGAGGTACTGATCCCAACAAGCATGGCAAGCCTCCTCTGTGTGAGCCCAAGCCTTATCCTTGCCTGCCTTATGTACTCTAACCTAGGTAACATACAGTATCATTGAATAAGATGAAGGTATAATTATAGTTTACATAATATCCATACTATAAGAGGCATGCAATCTGTTCACTACCGAATAGCTCGAACTGGATACTTACTGATACAAATACATATTATAAACATCAAATGCTTAATGATGCATGGTAAAGGAGTATAGGAGGCGTTACATAATAGATTCGTTAGCATCCATAGTATTCTGGGTACCCCTATACGTAATATTCAATCTATTCGTTTTAAGGCTTGAGTTATGGCAGGTACTTGCTCTAGCAGGGTTCTCTGCTGTAGTTAACTTGGCATTTGGTGGGTTATTCGGTAGGTTCCTTGATACATGGAGGAGGCTACTCAAGGTACACGGATAGTGGTGAAGAGGGCATACGAGTAGAGTAAAGTAATAGAATGGAATAGAATGGAATGGATAGTAGAGTAACAGATAACGATCCAGAAATCTACTAAAATTAATATAATGTGTAGGGATTGAAAGTTATCAATGAGCAGATCAGACTCTGTAAGACTATACAGGTTGAGGCGTATGCTTAACGAGCTCTCACAGAAGAAGGGTAGGGGTACAGAACTGATATCCCTCTATATACCACAAGGTAAGCCAATACATGAGGTTATAGCAACCCTAAGGGAGGAGTATGGTACTGCCTCGAATATAAAGTCAGACTCTACAAGGAACCATGTGCTCGATGCCCTAACAAAGACCATGCAGAGGCTCAAACTCTACAGCAAGACACCAGATAACGGTCTTGTGATATTCTGTGGAGCATTGCCTACCAATGGTTTGGGTAGCGAGGTTGTAAGGATATTCGAGATCGAGCCCCCAAAACCATTGAACATCTTCCTCTACAGGTGTGATGATCACTTCCATACAGATATACTGAAGGATATGCTCAAGGAGGAGAAGGTTATAGGTATAATAGCGATAGATAGTAGTGAGGCAGGCATAGGGATATTGGAAGGGAACAAGGCTGAGGTAGTTGATCATATAACCTCTGGGATTGGGGGTAAGCATAGGGCAGGGGGGCAGTCAGCAAGGAGGTATGAGAGGTTAAGGGAGATGGAGTTGAATGATTACTTCAACAGGGTTGCAGAGCATGCAAAATCTCTCTTGGTAGATACGTACAATGTGGTTGGCTTGATAGTTGCTGGTCCAGGGCCAACGAAGGATGACTTCCTCAAGAATGGTTATCTAGATTATAGGTTACAGAAGAACGTTCTTGCAGTGCTTGATATATCGTATGCTGGAAGGGAGGGGGTTAGGGAGGCGCTGGAGAAGGCTCAAGATGTACTTAAGGAGTATAGGCTTATGGAGGAGAAGAGGCTTGTAAGGAGGCTCTTCGAGGAGATAAACTCAAGCAAAGGCCTAGCAGTGTATGGCATGAAGGAGGTTATAGATGCTGTAAGGAACGGTGTTTCGGATATAGTGCTAGTTAATGATAACATAAACAAGGTCAGGATAGAGGTCATATGTAAGAGGTGTGGTGCGAAGGAGGAGAGGATAGTGGATATAGACAAGGCTATACAGGTTAAGCAGGAGATGATAAGCAGACCATGCAGCAAATGCTCAAGCATGGATTATGATGCCTATGAGCAAGATATCATAGAGTATCTTGACGAACTCGCAATAAGTACAGGGGCGAGTGTGGAGGTTATATCATCACTTACTGAGGATGGCAAGATGCTTGAGAGCCTAGGCAAGATAGCCTCAATACTAAGATATAGGATCAATTGAACGATCAACCGATTCATCCTTACATCCTTACATACTTACATACCTGCATCCTTGCATACATACTCATCCCCTATTACTTATCCTAATTGATGGTTATAGATTAGATTAGATTAGTCTCTGATTATCGTGAGGATAATGGTATCTGTTAGGTTAGTCTGTGATGAGTTCTACATCCATAGTAGTAGTTGAACTGTTATCGTTGAGTAGCTGTTGCCTTATCCTACCTGCTATAGTTCTCAACTCCTCCATACTTGCTGTCCTCCTGCTAGGCCACTTACCCCTATCCTCGTTTATATATCTAGGGACTATATGGACATGTACATGTGGTACTACTTGGTGTGCTACCTTGCCATTGTTCTGTGCTATAGAGAAGCCTTGAGCACCAACTGCAACTAGAGCAGCCTTTGCTATCTTGTATGCTAGTACAAATAACGCACACACATCATTACTCTCCATCTCTAGTATAGTTGTATAGTGCTTCTTTGGTATGACCAGTGTATGCCCAGTGCTTATGGGATACTTGTCCATGAAGACCATCATAGTATCATCCTCATATACCACTGCTGCATCCCTCTTCCCCTCTACGATAAGGCAGAAGACACATGCATCATCATCCATGCCTTGATTACTTATGTATTATTTTATATCCTTATCTCTTGTAAATATTAGGAGGATGAGGTTATACTGCTGGATTGGTCACTGCACCCTCTGCAGATGATCTTACAAGCATGGCATACTTTGCAAATACACCTTGCTTATAAAGAGGCTCAGGTTCTCTAGCCCTCCATCCCCTCCTCCTTGCTTCTAACTCCTCTATACTCAACTCCACATCGAGCCTTCCTTGCCTTACATCTATACTTATCTCATCCCCATCCTTGAGTAATGCTATAGGACCTCCCACAGCAGCCTCTGGTGCTACATGCCCTATCATGAGCCCTCTGGTTGCTCCTGAGAACCTACCATCTGTTATTAGGGCAACATGCTCCCCAAGCCCCTGACCAACTATAGCAGCGGTTACAGCAAGCATCTCCCTCATACCTGGCCCTCCCTTCGGCCCCTCATATCTTATGACTACAGCATCCCCTTCAACTATCCTACCCTTGCTTATCTCTTTAAATGCATCCTCCTCACTATCGAATACCCTTGCTCTACCCCTGAACCTATCAACCCTCACGCCAGCAACCTTCACAACAGCACCATCTGGAGCAAGTGTACCCTTGAGTATCTTTATCGTACCTTCCCTATGTATAGCGTCCTCAACACTCTTAACTACTCTGCCATCTGGCATAGCAGTTATATTCTCAAGGTTCTCCCTCATGCTCTTTCCAGTAACTGTCAACACCTCACCATTCAGTAGATCATGCTTAAGCAACTCCTTCATTATCACAGGGACACCACCAACCTTATCCAGCTCATACATGACGTAGGAGCCACCTGGGCGCATATCCGCTATATGAGGAGTCTTAGCCCTTATCCTCTCAAAGTCATCGTATGTCAGCTTTACTCCTGCCTCTCTTGCTATGGCCAAGAGGTGTAGCACAGCATTTGTAGACCCTCCGATTGCGTTGAGCACTACTATTGCATTCTCAAATGCCTCATATGTTAGTATATCCCTAGCCTTTATCCCTAGTTCAAGTAGGTTCATTACAGCCTTGCCAGTGTTATATACAGCATCTGCTCTCCTACTATCCTCAGCACTTGGACTTGCACTCCCTGGTAGCGCCAAGCCTAGCGCTTCACTTATAGATGCCATGGTATTCGCTGTGTACATGCCAGCACATGAGCCAGCACCTGTACATGCATGGTTCTCCACCTCTATAAGTTCCTGAATGGTTATCGCATTCTTTGCGTATGAACCTACAGCCTCGAATACATCCTGTATAGTCAAGTATCTGCCCTTGTAGTACCCTGGCACCATCGTGCCTCCATAAACGAATATAGAAGGTAGGTTAAGCCTAGCCATGGCCATCATACTCCCTGGCAGGCTCTTATCGCATCCTGCTATGCATACTAGGGCATCGTACTGATGTGCATGGACCATCAACTCTATAGAGTCTGCTATAACCTCTCTGCTTATGAGGGATGCCTTCATACCCTCATGCCCCATCGCTATACCATCGCTTACTGCAATGGTAGCAAAGATCCTTGCTGTACCATCTGCATCCTTTACTCCAGCCTTTGCGTACTCTGCCAACTTGCCTAGATGTATATTGCATGGGGTAGCCTCATTCCCACTATGTGAGATACCAACGAATGGCTTCGCTATATCCTCATCTGTTAGACCCATGGCCTTGTACATTGCCCTATGAGGCGCCCTCTCCGGTCCATCTACGGTCTTCCTACTCTTTAGCATAGACGTGGTACTGATGGTAAGTATAAAAACGTAAGGATAACATACATACATACCTATTTAAGATTCAGTACCTTTGAGAGATACCTTGTTGCGTTGCACTCACGATTACTTTTAAGCAGTTCGTATAGATCAGCAGGCTCATCTATATCAGACATAAGCCTCTTGCTCAGCAGTATCTTAACTCTAGCATTGTTTGCTAGCGCTTCTCTAACATGCAGTATATAGCTATCCTCATCATAATGGGTCTTTATGATGTTAGGGGGCCTTCTGAGCAGTACATTCGTGCCATCCAACCTGCTAGATGGTGTTATTACAACACACCTTTTATTGTGTAACACAGTATTATAGAGCATCGCTAGATCGATCACATCTATCAATGGAAGGTCGTGTGGTAGCACAACGCTTGCATCATAATCCCTTGTTATACTATCTGCAAGGGCAACTGCATTGTTTACACCCTGCTCATCCTTATCCTCGATCACCGAAACAGCATCATACTCTTCAGCAACATCCTTTACTAGTCGATCGCTACTGACTATAACTACTGCACTAATGTAAGATGTTGAGCATAAGCACTCAAGCACATCCCTGAGCATCGCAATGGATAGGTTTATGCGCTCCTCTACACTCAGCAAGGGAGCGAGCCTACTCTTCCCCCTAGCAAGGTTCTTGACAGGTATAACTGCAGATATCCTCAACCCCACTTAACACATAATATAGGGAAATAACTCTTTGTCTATTGGTTAGGTTAGAGCCTCAGCAGATACGATGCCAATCTAGCCTCGTCATGCTCATCATCCATAATTATATCTGTTGCATACACATCTATCCCCTTGGCCCTTATCGCATCCATGTATTCCAGATCTGTGTTATGTATGACCAGTTTGGATATAACACCTCTATACATCTCTGCAACTGATACAGGGCTTATATCGTAGCCTAGTGCCCTCATATACTTTGCTGCTGGCCCACTAACAGGATCCTTGCCTATTATTGGGCTAACTGCAGTACACCTCTCCCTTACCCTCATCATCGCATCCCTTAACCCTCTCAGGGAGAGTATTGGAAGGATACTGCTTACAGGGTTCCCTGGCGCTATGATGATCTTATCAGCCTCTTCTATTGCGTTAATGGCATCATCGCATACTCTAGCATCATCTATCCCCCTGTATACTATGCTCTTGACATCTGGCATCCCCTTATGCTTGACCCAAAACTCTTGAAGATGCATATCCCCTGAATCGGTGATAATCCTAGTCTCTACATGATCATCGCTAGCAGGTATAACCCTTGCATCTATACCTAGTCTTGAGCAGAGATGATCCGTAACCTCGCATAACCTCTTCCCCTCTCTCAGCATCATACTCCTGATGATATGTGTTGCTATATCCTTATCACCAAGCATGAACCAGTGCTCTCCTCCAAGCCTGGCAAGTTGAGCAAGACAGTTGAACGTATCATCTATTAATCCCCATCCCCTCCTCCTATCTAATACCCCTCCAAGTCCATACATTATAGTATCAAGATCAGGGCAGATGTAGAGCCCATGCATCCATATGTTATCACCAACATTGCATACTATACTGAGATGTATATCGTGTATCTTGCTATCATAATTGCTATTCTTATCCATCTTTAACCTATAGAGTGCTCTCGCAAGTTTAACTGAACCGGTGCCTCCAGCAAGCACTACCACCCTATCCATACTCTTTGCATCAAATAACATCTATAATTTTGTATCATTACACGTATATGTAGTTGGTAAGAGTGACGATTAGTTAGTTAAACATGCATTATCTTGGGGCGATTAATTGTATAATTGTATAGATGTAGATATGCTAGATCTATCTAGATACAGAATCGTAATAGACAGATGAGAAGCGCTGTCAAGAAGATGATATCAATCTTAAGGCACAATAGTAGTATTCTTCCTATGGAGAGGAGACAGAAATATAGATAATTTTCATAATATCTTTATCTTTAATCCAATTAATATTAGGTTTGATACTGGTTATTCAGATATAAATCAATAAAGCATCGGATAAACTAATAAACTGCGTCTGTAGTTAATAAATGAGATTAAAAAAGTTTATAAAAAGAAGCTGAGTAATAAGCTCCAATGCATAAACGCAATCTCTTAGCATTATCGCTGATATCACTGCTAGCGATATCGATCATACCTTCAGTATTAGCATTTCAGATCAGGGATGCACAGGTCTTCACTCCGCGGAATGAGGTCGGTGTTGAGTTCCTATCGGTTAGAGTAACTACCATAGAGCATCCTCAGGGGGGTAAGTTGAAGGACTTACTCGCTGGGGTTGATGAGAGGGTTATATTCAGGGCTAATGAGAACACTCCAGGGATAGAGGTTCTGAAGGAGAAGATCAACGAAGGACTGCTCGAGACCAATTCACCAGCAAAGGTGAAGGAGGTCAAGGAAGTGGTATACAACGTTGCTCTAAGGGATGATGGGATGAAGGTTACCATGCAGCAGAGCCTGACGCTTAAACTGCTCATCACTGGGATAGTTATACAGGAGGCGTTGTACGACCAACCAGCTATAATCGATCTAAACTGGAGAGGTTTCAAGGTGAATGGCCAGGTACCTATAATACTAAACACCGATAGCACCACCGTGAAGATGGATATAAACACTATGAGGGGTTACCTCGAGGTTAACCATCCAGAGGTTGTTAGCCTACTAAGCAGAGATAGCAAGTTCTCATCTATGCTAGATGATCCACTGATAAACTATGAGAGGATAAGGGAACTACCGATAACTCAATGGCATAAACTGATAAATGCGTTGCAGAGTATGGCAGAGGCAGAGAAGTGGGGTGTTAGAGAACCAGCCCCTGCAGTAACAGTAGTTAGTGCGGGTGAGGGTAGTCTAAGGGAGGGTACACATCAACCAAGGATAGTATCAGCTCAGGCAACTATAGATGGGAGTACATACTACATGACCATACAGGATCCACCGATAAGCGCAACGCTAGACATCTACTACTGGGCAGAGCCTATAAGAGATAATCATGGTGATGCTGCAAGAGTGTATCTTACAGATCCAGGGACAAAGTTACAGCAGTCATCAACAGGGAACTTCCCACTCATGGTACTTCTAACATTTGCTGGCATGATGGGTGCAATAGCAGGGTTCGTGATATGGAGGGCAAACAAGAAGTCTTAAGAGTATAGGTATAACCACCAATTATTTATTATATTAATTATTTATTATAATCAGTTAGATAAATAAAATGGATATAAGGAGGCTAGGGCTAGAGGATATTAGATATGGATATCAGATATAGTTAATATATGAATTTAATCTCCGAAGGATGACGGTGGTGCATGCTGGCCGTAACCCTCCTTCTGTTCTAGGCAGGATTCGGCTGAGCGACCTACCTGGACCTCTGACAGGGTTCATCGGTCCTATTTGGTCTTGCTCCGTACGGGGTGGTTGTTTCACTCCTACCCTAGGAGCATCAGCCTTCTAGGCATCATCTTACCCTAGGTTGGATATCATTTCTGTACCATTGCCAGCCATCTCTGGCTACCCATCGCTGGGTCGTACCCCTGTCTGGAGGGAGGAGTTTCCTCCTTTTACAGGTGACCTGCCCACCAGCTTGCACCACCATTTAATATTACTCTTACCCCATATAAAAATGGGATGAGGACTGCTAGATGGGATAGGATAAGGAGGATGATAGATGTGGTAGATATAGTTGTAGAGGTGATAGATGCCAGGGAGCCAGAGTATACACGTAGTAGGAGGCTGGAAGAGTATGTGCTCAAGAAGAGGAAGGCACTGATAGTAGCGCTCAACAAATGCGACCTTGTGCCAGAGCATATAGCAAAGGGATGGATGAAGAGACTCTCTACTGAAGGGCTTGTATGTGTATGCACATCGAGTAAGAGCAAAGGGGGTATAGGGGTAGGGGTAGAGAGGTTAAGGAGGCTCATGCTCAATTATGCAAGAAGTAGCACCTACACTAATAAGTATACAATAATATCATCACCATCACCACCACCATCATCACCACCATCACCACAATCCATAGAGGTACCAAGGGTTATAGCAAGGAGGAGGAATAGGTTCAGTATAGCCGTGCTCGTAGGCTACCCAAAGACCGGCAAATCGTCCATAATAAATGCGTTGAAGGGAAGGCATAGTGCAAGTACAAGTCCAGTACCAGGAAGTCCAGGTTATACTAGAGGTGTGCAGATATTCAGGATAGCAAGGAACCTCTACATGTATGATACCCCTGGGCTGCTACCAATAGACCTTGAGCATGTAGACCCTGTTGCATACGCTATAAGATGTAATGCTCCAGAGGAGTTGAGCGATCCAGTTAAGCCAGCGTTGGGGCTCATAGAGAGGATACTCGCCCATAATCCAGATGCTATAAGGGATGCATATGGGATAGATACTAAAGATCCATATGAAGTACTAGAGGAGATAGCAAAGAAGCGGGAATGGTTCTACAAGATCGATAGGGAGCCTCTGGTTGAGGAGGTAGCAAGGATGGTGATAAGGGATTACCATGCAGCAAGATTGAACTTCTATATACCTCCATAACCTTATATGCCATTTAATTACTATTCTAATGCCTCTGTTAGAGAGTACTCATGCTCTATCCTCACTATATCATCTATGCTCTTAGCCCTCCTATACTCCCCAAGGAGTTCATGGTTGAGTGTTATGAACGTGCTACCCCACTTGAACTTTGCTAACAGTCTGTATGCTAAATGCTCATATCCAAGTATATAACATGCTGCTGCTAATGCCTCTACACTGCTTAACTTTGCTATCTTTGCATAGTTGATAGGGTTTGCTGCAAGGAGGAGAGGTAGCCTCCTCCTCTTTAAGACCTTGAGCATCGCAAATACCCTACGAGCATTCACCCATGAGCAGTCTACTATGGTTAGTGATAGATTGCTATTGGTGCAATCACTGTTTAACAATGGGATACTTGTGTATGGGTCTAGCAGTATGGTTCTATAGGGTACTCTACCAACCCTTTTGAGCATATTAAACCTTAAGAGTTTATTTGCACTACACTTCTCTGGATCATCGTCCCTAAGCATATAGACCAGTAGAGATGGTTCATGCATATTGTATGCAACAGCACCTCTCATACTTGCAGTATCTACACCTTTCTCCATTCAACTCGCTCATACACTCATTCCTTGTGCAGTTACATTCTCCACACCTTATGATGTTAGCATTAACTACCATATTATAACTCTCCCTATATTAACAATTTAATCATTTTGGGCATTTATATACAGTTAATGCACATACTTGTTAATATTGATTAGAATATTTTATAATAATGTTTAATAATAAGAATCAGTAAGATTATTATGGTGATGTGATAGGATGGGGTTGAATAGGATGGAGTTGAAGGAGATGAGCCGGCTATTGAGGCTTGAGAATAACCCAATCATAGTACGCCTAGAAGACGAACCACCATCTAGGAGGAGAAGGTTTATGGGATATGCACCAGCAAGCTGCTCATTCTGGAGGCTTGGAATAGACTCTGCATTCTATACTTCTGATGTGGACCATAACTGCAGTATAGGCAAGGTTACGCATGGTCTTAGAGAGGTAGATGAGGTCAAAGAGAATGATGATGTTAAACTACTAACCAGTATAGGATGGATAAGCATAGAGGATATATCCAAACTGCCAAGACTTCCAAGGAAGGCAGCAATATCTTACATACCAGCAGATATGTTAGAGGATGCAGGCTCAGGTAACGATGTGGACCTAATAACATTCTTCTGTAATGCAGAGCAGGTCATGCTAGTTGTTGATGCAGCAGAGCGTGCAGGGATAAGGTATAGGATAAGGAGCAGACCAACATGTGCAATACTAGGAGAAGCATACTCAATAAAGGGCATAGTTATAGGGTTGGGGTGTACACCAAGCAGGTTAAGGACACCGTACTCTGCAAACGATCTCTTCGTTGCTATACATCCGAGCATGGTTGGTATGTTTATAGAGCATCTAAGAGAAGTGGTTAATGTAGAGGAGTGTCTGCATGCAAACAAGGCTATGTTGGTCTAGCCGGTTGATCAGGACATATGGCAGAACTGAATAAGGGGTCGATACATATTCAGAGGCTTATAGATCTCATACTATGGGATATGGGTAGGGATATAGAGCATGATGGTAACCTACTCCTCCTCTTTGGATTCACTAGGTATAGACCGCCAGAGCCGAATATGGGCAGCAGTAGATACCATATATCTTTTGAGGGCTGTGAAGTGGTGCTATGGGGCTTTGGTATGCTTGTTAGGGATCGTGATCTATCCGTCTTCATAAACAGGCATAGATATGCACCAAAGATACTTGCCCTAGATAATACTCCATGTACGGATAAGAGTGATTATAGAACTGGAAGTTGCTGTAATAATGGCAGTGATACTCCAACCTCTACCTCTCTTTCCAATATATGGAGCCTATCAGATCTATCCATGCTTAGGGAGCCGACGTACAATGAGTATGAGGATATTAGGAGGCTATTATCAGTACTCTTCAAGATGTTGTACAGATACGAGTTGTGGATACAAGCAATAAAAGGCAGAGAGTACAGATCTAATTGCATAAAGGCCTTTGGTACAACTTGTAGTGTAGATGATATCCTTGTTACGTTAAGATCACTAGTAGATGGGGTATCTATACCTCTATCTACGAAGAGCCATTCACCATCTGCCAGCTCATAGATTTAACCACTATTGCTATTAACCAGAAGTGACCACTACACCTACCTACCCTATCCTACACTATCCTATCACTACAGATCCAGCAACTAACGGCCAACTAACGGCCAACGACTAGATCCACTGACTAGTAACAATTTAGTGATCTTATATTATATCGCCACGCATGGTTATTGCGCTCCAGGATAGTTGCGTTGGGCTATTGGGAGTGGCGGGCTTACAGCTCGCCTTGCGGCTTGCTGCCTACACCCCCACCCCATCAACGCCATCTTCTATGGCCGCCCTTCCCTAAACGGTGGTGGCCTCTTCTCGGGAGGGGCTTCCCCCTTAGATGCTTTCAGGGGTTATCCCCGATGGCTTAGCTGCCCTGCCTGCCCCCTCGGACAGCAGGTACACCAGAGGCCACGCCGCCCTGTTCCTCTCGTACTAGGGGCGACTTCCCCTCAGGCCACCGCGCACCCATCAGGTAGAGACCGACCTGTCTCACGACGGTCTAAACCCAGCTCACGTTCCCCTTTGATAGGCGAGCAGCCTCACCCTTGGCCCCTGCTGCAGGGCCAGGATGGGAAGAGCCGACATCGAGGTACCAAACCGCGGGGTCGATGGGAGCTCTCGCCCGCGACAAGCCTGTTATCCCTGGGGTAACTTTTCTGTCACCACCCGCCCCCAATAGTGGGGACTGGATGGATCGTTAGGCCCGGGTTTCCCCTCTGGATCCCCTGCGTTTAGGGATCCAGTCAGGCTGGCTTTTGGCCTTACCCTCACCAGCGGGGTTCTGACCCGCCTGAGCCAACCTTTGGGCCCCCTCGATACCTTTTCAAGGGGGTGCCGCCCCAGCCGAACTGCCCACCTGCCGTTGTCCCCCTGGTGGGGTTAGCGATACAGTCACAGATGGCTGGTGTTACACTTGCGCCTCCAGTGCCCCCTGAGAGGCACCTTCTAAGGCTCCCAGCTACACTCTGCATCCGCAACCATACCGCAGCAACAGGCTGCAGTAAAGCTCCACAGGGTCTTCTCTCCCCGATGGGTGTCCGTGGACTGTTCGTCCACGTTACGTGGGTTCACCGGGTTGGAGGCGGGGACAGTGGGGCCCTCGTTGATCCATTCATGCACGTCGGAACTTACCCGACAAGGCATTTGGCTACCTTAAGAGAGTCAGAGTTACTCCCGGCGTTTAGCGGCCCTTGGCCCGGTTGGACCCAGGTTTTAGGTACCGCCACTGGCCAGGATTCAGCAGCCGTACTCACCCTTTCGGGCTTGCGGCCACCTATGTTTTTATTAAACAGTCAGGACCCCCTTGTCACTGCGACCTGCGATCCCTGCTCCTCGCAAAGATCGCAGGCACCCCTTATCCCGAGGTTACGGGGCTAATTTGTCGAGTTCCCTCGCCTCCGGTATACCCGATACGCCTTGGTCTTCTAAACCAGGGCACCTGTGTCGGTTCTCGGTACGGGCTTGATGGTATCTCCTCCCATCTGCTTTCATGGTCTCCAGGAGTCGGGCAGACCCTGCTAACGCAGGGCTATTCCTCCCTCGCCTAGGTTCTCCTCATTACGAGACTCCCCCAGGCTTGGAGAGTTAAACAGGGCGAGAGCCCTGCCTGCCCTATCCTGAAGCAACAGATAGGAGTACAGACGATACCACCAAGGCACTGGAATATTAACCAGTCTCCCATTTGAGCAGCTCCGTTGGGGCTGCCCTTAGGACCGGCTAACTCCCGGCTGACGACGCATTGCCGGGAAACCCTTGCCCTTACGGCGACCGGGATTCCCACCCGGCTATGCTGTTACTACCGCCAGGATCTACACTAGAGCCCGGTCCAGTGGACCTCACGGCCCACCTTCTACCCAGGCTCTACGCCCACCTACCGCACTCCCTTTCGGGAGGCCTAGGGTATCGGTGGCTGGCTTGAGCCCCGTCCATTTTCGGGGCCCTCGGGCTCGGCAGGTGAGCTGTTACGCACTCTTTAAAGGATGGCTGCTTCTAAGCCTACCTTCCTGCTGTCTCTGCCCGAGGACGCCCTTTGGTTTGACACTTAGCCAGCACTTGGGGACCTTAACCCTAGTCTGGGTTGCTCCCCTCTCGGTTGTGGGGCTTACCCCACACAAACCCGCCTCCAGGCTTCTCAGATGCTGATGCCTTCGGAGTTCGAAAGGATGGTGAGCCCTTTCGGGCCCTTGCCATCCCATCGGTGCTCTACAGCATCAGCCATCTCCACCTAGGGAGGACTGAGATCCGCTTCGGTGGGAACTAGCTATCACCGAGCTAGATTGGTTTTTGGCCCCTAGTCCCAGGTCAGAGGAGCGATTTGCACGTCAGCACCCCTGCGGGCCTCCACCGGGCTTTCGCCCGGCTTCGCCCTGCCCAGGACTAGATCGCTCGGTTTCTAGCCTTACCCCCATGACTGAAGGCCCTTTCAGACCCTCCCCCTTGCTTGCGCTGCGGGGATTCGGTTTCCCTTCGCCTTCGCCTTAAGGCTTAAGCTTGCCATGAGGGTAAACTCCCTGGCCCGTGTTTCTAGACGGAACGCACCACCCTGTACCCTTGCGGGTACTTTCAGGCGGTGCACGTCTGTAACCATCTGGTTTCAGGCTCTTTTCACCCCCCTCCCGGGGTGCTTTTCAGCTTTCCCTCACGGTACTAGTGCGCTATCGGTCTGGGGAGGTATTTAGCCTTGGAGGCTACTTTCCCCCATCTTCGCTAGCCACTGCCAAGGCCAGCTACTCTCGCTGATAACGCATACCCAAGCATCTTAGCCTACGGGGGTATCACCCTCTACGCCAGCCCATTCCAGGGCACTTCGGCTCGATGCTCAGGCATACTCCCACTGAAGGGGGTTATCAGCAACCCCACATCCCTGCCATATTACTATGACAGGTTCGGTTTGGGCTACTCCCTTTTCGCTCTCTGCTACTCAGGGAATCTCGTTTGATTTCTCCTCCTCACCCTACTCAGATGCTTCCTTTCGGGTGGTTCACCCTCCCCTGCTCAAGCAAGGGAGTGCCCTTATGGGCAGGATTCCCATTCGGGGATCGTCGGATCAACGGTTGCATGCACCTACCCGACGCTTATCGCAGCTTGCCACGCCCTTCATCGTCCCCCCAGCCTAGCCATCTACCAGATGGCGTCCTTGCAACTATCCTGAAACATACGCAACCATGCATGGCGATCATCATGGATATGATCATGGATATCCACTACGCCCTTCACCCTGTACTCTCATACAGGGTTGCATCATCACTGGATTCATGGGTTATGTATCCTTTCTGCACGGGTTATGTATGTATATTATGTTTGCTAAGGAGGTGATCCGGCCGCAGGTTCCCCTACGGCCACCTTGTTACGACTTCTCCCCCCTCAGCGAGCTTACGTTCGATGATACCAAGGGGCACCATCTCACGCAAGCCCACCTCGGGTGAAGCGACGGGCGGTGTGTGCAAGGAGCAGGGACGTATTCACCGCGCGATGGTGACACGCGATTACTAGGGATTCCAGATTCATGAGGGCGGGTTGCAGCCCTCAATCATAACTGGGGTAGGGTTTGGGGATTGCCTCCCCCTTTCGGGGTCGGAACCCATTGTCCCTACCATTGCAGCCCGCGTGTGGCCCAAGGGTTTCGGGGCATACTGACCTGCCGTAGCCCTCCCCTTCCTCCGCCTTATCGGCGGCAGTCCATCCAGTTAGCCCCACCGCTCCAAAGAGTGATGGTAGCAACTGGATGCGAGGGTCTCGCTCGTTACCTGACTTAACAGGACACCTCACGGCACGAGCTGGCGACGGCCATGCACCTCCTCTCAGCTTGTCTGGTAAAGTCTTTAGCTTGACCTTCATCCTGCTGTCACCCTTGGTAAGGTTCCCGGCGTTGACTCCAATTAAACCGCAGGCTTCACCCCTTGTGGTGCTCCCCCGCCAATTCCTTTAAGTTTCAGCCTTGCGGCCGTACTCCCCAGGCGGTAGGCTTAACGGCTTCCCTGCGGCACTGGATTACCACTTAGGTAATCCAACACCGAGCCTACATCGTTTACGGCTGGGACTACCCGGGTATCTAATCCGGTTCGCTCCCCCAGCTTTCATCCCTCACCGTCGGGTGCGTTCTAGCGAGGCGCCTTCGCCACTGGTGGTCCTCCCGGGATCAGTGGATTTTACCCCTACCCCGGGAATACCCCTCGCCTCTCCCGCCCCCTAGTCCAGCAGTATCCCCCGCAGCCCAACGGTTGAGCCGTTGGATTTAACGGAGGACTTACTGGACCGGCTACGGATGCTTTAGGCCCAATAATCGTCCCGACCACTCGGGGTGCTGGTATTACCGCGGCGGCTGACACCAAACTTGCCCACCCCTTATTCTCCAGCCTATTTACAGCTGGCAAAAGGTCCCCTCAGCGGGGACCACTCGGACTGACCCCGTCGGGCTTTCGCCCATTGCGGAGGTTTCGCGCCTGCTGCGCCCCATAGGACCTGGGCCCTTGTCTCAGTGCCCATCTCCGGGCTCCTCCTCTCAGAGCCCGCACCGGTTATAGGCTTGGTGGGCCATTACCCCACCAACTACCTGATCGGCCGCAGTCCCATCCTGGGGCCATATAGATTTCGGCCAAGGCACATTCCAGTAGCCATGGCCTATCGGGGTTTAGCCTCAGTTTCCCGAGGTTATCCCCGTCCCCAGGGTAGGTTGACTACGTGTTACTGAGCCGTGCGCCACCCCTTGCGGAGTTGACTCGCATGGCTTAGTCCCAATCCGATAGCAGTCGGGTCCGGCAGGATCAACCGGAGTCGGCCTGAAGAGTACAGGCCATGATATCTATTCATACATAGCCCAATACTGCATGGATACATAACCCACGTCAGATCCAACTGGGTTGGATCCCCATCCTGTTAGCGTAATTGGAGATCTGTAGGTCATTGGATGGAGTACCCTCCATACCTCCTACAGATGCCGCTCTACGCCACTAACTATATCTTAACCAAAAGATATAAACGTTTAGTTCCACGCTACTCTTCAGCATCACTAAGGCAGCTTCGGCATACTCAGTAATATTAGGAGTGTAGGCACAACAGTACATATTATTAGTATAGCTATAACAAGCCAGACAGCATATGGTTTATGCGCATGTGTATGTCCATGCTCCTCTCCCTCTTCTCCCTTCTCTCTTCCATGCTCTGCACGAACCATTCTACATCACTCTCTTGCCTCATATATATTAATCAAACTGTACACAGTTCAGAGCTCAGAAGAGTTATTAAATGTACCAGTATATTAGATGTGTGCAAGAGCAACAAGCAAGCAGGCTTTTAAGCAGATACATCAAGCACTACGAGTCCAAGACAAAGAGATCCAAGCAACTCTTTGAGCATGCATCATCGATCATACCATCTGGCACGAGCCATAACATAAGGTACTTTGAACCATATCCATTCTTTGCTAGAATGGCATCTGGAAAGTACATATACGATGTTGATGGGAATGCATATACAGACTATTGGATGGGACATTGGAGCCTTATACTTGGGCACTCGCCAAAGGTTGTTGTCGATGTATTAAGAGAGCGTAGTGTAGAAGGTACGATATTTGGTACTGTCAATGAGCATGTCCTACGTCTAGCAGAACTAATAAGCAAGCTGATGCCTAGAGGTGAGATGCTCAGGTTCACAAACACGGGCTCTGAAGCAACCATGTACGCTGTTAGACTTGCTAGGGCATACACAGGGAAGAGGATGATAGCAAAGATGGAGGGAGGATGGCATGGCTTCAATACAGATCTGATGCATTCTGTAAACTACCCATTCCATATGCCTGAAGGCAAAGGAATACTGGAGGAGGAGTTGAGGTATGTAGTAGCATTACCATTCAACGATATACATGGATCTATAAGCATACTTGATATGGTTAGGGATGATCTAGCATGTATAATAGTTGAACCATTGCTTGGGGGCGCAGGGTGCATACCTGGCGATAGAGATTATCTACATGCCTTGCAAGAGTATGCAAGGAAGAGTGGTGCACTCTTCATCCTTGATGAGATAGTTACTGGCTTTAGATTATCACTACATGGCGCACAACATATCTACTCTCTAGATCCAGATCTATTCACGCTTGGTAAGATAGTAGGTGGTGGACTACCTATAGGTGTGGTATGTGGTCTAAAGGAGGTTATGAGACTAGCAGATGCTAGGGGTAAGACCAAAGGGGATTGGGTGAGCATTGGAGGAGGCACATACTCAGAGAACCCCTTGAGCATGTCTGCAGGAGTTGCTGTCCTTGAGTATCTTACAAGAAACCCATACATCTACTCTAGGCTTGAGATGCTTGGAGATGAGGCTAGAAGGAGTATAGATAAGGTTATGAATGAGCATGGTATTAGGGTAAAGAGTACTGGTATTGGTTCACTCTTCTTGACACACTTTCTCAAGCACGGGGTTGAGGATGTCAGAAGTGCCAGGGATGTTGCAATGTGTAGTATAGAGATGCAGAGGCTCTACCACTTTGCATTGCTAAGCATGTATGATATCTTCTTCTTGCCAAACAAATTAGGCGCTATAAGCATTGAGCATGACAACATAGATATAAGGCGGTTGATAGATGCAAGTGAGAGGATAGCATCTGACATAGCATTTAGTTAGTTAACATGTATAATAATGTAAATATAGTAATGTAAATCATTCCATGAGTCACATATGTGAGCGTATATGATGGATGAGGCAAAGGATAGAGAGAGGGAGACTTGGAGCTCCTATACGGGCTTCATATTAACCGCTGTAGGTTCTGCAGTAGGTATAGGGAGTATATGGCGCTTCCCATACATGGTGAGTTCAAACGGAGGGGCATCATTCCTCTTCGTGTATATAATAGTGCTCTTCACATTCGGTTTAGCATTCATGGTACTCGAGTTGGTCCTTGGCATGCGTTACAGAACATCCATAGTCTCAGCGCTATCAAGGATAAGGTCTAGGTTCAGGTTCATAGGACTCTTCATGATAAGTGTATGTATTGCTATCCTGAGTTACTACATGGTAGTACTAGGATGGATACTTGCTTACTTTGCCATGAGCATCCTTAACTCATATCAGGGGTTTGAGGAGTTCATAGATACATGGTATCCTCTAGCCTCTTACCTGATCGTAGTTGTAGTGAACTATGCCATAGTCAAGAGCGGGTTAAGGTCAGGGGTTGAGAGGTTCAACAGGTATGGTGTGATACTGTTATTTGCTATACTTGTATGCCTAGCATTGGTAGGTCTCAGCATGGATAGAGAGGGTTTAGGATTAAGATACTACACAGAGCCAGATAATGATAGGTTATTAGATCCTTATGTATGGTCATCAGCTATAGGGCAGGCGTTCTTCTCCCTCTCCATCGGGCTTGGTGTCCTAGTAACATATGCAAGTTATACCAGGGAGCATAGACGGTCTGTGATCACAACATCGCTCATAGTAATAGGCTCAGTCCTTACAGTTGCATTCCTCTCTGGGTTAATGGTATTCACCATGGTCTTTGCCAATGGGCTAGATGTACAGGGAGCAGCACTCGTATTCATGGCCATGCCCAAGATCGTCTCTAACATAGAGCATGGCTACATTGTAGGCATGATGTTCTTCCTCCTCCTACTCATAGCAGGGATAACCTCATCCATATCTATGCTCCAGATCCCTGTATCAGCGCTAGAGGACACATTTAGGTTCACCAAGGGCAAGGCAACTATGCTAGTAACCTTGGTATCTCTACTGCTAGGACTACCATCAGCCTTGAGTTACAGTCCGTTAAATCTGAGTATCTTCGGCATACCGGTACTCGATGCATTCGATTGGATCTTCGGCACAATAGCATTGGCTATCTCTGCTACACTGATGGTTGTAGCAGTAGCATGGTTCATGTGCAGAGAAGAGGTGATGGAACAGGTTAACATGAACTCAAGGCTAAGGATACCCTCAAGGCTGCTGGATATTGCAAGGATACTCTTGCCAAGCATGATAATAGCAACTCTACTGAAGATACTCGTGTTTGTATAATAGGCTAAGATATGGATATTTTTATTAGTTACCTGAAGCATGCCAATAAAAATAGAATAGTATGGTGATGGTTATAGATCATGACAGATAGGATATGAGTGCATCCTCTACACTACCATTTGCAGTGAACTTTACACTATTCAGTTGGGTTCTACCATCCCAGAGGAGTATCCTACCCTTGAGGCCATCATCCCTATCCAGGGTGCCCCATGCTATAACCTTGCCATTCCTATTCAGCCCTTGGTCTATAACTGCATTAATAAAGACCCTACCATCATCGCTTAACCTTGCATTCCCTACCTCTATCATATATGTGCTATCCCCTATCGTTATAGAGCCTCCCTGCACAATGTAATGGCTCCTCATCCAAGCATTCATCTGCTGTTGTATCTGTGCCATGGTATTTTGTTATGCCCATACTACCCATACCGCCCATCCCTTGGCCCATGCTCATCTGCATCTGCATCTACATCTACATCTGCATCTGCATCTGTGCCATCATCTGCATCATCATTGGTATGCCAAACATCATGCTTGGGTCCATCATCATGCTTGTTCTAGCCATCATCATAGTACCTCTACTCAGGATGAATTCCATACTCACAGGGTTGCCTTGAGCATCCCTTCCTGTAAGGGTAAGGATCTTTATATCATCTCTAGATCTGGTATCTGGAAGAGTGTAGGAGTAGAAGGAGTCTGCTGGGCATAGGAGTTAGGTAGAGCAACTATAACTGCGGATGAGTACTACGCTCATCAATGCTATTATCCTCATCTAGCTTTAGAGTAGAACTTACCATATATAGTTTGTATGGGAAGGGAATACTCTAGCCATAATCGACCAATACCATCCAATCATCTAACAACAAGTACTGGACATCTAGCATATGTGATAACACCTTGAGCAACACTCCCCAGTAGTGCTCTAACAAACCTAGATCTACCCCTTGTACCTATAACTATCAGATCAACGCCCTCCTCCTCTGCATACTCAACTATAGCCTCCACTATCGATGTATGGCTATGGATCACCTTCCTCCTTATATTTATACCCTTGCTCTCATCCCAACTCGATATTATGTTGAACCAATCATCCACTTCCCTTGTTATCTTCATGTAGTACTCATCTAGGGAGCCTAGATGGTGAGGGAACTGGGGTATACTCACAACGTGAAGTAGTATTATAGATGCATCACTACCCATCCTCCTAATCATATCTATGGCATATCTAGCAGCCTTAAATGACTGCTCAGAACCATCTATAGCTATTAGTATCTTCATCTACTTCATCCTGAAGATCTTTAATAATAGTCTTTGTGTATATCCTCATAAAATGGTTCACTATCACTATAGCCTATAAAAAGATGGAGAGAGGGTTAACTTCTAATCCCTCCATTCTTCATACATCCTATCAAACAGTCGCTATATGTTTCCTCTACCTATCACTTCAAAATCCTTCATATACTCACTTATACTATGTAATTTACCAATCTCAACACGGCTCTCTGTTATAACCTCTGGTGTGAGTAACCTATTCTTTGTTATAAACCTTACAATATCCCTGCTGGTTATCATTCCAACTATCTTACCATTATGTATCACTGGTAGATGGTTTATGCACCTCTCAACCATTATATTCAGTGCAGTCTCTAGCGAGGTTGTATCCTCAACACTTACCAATGGGGTACTCATAACAGAGTATAGTTTGGTATCTAATGCGTTCTCATTCCATGCTACTGCTCTTATAGCATCCTTCTCTGTGAATATGCCTATGGGCTCATCGTTGCTGTTAAGCACTATAACACTACTTACCCATGATGAGGTCATCAGTATTATAGCATCCTTTACACTCCCATTCATACTCATCTTCTTTATATCTTTGCTCATAACATCCTTAACAGATATAGATGCTATAGACATCTCTATCTACCCCCTCTCTCCATGTAGGGTGGTATGATAACTGTGCATAAGATGTAAACATAGGGCAAGTAGGTTCCACGTTCACTACTCATACTGCCCATCAAGGATGATAGCAACGCTGCTATGCTTAGTGCAGCATTTGTATTCCATTGTGCAACCATCATGTATATCATACTCATACCATACCACCCTACGCTATATTATACATGATTCATGTATTTAAATTTTAGCTTAATTCCCATTATTGATAACTAATAATACTGGCACATCCCTAATTCACCCATATAATTAGAATGAGTACCATGATGGTGAATAATATTTATATTAATATAAATGAGCTAGCATGATATAATGGTGACGTCTCATCCTTTATTCTAACTCTTCTATAGGCAAGTACGACACCAGTGCTCGACTGTTGTTGATCGCTAATCCAAATGTTATAGTATTAATCTTCTAGAATTATTGTTATATAATCTCTATTATGTATTTAATGTTACACAAATCTTAAATATATATACATCAAATAATACTTAATGCAGAAGATCGCATATATCGTAATGGTTATGGCTGTTGTAGGGGCAGTAATAGGATCTATTGGTAACGCCAACAATGCATATGCAGTAGCAAGCGTAACTGCTCTAAATTCACCATATGTCCTAGGCAATAAAGGCGAATTCCAGATATGTGTAGATACTGATACTACAATAGATTATGCAGCATTGTATAGACCTGATAATACCCTTGCATGGCAAACACCTGCTAGTTGGGCTCTTTTCATTCCTGCTGGTACCTGCGCTATCATAGATCCTGGCACTCTTGGTTTTGGTGGCTTCGATATGGTAGGCAACTGGATATTTGCAGCAAATGATCAGAATGGCAACCCATTCCTATTTGAGTTCGTCGTAACATTCCTTGTCATCCCTGAGAGCATACTAGGAGCAATAACAGCAGTTACCGCACCACTAGCAGCATTTACAGGCTATAAGATACTTAGGCAGAAGAGGCTTAA
>CALHIV010000006.1 GCA_938030895.1 uncultured Nitrososphaerales archaeon | reverse complement strand
CATGCAATCTCTTCCTAGAGGTTATATTCGCCTTTACAGCTTTATCTAGACACTCTTTAACCATGCACTTATATGCTTCGAAGAGCTCCTTCAGTAATGCCTTTTGCTCTTCACTAGGTTCAAGTTTAAACTTGCATGTTTCAGTTAACAACAAGTTGCTTGACACCTTCAACCACCCATTCTGTCACAACAGTTCTAATAACACGTATCTTCCCTTGCCTATCCCACTTCCTAAGTGTGTTTGGATGAATACCCAGCCTTTTACAAGCCTCGTTAAGCGTCAGCAACCTCTCTGTCATTATGTAAATAAATGGTAAGAGATGATATATAAAGTTAGCTATCTAAGAACTGCTGACAAACCCCAGAGATATGAAGTAAAAGAAAAGAAGATAATTATGGTATGAGTTAGATCGGTTACTTTAGTACTGTATTAACCTTTATCAGATGCTCCATACTGTACACTGCTGGGCAACGCTCCCTTGCTAGCCTGAGAACCTCCTCGAGTTCAGCCCTGTCTGCATTCTCAGCCTCTGCATCAACATCAAAGTTTATGCTCTCTGTTATTGGTTCATCTGCAACATCAAGGGTCTTTGCGAAGTTCACTGTGCAGTTGGATGATACCCTAAGCCTCTTGAGCCTTATACCCTTGCTCGCTGCTACACTTGCGAATGTTGCTATGAAGCATGATGTTAACCCTGCTATACAGTATGCCATAGGCCCGAGTCTATTGCCTTGACCCCCAAGCCATGTTGGGCTGTCTATCTCCAGCACTTGCTTACCCTTCTCATAGGCCATCTCACTCCTGAATTGGAAGCCCTTGCTCTCATCGAGTATCCATTCGCCCTCAAGCTTGATGATCTTCCTCAATACACTTCTATCCTTCTTCCCTTCTTCTATTAACGCTGAGACCTTGCTTAGATCTACATTGTTCACTATCATATCATTCATTATTATCAGACACTATATAGAGTCTACACCTTCCTCATAATCTCACCTGCTTCTGTACTTCTTTGGGTTCTTAAGGAATATCTTCTTGCACCCATCACAGCAGAAGTGGTACACCTTCCCCTCATACTCTGCTGTAACTGCAAGATCATCATCCAGTTCTATACCACAGACTGGATCGAGTACTCTCATGATGCTAACATCAGTAGCCTGCTATTTAAAGCATCATCTATACATTCTATCATGGGAGATGCTCAAGGAACCAGTCCCTAGCCTTATATGCTACCTGCTCAAGCGCATTTGGCTCCTCGAATAGATGCGTGGCATCTGGTATAACCTCAAGCCTAACCATGCAATCTCTAGGGAAGATATGCATAGCCTCTCTGTTCAACCTTAGTACTAGAGTATCTTTACCCCCAACTATGAGTAGTGTTGGTACCTTTACGCTCTGAATGTAGTTGGCAGCAAGATCAACCCTTCCTCCCCTTGAGACTATAGCCCTTACATCATCTGGGTATCTAGCATATGCTATGAGTGCAGCTGCAGCACCAGTACTTGAGCCGAAGTAACCTATCCTTAGACTGCTCCCATACTCCCCTTCAAGCCATCTCACGGCATCTACAAGCCTTGATGCTAGCAACTCGATATCAAACCTATACCTAGCAGTTATAGAGTCTATCTCCTCCTCCTCTCTAGTTAGTAGATCTAGCAGCAGCGTGCTTAACCCAGCATCGTGTAGTACACCTGCTACAAACCTATTCCTTGGGCTGAACCTTGAACTGCCAGAGCCATGCGCAAATACAACCATACACTCTTTACGCGATGAGAGAGCCAGATCCCCTTCGATGAACCCATCTTTCCCTTCTCTACTGCCAACATCTATCCTTACACTCTTTGCTTCCATACAGATTGATGAGTAGAAGAGCAAGATAACCTTTCATTATGGGATTAAGCATTACAAAACACTTATATGTATCGCATGCGATATCACTAGCGATATGATATCAGAATGGCTGCAGAGGATAAGTGGAGCTGTACCAAAGGGCTTCTCAAGGTACTATGTATTAAGCCTACTGAGTGAGAGACCTATGACAGGGAAGGAGATAATGGAGGAGGCAGCGAAGAGGAGCAACAATCTATGGAAACCATCTCCAGGACTGGTCTATCCACTGCTTGGTAAACTACTCCAAGAGGGGCTGATAGAGGAGGATGACCATGGAAGGTATAGGATAACTGGTAAGGGCAAGGCTCTTCTAGGAGATATCAATGTTATTCAAGGCATAGTTAGGAAGCAGTTGGATGTCATGATGCACTTCAGCACACTAAGCATGTTCATCGCAAAAGACCTGCTGGAGAGGATAACCTCCCTAGGATCTATGCTTGCAGCAAACATAGACAAGATGACACAGCAAGAGAGGGAGAGGTATAGAGAGTTCCTTATGGCCCAACTGAAGAAGTTAGATGAGAGCGAGAGTAAGCATGAAGAGAAGAACGGATATGATCAGGGTAGAGAGAATAGAGGTAAAGAGAGCATAAAGATAGAGTAGCAATCACTTCTTTTTATTTTTATTCTTTATTCTTTATTTTTATTTTTTCATATATTGAGATAATAAAAATGTAGTGTAGAGATCAGCCGAATTCGCTTGCTAGAGCCTTCTTCCTCTCATTCAACCTGAATATCCTCTCAGTCCTCTCCAACGCTTCCCTCTTACTCCTCTTGAAGAGCATAGCCTGCATGAGCATATGGTTCTCTGGCGCGACTATCCCAGTCTGATCATCTGAATAGGTTATCTTCAACGTATCCCCTTGTACCTTCAATACATCAACATGTATATGGACCATACAAGTATCCCCAAATGGGAACCCTAGCTCTAGAGCCTTCTTCCTTACATCTGCTGTACCCTTGGCATTGCTTAGTAGCGCTACACCCCATTCCTTCTCAAACATATCCAATAGTGAATCTTTGCTTGGGCATCCATTCTTGAACCTAACATACAACTGGTGCAGGTGCATCATCCTACTAGGAACCTTGTATACATCGACGTAGAGTGGGTGGCTCTTAATAAAGTCTGCAACGTCCTTCTGATGGTGAGGGTCTCTATCCCACTCTATAGAGTCCTTCACCTCCTTCTTATCCTCCAGATCGGCCCATCTCCTTATCAGCGTGGCATCGAACCTTACTATCTCATTCCCATAACGCTCTATCAATGGCTGCATTATCCTTCCCAAGCCAGTTACATTGCAACTCCCCTGTATAACATACCTCCTCCCAAAGGCCTGCTCATAGTTCACCCTTGAGTTATGTATCATATCAGCAACGCTATGCTCACCGTATCTATCCTCTCCACCTTGGAATATAGATGCCTTGTTAAATGGCAGATAGTAGTTCAACTTATTCTCATACCCTAGTCCATCCTTCGATGCATCTATGATGAGGTCGCTAGCCTTTATAGCATCCACTATGCTCCCTTCTACCGAGTAACCCTTACTCTTGAACTCATCCACCTTTGCCTCTGGTACGAATATCTTATAGCCTTGATCCCTTGCCTCTTTAACTCTATCATCTACACTGTACTTTCCTACGCCTATGAACTCTATCTCTCCATCATTTGCTAGAGCATAAGCAACCCTCCTCCCTATAGTACCGTAGCCATTGAGGAATACCTTGAATGGCATGCCTAACCTTGTATGACCTTATATTTCAATATTTTTAAGTATGGAATGAGTACTCATCTTGTTGTTGTAACCATTCTATGGCACTGATCTACGTGATGCCTGTTGCCTGCATAGTAATGTTTGCTTTATTCCTTACAAACATGAATACAACAACTTATGAGTATGCACTCGATGCGTTTAAGCATAATAATGTCACTGACACATACAGGGTTATCATTAATCATTACAAACACTGGTGGGAATGATGTTACAAATGTTGTCGCTAAGTATGGTATATACAAGGACTTTATAGCAAGAATAAAAGTTGAAAGATCATCTTCTCGCCTAGAGATGATGAAAGCAAGGAGTAGGTTACGTCACTGCAGAGCCTGGTATACATGTTAAGGAGTATAGCAAGGATGGTAAAGGTGCATTGATCCCTGTAGAGGCAGCAATAAATAAAGGGTAAGGCTTGTCTATAAGCCTGTCTATTGCTCCAGCCAGAATACTACCTGCACAGATGCAGATATACTCTGCTCACTTGGTATTATCGGTGTCGTTGCCTCTGCCATATCAACCCTTACAGGGCTGTAGTATATTGGTCCAGGGTAGTAACCATCTATTATGTCCACGCTCTTAACCCCAACTACGTTCAGGTTGAGTGCTTTAGCAACACTCTCAGCCTTGCTCCTTGCATCCTTTGCAGCCTTGTCTAGTAACGAAGCCTTTGCAGCATCGAGCCTCTCTTGGGAGATGAAGAAACTCACTCCATAAACCCGGTTTGCTCCAGCACTCACAGCAGCATCTATAACCCTACCTATATCTTGTGCCTTATCAAGCTCCACCCTTACCGTTATGCTGTTCACAGCCTTGTAGCCAACTAGAACCTGCTCAAAGCACTCTGGTGATGGAGGATATATCGTTATACATGCTTCACCCTTGCTACGAGGCTCATAGACAGGATATATGGTATAGTAATCTGTGCTTATCTGCTCCTCCCTTATACCTATAGCCTTTATAGCCTCTATAACATGGTTCATGATCTCTGCATTCTTCCTTGCTGCTTCTCCCGCTGTCTTCTCCTGAACCTCAACCACAACGCTTACACCAGCTCTATCAGGTTTGATCATCTCGGTTGCATTCCCCATAACTGAGAGTTCTATCCTCTCTACACCTTTTGTATTACCTTGCTCCTCAGCCTTTGCATCCATTGCTGTATACTGCACTGCCATGAATGCAAGTAGGGCAAATACTATGCCTATACCTGTAATACCCATCATCCTCTTGCTCATCCTGTTTACCATTTGTCATCCCTCGCCATTATATACACGTGCACCAAGATTAAGCCTATACTTTAGAACTATACAAATAACATTAGTATACGCTGTTCTAACCTTTAGAACAATAAAAATTGTTATAGATTTATGGAGGATTAAAGATCTTAAGACGGTTGCGGTGCACCACACTGCGAGCAGAACTTTGCACTCTTTGGTATCTCTGCGCCACACTTTATGCAGTATCTTACATCTGTTATAACACTTGCATGTTCTATGCTCTTCAACGCTCTCTCTTCGCTCACAAGTTCGTTTATACCTGCGAGTACACCACCGATTATATCATCCCTCAGGTTGAATACAGGCTTTATGCTCTTCCCATTCTGCTTAACAACCATCTGTATCATGAGGTCATGTTCATGCAGACCTTTCCTCCTTGCTATTATCTGCGCTTGCTGTATGCTACTAGCAGGTATCACTATATCTCCCTTGCCTGATGTGAATAATACCCTATTGCTCCCATCCCTGCTCCTCTCCAGTATGAGTTTTCCACCTTCAACACTCTCACTCCAGCCTGGATAACCCTCAACATAATCACAATCATAAACCCTCTTATCCAACCTCTCACCACCCTCTCTGCCTATCTGTACTACACTGTTGCTCAAGAACCTAGCCTGATCCTTTATGTACTTCCATAGGTTCGATTCGAAACTCTTTGCAGTGTACAGCTTTGCTACTGTAGCAGTTATCCCAACTATTGGTACTATGAATAGAGGGACGGATGAGAGCATATTCTTACCCCACTCCCCAGTGCTTATACTGACCTCAAAGTCATCTGGTCTGCCCTTTATCGTTATGTCTGTGCTCCTCCTTGCACCTGCTATACTCCTTAGAGCACTTACCTTCCTAGCCTGTATGAAGAACCACGATGGTGGAGCAGTAGGATCCTTTGAGTATGCAACCTCGAACCCGTTCTCCTGCAAGTACATCTGTATCCTATTTGCCAACCTCTCAAGATCTACATTGAGCCCTGTGAATCTTTCTGTCTTGCCCATAACCTTAATCTAGTCAACTATGATATATTATTTACTAATATATGCAACAAAATATAGTTAGTGTAATGTTGCTACACTGTTAAGTATATCCCTTGCAGGGTTCGGTACTCTACTCGTTATATCTGATAGGCCAACCAACATATCGTACCATCTATCTGCATCATCATCACCTATTCCAACCCTTGTATGCTCTACATCATCTTTACTCTGAAGCCTCTCCATCTCCATTAAAGCAGAGATGCTATCCAATGCTGTTATGGTATTTGTAACGTAACCTGGATACCCTGGGTATATCGAACTCTTCTCCTGTACAACCTTGAATCCAAAGAGGCTGTACTTACTCCTCTCAACTATAACTATCCATGACTCCTCGACGCTCTCATCACCATGCATAACCTCTTCATGGAATACCCATAGGTTTGCCTTACCCTCACCCATACCAGCATGGTTGCTAAGCATATGAAGTATAACACGAATAACTATTAATCCCTTACGCTATAGGTTGTAGATTAAACACTAAGCATAATGTGAATGCTATAAAAAGAGTTTTATACTATGATGCCAAGATCTGCATAGATGAGCGGTAAGCGCATAGTGCTGACTGCAGATAGAAGCCTAACAACAAATTACAGGGGTAACTTCCTGTATGGTTTCATAGCCTGTGGGCCATACGAACTTGTGCCAGAGTGGGTATTCGATAAGGTCTTCTGCCCAAGCGTTGAGACAGATCCAGTAACTGGGGAGGCGAAGGTTGCTCAATGTGGGTTAAGAAGGATAGAGGCTGCCCTCCTCAAGGAGTACAGAAGGGATGAGGTATTCATAGCCCATCCAGATATGCTCTATAAAGCAATAGGTCCAGATACGAAGGTAGTTGGTATAAATGTCATGGACCCTCTAGGTATGGCCCCAGTGACCACCACTATGAGTCCAGAGAAGCTCTCCTATATAGCTATGAAGTTCAAGAGGATGTGTGCAAATATAATTCAGTTGAAGAAGAGGTACAACTTCAAGGTTCTAGTTGGAGGTAACGGTTCATGGGAGTTGGCGAAGCTCGATAGGATGAGGATACATGGTATAGACTCTGTAGTGATAGGAGAAGCGGATGAGATCGCAGTAGATCTATTCAGGGACGCAGAGCAAGGCAATGTACAGCCATTGGTACATGCGATGGTGAGGAATATAGATAACATACCAGAGATACAGGGCCCAACGGTCAACTCGCTAATAGAAGCGATGAGAGGGTGCGGGAGGGGCTGTGACTTTTGTGATGTTAACAAGAGATCTAAGAAGGACTTTCCCCTAGAAAGACTACAGAGGGAGGCGAAGATAAACCTTGATTATGGCTTCGATAGCATCTGGCTCCAATCTGATGAGATACTCCTCTACGGCTGCGATAACAAGGACTTCATCCCTAACAAGGATGCGATAACATACCTCTGGCAGGGCTTGAAGTCTCTAGGCGCAAGGTTCGTAGGCACAACACATATGACGCTCTCAGGTGTAGTTGCAAAACCAGATCTAATAGAAGAACTGAGTAGGATAAATGGTATGAGTAATGAGAGATGGCTTGCCACAAATCTAGGCTTGGAGACCGGTTCTCCAAGGTTAGCAAGGAGGCATCTAGGCATGAAGACAAAGCCATTCTCGCCAGAGGAGTGGCCCTGGGTTGTGAAGGAAGGTTGCAGAATACTGAATGAGAACAACTGGTTCCCTGCATTAACACTCATAGTAGGCTGGCCAGATGAGAGTCCAGATGATACAAGGGATACCCTTGACCTAATAGAGAGTCTCATAGCGATGAGGATGAGGGGTCTTATAGCACCACTACTCTACCAAGACTTCAACGAGCGTAACTCTATGCACTTCAGGAACCTTAACGAGATGCAGTTCACCGTATTCTGGCGTTGCTGGGAGCATAACCTTAAGGTTATAAACGATATAATACCAATAATAGTTAGAAACAAGACCTATGGACCAGCTATGAAGGTCTTCATGACCATGCTCATAAAGGCTGGTACATGGGCTATAATGAGGTACCTTAGAGGGCTCTGCAAGGAACTCTTTGGTAGAACACCAGATGATATAGTAGATAGGTATAGGAGACCAATAACTGTTGCTACGTAGCAACCATATAACCGATTATATCCTCATTTATTGAGGCTATCAAATAAATTAGATTAGTTGAAATTAGATTAAGTAAAATTAAACGAAATTAAATTAAACGGAATTGAATTAAATTGAATTAAATAAAATTAAATAAAATAAAAATGGAGAGTATTTAGAGAGGAACCCTTATCATCTGTCTTCTACTTACTGCTATAAAGGCACCTATGCTAACAGCAAGTATTAGTGCTGCTATCACACCAAACTCTGGTACAACAGCAATATTCTCTGGAACAATGACTATCTCTAGGGTCTCAATACCAGCAGGTATATCTATCTCGAGGGTAGCCTCATTAGCTGTATGATTGGTTACCTTTGCTTCTAGTTCTGTGTCATTCTCCTCACTGAATGCTATGAACTCAATATTCCTGAACTGATCCCTGAACTCTTCCTTTATAACAGTGGATGGTATGGTTATCGTCATCTTGCTGTTAGTATTAATGCCAGAGAGCCCTAGTACTATGCTGTTGAAGTCCTGATCCAGAGTAGCTGATTTTACATCCCCAACTGTTATCGTACCTCTGAGCGTTATGTTCTCCTGTATCCCACTTATCCTCACACTAAACTCTCTCGTAGTTGGTTGTGCCTGTGCAGTGAATGCAAACTCTGCACTACTCTGAGCATCACCGTATGTTACAACAACCTTGTATGTTCCAGAGTTACTCATCAATGGTCCCCCAAGTCTGAACTCTGCACTGAAACTACCATCACTTGCTGGTGTAACCTGTGTAAGCGCTGCCTGAACATTCTTCTCATTCATAACCTGGACTATAACATCCAACCCTGTTATGACCCTAGATACCTTGCCTGTAACCTTCAGGGTATCCCCCGTGCTGTATGATTGTTTATCTAGCGTTATGGTTATCGGTTGTTGTGCATAAACTGCAAATGGCACTGCTAGAAGCATCATTGATACTACAAACGCTCCTACTACTGTATGCCCGTATTTACCCATTGAGACCCTATATACCTGATAGTATATATCTTTTATGTACAAAAGGTTCGCCTAAATTCATTTATTTATTTTATTAATCCTTCTATACCCCTTATTTTATATTGCCTTTTCACTAACCTTACTTATTTATTATTAAACTTTATTCTGGTGGAGATATAATACAGGGGAAAGGTGTAAATTTGGGTAGTAGAATAGTCTTAGCGAGGGTAGATTCTGTAGGTAGGTGATAGAGTAGATGAGTGATAGAAGAGTAATAAGGCATGAATATGTGCCTGAACATATACTCCTCAGCAGAGAAGAGGCTGAAGAGGTGCTCAAGAGGTACCACGTGAGGCCTAACCAACTCCCATTCATACTTGCTAGTGATCCAGCGATAAGGAACCTAAATGCAAAGCCTGGGGATATAGTTAAGATAATAAGGAAGAGTCCAACAGCAGGGGTAAGTATATACTACAGGTATGTAGTAGAGGGGTGAAGCGATGAGCACATCAGCAACGATGGTAAAGCATCAGGGCTTCTGGCCTATAATATACGATATACTGACTAGGGAGGGGGTTGCTAGACAGCATCTTAACTCCTACAACGAGTTCATAGAACGAGGGATACAGAGCATAATAGATGAGGTTGGAGAGGTAGAGATAGAGAACCCAGAGTATCCATATAAGGTTAAGCTTGGTAGGATTAAGTTACAGTATCCAAGGGTTACAGAGATAGATGGATCGATAACCTATGTAACTCCCATGGAGGCAAGGCTTAGGAACCTAACATATGCCGCACCTATAATAGTTGAGTGTAGTATAGTGGAGGATGGGAGGATAGTTGAGACTAGAGGTATACATATAGGGGATCTACCAGTGATGGTAAAATCCAATCTATGCGTATTGCATAACATGTCTGAGAGCAAACTAATAGAGGTTAACGAGGATCCTAAAGACCCTGGAGGGTACTTTGTGATAAACGGATCAGAACGTGTCATAGTTGGGTTGGAGGATCTCTCATACAACAAGATCATAGTTGATATAGAGGAGGTTAGTGGAGTCAAGGTACATACAGCAAAGATATACTCCTCAATAGTTGGTTATAGGACCAAGTTGGAGTTAGTAATGAAGCAGGATGGATCCATAGTAGCGAGGATCTCAGGCTCTCCTGTTGATATCCCATTGGTTGTGTTGATGCGCGCATTGGGGCTAGAGACGGATAAGGAGATAGCGGATGCTGTATCCGTGAAGCCGGAGATTCAGGATGAGTTGGAGCCTTCATTCGAGAAGGCTGCAGAGGTTACAAGCACCAAAGAGGCTATAGAGTATATAAGTAAGAGGATAGCACCAAACATGCTCGAGGAGTTCCAGTTGAAGAGGACTGAGAACCTCTTGGACTGGGGTCTACTGCCTCATCTTGGAAGGACTCCAGATAACAGGCTTGATAAGGCACTATTCATAGGTGAAGCGGCATGCAAGCTTATAGAACTCAAGCTAGGATGGATAGATCCAGATGATAAGGACCACTATGGTAACAAGATAATAAAGTTTGCAGGCCAGATGCTTGCAGATCTATTTAGGACAGCGTTCAGGAACCTGGTTAGGGATATGAAGTACCAACTTGAACGCTCGGGTCAGAAGCGCGGCATAAATGCTGTAATGGCAGCTGTTAGACCAGGGATAATAACAGATAAACTGAATAATGCTATAGCAACAGGGAACTGGGGAAGGGGCAGGGTAGGTGTTACACAACTCCTCGATAGAACGAACTACCTCTCAACCATAAGCCATCTTAGGAGGATACAATCCCCATTGAGTAGAAGCCAACCAAACTTTGAGGCTAGAGATCTGCACCCTACACACTTTGGTAGGATATGCCCCAATGAGACTCCTGAAGGTTCAAACTGTGGATTGGTAAAGAACCTTGCACTATCTGCAGTTCTATCGGTGACTGTACCAGCAGCAGAGGTTGTAGAGACGCTGTATGAGCATGGAGTGATCTACCATCAGGATGCTTCAGATGAACTGAAGAGGGATGGTAGCAAGGTCTTTGTAGATGGTAGGCTGGTTGGCTTTGTGAAGGATGGGGAGATGCTCGTGAGTAGGTTGAGGGCATTGAGGAGGAGTGGGCAACTGCACCCACATGTTGGTATATACTACTATAAGCCTAAGGTTGAGAAGGCTACAAAGAGGGTATATATTAGCTGCAATGCTGGAAGAGTATTAAGGCCACTCATAGTTGTGAACAATGGTAAGCATGAGGTTAATGACGATATACTAGCAAAGTTGGGTCGTAGGCTTATATCCTATGAGGACCTGCTCTATAAAGGCATAATAGAGTTGATAGATGCCAATGAGGAGGAGAACTGCTACATAGCATTAGAGCCATCCCAGATAACTGAGAGGCATACGCATCTCGAGATATTCCCTGCAGCGATGTTTGGGGTTGCAGCATCCATGATCCCATATCCAGAGCATAATCAGTCCCCTAGGAACACTTATGAATCTGCTATGGCAAAGCAGTCTCTAGGCTTCTCAACACCAATGATGAACTTCAACACATATGTTAGGCAGCACTTCCTTGTATATCCTCAGGTACCATTGGTTAGGACTAGAGCGATACCATTACTAGGCATAGAGGAGAGGCCTACTGGTACAAACTGCATAGTCGCTGTTCTACCCTTCGAAGGCTACAACATAGAGGATGCTATAGTAGTCAACAAGGCATCTGTTGAGCGTGGTTTAGCAAGGTCCTTCTTCTATAGGGTATATGAGGCTGAGGCAAAGCAGTACCCTGGAGGCATGAAGGATAACTTTGAGATACCATCATCAGATGCCAATGTTAGAGGCTACAAAGGCGAGAGGTTCTATAGACTGTTGGAGGCCGATGGTGTAGTTATGCAAGAGGCAGTAGTTACTGGAGGAGACGTGCTTATAGGTAGAACTAGTCCACCAAGGTTCATGGAGGAGTATAAAGAGTTCGAGGTGAAGGGCCCATACAGGAGAGATACAAGCGTTAGTATGAGACCATCGGAGACTGGGGTTGTTGATACAGTGATAATGACTCAGTCTACTGAAGGTGGCAAACTATACAAGGTCAGGGTTAGGGATATGCGTATACCTGAGATAGGTGACAAGTTCGCATCTAGGCATGGGCAGAAGGGTGTCATAGGCGTTCTAGCCAATCCTGAGGATCTTCCATACACTGAAGAGGGTATAGTACCAGATGTTATAATAAACCCACATGCCTTCCCATCTAGGATGACAGTAGGCCAGTTCATAGAGTCTATAAGTGGCAAGGCAGCAGCTCTAGATGGAAGGTTCATCGATGGAACAGCATTCTATGGTGAGAAGGCTGATGATGTAAGAACTATACTCGAGGCCTATGGGTTCAAGTACACAGGGAAGGAGGTGATGTATGATGGTAGGACAGGGAAGAGGTATCCTGCCGAGGTATTCATTGGTGTAGTGTACTATCAGAAGTTGCACCATATGGTTGCAGATAAGATGCACTCTAGGGCTAGAGGGCAGGTACAGATGCTGACCAAGCAACCAACTGAAGGGAGGGCAAGGGGAGGAGGTCTAAGGTTTGGGGAGATGGAGAGGGATTGCTTGATAGGGTATGGTGCAGCTATGCTCTTGAAGGATAGGCTCCTGGAGGAGTCCGATAAGGCTGAAGTGTATGTATGTGAGCGTTGTGGCCTAATAAGTTACTATGATGCTAAGCAGAGGAGGTACATCTGCAGGATATGTGGTGAGAAGGCTAGGGTATCATCTGTAACTATAGCATATGCATTCAAACTATTACTGCAGGAGATCATGAGCCTCAACATACTGCCTAGGCTAATCCTGAAGGAGAAGGTGTAGTATTATGAGCGAGGTGTAGTATTATGAGCATAGAAGAGGAGGTTACAAAGGTTATAGCTGGGATAAAGTTCGCTGTATGGTCACCGAGTGAGATAAGGAGGTACTCTGTTGCAGAGATAACCGCTCCAGAGACATACGATGAGGATGGCTTACCAGTGCAAGGAGGACTGATGGATAGCAGACTAGGCATATTAGAGCCTGGGCAGAAATGTGCTACCTGTGGTAATACATCGGCAAGATGCCCTGGACACTTTGGTCATATAGAGTTGGCTGAACCAGTACTCCACATATCATTCGTTGATGATATCTATCAGTTACTGCAGGTTACATGTAGAGGTTGCTCAAGGCTCAAACTCTCTAATGGTGAACTTGATGAGTACAAGGCAAGGTTGAGTAGTGGGGAGATACATACGCAACTAGCAGTTGAGAAGATTAAGGACGAGCTTATAGAGAAGGCTAAGAAGGTAAAGATATGCCCACACTGTGGCAAAGAGCAGTACGATATAGTATTTGTGAAGCCAACAACATTCTTCGAGAAGACTGAGAATGGGGAGGAGAATAGACTTCTACCTATAGCGATAAGGGAGAGGCTAGTCAATATACCTAATGATGATCTTAGACTCTTAGGCTATAACCCAGATACCGCTAGACCAGAGTGGTTCATCCTCCAAGTACTACCTGTAGCACCAGTCACAGTCAGACCATCCATCATACTCGAGACTGGTATGAGGTCTGAGGATGATCTAACCCACAAGTTGGTAGATATTATAAGAGTTAATCAGAGGTTGAAGGAGAGCAAGGAGGCAGGTACACCTCCCCTCATAGTACAAGACCTAGTTGATCTACTCCAGTACCATGTAACAACGTACTTCGATAACGAGGTATCTGGTATACCACAGGCTCACCATAGGTCTGGCAGACCATTGAAGACGTTATCGCAGAGGTTGAAAGGTAAGGAAGGAAGGTTCAGAGGCAGTCTATCAGGCAAGAGGGTTGACTTTGCCGGAAGAACAGTGATCTCTCCAGATCCGAACCTTGACATATCCGAGGTTGGTGTACCAGAGGAGATAGCCAAGAAGCTTACAATACCAGAGGTTGTATCCCCTTGGAATATAGATAGGCTTAGAGCGCTTGTAATGAACGGTCCAAACAAGCATCCTGGGGCAAACTACATAGTTAGGCCAGACGGCGTTAAGATAAGGCTTGATTACGTAGCAGATAGGACTACATTGGCAGAGTCCCTAGCCCCAGGGTTCATAGTTGAGAGGCATCTGATGGATGGTGATATTGTTATATTCAATAGACAGCCATCCCTGCATAGAATCTCTATAATGGCCCATCTAGTAAAGGTACTCCCATACAGAACCTTCAGACTACACCCATCTGTATGCCCACCATACAATGCTGACTTTGATGGCGATGAGATGAACCTTCATGTTCCTCAGAGCGTAGAGGCTAGGGCAGAGGCAAAGATACTCATGCAGGTTCATGACCAACTTATATCCCCTAGGTATGGGGGTCCAATAATAGGAGGGATAAGGGACTTTATAACAGCAGCGTATCTACTCACCAAGGATGATACAGTACTAAGCAGGGCGGAGTTTATGAACCTAGCATTCATAGGGAGGATAAAGCATGCTCCTGATCTTCTCATGGGTGATGGTAAGAGTAATGGCCATGATGGTAATGGCAAGTACACTGGTAAGCAGTTGTTCTCCCTACTTCTTCCAAAGGACTTCAACTACACCTTGATATCGAAGTGGTTCAAGAGCGCAAAGATAAGCAAGCAGCCAGATGTTATAATAAAGAATGGTAGGCTGATCAGTGGTGTTATAGACAAGGCATCTATAGGGGCAGAGGAGCCAGATAGTATACTCCATAGGCTTGCTAAAGACTATGGCACATCATTTGCAAGATCATTCCTTAACTCACTCTTCAGGATACTAACCCACTTCATAACCCGTTATGGCTTCAGCTACGGCTACGATGATCTCTTGCTCCCTGAAGAGGCAAGGAAGGAGATAGATGGTATAATAAAGAATACGTATGAGAAGGTGTATGATCTTATAAGGCAGTACAGGGAGGGTGTACTCCAGCCCATAAGAGGGTTATCCCCAGAGGAGACGTTAGAACTGCAGATAACCAATGAACTCTCTAGGGCAAGAGATAGAGCAGGGAGGGCAGCAGATAGATCATTGGCAGATAACAATGCTGGGGTTATAATGGCAAGTACTGGGGCTAGAGGTTCAACAGTCAACATAGGTCAGATGACAGCTCTTCTAGGTCAGCAGTCTATACGAGGCAAGAGAATAGAGAGAGGTTACCAGAGGAGGGCATTACCCCACTTCCTCCCAGATGATATAAATCCAGATGCAAAGGGCTTTGTAAAGTCAAACTTTAGGGATGGACTGAACCCATTGGAGTTCTTCTTCCATGCTATGGGTGGTAGAGAGGGGCTGGTGGATACTGCGGTTAGAACCCAGCAGAGCGGGTATCTTCAGAGAAGGCTGATAAATGCGATGGAGCATCTAAGGATAGAGTATGATAATACTGTTAGGGATTCATTCGGTAACATAATACAGTTCGTGTATGGAGAGGATAGCATAGATCCTGCGAAGAGTGATCATGGCAATGCTGTTAACATAGAGAGGCTTGTTAATGCGCAAGCACTTGTAGATGAAGGCGATAAGGCAAGCGATGATGAGATAAATGGCATAGTTGATAGGTACGCCAATATACTTAATCCAAGCATAGTAGAGATGCTCAAGGCAGAGTTGATGAGGGTTAGGTTAAGTAGGGATGGTGTTGAGAGAGTATGCAAGCATGTAGTCGAACTTGTAGACAAGGCTAGGGCAGAGCCGGGGGAAGCGATAG
Organism: uncultured Nitrososphaerales archaeon; assembly: GCA_938030895.1. GTDB lineage: Archaea > Thermoproteota > Nitrososphaeria > Nitrososphaerales > Nitrosocaldaceae > Nitrosocaldus. The sequence continues at coordinate 72,956 of CALHIV010000006.1, read as the reverse complement.
GCATAGTCGCTGCCCAGTCGATAGGCGAACCTGGTACTCAGATGACTCTAAGAACATTCCACTTCGCCGGTATAAAGGAGAGGAATGTAACATTAGGGTTACCAAGGCTCATAGAACTCTTGGATGCAAGGAAGAAGCCAGAGACACCAACCATGGATATATACCTTCTCCCAGATTATGCAAAGTCGAGGGAGAGTGCCTTACAGGTAGCAAAGAACATACTCTTCACAAAGCTCAACGACCTTGTTGAGAGTGTTGAGGTCGATCTTGATGGTCTACTCCACCTAGTCCTCAACCCAAGTAAGATGGAGGCTAGAGGGTGCGATATCGATACTATAGTCAATGCCCTAAAGTCCTCCAAGAAGAAGTTTAATGTTATCGTAGAGGATACCAATAAGATAACTCTAAGACCTCCACCAGGTACAGATGCTAGGACGATGAGCACACTCAAGGGTAAGATACTCAACACAAAGATAAAAGGCATACCTGAGATAGAGCGTGTAACTGTAGTTAAGCAAGATAATGAGTGGATTATACAGACCGCAGGCTCAAACTTACAGAGGGTCCTTGAGGTAGAGGGTGTTGATACGAGCAGAACGACTACAAACAACATATACGAGATAGCAAACGTACTTGGTATAGAGGCTGCAAGAACGGCACTGGTAAAGGAGATAACCAACACTCTAGAGGAGCAGGGTCTGGAGGTTGATATAAGGCATATAATGCTTGTTGCAGATGTTATGACAAGCAAGGGTATACTTCAGCAGATAGGTAGACATGGCGTTGCTGGCACGAAGGTTAGCGTACTTGCTAGGGCAGCATTCGAGATAACCGTTCCAACTATAGCAGAGGCAGCGCTCAAGGGCGAGATAGAACCATTAAAGGGCGTTACAGAGAATGTGATAGTTGGCTCAACAGTACCAGTAGGTACTGGTATGGTAGATCTATACATGAAGGTTGGCAATGGTATGGGTGGAGGGTAAGGAGGAGAGAGGTATGGAGGAAGGGGGAAGATGAGTAGGCTAGTAGCAAAGATAGTTAGGAATGCGATGGCAAATAGTGCATGTAGGATAGGTAGCAGAGAGGTACTGAAGGGTATAGGGAATGCTAAACTGATCATATGCTCCAGATCTATTCGCAGGGATGTGATGGATAAGATAAGTAGCAGTAGCACTTCAGTCTACATATACAAGATAGATAAGAACTCTCTAGAGTTGGGGAGGCTCTGTGGTAAACCCTTCAGGGTATCAGTGGTATCGGTCGAGGATGTAAGCAGAGAGGATCTGGATGCTCTGATGGCAGAGGGAGGGGTAGGCGCTGAAGAGGCAACGGGAAGAAGGGAAGCACAGCCCTGAACCTGGTTGGTAATACACACTTTATTTTTGGTACTTGGATTAGTAATAAATAGTAGATTAACTTAATCTATAATGCTATGGACGCAAAGCTATTGATGATGATAGGTTCTGCGCTGGTGTTAGTAGGCATGCTGATAATAACATTCTCCCTAGTTACTAGAGTAGCAGGCTCTAGGGGTAGATCTGTAGGGTTCATACTCCTAGGCCCTATACCCATAGTCTGGCAGGGTTCGAGATCCTTACTAGTTATATTACCAATCGCTATACTCATAATGCTCATCCTATTCATGGTGGGTATGAGATGAGCCAGAGGGTTAGATGTAGTATATGTGATGGGATCGCTGTTGATTACTGTAGTATGTGCAAAAGGCCAGTATGCTCCATCTGCATGAATGAAGATGGTATATGCAAGAGATGTTTAATGCATATGCATGATACGAGTATGGATGATGTTAGAGGTGAAGGGAGTAGTTTCAGGATAGGGTACACAGCGTTAAGGGATATAGCGAATATACCCATGCTACTCATCGGCATAACCGTGGTCATCGTAGGCATGATCCTGATCTCTTATGCATCGATGGGCATGGTAGATACACTCAACCAGATCGGACAGAGGGATGGGTCTAGTGGTATAGAGGGTAGTAGAGGGGGAGGTGGTGTTGTTGTGATCTTCCCCTTCCCATTCCTTATACTTGTGCAGGATGCTGGTATATTAACACTGATGATACTGCTAGTTATACTAGTACCATTCATACTCTTCTTCCTTCTCTTCAGAAGGGGATTCAGGATATCCATCTAACCAACTTATCGTAAGTTGGACTCTCAATGATGCCTTTCACAGCATTGATTCAGGATATCCATCTAACCAGCTCATTCTCCCAGATTGATAATCAATCCTCCACACCAATCCCGATCGGTCAGACTCCAGTAATAAATCAAGGTTAGGCTCACATTCCTTCCCTTAGAGTATCCTCACATGCTTTGCATATATCCTTGTCTATACTCTTCTCTATTGCATGGTGTATATCGCATATGAGTAGGCTATGCCTTATGTAGTTCAGCAGGCCTATGTACTTTGCCATGGTAGATGGCATGAATGCCCTGTTCATGGCTAGATCCTTGCTTATCTCATCTATCCTCCTAACCACGCTAGGCTCGTTCAGGAGTCTCTTTGCAAGCTCTGCATCACCCCTAGTACCCCTTATATAGTTGCTCACAGCAGCCTGTGTTATACCCAAGAGTTTTGCAACATCCTCCTCCTTCATGTTATACTCATTCACCAACCTCCTAGATATTATAGCCCTTATTGCAGGGATCAGTGACCTCGACTCTATCTCTGAGGGGAGTAGCATATCAACTATCTCTCCACAATTTATATAAATATTCCTCTATGCTATCTCATGCCTTCAGGTACAGATAACGATGCTATCTGTAACAGGCTGGAGGAGATGCTTAGGGGTATAGTGTATAAGCATACTATAAGCACCTCTAGTGTAGGAATACTCCTCTCTGGAGGCTTGGATAGCAGTATACTTGCTGCACTCTCATCCAGTAGTATGAGCGAGGTACTTGCATTATGTATAGGCCATGGGGATGCCCAAGATACAAAGTATGCTAGGATTGTAGCAGATAGATTCAGGATGAGGCTGCTCATCAAGCACGTTAGCATAGATGAGATGCTCTATGCAGTAAGAGAGATTATTAGAATAATGCGCTCATTCGACCCAATGGAGGTTAGGAACTCTATAGTACTCTACCTTGCAATGAAGGAGTTGAAGGAGTACTGCTTGCATGTTATTACAGGGGATGGATGCGATGAGATATTCGCTGGCTACTCATATATGCTTAGAATGAGCCGTGAGCAGTTGGAGTATGAACTTACTAGGCTTGAGAGGATAATGCACTTCTCTTCTCTAGCAATAGCAGATGATCTTGGCATGAGCGTATCATTACCTTATCTGGACTTATTGGACTATGCTAAGAGCATACCGGTAGAGTTGAAGGTTAACGAATATGAGGGTAAGAGGTATGGGAAGTTCGTATTGAGATCATGCTTTGAGCATATAATAGGCAAGGATATAGCATGGAGGGTTAAGATGCCTATGGAGCAGGGGGCTAATACAAGTATATTGAGTAACTATCTTGCCTCTCTTGTTAGTGATGAGTACCTTGCCAGAAGGAGCAAGGAGTACCTTGATAGAGACAGGGTTAGGATAAGGAGCAAGGAGCACCTCTACTACTATGAGATATACAGGGGTATGTTCGGTGCACCGTACCTAATGGATTCTAGCAGTGGTGGTAGTAGCAGTGGTATAGGTAATGCAAGGTGTAGTGAATGCAACGCATATGTGAGCAGTGATGCAAGGTTCTGCAGGGTATGTGGTGCATTCCCCATAACCCCTATACCAGTATAATATCATCAAGTGCAAAGTTTATTTGCTTATCATATATTCCATATGCATGGCACCACAGCAGCAACAGTACATACTCGTGGAGAAGAGGGATGATGGTATAGCAGTTGTAAGGATAAACAGGGCAGAGAAGTTGAATGCAATGAACCTTGATGTTATAGCACAACTGAGCAGTGCGATGGATGACCTTGCTGACGATGAGCAGATAAGGGCAGTTATAATAACTGGTACTGGTGAGAAGGCATTCTCTGCTGGAGCAGATATAGAGTACATGAGCAAGATATCCCCTCTAGAAGCTGAAGAGTATGCTAAAAGGGGCCATGCAGCGATGAGCAAGGTAGAGAACCTCAACAAGCCTGTTATAGCAGCAGTTAACGGCTATGCTCTAGGAGGAGGATGCGAACTAGCATTGGCCTGTGATATAAGGATAGCAAGTAAGAACGCTATACTAGCACAGCCGGAGGTTGGGCTGGGTATATGCCCAGGCTGGGGTGGTACACAGAGACTTGCAAGGATAGTTGGCGTATCGAAGGCAAAGGAGCTGATATTCACTGGCAGAAGGGTTAATGCTGAAGAGGCATTGAGTATAGGGTTGGTTAACAAGGTCGTGGAGTTACCACAGCTCTTGGACGAGTCTGTTGCTATGGCAAAGGAGATAGCAAAGAATAGTGCACTAGCAGTAAGGGTATCCAAGATGCTTATAAACAGAGGGTTAGAGAGTGATATAAGCACTGGACTTGCACTAGAGCTATGGGGCTGGAGTCTATGCTTCACACACCCAGATAGAGTAGAGAGGATGACAAGGTTCCTGCAGAAGAAGTAGCAATGTAGTTGGTAGCAACCAATGCAATAACCCATGCCATCATTATTTTTCTCTACCACTTGTAAAGTAAAGCTTATTATATTGTATAAGCATAGTGAGGATATGGAAAAGAGTGTTGGGAGGTTGATAGCACTAACGCCAAAGGCCGCTGAGAAGGTGAAGGAGTTCATGAAGCAGGAGGGTAGGGAGGATCTATACCTCAGGGTCTATGTTGCTGGTGGTGGTTGTGCCGGTCTCTCATACGGGATGGGGTTCGAGGAGAAGCCCTCTGAGGATGATATAATGTTGGAGGAGTATGGTGTTAAGATACTTGTAGACTTCTACAGCTCCAACTACCTGAAGGGTAGCGAGATAGACTATATAGAGAGCCTCATGGGTGCTGGCTTCAAGATAAATAATCCAAACGTTGTAAGAACCTGTGCTTGTGGGCACTCATTCAGTACAGAGTAGATCTGTAGGATTCTCTCATCCCATACCTTTATACCATCGCATCTATCCTACTTTTTATTCCTACTTTTTATTATATATTATATACGATATATGATATATGATATCCTCTAAGGATAAAGCCTATTAATGGGATCATATAACTTATATACATGGTTGGTTCAGAGGAGGAGCCAAAGGATGTTATGGTGTTAAGTGCTATAGCCAAGGGCTATAATACAGAGGAGAAGATAGCCAAGGCTACAGGGTTATCAGCATTCGATGTTGCTATGATAGTTGAGAGGTTGATCCTACATGGTCTTATAGTAAAGAGGGAGAAGAAAGGACTCTTGGGTAGAAGGAAGGTTGAGTTAACAATCACAGAGAAGGGCGATAGGGAGTTGCAGGAGCGCAGGTTTGAGTTGGAGCAGAAGTGGCAGAGGATGGTCATGCTCGCTGAACAAGGGAAGAGGCAGGAGTTCGAGAAGGAAGCATTATCTATGAAGAGTTGGATACCTATAATGTTGTTTATGGGTATAATGGATATGATGATGTGGATGACCATGCTCAACATGATGAACCTTGCTCAACAGGATTATATGCCAGAGCAGTTGCCTGGGGCTGGAGGGGATATGGGAGAGACTGGAGAGGGAGGAGGCTGGGACTGGGGAGACTTTGGCGATGTGAACATATGATCATGGAATGGGGTAAGGTGCGCAGTTCCTGAATAGATAATTTTGTATAACAATTCTTACAATTTCTTTATATGATGGTTGAAAAGATGTTGACGCTTAGTGTAGTTAAGCCTGTGAAAGGTAACTAGCCCTCTTCTTTCTTAATTCTACACCAAACAGAGTAAAACTCGTATGGAGACTTGCTCATCACTAGCAAGTAATCAACCAACCAATCAATCAAAACCCTTCTATACTACATCCCCATGTACCTATATGAGTAGGTAAGTGCCCGATATGTGGCGAATTGAGTAGAGTAAGCCGAATGGGCACACCTTTAAGTGTAGAAAGTGTGGCTTGCAAGCGGCTAAGTGCCTGTCCGCTTGGAATATAGCCATAGCCATGAAACTCCCGATGTGCCGTCCTTCACCGTTGGCGGCGAAAGCCACCTAATGCCTTCAAGGCTGAGGGGGAACGGATAGTTATAAAATGTTAACTATCCGACAACGGTTATAAAATCATCCTAAATTACTGTATATAGATATAGATAGATATTGAGCATATCAAGCACGAAACCTTTGGTGTAGTGTTGACGATGCTATTAATGCTATAATCACAAACTGCTAAAAATAATTAAATTGATGTACGTATAGATGTTTATGATAGTTTATGACTATGGCCATATACCCCTAGCCTTAATTGCATCTACTACCCTGCTAACTGCAAGCACCATGCTACCCTTACGCATATCAACCTTGTACTCCTCTGCTGTTCTATAAACATCATTGAATGCTGTGGTCATCTTACCTTCAAGCATGCTATATACCTTATCATAGCTCCAATAATCTCTTGTTAGGTTCTGTACCCATTCAAAGTAACTCACTGTTACGCCTCCTGCATTTGCAAGTATATCTGGTATTACCACCTTGCCCTTCTTGTAGAGTATCTCATCAGCTTCAGGGGTTGTTGGGCCATTGGCAGCCTCTGCGACCATCTTTGCCTTTATGTTAGCAGCATTATCCCCTGTTATCTGATTCTCATATGCTGCTGGCACAAGTATATCACACTCTAGTTCTAACAACTCCTTATTGGTTATCTCCCTTGTATCCTTGAACCCCTTAACCATACCAGTCTTATTCTTGTACTCTATTAGGGCTTCAACCTCCAACCCATCGCCTCCATCGTAGTATACTCCTCCCTTTGAATCACTAACGGCTATTATACTTGCACCCATCTGTTTAAGGAACCTTGCTGCATACGTTCCTGCATTACCAAACCCTTGTATGGCAACCCGTGAACCCTTTAGATCGATGTTGAGTCTCTTTGCACCCTCTCTCACACAGAATGCAAGCCCTAAACCTGTTGCTTCTACTCTACCCTTAGAACCTCCTATATTCAATGGCTTTCCTGTTATTACACCTGGGCTTATGCTACCCTTCAATGCACTATACGTATCCATTATCCACGCCATCTCTTTTGGTCCTGTATAGACATCTGGAGCAGGTATATCCACGTAAGGTCCTATTATGTCAGAGATCATGTAGGCATACCTCCTCGTTAACCTCTCCAACTCACCCTCGCTCATATTTTTTGGATCACAGACTATACCTCCCTTACCCCCTCCAAACGGCACATCTACTATTGCACACTTCCACGTCATCCACATGGCTAGTGCTTTGACCTCGTCGAGTGTAACTTGGGGATGGTACCTTATGCCACCTTTGTATGGACCTCTTGCATCGTTATGCTGTACCCTATGCCCTATGAAGACCTTGACTCTGCCATCATCCATCTTCACCGGTATTGAGACTGTAAGCACTCTCTTCGGTGTCTTGAGTACCTCATGCATCCCTTCATCAAGATGTATTATCCTTGCTGCCTCATCAAGCTGCTTCAGTGCATTCTCGAACGGATTTATATCTGGCATACTTGCAAGTGTAAGATGCTAATAAATAAAGTTTTACATGGGGAGTGAATGGCTAATATAATGGTTGCATGTATGCTCCCTTACATGATACTACTTAACCTGTTATGTATCAACCTCTTCAACTCATCATCACTCAGCCCATTTGGGTCTATACCCAGTGTCTTTGCTATAACCTCCAACTTTGCCCTCTCGCTCTCCACAGGCCCCTTGATGGGCATGGTCATACCCCCTAGATTAGAACTTGTATTGATCCTCTCCAGTTCTCTCATTACGCCTGCCCTTGCCCTCTCATACTCCCCAACCGCTCTACCTATACTCCTCCCTAGAGTGGGAAGATGCTTACTTCCTACTATGAGTATAAGGAATAGCAGTATTATTATCACCCATTCACTTCCACCTATGTTAAGCATTGATGATATAGGTGGGTCATTTACTCAATAAATACCTTAATGCCCTCCTCCCTATATCCCTTCTATAATGCATCCCTTCCCAATGTACGTTAGGGATTACAGCGTATACCCTCTCTATTGCATCATTCATGTTGCTACCCAATGCTACAACGCTCAGAACCCTACCTCCATCAGTTACTAACCTATTACCATCATCTGTAACTCTTGTACCAGCATGGAATACCAGCACATCATCGATACCATCAAGCCTATCCAGCCCTGTTATAACCTTGCCCTTCTCATATGCATCTGGATAGCCTCTCGATGCTAATACTACGCATACCGCTACCTTCTCATCCCATACCATATCCTCAGCCTCATCGAGCGAACCATCTATGCAATGATCAACATACTCTATTAGATCCGACTTTAACCTTGGCAGTATCACCTGTGCCTCTGGATCACCAAGCCTGACATTGAACTCTAGAACGTAGGCCTTGCCATCAACTAACATGAGCCCAGCGTATAGGAAGCCCTTGAACTCTATCCCCTCTTGCCTCAATCCATCTATAGCCTTCTCCATTATGTTACGCATTATCCATTCGTGCATCTTCCCATCTATCATAGGGTTTGGTGAGTATGCGCCCATACCACCTGTGTTTGGACCCTCATCGTTATCATAGGCCCTCTTGTGATCTTGGCTTGTTGCCAATGGTATTACATGCTTACCATCACTCATGCATATGAACGATGCCTCATCCCCATACAGCCTCTCCTCCAAGACTACCCTATTACCAGCAGCACCGAATACCTTATCCTTCATCATCCTATCCACTGCTGCATATGCCTCCTCCTTGCTATTGCATACTACTACACCCTTACCAGCAGCAAGCCCATCAGCCTTTACAACCAAATCATCCCTCTTGCTCCTTGCTATCTGATCCTTTGCAGCCTCTGGATCATCAAAGACATGAAACTCTGCTGTTGGTATACCATGCCTCTTCATGAACTCCTTTGTCCATACCTTGCTACCCTCTAACCTTGCTGCATCCTTGTTAGGGCCAAGTATCCTTAGTCCATTACTCTTGAATAGATCCACTATACCATTTGCCAATGGCTCTTCAGGTCCAACAATGGTTAAGCATCTATGCTCACTTGCAAACCTGAGGAGTTTATCATACTCCCTTATACCTACCCTAATATTCTCATAACCAGCAAGTTGTGTACCACCATTCCCAGGGGCAAAGAATACCTTCTTAACCCTGCTACTCTTTGAGACCTTCCAGCCTAGGGCATGCTCTCTTGCACCAGAACCTATCACAAGTACGTTCATATGCTTTAACCATCTCAACTATAAATATTATAATATTACTATCATAACCATTATTTACTACATAACCATTATTTACTGGCGTTGTATCTTGGCTAGTATATCTATAACATCGCCGGCATGATCATTAACATCCACCCTGTTCATTATATGCCTTATCATCCCATCCTTATCTATTATGAAGGTTACTCTCCTTGCTCTCCCCTTCTCCTCATTGAATACACCATACATCTTGCTTATTCTGTTATCTACATCGCTAACTAGCGGGAAGTTGAGTCCATACTTTGAGGCGAACCTCTTGTGAGACTCGAGGTCATCGCTACTTACTCCTATAACCTCTCCTCCTAGAGCCCTGATCCTCTCTATACTATCCTTCATGCCTATAGATTGTATTGTGCACCCTGGGGTCATATCCTTGACATAGAAGTAGAGTACTATACTCTTCTTACCCTTGTAGTCGCTGAGTGTTATCCTCCCTAGCGTAGATTCTGCGGTGAAGTCTGGGGCTGCATCACCTATATTCAAACCCCTCCTCTCACTCATGCCCTATCACCCACACTGAAAGATAAAAGCCTAACTATTCGTTACCCCTCCATATATCATCTTTATCAACGCCCTTATGAAACCATAGTACTCATCATCATGGAAGTATACTCCATCGACCATGCCTGAGCCCTCTGCCATAGCAACAGCCTTCAGATGGTAACATGAGACCTTCTCCTTCTCCTCACTGCCTTCAACTGCCCTTGCCCTAAAGTAGTAGTCTTTACATGTGCAGAAGTGAGGAGGGTGAACCCAGTACTCATGCTTACGGCCTACAACCGTCCATACTCTCCTACTGCTAGGCATGAATACATGCAACTTGACAGCCTTTCCATATGCAATCCTTTCTACCCTCTTCATACGCTCATCCATCGATTATTTGATCATATGTATCGATTAATTAACCCATTGCTATCAACAGTCATCTTGCTATCAATTTGTTAGCGAAGGTAACTACACATGGGAATAGTGTGATGGTATGCAGGCATGTATAGCATAGCATAGCACCATATGTAGACTCAAGAAGGATAAAATTGTAAGGAGCTCAGATGTATAGCATAGCATAGCATAGCACCATATGCTTCTTAGCATATACACATCTAATACCTTGCTCCCTTTTAGATCGAGTGAGTAGCGGTGTTAGCATTCTGCATAGTAGAGAACGAGTCTATTAGATTGGGGTAGTCTGGTGGTTACAGTATAAGATAAGGCATCAACCAATCTGAGGATATATGCAGGTAAGGGAGAATGCCTAGGATAGAGTTGAGTTCTACCCTCCTTATATGATGAGCAGATTGTGAAGATTTATAAGTGCTTAGATATATGTTAGCACGGGTTGGGTTACATACAGACGCTCAAACGCATAAGGGAGGGTAGAACAGACTACAGGAAGAGGAAGGCGATACTGCTAGGCAAACATGTATTTGCAACCATAAGGGTTAGTGATGAGAATATCATGGTTCAGATAAGCAAAGCATCCATTAAGGGCGATGTGGTGTTAGCATCTGCACATAGCAGAGAGTTGCTCAAGTATGGTTGGAAGGGTTCGAGGAGGTGCCTTCCAGCATGCTACCTTACGGGCCTTCTAGCTGGGAAGAAGGCTAAAGCAAATGGTGTAGATGGTTGCATAGTGTATGTAGGTGTGAGAGGCTTCTCCCCTAGAATAGGGGCCTGTACAAAAGGGCTTAGAGATGCAGGCTTGAATATTCCAGTAGGAGACGATGCCCTACCAGATGATGGTAGGATAGTTGGGGAGCATATAGCAGAGTATGCAAAGATGCTCAAGGAGGAGGATGAGGAACTCTACTCCAAGAGGTTCTCAGCCATACTTGCTAGAGGTTTGAGACCAGAGGATTGTGTTAAGCACTTCAACGAGGTTAAGGATAATATAATGAAGCACTTTGGTGATTGATATGAGCACAGGCAGTAGGTATATAGGATCTGAGAGGGAGAGAGAGGGCGAGGGTTTAGAAGGTTGGATACCTAGAACAAAACTGGGAGTCTATGTAGCGAACAAGCAGATAACTTCTCTAGAGCAGGTATTCGAGCAGGGTTACAGGCTGAGAGAGCCAGAGATCGTGAAGATACTTCTACCAGATCTGAAGAGCGAGGTTGTGCATGTTGGTGTTGTACAGAAGCAGACAGATGCTGGTGAACTCACAAGGTTCAGCGCGATAGTTGCATGCGGGAATGGAGATGGCTGGTTTGGTATAGGGAGAGGTAAGGCATCACAGATGAGGCTTGCAATAGATAAGGCAACGAGAGATGCTATGCTCAATATAATACCGGTAAAACTTGGATGTGGGAGTTGGGAGTGTAGATGCACTATACAGCACTCAGTGCCATTCAAGGTGGTAGGCAAGGGAGGGAGCGTCAAGATAGAGATCATTCCTGGGCCTAGAGGGCTTGGACTTGTAGCAGGGGCAAATATAACAACGATGCTAAGACTTGCAGGGATAATGGATGCATGGACTAGAACCTTCGGCTCAACAAATACAATGTCTTCCACTGCTCTAGCAGTATATAATGCGTTAAGGAATACATACAGCATAGGTTGATGTATGGGAGAAAAGGGGTGTACTATAGATATGGCTTACCTCGTTATAAGACTAAGAGGCACGATAAACGTACCACACTGGGCAAGGCATACGTTAGCACTCCTCAACCTAAGGAGGAGGTTCAATGCAACGATAGTGCCTGAGCGAGAGCCTTATATAGGGATGCTTAGGACGGTTAAGGATTATGTAGCATGGTGCAAAGTCGATGCAGGGTTCATAAAGGTGTTGTTGGAGAAGAGAGGTAAATACAAGCATGAAGATATAAATAATATTGGATTCTCAAGCATAGATGATCTTGCAGAGGCACTCGCAAATGATAACACGGTGTTGTCAAGGCTTAAGGGCATGAGACCTTGGTTTGCGCTAGCCCCTCCAAAAGGAGGATTCAAGAGGAGCAGTAAGCATATGCACAGTGATGGTGGTATACTAGGAGAGAACGAGGAGTTACTGCAACTTGCTAATAGAATGATCTAAAAGTCTAGATCAGCAACCAATCTGTGTTGCTTATATTCTACTCTAACATTACTTGTACTATTCTCCTCATTCTATCTTGCATGGATGATTAATCTAATCAATAATACCAATAAACGTAGTTATATACATATACATACTGATCAATATATGCATGATGTTATATAGCAAGGCTTAATTAAGGCCTCCTCATCTGGTAATGTATGGCAACTAGGTTCAGAAAGGTTAGGAGGCTGAGAGGCTCAAGGACCCATGGATGGGGTCAGATAGGCCAGCATAGAGATACAGGGAAGAAGGGCTACAGGAAGGTTGGTCTACACAAGCACAAATGGACTCAAGCTGTGCTTATGGAGGGTAAGTACTTCGGTAAGCATGGATTCCATAACCCAACCAGTAAGATCGTAAAGCGTTGGGTTAATGTTGGTAACCTAGACGATCTCTTCCTCAAGTATGGTAAGGTTGATGATAATAATGGTAAGAAGGTTATAGATCTCAACTCATTGGGTTATGATAAGTTACTGGGTTCTGGTGGTGTAAAGGGTGTTTACACTGTTATAGTTAAGGCATGTACAGACTCTGCAAAGTCAAAGGTTACGAGCGTTGGTGGTGAGATAATACTATGCTGAAGCCTACTGGTATAAGCTTCAGAAGCATAGTTGATAAGGCCTCAGTATACCTACCCCAGATACCAAAGCCAAAGAAGAAACTGACGCTCACCCAGAAGTTCGTATGGAGTGGGTTTGCATTACTCGTTTATCTTGCTATGGGGCAGGTACCTCTCTATGGTGCACCAACCAGCCCATTCGACCCATTTGCTGCTTTCAGGGTCATATTTGCATCACAGCAAGGTACCCTAATAGAACTTGGTATAGGACCAATAGTCACTGCTGGACTACTGATGCAGTTACTCAAAGGCGCAGAGATATTCAAGTTGGACTTTAAGAACCCTGAGGATAGAGCATTATTCACCTCTGCCACCAAGTTGGTTACCATAATTGTGATAGTGATTGAAGGAGCAATATATGGTTCCATGGTATACAAGATGCCTCAAGATGTTACAATGATAATAATAGGGCAGTTGATAGGTGCAAGCCTGATCGTTATGTTCCTTGATGAGATGGTACAGAAGGGCTGGGGTCTAGGGAGTGGGATAAGCCTATTCATAATGGCTGGGGTAGCACAGAGCGTGCTCTGGCATATGTTCAGCCCTGTAACTGCACAGGATGGGCTACCGTTTGGTATATTCCCAATGCTAATACAGATGGCTTCTAGTGGTAACTTTGATATCATGTATGCATTGTTAAGGTTTGGGCAGTTACCAAATATCATAGGTCTACTAGTGACCATAGCGATAATAGCACTCCTCCTCTTCACACAGGGTATGAAGATAGAGGTACCTATAGTCTCCAGCAGGTTTAGAGGGTTCTCAGCTTCATATCCAATAAAGTTCATGTATGTATCCAATGTTCCAGTTATACTCGCTTCTGCACTTATTGCTAACCTTGTATTCATGTCACAGCTCTTCTGGGCAAACTATAACCCATTGAATAACAGAGAGGAGTTCAACTGGATAGCCATGTTCGATCCACAGAATCCCAGCATACCAATAGGAGGGATAGTGAAGTTCCTCATCCCAACAAGGGGTATAGAGACCGCAATGACAGAGCCTCTACATGCTGTTGCTTACGTGCTCATACTCACAGGTATAGTTGTGCTCTTCGGTAGACTATGGATAGAGTTGGGAGGTTTATCACCAAAGGCAGCAGCAAGCAGCCTCATAGATGCAGATGTACAGGTTCCAGGGTTCAGAAGAGTAGAGTCATCTATAGAGATGCTCTTAAAGCGCTATATACCATCTGTAACGCTCATGAGTTCTCTATTCTTGGGCTTCCTTGCTGGAGGTAGTGATGTGCTGGGTGCATTCGGTACTGGTACAGGACTGCTCTTGATGGTTGATATACTGATCAACTACTACAACCTACTGCTGAGGGAGCAGATAGATGTTTACATGCCAAGGTTGAGTGCGCTCCTTGGAAGGAAGTAAGATAGCAAGTAAGAGGAAGCGTGCAATAGTGGTAGGGATACCAGGAGTAGGCAAGACTACGGTGATAACTAGGGCTGTAGAGATGCTTAATATGCAAGGTTTGAATACTAGGCTTGTTGTATTTGGTACCGTGATGTTCGAGGAGGCTATGAGAATGGGTGTAAAGCATAGGGATGAGATGCGTAGGCTTGGTGTTGAGGAGCAGAGGAGGTTGCAGGAGAATGCTGCAGTGAAGATAGCAGATATGAAGGATGATGTGATCATAATAGATACCCATCTATTCATAAGCACGAAGGAGGGCTACTACCCTGGCCTACCATTGCACCTACTCAACCTACTCAAGCCAACAAACCTTATCCTGGTTGCAGCAGAGCCTAGAGAGATACTTGGTAGGAGGATGAATGATAAGAGTAGGCAGAGGGATCTTGTGGATGAGGATGAGATAGCACATGAGTTAGAGATAGCAAGGATAATGCTTGCTGCATGCTCAATACTCACTGGAGCACCATTCGCCATAGTCATGAATAGAGAAGGCAAGGTAGATGAGGCATCACATGAGTTGGTGAGTCTTCTTGTTGATAGGAGAGATTAGATGAGGTGATGTTATGATTGGCATGGAGGGGCTCATAGCATTGCTCTTTACACAATATCTATCCTCACTACCTAGTATTCTACCATTGCAGCTTGCACCCCCAGCCTCAGCCCACCCATATATAACTAACATGATGAGTGCCTCTATTCTGGTAAGTATAGTAGCAGTTGCGTTGCAGTTCTTCTATGCACTGCTCAGACTCAAGATGACCGATATGCAGAAGTTGAGGAGGATAATGAAGGAGATCAATGATTGGAGGAGGGAGTACATGGATGCTATGAGGAAGCAGGATAAGGAGAGAATAGAGAGGCTAAGAGGCAAGCAGGATTACATGAACAGACTCAACATGGAGGTTATGCAGATGAACTTTAGACCGATGATAGTCTTCATGATACCCATGCTAATAATATGGTGGGCTGTTCTCCCTCAGGTATTTGGACATACAGTTGCCATATCTCCAATCTCGCTTAACATAGTTGGCGATCTACTCCCAATAACATGTACAAAGAGTATGATAGTCAAGGATGTGAACAGTATAACAGAAGAGCTCATCAAGCATGCTGAAGGTTTACAGAACTCTATAGCAAGGGATCAGGTAACCTCACTTGCAAGGGAGGCTAGAGAGTTGGTTGAGATAGGGCAGTATATCCCTGCTAGAGATAGGATACTTGCAGCGTACAGCATAGTTAATGCAAACGTTGAGAGCAAGGTTCAGGAGAGGGTACCATCATGTACAGCAGAGAATGAGGTACTGCTCTGGGCATGGTATGCAATAGCATCCATAGCATTCTCTGGTATAGTCATGAAGATAACTAGGACTGAGATGAGCATAAACTAATATGAGATGATATGATGGGGCGAAATACAATAACGATAACAATAACGATACAGTGCAATATAAAACAAAACAATATAAAACAAAACAATACAATACAGAAGAGGAGAGGAGAGAAGAGGAGTAGATAGAGTAAATTAGATATTGCTCAATTATCAGTTCAAGGTATGGATAAGCTATCCATAGTAATATCAGGTCTACCTGCAGTTGGTAAGACCACAGTAGCAAAGGCGATAGCAGATAGGTTCAACCTACGCTACTACTCTGGAGGGGATATACTGAAGGAGTTGGCAGTGGCAAGGGGTTACATACAATCTGGCAATGATTGGTGGGATAAGGAGCATGGGATAAGGTTCCTTGAGGAGAGAGCATCGAATCCAGAGTTCGATAAACATGTTGATGAATACCTTATAGCATTGGTCAGGAAGGGAGGGGTGGTAGTTACAAGCTATACATTGCCTTGGCTCATAGGCAACGAAGCAGTCAAGATACTCCTCAAGGGCTCTAAAGAGAAGAGGGCAGGGAGGATGTCTGTAAGGGACTCTATACCTTATGAAGAGGCTCTAAGGATAGTATCTATAAGGGATGAGAGAAATAAGAGGTTATATAAGAGCCTATATAACATAGACCTCTGCAAGGATATAGATGTATTCGATTTCGTGATAAGTACTGATGATCTCCATGCGGAGAGCGTTATAGATATAGCATGTAATATAGTAAACCATCTTATTAGAAGCATGGGTAAGAGCATATGATACAGGATGAACAGTTGCCTCAACTTTGTAATCTGTTGAGCATAGATGATGATGTTACAGATGAACGCTATGGTCACAGTCCATTCTCTAGGCCTATAGATGTACTGCTCAGTTATGGTCTTATAGCACTGGATAAACCAGCAGGACCTACAAGCCATGAGGTTGTCGCATGGGTTAAGCGGATTCTTGCTGTAGAGAGTGCAGGGCATAGCGGTACACTAGATCCTCCAACCACTGGCCTTCTTCCAATAGGACTTGGGGAGGCTACAAAGGCATTGACAGTACTACTCCTTGGACCAAAGGAGTATTATGCTATAGCAAGGTTGCATGCAAGTATGCCCAGTAAGACGATCCATGATGTAATAAGCCAGTTCAAGGGCTATATATACCAGAGACCTCCCCAGAGATCTTCTGTTAAGAGAGAGGTTAGGATAAGGAGGATATATGAGTTAGATGTGGTTGAGGAGCATGGCAGGTTAATCCTCCTAAGGGTGTTATGTCAGGCAGGGACGTATGTTAGGAAGTTGATATATGATATAGGGGAGGTTCTAGGCTCTGGCGCAACCATGGTAGAGTTGAGGAGGACAAGGGTCAGCATGTTGGGTGAGGCAGACATGGTTAGATTGCATGATCTTTACGATGCATATATGCTATGGAAGGAGAAGGGAGAAGAGGGTAAGTTGAGGAGTATGATCAAGCCTATAGAGCATGCTCTGAAGCATGTCAAGGCTGTAGTGGTAAGGGATAGCGCTGTAGACTCTATATGTCATGGAGCACAGTTAGCAGTGCCAGGAGTGGTGAGGCTATCCAAAGATATCAGTAGAGGTGATCTGGTTGGTATATACACATTGAAGGGTGAACTGGTTGCGTTGGCAGAGGCTATGATGTCCACAGATGAGTTGAGCAAGACCGATAAAGGTATAGCATTCACTCTCAAGCGGGTCATAATGAAGCCAAATACGTATCCTAAGGCTTGGAAGAGTAGCAAAGGTAGCAGATATGAACAGAAGGTATGAATAGTCTAGAATAGACTAGAGCGTTAGATTGATTTATAATTATCATCTGTTACCTATCTAGCTCTGCACTATCTTCCTATCTATCAGTTTGGTTAGCAGAGCAGCATGCCTCTCAGCATCCTTCTCATTCTCTTCAAGGAGTCTCTTGGCATCTTCACTCTTAACAGTTGATATATAACCCTTATACGTAACTATCATCTTGAGTTCGTTCTCCAGAGCATCTACTAGAGCCTTGGCCTCATCGCTGTTATCCTTGCTTATAACTGCATCCTTGAAGCAGGTGAAGTGTACAGCGCCCTTTGAGTAGAATGTGAAGATCTCACTCCATAGTATCTGCCTTGAGCATACAGCACAGCTCCACTTCGTACTCATAGTACCAACTCGCCCGTATGGTTATTAAACTCTTTGCTTATTTACAGGGAAGAATCATATATTTAGTAGTTATTGCATAGATGATGTTATTAACAACTACACAGGATGGACCGTGCCGGGGTACCCTAGTCTGGTAGGGGGCAGTTTGGTCGATAGCCTATGCCTGGAGTATGATAAGCAACGAATAGCCTGTGCCCGCAAGGGCTCGTGGGTTCAAATCCCACCCCCGGCGTTAAAGCAATTATATACGCATCTTGCTAGAGATGGTGTTATGGGCGTACGATTCTCAACCAGAGAGTTAGAGTTCATCAATAAACATGAGGTATGTAGGTTAGCAACATGCTCAGATAACAGACCACACGTGGTGCCAGTATGTTATATCTTCTACAATAACCACTTCTACATAGCAACGGATTACAATACAAAGAAGTTCAGGAATATAGCAAGGAATAGGAATGTCTCTCTTGTTATAGATATGTACAAACCAAACAAGGCTCTGATGGTTGAGGGCATAGCAGAGATAGTAGAGCATGGGCAAGAGTTTGATGAGATCTATAGGTTATTCTATGAGAGGTTTGAATGGGTTAGGAGAGATCCATGGGGTGAAGGGGAGGCACCATTCATAAAGGTAACTGCAGTAAAGAAGGTATCCTGGGGTTTATGACTTTATTAGTCAGTCTAATCAATACCTACCATGGTACTAGAGAAGTTCTCCTACATAGCTGGAAGGGTATGTGAGTACATACTCCCAATAAGACATGATATCTTCATAGGCAATCCAAACTCTAGCATAGCATTATGTACCCTATCAAGCATTGATCTACTGCTTAGCATATCTAGATCTGATATAATGCAACACATCGTCATCGTTGGTAGATTGCTATCTGAGAATAAGGGTATAGATGCACTTGTAAGGCATGTTATAGGAGAGAAGAGGATAAGGTACATGATCATTGCTGGTAAGGATTCGAAGGGGCATCTGGCTGGGCAGTCACTACTTGCCTTATGGATCAACGGTATAGATGCTAATGGAAGGATAATAGGATCAAAGGGTAAAGATCCAACACTGACAGTGAGCAAGGATGAGGTCGATGAGTTTAGGGCTCAGATAAGCACTATAATAGATATGAGGGGTGTTATAGACCTTGAGAGTATACGCAGATGTGTATCAGCACTCATCCAATAGCAAGGCAGTATTGTATGATGCGATATGATGTTATATGCTGTGTTATGCTATGATGGGCGTAAAGCAGTTCCTGAATAGATAATTTTGCATAACAATTCTTACAATTTCTTTATATGATGGTTGAAAAGATGTTGACGCTTAGTGTAGTTAAGCCTGTGAAAGGTAACTAGCCCTCTTCTTTCTTAATTCTACACCAAAGAGTAAAACTCGTATGGAGACTTGCTCATCACTAGCAAGTAACCAATCAATCAAAACCCTTCTATACTACATCCCCATATACCTATATGAGTAGGTAAGTGCCCGATATGTGGCGAATTGAGTAGAGTAAGCCGAATGGGCATACCTTTAAGTGTAGAAGCAGCTTCCAAGCGGAAAGCGGACAGGCACTTAGTCTCGATGGAATATAGCCATAGCCATGAAACTCCCGATGTGCCGTCCTTCACCGTTGTTCCAGAAAGCCACCTAATGCCTTCAAGGCTGAGGGGGAACGGATAGTTATAAAATGTTAACTATCCGACAACGGTACACAATACTTAATAACATGTGAATCAATACCTATACATGGCTACAGCGTTCCTGGTACTCTACCAGTTCAAGAGTATGAGTGATGACGATGCTTCCAAGGCAAGCAGAGAATGGAATGAGTTGAAGAAGAACATCCCTTCTGGTATAAGGCTGGTTGGAGAGTATGTTCATGCTTGGGGAACAGAGTATAATGGGTTCCTTATATTTGAGAGCGATGATGCTGATACCTTCCTTGATTGGTGGCCAAGCTTCAAGGATAGGATAAGATGGTATGTTGCAAAGACCCATACCATAGTGGCTAGAAAGCGTTAACTGAGTGCATGCTATAGTAGAATGATGATAGCAACAATAACTGCTGATACCAGATTAATATGAGTATAGTAGAGTATAGTAGAGTATAGTAGAGTAGAGCAGAGTAGAGCAATCTACTTCTCTTTTTCTTTTTTATATAACCTTAGCAACTACAGATGTTATTATAAAACTTAGAGATGTGGATCCTATCCAAGATGATACAAGTAAGAGTAGCGAACGTTTATTGTACACACGGGGTCTCTTTATCATATTTATACCTATGAGTGAACCTATGAGCATCTGTGAGAATGGTAATGGTATCTGCATCTGTGTAGATAACCATAGTATGATGGAGCATGCTATTATACCACTCAATATGGTAGAAGGGGTATAACCAACTATCTCCTCACTCAGGAATCTTGATATCTTCTTACCCTTAACTATCCCAATTATAAACACCACAGGTATAGCAAGCATCATGTAACTATCTATACTATTGGTGTGTCCATAGCCCATAGAGTAAAGCAATCCTAGATTGTTTGCCCCTATGGTGTATGAGGTATAGAATGTTGCAGATGGGATCATGATAGAATAGAATCTGAATAGACTGACTATGCTTAACGTTGCTGTGAACCTTACTATGAGATGGTATATGAAGAGAGTAGTTATCAGCGCTATGAATGGTGATATGATCCATGCTGCTATTACAGATACTATGTTAGGAGATAGAGTCTCTATACCCATAGTACTCCCTATATAACTTGCAAATATTATGTTGACCATGCTCACAGGCAGGTTAAGGAATGAGAATATGGATAGCATTATTGCTGTTATTGTGAACGTTATAGTGTAATCCCCTTGCATTGTAATACTGCTCATCTTCCAGCCTTCAAGCAGTGCTCCAGTGATGAACCCTAATGCTGATATTCCTAGACTGATCCTGTATTTGAAACCTGAGGCAAGCATGCTTGTTACTGCTATACCAGCATTGTTGATACCAAAGATGAACGCTATGTATAGTAGGAGCAGTAGATCCAATGGGTATGTTGCTATGCTATGCATACCCCTTGGCCAGCATGAGTATTATAACATCGCTTGCATCCTCTGCACTATCCGCAATCCTATCCACAAGTTGTACGAACTCTTTGAGTTGTATTATGGTTAGTATATCATAAGTATTGCTACTGTAGAGTTCATGTAGTACACTACCCTTTATAGTATCAACGCTCTCCTCACTCTGCTCTACCCTCTTAACCTTCTCGAGTATCACATCCCTCTTCTCGTTTAACGCATTTACAAGATCGAGGAGGTGCATAACCGTCTCTATACTCCCATTTATGTATGCAATGGAGTTAGCGTTGAAGAATTTTTGTAATGCATCATCTGGTATCCTCCTCATCATTAGTACCCTAGATGCCTCCTTTGCACTATCTGCTATATCATCAACATGCTCCATGAATGCCAGTATATCCTCACGCATGTAGCCAAAGAACGAACCCTTACATACCTTGATAACATTCTCCCTATGCACATCATCTGCCTTGGTCTCTAGATGATCTATCATCTCAAGATACTCTTGGCTCCTCCTAGTATCAAGTGCAAGTAGAGAATCTATCATACTCCTAAAGTTGTCAAGTGTATCTATGATAACATTCATATGCTCTAGTAGTATGCCTTGAATATCTCTACTCTCTCCCCCTCTATCATCAAATATTCTTCTACCCTTCCTCACATAATCTAGTGAAGATCTGAGTAATAATAGTCTTAAGATAAGGATAAAAGTAGGTTCAAAGATGATACAACGATGCTCCCGGACAAGTGTTGTATAAGGGTAGGGCTCAAAGCCTGTAGAGGCATCCCATCACATATAATATCTATACTTGATGACTCTGGCGAGTATATGATAGGACTAGTGTGTAGAGAGCATATCACCATTATAGAGAGGATAGTGCTATTGAAGCAAGAACTAGGTGAGGTACCAAAGGGTTCCATAAGGTTCACGGAACTCAAGAGCGTAGCAACAGCATGCAACTACACCTCATGATTTATATGTTAACAGATCTTCTACATCCATTATAGAATTCTTTTGGTAAGAGAGGATATGCCATAGTTATTTGCATTGCAATAGTTAAACATATTTAAAAGAAAGGGTTGAGTAGTAATAGCATGGATAGTGATAATGATGTTAATACTAAGACAGATGCTGATATCGAAGGGGTAGAGATGGTCTTCTGCGAGATATGTGGTAATACAATAGAGGCATGTTCATGTGTATGCCCTTACTGTGGTGAAAGGGAAGGGTGTAAATGCTGCCTATTCGATGCTACTACTGGGGGAGGCTAGCTATAGATTAGATGCATGCATATATGTACACCATAGTTGGTATCTACTTACTTTAACACTGGCTAAAATTCTAACGAATAGGATAAAAGAGAGGATACTCTAAGGTAAGGCATGGAGGTAGTGAATAGGCTTAACTGGGTTACAGGAGGACCGCAAGGGAGCGGTGTTGATACAGCAGCAAATGTATTCGCAAAGGCATGTGCACTTGGGGGCTTATACCTCTTCGGCAAGAGGGAGTACCACTCTAACATAAAGGGCGAGCATAGTTACTTCAGCATACATGTTAGTGATAAGCCAGTTAGAGCACATGTAGATCCCATAGATATGTTAGTTGTATTCGATTTAGAGACCTTGTTCAGGCATGCACTGCATGTTGTAAAGGATGGTATCATAGTTTATGACTCCTCCATAGAAGGTAGTATAGATGATGTGCCAACCCTTGAGAAGAGGAGGAGGGATGAGTTGAGATCTGTCCTTGCTAGGCATTCACTAGAGGGTACAGCAGAGGGTATGCTCAAGTTGGTTGAGATGAACGGTGTGAGGCTCTACAGCATACCTTGCCATGATCTTCTACATGATATAGCAAGTAAGAGGAACGATCCATCGTTGAGCAAGATGGTCAGGCTTATAAATATGATGATGGTATCAGCATCATTAGCACTACTCGAGTATGATCAACAACTCCTTGTGGATGCTATAAGGTATATATTCAGGGCAAGGAAGAGCATCGCAGACCTCAACGTTGATGCTGCACTCTATACCTACAACTACACCAAGGCAAGGTATGCTAATACTGACAAGGAGGATGGTATAGGGTATAGGTTGATTGCTAGAGAGTTTAGGGATGATATGCTCCTTATTCAAGGCAATCAAGCAGTTGCTCTAGGAAAGATCGTTGGTGGCTGCAGGTTTCAGACATATTACCCTATAACCCCTGCATCCGATGAGTCTGAGTTCCTTGAGGCCAACGAGTTGCTTGATGGCAAAGGCTCTGTAGTCGTTGTTCAGACAGAGGATGAGATAGCAGCTGTAGCAATGGCTATAGGTGCAGGGTTAGCAGGTGCAAGATCATCCACAAGCACATCTGGTCCAGGATTCTCACTAATGGTTGAGGCACTAGGCTGGGCTGGTATCAATGAGGTGCCAGTGGTAATAACGCTCTACCAGAGGGCTGGTCCAAGCACTGGACTACCTACTAGACATGAGCAGGGGGACCTTCTATTTGCAATACATGCTGGACATGGTGAGTTCCCAAGAATAGTAATAGCATCTGGGGATGTTGAGGAAGCGTTCTATGATGCGATAAGGGCATTCAACTATGCTGAGCGCTATCAGATGCCAGTCATACATATGGTGGATAAGGCTATAGCAAATTGCGTTACAGTATGCAATGAGTTTAATCCTGCTTTAGTAAGGATAGATAGAGGACTGCTCTTGGATTCTGTAACCAACGCCACTACATCAACCACAGCAGAAGCAGTAGTAGTAGATGGCAGGTATTCAAGGTTCAGGTTCACAGGAGATGGTATCTCTCCAAGGATAAGGCTTGGTACTGTTGGTGCTGTATTCTGGAATACTGGGGATGAGCATGATGAACTAGGGCATATAACTGAGGATCCAGATCTAAGGATAAGGATGATGGATAAGCGTATGGGCAAACTAGATCTCATACTCAAGGAGTTGAGCTATGAGGAGCAGGCAATGGTATATGGTTACAAATCAGATGCTACCGTTATAAGTTGGGGTTCAACAAAAGGAGCTATACTTGATGCTATAGATATGCTCAAGGCTAGGGATGGGATAGATATGAATTTTGTGCAGTTACGTTTACTCCATCCATTCCCTACATCAAGGATAGCATCACTACTTGAAGAGACTAGACTGCTCATAGACGTTGAGATGAACTACTCTGCACAACTGGCAAAGCTCTTGAGGGCTAACCTGCAGAGGGATGCTGATTACCATGTTGTGAAGTACAACGGTAGACCTATGTCATCTAGCGAGGTTTATGAAGCACTGAAGGGTATAGTAAGAGGGAGTGTAAGGAGCAAGAGGGTGGTGTTAAGGCATGGCGTCTAGGCAGTTCAAGCTATCAGATTACAAGACAGATGTGCACAATGACTGGTGCCCTGGTTGTGGAGATTTTGCCATCCTCAATGCTATACAGATGGCACTCGCTGATATGCAGATTGAGAGGCATAGAGCGGTTGTATTCTCTGGCATAGGATGCTCTGGCAAGACTCCCCACTATATAAACGTGTATGGTATACATACACTCCATGGCAGAGTACTACCATTCGCTATAGGTGCAAAGCTTGCAAATCCCTCGCTAGAGGTTATAGCGGTTGGAGGGGATGGTGATGGCTATGGTATAGGGGCAGGACACTTTGTTAATGCTGGAAGGAGGAACGTTGATCTCACATACATAGTCTTCAACAATGCTGTTTATGGTCTCACCAAAGGACAGGCATCACCAACACTCAAGCTTGGTTTGAAGACCAAATCCCTTCCTAAACCAAACATAAACCAAGGCATAAACCCAGTTATGATCGCGCTTGCAGCAGGGTACACCTTCATTGCTAGAGCATATGCATATGATGTTAAACATCTCAAGGATATGATAGTAAGGGCTGTAAGGCATAGGGGTTTAGCATTGATCGATGTACTCCAACCATGCCCTACATACAATGATATATATACGAAGGAGTGGTTCTCTGGCCTTGACAGGATAGATCCAGTAACTGGGAGAGCCATACCAAGGGTATACAAGTTGGAGGAGCAAGGGTATGATCCAGTTGTACATAACCCGGATGATGAGGATGAACTAAATGCTAAGATGATGCAGGCTATAGCCAAGTCCAAGGAATGGGGTGATAGGATACCTGTAGGCATATTCTATCAGAACGAGCATATACCAGTGTATGAGGAGAGGATAAGTAGTAGGATACCTGATTATCTTAGCAATCCACCAGCACTCCAGAGGATAGAGGATGGTAACCATAACCCTTATGCAGATATAAAGAGGTTATTGGATGAGTTCAGGGTTGGCACACGCTAGTCCTATATACTATGCTCCATCTCTATATCATATCAATATCATATCAATATCAATATCATCATCTTTATTTTATATATCATCATCTTTATTTTATACTGCGCTATCTATGAACCTCCTAACCCATCTGACTGTCCTTCCAACATCTGCAGATCTGGTTATGTATGAGCCTACAACTATTATCTTTGCCCCAGCCCTTATAAACTCGCATATATTTGAATCATCTATGCCTCCAGCAACAGCTATGGGTACATTACATGAAGTACTCAAGGCCTTGACGATCTTAACCATCTCATCTAGGTGTATTGCCCCAGCCTTTGTTGCATCCATACCCCTATGTATGCATAGATAATCAACTCCCAACTCGCAGAGGTCCATGCCTCTATCCAATGGGTCCTTCACGTGCAGAAAATCTACCATTACCTTCACGCCATGGTTCCTTCCCGCTATTATGGAATCAAGTATAGTCCTATCATGTGCTAGCGCAGATACAGTAACTATATCTGCACCATTCCTTGCTGCCAACTCAACCTCCTCCGCCCCAGCATCTAATATCTTCATATCAGCAACTAGAGGAAGATCCCTACACACATCCTTTATGCTCTTCACAGATGAGATGCCAGCGCCCTTTATGAGCAGTGTACCAGCCTCTATTATGTCAGCACCATTCTCCCTAGCCATTATCGCTATGCTTAGAGCATCTTCTATCCTTGTAACATCCAGCGCTACCTGGAGAAGCGCCTTACCCATACCAATCATCTATGAATGCTACTACGAATTATATAAATTTTGATTTATCCCTTATTGTATATTAAATTCATTAAGTATGATACCGTTTAATAACATATTAATTATATATAGATCATGGTTCACAAATATATCCTATTCAGTTATGAGGGCAAAGTATTAAGTTAACTTCATTGTATCATATATCATGCTAGTGATAGATAGGGTGAGGGAGTATGTCAAGGCGAAGAGGAATGAGATAGTAGGTGATCTAAGAAGCCTCATAAAGCATCCAAGCGTATCTGCCCAAGGTATAGGGATAGATGAGTGTGCTGGAGTGCTCAATGGGTTGATGCGTGACGCTGGTTTAGAGAGTAGGTTGATAAGATTAGAAGATGGCAATCCAATAGTCTATGGCGAGGCAAGGGGGGAGAGTGATAAGACTCTGCTCTTCTATGGGCATTATGATGTGCAGCCAGCAGAACCGTTGGATGCTTGGCGCTACAACCCATTCTCTGGCATAGTTACTGATGATAAGGTACATGGGAGGGGCGCAGCAGACTCCAAGGGGAATGTTATAGCAGTAATCAATGCAGTCAAGGCTCTACTGGATATCAATGGCACTCTACCTCTTAATGTGAAGGTGATCATAGAGGGCGAGGAGGAGATCTCCTCTATACATCTACCAGCATTTGTCAAGGAATATGCTAGTATGCTAAAGGCAGATTCATGTGTATGCTTCGATGGTTCATTGAACCCATCTGGCTCACCTAACATATACGCTGGGTTGAAAGGGTTGCTCTACGTTGAGTTCAGGGCAAGAACAGCATCAGTGGATATACACTCATCTCTTGCTCCAATAGTACCAAACGCTGCATGGACACTCATAAAGGTTCTTAACAGTCTGAAGAAGGATGGTAGGATAACGGTTGAAGGCTGGTATGACGGTGTTAAGGTTCCAAGTAAGGATGATCTTACCCTCCTTGATAGGTTAGAGTATGATGTTGAGAGTATCAAGAAGGATTATGGTGTGAAGGAGTTCATAGGCAATCTCAAGGGTAAGGCAGCACTTAAAAGACTACTATTTGAGCCAACATGCAATATAGCAGGAATATACTCTGGCTATGTAGCATCAGGATCGAAGACTGTTCTCCCAAGCGAGGCGTTTGCCAAGGTTGACTTTAGGCTTGTGTATGATCAGAAGCCAGATGAACTATTCAATATGTTGAAGAGGCATCTGAGTGATATGGACTTCACTAATGTTGAGGTTACCATGCTAGGCTCTCTGGAACCTTCAAAGACGGATCCAAACGCAGGGATAGTGAAGGCAGTTGCAAGTGCTGCTAGCAATGTATACGATACGGAACCATCGGTATTCCCAAACTCATGGGCCTCTGGACCAGACTATGTATTCACCAAACTACTCAGGATGAACTCTGTATGGACTGGATGCTCACCAGCACATGCAAATATACATGCACCGAATGAGTTTACAAGTATAAGGAATGTACTCGATGGTATATGCTATGTTAGCAGTATAATGCAGGAGTTTGCAGAGTTAGATGAGCAGTTTAGTTAGTAGAGTATTAGCCCTTCTTCCTCCTCCTTATCTTAACCCTCTTGGCCCTTGCCTCCTTCCTACTGTATGACTTTGCTGTACACCTCTCGAACCTCTCAGGGTTGAACCTCTTAGCCATATAGAGCAGATCATATAGATACAGATAAAGGTTTTTAGTCTGCTCATATACAGTTCTACAGGTGTTCCTAGTAGGACATGCTGCATGGGCATATATCATATCAAGATCATTGGCATCACTGCTGAGAGTTAGGATCAACCCTTACCTAGTGATGTTACTGGGCATGGTCCCTGACGTTGATATCCTACTTCAGGAGTACATCAAGCATAGATCTGTAACCCATAGCATACTATTCTGGGGCATAGTATTCATACCATTCCTTATAATCTACAGGAAGAGGAGCATACCATACTTTGTAGCGATTATACAGCATATAATGCTGGGGGATGTGATAGTTGCTAGTACAAATGTGTTATGGCCATGGAGGTATGAGATAGGCATGGGTTATGATCTACTCTCACCCATGAATATTGTTGTAGAGTCTATTGCTCTAGGCTTAGCGGTACTCCTCATCATAAAGTATGATAAGGCTATCCTTACTAGGAGTAGGGGCAACATACTGGGCTTGGTTGTAATGCTACCCCTTCTAGGCTCGATACTCTACCTATTCACTACCGATGGCCTGCTCTTCTTTGATCACATAATTGGTAGCAATATCAACAAGGGTATTATTAGAGGAAGAGAGGATATGATATCTATAGCAATAATACTGCACGTATCATTCTCCCTACTCTTATCTATATCTATAATACAGGGTATGCGTGCACTGCTAGCAAGGATACATTGAAGGTGTACTTTATTCTATAACTGCTGTTATATAACATCTATTACATATCTCATATACCATCAGTCTTTATATCCTACTCTACAGGAGTAATAGGTATGAAGGGCAATAACGTTAAGAGAAATACCAATATGTTAAAGAGTTCTAGGAGGAGTAAGGAAGAGATATTGGCTGGTGTACTTGCATCTGCCATAAACGGTACAACAAAGACCAAGATAATGTATAGCAATGCTCTAAGCTTCATGCAAGTTAAACACTACATAGACTATGCTCTCAACTCTGGCTTTATTAGAGCGTATGAGGATAATAGCACTGGTAAGAGAAGCAAGTATATATATGTAACGACTGAGAAGGGCCTTGAGTACCTAAAGTTCTATGAAAGCTTAAATACAGCCAATCATAATATATCAAGCAAGAATACCGATGAGGGTGATAAGTTATGATGGGTATAGAGATAAAGGAGAGGTTAAAGGCTCTAGATCTTAACAAGTTGATAACTGTAGTTATACCAACACTTAATGAAGAGCAGGGCGTAGCCGAGGTTATAAAGGAGTTGCACTCTCTAGGTATAACCAATATACTTGTAGTTGATGGCTACTCTAAGGATAGAACTGTTGATGTAGCAAAGGGTTTGGGTGCAAGGGTTATCTATCAGCACGGGAAGGGTAAGACTGGGGCACTCAAGACCGCTGTAGAACATGTTAACACTCCATACATGCTTGTTATGGATGGAGATTACACATATGATGCATCTAGCATAGAGCGCTTCCTTCAGCATATGGACAATTATGATGAGATAATAGGTGCAAGGATACCTGTTGAGGATGGTAGCATGAGTAGGCTACACAAGTTTGGCAATGCTGTTATAACAAAGGTATTCAACCTACTCATGAACACTAACCTCTCAGATGTATGCTCCGGCATGTACATGCTCAAGACTGAGACTATGAGGGAGATCGATCTTAATACATCTGGGTTCGATGTTGAGGTTGAGATCGCTGCACAGATAGCAAGCATAGGCAGTATAACAGAGGTTCCAATAAATTACAGGGCAAGGGTTGGGAGGCAGAAGCTCTCTACATGGAGGCATGGATTCAGGATAATAAGCAGTATATTCAACCTTGCAAAGTTGCATAACCCTGGGGCATTCTACTCATTACTCGTCAGCCTGTTGTTGATACCTGCTGGGATAATGCTATTCAACTCATTCATGGAGATGGTCTACACTGGAAAGTTCTCTAGTAACTGGTTCCTTGTTGGTGTAGCACTACTCCTTGTAGCAATACAAGGGATGAGCGTAGGTGTACTCTCTCTGGTAGTCAAGCGTTCACAGATGAGGCTTATGAGGATGATGAGAAGGCAGCTAGGTAGGGTATACACATAACCCGTCATAGCATACATATTATTTAGCCTTATTATACGAGGTCTCCAAATATTGAAATACCAGCATGCCTCTACTACTCCGTGTGCTCCATAATAGCATACAAAGGTTACAGGGATGCTGCTCCTTTAATGGTCAAGGCATTATCTAGGATGGAGTATAGGGGCTATGATAGCGTTGGTATAGCAACAGTACACAACTCAGCCCTGATCGTAAGGAAGGGCGTTGGTAATGTAAGTCATGTTAATGCTAGACTCAGCCTTGATTGTATGCAGGGTAGTGTTGGGATAGGGCATACTAGATGGGCTACACATGGTGCAGTGAATAACATCAACGCCCATCCCCACCTATCCTGCAATGGTAGGATAGCAGTTGTACATAATGGGATAGTAGAGAATCATGATGAGTTGAGGTCAATGCTTATTGCAGAAGGACATATATTCAAGAGCGATACAGATAGCGAGGTTATAGCACACATCCTAGAGTCTTTGCCTGCCATTGATGATGGTAATAGCAATATTATATGCAAGGCAATAGCAGAGAGACTGAACATGCTAAGAGGCTCATACTCATTCGTAGCACTCACAGGCGATGGCATATTACTGGGAGCAAGGTATCACGAGCCTCTCATAATAGGGCTTGGTAATCCAAGTAGGGGCAATGATGATGACTATCTGCTCTTTGCCAATGAGTGCTTCATAGCAAGCGATGTATTAGGATTCATAGAGTATACTGATAAGGCCATCTTCCTTGCAGATGGAGAGGTCTTTATTGTAAGGGGTGAAGGGCATAATCCAAGGCTGAGCATAAGAGTATGTAATAGGGATGGTAAGGTAGTGATGAAGGATATAACCCAGATAGCATGGGAGTTTGCAGATGTAGATAAGGGCAGGTTTGCACACTATACACTGAAGGAGATACATGAGCAGAGATATACAATAAGCAAGGCATTCAATAATGATCCCAAGAGATTACACCTGCTAGTAGACTCACTTGTTAATGCTGATAGAATAGTCATAACAGGCTCTGGTAGTAGTCATCATGCAGCACTAATGGCCAAGTACCTCTTCTCTACCATATGCATGTTGAATTGTGATGCAGTAGTTGCAAGTGAGTTCATGTATAACATGGGTATCTGCATCGGTAATGGCAGACCCATACTACTTGCAATATCACAGAGTGGTGAGACTGCAGATGTGTTGAACGCAGTTAGGCTTGCAAGGCTCAACAACTTCAAGATAGCATCTATCGTGAACTCTCCATTATCAACACTTGCAAGGGAGAGCGATATCTTCATAAGTATAAATGCTGGTCCAGAGATTGGTGTTGCTGCAACGAAGAGCTTTACAGCACAGATTGCACTACTATACAGGATTAGTGTAGAGATTGCAAGGAGTAAAGGTACTAACCTTACTCTTGGTATGGAGAGTTCTAGCATATATGTAGAGAAGATGCTGGAGATGGAAGCAGTAATCAGTGATCTTGCAGAGAGGATAAAGCATGCAAACAACATATACATAATAGCAAAAGGGATACACTATGCCATAGCACTTGAATGTGCATTGAAACTCAAGGAACTAGCATATATTCATGCTGAAGGTATACATGCTGGGGAGCTGAAGCATGGTCCACTAGCACTGATAGATGAGAAGAGCATAGTGATAGTGTTGAACCCTATGGATGAGACATATAACGATGTTCTAACATCTGCTCATGAGGCCAAGGCTAGAGGAGCATACATAGTAGGTGTATCTGATTCGAGCAGCAGTATCTACGATTTCACACTTGCCATCCCTAGAGTTGATAGAATGCTCTATCCACTCTATGAGGTTATACCGTTACAGTTACTGGCATACCATATGGCACTTAAGAGGGATTGCAACCCAGATTACCCAAGGAATATAGCAAAGTCTGTAACCGTCAAGTAAGATGAGAGGATGTAATCACTACTCCCTCTCACCTCCTATATCTAAACTAAACCAAACTAAACCGAACCTAACCTAACCGAACAGAACCAATAGATAGATATGCTCATCACTTATCCATTGATCTATGAAGCATATTTATGTAAAGTAGCATCGCTACAACTGCCACAATACCAGATATGCCAAATACAACCCGCTCTATTGCTACTATATATGGGATTATGTTCCATGAGATCCTTAATGCTATTGAGGAGAGTAGTACCAACAAGGGTATCATGTTGAACCTTGTATAGTTAAGATTCCTCCCAACTATTGGAGGGATCATGATCGGTATGAAGTTCATCATAGTTATGCCTATGAATCCCATGGTTACGATATGTATTGCTAGATCATATAGGCTGAATGAAGGACTAGCAACATAGAGCAATGCGAGTACAAGGCCTAAGAGTAGTGCAGCATAGGATACTCTTAGGAGCGTTGCGAAGAACCTTAGCCTCGCTATCTTCTCCTCTGCTTGGGGATCATCGGATGTGTAGAGGAACTCAGGTATGGTCAGTCTACGCATGAGATATATGCTATGGGCAAATGCTAGAGTAGATACAATCATAGCAATAACTGCAGCAAAGAAGAGTTGTGATAGGAGTAGGGAAGAAGATACTACTGAAGAGGCTAATGCTATCTTATCTATACCCTTCATGGGGGCTGATTGGTTGAAGAAGACCGGCACAACCTTGTATTGTACACCAAATATAGTGAATATAACAGATGCTATCCATATGTAGATTAGGTTAAGGGGCTCAACCCCTATACTCACTCCTGCTACAGCAAGTGTATGTAACGTGTTGTATGCTACCAGCATAAGTAATGCAAGTATGAAGTAGTAATCTGCCAGTCTGCCTACCTTTGGGGCTATCCTTAACATTAGGAGCACTAGCGTTGAGAATAGTGCTATGGCAGTTAGCCTGATCATGCTTGATGTTAATGCAACAGTAGTGTTAATCCTACCATCTACTGCAATTATAGTGGTAGAATACATGATCAGTGCTACTATCATAAGTAAGAATGATATCCTTGCCTCTCTCACATATGTAAACCTAATACTCCTTATCCTTGGTACTAGCATGTACATAACACCCATGATGAGTAGCGTCACTGCTCCAGTCTGTAACTCCCTGTGTAGAGCAAATATACTTGGTATACCGATGCTATAACCAGAGAGGGTTAGCATCCATGCTGAGCCTATGCTGCTGCCTATGAAGAGTAGTACTACAGATGCCTTTACGAACGGTCTACTCCATGTTGAGATGACAAGCATCGAGTTGGGTAAGGGGCAGACACTATTTATAATAATCAGTGGCAGTGATGTAACAGCAAAGCAAGAGTAGCAGCAACAGTTACAGTTACCCTTTTATAACTGGATACCTCTCTCCTCTTTGGAGGCTGAGTGAATTGAGTGCTGGTACAGCATTCGAGCCGTTACTCTGGATGCTCCTATTCGGTGTAGTAGCATCTGTACCTGCACTCATAGTAGCGAAGATGATAGCACCAAGGAGGAGGTTCTTCAATCCGGTGAAGTTCATGCCGATGGAGTGTGGGCAGGTACCAAGTGGAGAGGGTAGGACTAGGTTCATGATGCAGTACTATTCATACGTACTCATGTTCGTTGTGTTTGATGTCATGACCATCTTCCTTTATGCCTGGGGCGTATCGCTATTCGGTCTACCAAGGGCAGTGACATTACCAATAATAATCTTCCTTGCCATCCTAGGTGCTGCACTTGCCTATGCAATGTACCTCTCTGCAAGAAGGGATATCTGGTAATAAGATATGATATGATACGACATGATATGATATGATATGGGATGATATTATATGATATGATATCTGTAATATATTACAGCGATCATCGATCTTATCATAGTGTAGTCAGCATTGATAAAGTATAAATAATATCTTAGGGTAGGGTATATGAAGTTGTATGCTAAGAGAACTTCTAAGCCCTAAGCGAGAGAGTAGCAGAGGGGCATTAGATGGTGAGAGACCAGCAAACTTCAACATTCTAGTAGGTAAGTTATCAGAGGTCTTGGTGAAAGCGATTGATAAACCATTGGGTTACGCGATAAACTGGGGTAGATTATGGTCGCTCTGGCCAGTGCATCTGGAGACTGCCTGCTGTAGTCTTGAGTTTGGTGCAGCATCAGGCCCTAGGTATGATGTTGAGCGCTTTGGTATAATAGAGGCGTTCGGCTCTTTAAGGCAATGTGACCTCATGGTTATACAGGGTACAGTTACAAGGAAGATGGCCCCAAGGGTCAGGATGATCTATGATCAGATGCCAGAGCCCAAGTATGTTATAGCCATGGGCGCATGTGCAATAACTGGCGGGTTATACTTTGACTCATATAATGTGCTTCCAGGCATAGATGGTGTTATACCAGTTGATGTTTACGTACCAGGTTGCCCCCCTAGGCCAGAGACGCTAATACAAGGCTGTATTCTCCTGCAGGAGAAGATAAAGAGGACTAGGTTCAGGTAGTAGCAGTAGTAGCAATTAATGATGGTATATGAGCCAACAGGGCCAAGGTCAAGCAAGTACAGATCAGTTGACTGTTGAGAAGGAGATCGTAGATAGGGTTATCGCAAGGTTTGGCGATAAGGTTAAACTAGCATATGTGAAGCCCAGAAGGATAAGGTTCAATGTGAGCAAGGATATAATCCTAGAGTTTGCCAGATACGCTAGGGATGAACTGGGATTTGACCATCCCATATCTGTTGCAGGTGTAGATTACCCAAAGAACAAGTTGATAGATGTAGTGTATCATATAGGCTCATGTACGAACGATAAGTTCAGATCATCAGTACTTGTATTTGCTGTACAACTTGATAGGGATGATCCTGTCATGCCCACACTGATCCCAATATATAGAGGGGTTGAGTACCATGAGCGTGAGACATTTGAGATGCTGGGCGTTATATTCGATGGGCATCCAAGGCTTGAACGCTTACTTCTTCCAGAGGACTGGGCCGATATCCCACCATTACGTAAAGACTTTCATACAAAGGGTAGGGAAGAGTGAGTGTTACTACAGAGGTGATCTAGATGGGTCTTGAGATAGATAGAG
The DNA here is from genome assembly GCA_938030895.1 of uncultured Nitrososphaerales archaeon. GTDB lineage: Archaea > Thermoproteota > Nitrososphaeria > Nitrososphaerales > Nitrosocaldaceae > Nitrosocaldus. Next base: position 37,964 of record CALHIV010000006.1, on the reverse strand, counting down.
AGAGGATACCTGGGTTCGATGTAGAGGGCAAGGATGCTGATGGTATGGATAAGGGCATACTCACCTTAAGTGTAGGCCCTCAGCATCCAGGCTCAGGGCACTTCAGGCTCATAGTTAAGGTTGATGGCGATATAATAGTTGAGGCATTACCAGACCCAGGGTATGTGCATAGAGGGGAGGAGAAGATGTGTGAGTATAGGAACTACATACAGAATATACCACATCTTGAGAGACCAATGATAGCAGACTCTTGTGGGATACTCTACCCATATGTATTAGCGGTTGAGGAGATATGCAATATACCTGTTCCTGAACGTGCAAAGTACATAAGGGTTATAATGGCAGAGTTGAATAGGTGCATATTCGAACTCTACTGGCTTGGCATATACGGTATATTCCTTGGGCACTCTACTATGTTCATGTGGCCGATGGCTGATAGGGAACTATTGATAGACCTTGCTGAGATGGCCTCTGGTGCAAGGGTCACACATGCATACTTCGTGCCTGGAGGGGTTAGGAATGATGTACCCGATGCCTTCCCTGAGAAGGCTAAGAGGCATCTACTCTACTTCAGGAATAGACTCAAGGAGTATAAGGATATCTTCTACGATAACCCACTCTTTCAGGCTAGGACCGTTGGTGTTGGTATATTGCGTAGGGAGGATGCGATAAATCTTGGAGCAACTGGTCCAGTACTTAGAGCATCTGGGGTTGAGCATGATATACGCAAGGTCGAGCCTTACGATGTATATGATGAACTAGACTTTAAGGTTATAACCATGAATGAGGGGGATAGTTTTGCTAGGGCATACGTACCATGGCTTGAGATGTATGAGAGCGTTGAGATAGCACTGCAAGCACTTGAGAGGATGCCTTCAGGCCCAGTAAGAACAAAACTTGGACCAAACCCAAAAGGTGCTGTTGGGGAGGTATTCAAGCGTGTTGAGGCAGCAAGGGGTGAGTTAGCGTACTATCTTGTAAGTGATGGTAATCCAAAACCATACAGGGTGAAGTTGAGTGTACCCTCGTTCAGGGAGATACCTGTTATGGCACATCTACTCAAGGGCGCAAAACTTGCCGATATGCCAAGTATATATTGGAGTATGAACTACTGGCCGGTGGAGGCTGATAGGTAGATATAGATTTAGGTAGATATAGATTAGGTGTAGGCCGATGATTGTTGGTAAAGGCAATATGCATGAAAGGATTATGGGATTGGATTGGATTCGATTGGATGGTTGGTTTGATGGTTGGTTTGATGGATGGATCTGCACAATACGTGAAGAGGTGAACTATTGATGAGTACGGTGAGCGAGTTTACATTCTCAAACTTTGTGAAGAGTGTGCTCTGGCTGCTCTTCTGGATACTCATCATAGTCTCGCTCATAGCACTCCCTATAATATTCATAGTACTCTTCTACGTTCCCCCTCCAGTCATAAACGGAGTTGAGATAAACCCATACCTACTGCTTACAATGCTTACCAATCCCCAGGTTGGTGCACCATTGATAAGGCCAACTTTAGAGAGTCTATTCTTTAGAATAGCGGTATTCCCAGGGTTCACATTCGCTGCATTATTCGCTACTGTACTCATATTTGCTGAGAGGAAGACACTTGCAAAGATGCAGTTGAGAGTCGGTCCATACCATGCCGGTAGAGAAGCGTTCTGGTGGGCAAACTCTCTAGGAGGGTTCCTCCAACTCATAGCAGATCTCCTCAAGTTACTGGGCAAGGAGATAATAGTACCATCTGGCGCAGATAAGCCGATATTCTGGGCTGCACCTGCAGTGCTCGTTATAGCAGCAGCTGGGCTCATAGCACTCATCCCAGTAGCACCCGGATGGGTAATAGCAGATATAGATGTGAGCCTTTTAGCGGTCTTTGCTCTCCTAGGCTTCTTCCCCCTAACAGTTCTTCTAGCATCGTATGCAAGCAATAGTAAGTACCCATTCATAGGGGGGTTAAGGGCATTATACCAGTTGATATCCTATGAGATTCCATTGATACTTGCTGTTCTACCCATAGTCATACTTGCATCTACACTAAGCCTTACAGGCATAGTAGAGGCACAGTACTCATACTGGTTCATACTACTAGTGCCAATAGGAGCATTTGTATTCTTTGTAACTGCATTAGCAGAGCTTGAGAGGATACCTTTCGATCTGCCAGAGGCTGAGAGTGAGATAGTTGCTGGATGGCTCACTGAGTACTCTGGTATGGCTTATGGACTAATCCAGCTAGCAAATTACATAAAGATGTATGCATTATCAGCATTGTTCACAACACTCTTCCTTGGTGGCTGGATAGGACCAGAGTTCCTTCCCAGCATAGAGGTCTTCAATGTACAAGTACTCAGCAGTGGTGAGGTTAGCAGCATATTCTGGTTCACAATAAAGACCTTCGGTGTAGCACTCTTTATGATAATTGTTAGAGGTACAAATCCAAGGGTGAAGATCGACGTACTTCTAAGGGTAGGATGGTCCAAGTTGATAGCATTATCATTCATCAATGTATTTATAGCAGTAGCACTACTCTACCTTGGTGTTGTAGGTGTCGGTCATTAAGGTTGATGGTCACCATGATCTTGATCTTGATGCAGGTTCAAACATGGACGTTATCATGGTTATGGCCAAGCAAGTTAGTTAGTTAGGTAGTTAGGTAGGATTATGATTATGATGGTGATGGATCTATGGGCTCGGTCTCAGGCATGCTAAGAGCACTGGCATCAGGTAGCAAGCATCTAGCAGTAAAGAGGTTCACCCTACGCTACCCAGAGCAGAAGTTAAAGTTCGTTGGCGATGGCTATCAGTTCGATCCAAAAGAGGGTGTAGGGATAGCAGGTTATAGAGGGAGGCATATACTCTATCATGACAAATGCACTGGCTGCCAACTCTGCTCAATAGCATGTGAAGGTATAGCAGAAGCAATAAGCATGGTTAAGGTCGATAAGCAGTACAAGCAGAACAAGAAGGGTATAATGCCCCAGATAGACTATGGCAAATGTGTCTTCTGTGGCCTTTGTGTAGATGCCTGCCCATTCTATGCACTATTCATGACAGATGACTATGAACTGGCAGCATACACTAAGGAGCATCTAATCTATACTCCAGACCAACTTGCTGTAAAGCCAAAGTATCAAGGCACATATGAGATAAAGATAGATGAGTTGGGTGCATACCACGATGAGTGATCCATACTTCATTACAGTATCTGTTATAACTATTGCATCAGCGATAATAGCACTAGAGTTTAGGGAGCTGATATATGGTGCTATAGCACTTGCTGTTACACTACTAGGCATAGCTATCTTCTTTGTACTCTTGGATGCTACATTCGTAGCGATGTTCCAGATAACAGTGTATGTTGGTGCGGTTGTAGTACTCATAATATTCACTATAATGCTTGTTAGGCGTGAGGCATGGCTCAGACTCGATGAGGGAGGGAGGAGGAGGGTTATGGGCGCTGTAATAGCATTAGCAATCATAGGACTTCTAGGCGCACTCCTTGCTGCTTCAAGTATAGCAAGATGGCAGGCATCTGAGAGCGTTCCAACTCTAATGCAGATAGGGGAGGAGATGCTCACATACTACTCCCCAGCATTCATAGCATTAGCATTAACACTCGCAGCATCTGTTGTAGGTGCGCTTGTCCTTGCAAAGGTTGATAGGGGTAAGGGTAGGGATAAGGGGAAGGGAGAGGGAGAGGGAGAGTGGGATGAGGAAGAGAGTAGTTCAGGGTTTGAGAGGGGAGGAGAGTTGGAAGGAGAGAGGAAGGAGAGTGTAGAGGGGGAGGAGAGGTGAGTGTATCGATGATGTTGGTCGTGCTAGCAATAGTAGCAGTGGTAACAACTATAACCTATGCCGATGATAGCGCATCTAGCCTAGAAGGATCAAGAAGGAGGGGAATGCAGCGCATATGGCAGAGATACTAGATTACACCATAGTCTCAATAATACTCCTTGCTATAGGCATCTATGGTCTTACGGTGAAGAGGAACTTCATAAGGATGCTCTTTGCGGTAGAGATAATAGTCAATGCTGCAAACCTCAACCTTGTGGCATTCTCTAGGCTCATGCCCTCACCAAATGCAACAGGGCAGACATTCGCATTATTCTCCATAGCGATAGCAGCAGCAGAGGTTGCGGTTGGATTAGCACTGATGATAGTAGCATATAGAATATATAGGAATATAGATATCAAGGGCCTGAAGAGGCTAAGTGGGTAATGTACTACCTATTGCAGGCTGTCTTCATACCACTTCTACTATCACCTCTAGCCTACTATATAGGAAGGAGGTATGGTGTAAATGCATCAACATGGTTCACCTTTGGCATAATGCTGTACTCTACAGTTATGCTGCTCCTAGCCTCAATGCATGCGAGGTATGAGGAGCATTACCCGTGGAGCCAGTTGGGCGAGTTTGGATTACTGCTAGATGGTCTGAGCATACCATTCGCCCTAATAATATACATCCTATCAACTGTACTAGTACTCTACTCAAAACCATACATGGTCCACAAGATAGTTGAGCAGTATGAGCATGAGCATGCAAATGCTGGAGGAGCACCTGTTAGAGCAGTTGTGGAGGTACCAACGGAGTACATCAACACCAACATGGGCATATACTATGCACTGTATCTTGCATTTGCCATGGGCATGCTTGGTACCGTACTTGCTACCAACCTAGTCCAGTTCTACGTCTTCTTCGAGTTGATGCTTGTACCATCGTTCTTCCTAGTAGCCTTGTATGGATATGGCGCAAGGAAGAGGATAGCACTCATGTACCTCTTCTGGACCCATGTTGGGGCCGTAGTGCTCCTTATCGGGCTTATAGCAATGGGGCTATCAGTGAAGAGCTTCGATATGGCTGCTATAAGCGAGGGTATGATAGATAAGGGTCTGCTACCATTCATAGCAGGGGCAATAGTCATAGGGCTGGTGGTGAAGTTAGCTATATTCCCAGTGCATATATGGTTGCCATATGCACATGCCGAGGCACCAACACCGATAAGCGCACTCTTATCCCCAGCGATGATAGGGATAGGGGGCTACGCACTTGCAAGGCTTGTTATGCAGTTGCTCCCTAGCACTTACGCAGATATCTCTATATGGTTAAACCTTGGAGGGCTTGTTACAATGATATATGGAGGGGCAATGGCATTGATGCAGGATGATGTGAAGAGGGTTCTAGCATACTCCAGTATAAGCCAGATGGGCTACTTCCTCTTCGGCATCTCCTCTCTAAGCGTGATAGGTTCCACTGGTGCTGTAATGTTGTATGTTAGCCATGGAACCGGTAAGGCACTGCTCTTCATGATGGCTGGTATGTTGATAATGCAGGCAGGTACAAGGAGCCTTGCTAGACTTGGTGGGTTAGCAGGTAAGATGCCTATAACTGCTGTCACAGCGATGATCGGAGGTTTAGCGATAATGGGGATACCACCAACCAATGGGTTCATGGCAGAGTGGATGCTATTCCTTGGAGTACTAGAGAGTGCTACCAGTGTAGAGCATGGCTCCATGGTAAGGGTGGTGGCATTTGCTCTAGCAATGGCAGCAACAGTACTGACTGCAGGCTATATACTCTGGATGTATAAGCGTATCTTCTATGGCAATAGGGAAGGGTTGGAGCATGTCAGAGAAGGCTCAATGTACATGGCTGCACCGATGATGTTCCTTGCCATACTAACTATAGTGATAGGCATATATCCAGATATGCTAACCTCCATCATAGTACCATACATGAAGGCATTATTTGGAGGAGGGGTATGAGGGTAGAATGATAGAACAGGAACATGAGCAAGAACATGAACAAGAACAGGAGCTAGAGCAGGATGGAGCGATAAGGGATGTGATATAGAATGAGTATAGATCTAAGCATCATAGCAAGCATAATAGTCCTTGCAGCAGGGGTAGTAGAGGAGAGTGCAGATAGGTTCATCCATAACCCAGAGTTCGATGCTCTAGCAATCAACATCTGGCTTGTATGGATACTACCGATGATTGGCGCGATGCTAAGCCCATTGTTTGGAAGGATAGGTAGCAGGGTCAGGGATACAGCACCAGCAGTGTTTGCATTTGCAAGCGCAGTGATGGCATCGACCTTGGTCCCTGTAGCATTGGCAGGGGATGCGGTTCATAGCCAGTATCCATGGATACCAGATCTAGGGATAAAGGCTGGGGTGGTAGCAGATACCCTAAGCATAATAATGAGTAATCTAGTTGCATGGATATCCTTCCTAATCATGGTATACAGCATAGGCTACATGAAGGGCGATCCTAACCTAGTTAGGTACTGGTTCTTCATGAACTTCTTCATAGGGAGCATGCAGTTGATAGTGTTATCTGATAACCTGCTCATGCTATTCTTTGGGTGGGAGGGTGTTGGTCTTGCATCATATGCACTAATAGGCTTCTGGTACAGGGATAGGGTGAAGGATTACGTAGGGAGGATAGGTCATCATGCATGGGGTATTGCACAGTATACATCGCCATCACATGCTGGTATGAAGGCATTCCTCATGACTAGAGCAGGGGATGCTGCAATGCTTGCTGGCATATTCTTAATCTTCATACATGCTGGGACATTCGAGTATAAAGCACTCTTGGATGATCCAGCATGGGCACATATTATGCAGTCCAATGGGCTTCTGGTACCTGCAGCAGTACTTATATTCGTAGGAGCGATAGGCAAATCTGCTCAATTCCCACTACATGAATGGCTCCTTGAGGCTATGACTGGCCCAACATCTGTATCAGCATTGATACATGCAGCAACCATGGTCAAGGCAGGGGTATTCCTTGTAGCAAGGTTAGGTCCACTCTTCTTTGCAGTAGCAAGCATTGATGCTAGCCTATTCTTCGAGGTTGTAACATGGGTTGGTGCAATAACAGCATTCATGCTTGCATCTCAGGCAATAGTAAACAAGGAGATAAAGAAGGTCCTAGCATACTCAACGGGCTCACAGATAGGCTACATGCTCCTAGCACTAGGAGTAGCAGGCTTATCAGCAGAGTTCGTGAATGGCTATACAGCAGGGCTCTTCCACCTAGCAAGTCATGCGATGTTCAAGGCATCGCTCTTCATGGCTGCTGGAGGCATACTACACATTGCAGAGAGTAGGTTCATGGATGATATGGGAGGGCTAAGGAATCATGCTAGGAAGACATACATATTCATGCTTGCTGGTGCACTCTCCCTTGCTGGGGCACCTATAATAACATCAGGCTTCTGGAGCAAGGATGCAATCTTTGCCTCATTGCTAGAGTCCCATTACATATTTGCACCAGCACTCTTCTGGATAGCATTCCTTACTGCAATGATGACCGCATTCTACACAATAAGGATGGTAGGCATGGTTATGTTTGGTAGTAAGAGCAAGCATCTACAGGAGTTGGAGCATCATGGGCATAAGCTCCATGATGTTGGTGCTATTATGTGGGTGCCATTTGGTGTACTTGCTGGGCTTACTATAGCATTAGGTATAGCAGGACCGTTCGTTGAAGAGCAACTACACAATCTCTTCGCTGCATTCCTACTCAACTCATATGGTATAGAGAGCCATGGCGAGGTAAAGTTGCATCCTGAGGCTATAGCATCATCTGTGATAGCATTTGGCATAGGCTCTGGCCTAGGCTATATATTCTACATAAGGAGAGCACTGAGTCCAGAGGTTGTAGCAAGGAGTAGAGTAGCATATGCGGTATACAGGTTCCTAGAGAATAGATGGTATATTAACAGCATGTACTACTGGGCATTCGTGATAGCACCGCTATTCGCCTCAAGGATAGCATGGAGGTACTTTGAGATGGTAGTAATAGATGGTATAAATCCAGCATTCCAGTTCGCAATGGCATGGTGGTCCAAGGTAGTAAGGTATATGCAGACTGGGGTAGTTCAGACATACATATACGCATTTGCTGTTGGGATAATATTTGTTCTACTCATAGTCATAGCAGGAGGTGAATGAGATGAGGATCATGGTTATCATAGCACGTACATGTATATTTACACGTACATACTACAGGCAATGGTGTTACAACCCTGAATGCATGGTGGATGGAGAAGGGATGAGTCAAGATGGGTAAGAATAGGAGTAAGAGTATGAATGGATTGATGGTTGATGGATCAATGGATGAATGGTGATTAGCATGGTAGACCTCTACTCAACCCCAATAATACTAACCATAATACTTGGCGTCACAGGTCTAATCCTTCCTCTCCTTGATGCGTTCAGGAGGAGGGATATGAGCCATAAGGTACATGGCAGCATAGCGTTTGGTGCACTCATCCTCTCAATAGCAGTTATCCTTGTAAGGATAGCATCAGGCTCTATACCCCTAGGCATAGTATTCACAGATCAGGTTATTGCAGATGATATGTTTGGTTCATTCTTCAGCATAGCAATGCTCATAGTTGCCATAGTAGCAGTAGTATCCTCTATAGAGTATATGCGTAGGGTACCAAATCCAGGGCCGTACTACTCGCTCATACTGCTCTCATCGATAGGCATGGTAATGCTTGCATACTCTACCGATCTGCTTATGCTTATAGTTGCTTGGGAACTCATGAGTATCCCAACCTATGTTCTTGCTGCATTCAAGAAGAAGGATCCATTGGCCAATGAGGCAGCGATCAAGTACTTCCTGTTTGGTGCACTTGCATCTGGCATGCTCATATACGCTGCATCACTCATCTATGGCATAACTGGATCAACCAATATAGCAGCGGTTATGCAGGCACTCATCAGCATAGACCAAGGGTTGAGACCATTAGCCTTCATAGCCCTAGCACTGCTCATAGCAGGCTTTGGATTCAAGATGGCACTTGTACCATTCCATATGTGGATCCCTGATACATATGAAGGTGCCCCAACACCAATAAGTGCACTACTATCAGCAGCAACCAAGAAGGCTGGGTTCGCAGCAGCATTCAAGGCAGTAATATTCGGCATGCTTGTATTCAACGTTGAGTGGAGTCTAATGCTTGCTGTAATAGCAGTGCTAACCATGACTATAGGTAACCTTGCTGCTCTAACGCAGAGGAGTATGACTAGGATACTCGCATACTCAAGTATATCTCAGGCAGGGTATATGCTGATAGGCTTGAGTCTTGCTCCATACTCGGATCTAGCGATGCAGGGAGCACTCTTCCATGTGATGAACCATGCTGTTATGAAGTCTTCAGCATTCATAGCTGCTGCTGGCATAGCATTAGTTATAGGAACTATGAATATAGATCAGTATAGGGGGATAGGGCGTAGGATGCCATTGATCTCCCTTGTTATGGCTGTATCATTACTTGCTCTTGCTGGAGTACCACCATTGAATGGCTTCTGGAGTAAGTTCATACTCTTTGCTGCTGCTGTCAATGCTGGCTCAACAGTATCATGGGCTCCATACCTTGCAATAGCAGGTATACTCAATAGCGCATTATCTTTAGGCTATTATGCATGGGTTATTAGGCGTATGTACTTCGATGAACCTGTCACAATACCAACGGTTAACCAGAGCTACGTTTATGGTAGAGCAGGGGTACTTAAGATAAAGGAGCCTAGACTGATACTTGCAACGCTCCTATTTGCTCTAGCATTCATGGTTGGGTTTGGTGTCTATCCAGCACCATTGATAGCATTCTCCCAGGCATCTGTGCCATCTAGCGATGTATTCTCTCTATTGCCGATAGAGGTGCAGAGTAACATTGTAAGCGATCAGCAGCGATATGGAGGATCATCGGTGGAGATGGAGGTAGAGGTAGAGGATCATGGTGATGGTAGCCATGGTAGTGAGGGTGATGCTGCTACCATTACCACTGTTGTTGGATATGAACCATCTACTCTAGAGGGAGAGGATGGTACTGATACTGGGAGTACGAACGGGGATAAGACTGATGGAGAGTTGAATGCTACTACCAATGCAACATCAACCATAGGGCATAAACCATAGAGGCAATGCCATCCATACATCCATCCTTATCACTTATCACATCCTCAAAGTCCAGAACCCCTTAACATATACTCTATCTCTCTAGTAAGCTGGTCCTCATCTACCTTTGATAGATCATACCTATAGTAATCGAACCTATCTGGATCATATCTACAGACCATCTCTATAGGCTCGCCCTTTGAGATCCTCTCCTCTATAACAGATCTATGGGCATACGCTGTAAGGAACCTATAACCCCTCCTCTTTGCCTCTAGGATGAATGAGTAACGTAGCAGATGCCCACCATTAGCCCCCCAATATGCGTAATCTATACTTATTGGCTCAAGGTAGATGGTATTCCCCTTACCCCTATTCTCATCCCGAGTGCCCCTCCTTAACCTATAACGTTCAAGTGGACCACCCTTGGAGTAGCCTAGTATATCATTATCATTATCATTATCATTATGATCATCATCTCCTCCCCTCTCCCTATACTTATAGTCATCTACACCAGCACGAGTACTATTACATCCATTGGTAACCTTTCTTAACGTAATGAGCAGGGTATCATTACGCTTTAGCGTGGCTATAAACTGCTCATCGCTCATACGTAGTTGTAACGGTAGTAGCTTATGTATCTTGAGGAGGGAGTTTATACATGAATCTGAACATTTAATACCACTCCTACCATCATTCTCAACCTTAATATAGAATCTTATTAGACCCTGAAGTATCATCTCCCTTGTCTCTAACTCCCTTGCATATGCTTCTTTGAATGCATTAACATTCCTATGGAACCTCTCCTTGTACTCTACTGGCACTGCTGAGAGGATTAGATCAAGCATATCCCTCTCTTCCTCTAGCATTATGTTGAAGTACTTTACAGCCTCTCTATTTATTAGGGCAGGGTGCCAGCCAAGTGCATGAGCATTCTTCATAGCAAGCTCCATGCTACCATTGTAATCCCTCATGGCATACCCTGCCAACCTCTCTGCTACTGAGACTATCCATCCAAGCCATATATAGTGCTCCCTCCTAGGATCATCCTTAGATATACCAGCATTGGTGAACAGCTCATCCATCCTCCTTAATGCATGCTCCTTAACCTCTCCCTTGAATGGGAATGCTGTTCTATATATCATCGCTATAACTATATCTAGGCTTAGACCAACATAATCAACAAATCTAACTATGCTCTTATTGTTCCTAAGAAACCACTCAACAGAGTCCTCATTAGGCCTATCGAAGTCCTTCAGGGGATCAAAATCATGGAAGAGCGATGCAAGGAAGAGGTAGTAGATGTCACCCCTGTTTAGTCTATCATTTAACCCCTTCGCTATAAGTAGTGTAAAGTAGGTAGCCTCGAGTTCATGATCTATGTTATGATAACCATAGTAATCTGGACCTAGGCCCTTCTTTGAGAACTCGGTTATAGCGAACTTTATGACACTCTTGACCCAGAGGTCTTGAAGGTCTAGATCAACGGCAAGTTCAACTATCTTATCCTGTAGCAATGCCTGCTTACTTAGACCAAGCTTGTAACTGAACCACCAAGGAGCAAGCTTCACCCTCTGATATATCTCGTACCACCAAGGATATGGTGATGTAAGGGGGTTCTTTACGACCATACCGTCACACTTTTAATGGTTTTGATTATCTATATATAGTTTAATCTCTTTAAGCCTTCTTCTATGATGAATTATACAATAATCCCGGCTATCTTTAAAACTAATTGCATCATTTCATCGAAAGTTCTTAATTAATAATGTATTCTGTTATTAATTATGGTGCTCCGGGCGGGATTATCACATGCAGGGTATTCATGCATGATTTGAACCCGCGATCTGCGGCTCGAAAGGCCGCCATGCTTGACCGGGCTACACCACCGGAGCACCACACTCTAGCATGTATTATAACAATAAAATCCTTACCTATGCCTATGTAGATGTAGAGCAAAGATTTTTTATAGGTACATGGGATGTTAAGCCATGAGTAGAGAGATAGTGAAGAGGATAGATGTTGAGATAGAGAGGATGAGCCTACTGAAGCACCCATTCTATAGACTATGGTCGGATGGAAGGCTAAGCATGGAAGCATTGAAGGGATATGCGCTTGAGTACTTTTACCTTGTACAGAGTGTGCCAGAGATGGTCGAGAATATAATGAAATACTATAATGGTACAGAATACGCTGGAGAGATAGATGTTAACCTTAGGGAGGAGAGGGAGCATGTAGCCCTCTGGATAAGATTTGCTAGAGCACTTGGTATAAGTGAGGAAGATCTTTATGCATACAATGTTAGTAACAAGGCTAGAGACGCAGTACATAAACTTCTCAAGTTAACTGACGCGCCATCAGGGATAGCAGCAATGTATGCATATGAAGCAGAGCTACCAAAGATAAGCAGTACAAAACTTGAAGGACTGATAAGGTACTACAGTATAAGCAGTGATGATGCTACTGAGTACCAGAGGGTTCATAGCATAGTTGATGTTAGGCATGCAGATGTTTGGAGGAGGATGATAGCAGTGATGCCAGATGATGCTCATGATGCTCTCCATAAAAGCGCTGTAGAGTCCATGGTTGCACAGAACATGCTGCTAGATGCAGTGTATGAGAGGTATATAACTGCAGACTGCTGATTAGAGGAGCAAAGAAATTATATATAATAATTTAGTTGCAGTATGTAAAGCCGGTTGCCTCCTAATAGGTGGGCCCGTAACCACTTTATGTGGCGGGATGCTTAGCCTGGAAGAGCGACCGGCTCATAAAGTATACGGTAACGGATAGGCAATGACTTGGGAGACCGGTAGGTCAAGGGATCGAAGCCCTTCGGGCCCACTCTCCTTTGGCTCAGGATGCAGCATTTAGCCACTATTATTATCTTGTATGAATAGTTGAGTGATATCGTAGACTATCATCAACCATTCCATATTGTTCAGCGGTTATTTAATAACAGATCCACATAAAGATCATGTCTAATGAAGATGATATGTACAAATGCTATAATCTGGTTACGGCTCTGAGATAGAGTACTGTAGTTGTAAGCATGGTAACGATTATTGCTATTACACCCAGTATCCCTTCTGGTATAACGTTAAATGCAACACTAGCCTTTATAGATGCCGTTTCACCATCACCAAACTCAGCCAGAATAGTCCAATCCCCTGCTCTATCAAGCGTAATATCTGCTATAGTTACCCTGTTCCCCTCAACCTCCTCCATATTGTAACCCTTCCTTATGAAGGTCCAGTCTGGGGCTACTGATGTTATACTGATCCTATCTATAGCCATATCAGTTACTGCTATGCATTGTATAGAGTCGCCTATATTAACTGGCATATCCCTTAGCAGACATGCTAGGAGGTATATACTACCTTTCTTTACATCTATGAGAAGATATCTGGCATCTTTATCTAGCCTAGGCTCAATCCTATTTATAGTAGCAGATATACTATCAGCCTTCTCACCATCAAGAGGGGATAATAGATCCTTTGCTACTCTATCAAGATCGTTTATGCTTTCTAGCCTATAGTACTCAGTTGGTTTTATATATGCAGTAACAGTATAGTTCATATCCATATACCCTGTTGGTCCAGGCCATGGATGGGAGAAGCATGCTATTAACCCTAGTCTGCTACCAGGGGAGGCTTCTGGCAGTACGAGTGTATACTCTGCCCTTCCGATAACCTTACTGCCTTCACTATCCCACTCCTTTATCAATTGCTGTGGAGATGATGGTATCCAATCACTAATATATGCTTTGGTAGAGTAGTTGTACCATCTGAACTTTATGTAACTGTACATGAACTTCCAGATCTCGAGATTGGGATCATCGCTATCAAGCGTTACCATTATTGATGTAGTGATAGAGTCAGCATTTGGCTTAATACTCATGGAGATGAACTCCCTATCACCAGTGTACTTACCACATATCTCTCCTATATCAAAGTCGATCGGTTCTATTCTACCCTTTTCTTGCTCTTGTTGTCCTTGCTCTTGCTGTTGCTGTTGTTGCTGCCCTTGCTGTTGTTGCTGTTGTTGCTGTTGACCTCCTGCAGGAGTAGCATCTATTATGGTAAAGTTCTCCATCCTGTAGGTCATCTCCATGAAGCCCCCAGGCATAGGATGCATAAAGCAAGCAACTATCTTTGCAGTATTACTCTGTGCTCTAGGAACTGTTAGATTATACACTCCTTCACCATACAGTGGATCACTCTTACTCCACTGTATAACCTTGAGCGGCCCAATAGAGTCTATGGTATTGTTATTAGCATCTAGCCAGAAGAACTTTACATCCTCGTACATCCATCTCCAGTGCTTTGTCGGATCGAATGGTTCTCCGTAATCCTCTGGGTTTACCCTTACAGTGAGGCTTACTCTTACAGATGAGCCAGAGGCACCACTCTTAGGATCGATGGAGAAGTTTATCTGTCTATCCCCTCCAGGGTATATACTACATGGGATAGAGCCTACTTGTTGCTGTTGTTGCTGTTGCTGTTGTTGCTGCCCTTGCTGTTGTTGCTGTTTATCCTCCTCTTTCTTCACCTTATCCTCCTCTTCCTTTGGCTCACTACCAACATAGAATGTTGTATAACTGTTCACCATATCCATGTAGCCTCCAGGCATTGGGTGCACAAAACATACCAACAATTTTAACCTGCTCCCTATATCCACTTCTGGAACCTTGAGTAGTATCTTAGTACTACCAGTATAGATATCGTCATCACCATCATCCCAATTGATTATCTTTAGTGGTTCCTTCCACTTACTTCTCATACTATCATCCTCAGCAAGAATCCACGACGTTGGTATAGGTCTATTAGCATCATCAAGCCATGTTACTGTGATGTACTCGAACATCCATCTCATACTCTCATCCTCAGGGAGTATCCTTATCCCTATACTCGCTCTTACATCGCTCCCAGGTAACCCATATGTTGGTTCAAGAACTATCTTAACATCTCTCTCTACCCATGGGGTGCATAACCCTCTTACATCTAGTGCTTTGATGATATCAAGCCTGATCTCGAGTATGGCACGCTCATCATCAACTACTGCAATTATGTGCACTCTTCCTTCACCACTCCCATTAACTACATGAGTGAATGTCTTTGTAAACTCACTATCATCTACTAAACCATCAAATATGGTTAATGTTTCTCCATTACTATATACAACATCTACCCTAAGATTATAGTTGCTCTCACCATAGCCTATGAAGAAGCAGCGTAAAGTATCACCCTCCTTTACTACAACATTACTTGTAAGGCATCCAACACCATATAGGCTGCCTTCAGCAACATCAATGAAGAGGTATGAGCCTTCCTTAACAGTTATGCTAGTAGGTTCACCGTGAATCTCACCATCTTCACTACTTTCAGCCTGTTTCACAACCTTATCTAGCAGTCTCTTAACCTTCTCCTCATCAAACTTTACACCCTTGTTTAGTATTGCTTTAGTGACCTTAGTGTAGAGATCATCTATGCTATCTACTCTATAGTATGGTATACTCTTCTCTTCAGCAGTAACCCTAAAATTATAAGTTACAAACCCTAACTCCTTATATGATAGAGGAGATCTCTCTACCAAGCATGCAACTATAACAATATCTGTACCTGCAGGGATATCTGGCACTCTAGTGTTTACCCCCACTTCTCCTACCACATACTCATCAAGGTAGTCCCATAGAACTCTAACCTCCTCCCACTCTGATAACTGTTTAGGACCATCATGTAGAGAGAACCACGCAAACCTTACATGTGTAAGTGTGAATATTATACTTTCATCCATGCTCCTTAGAGATGCTACAGCACGTATCATACTGTTTGGCGCGCCATAACTCTTGTTGAGTGAGAGGTTGACTGTGAGGCCCTCAGGTATGTTCGCATTACCCTCTTGTACGGAGAGGCATGAGGTACTACTCCTACCTCCTAAGGGTCTGGTAGGCTCTTCTCCTTTATCACTCTTGATCGGCTGTATACCCTTCTCCCCTTCCTCTTCCTCTTCACCCTTCTCCTCAACCTCCTTTACCTTAAGATCTACTGTAATCCTCTCTTCAACACTAACACTCTCAGATAAGCCCTCGCCCTTATGTTTACCCTCTTCTCTTGGTATTGTTATATTATTCATCTGAGATGTTGTGAAGAGTAGTGTTACTACAACAGCTACAGTTATAGCAGATGCAATAATCACGGCGCCTCCTCTTGAGAATTTCACAGAGTTTGTAATTTTAGAAATAAATATAAACCATTATAGTACAGTGATCGAATTTAGAGATTAATATAATATCTACTTTATATCGAGCTAGTATTGGAATCAGAATTATAGATAATATTTATTTATGGGGTATCTTATGTAGTTATTTGTTAGATCACTGTACTAGAGATTTGTTCTAGAATTATTTCATATTTTTGATGATTGTACCATAAGTTTTAATAAGCTTGGAGAGGTAATAGATGTGATGCAGTCCAAGGTAGCAGCAATAATAGTGGCCGTACTCATAACAGGTACCTTCGTTGATGTATTTGCCGACAGCGATCATGGCGATCATTACAATGGCGGTCATGGCGCCCCTGGTGATGTACTAGGTAACTTTTGCGGAGCATATAATGATACATTCATTAGTCTAGACCTACATCCAGCAGGTGGGCTTCCTGGCGATAAAACATTCGTAAAGGTTACTGCAGACTATAACAAGTCAGGAGGCATTCTGCCACAGCCAATATTTGAGTTCATGTACAGTTATGTAACCTTTGCCTGGTATAGGCCTTCAACAGGTTCCTGGATAGCGAATGGCGGTGTATGGTATAGTCCAGCAGATGATCCTAGCCTTACTCCAGTATCTCCAAGACCTATTCCCGGTGCCCCACTGATAGCAACTTGGACAAACGGTGTAGGCACTGCTACAGTCAGCAACTTCCCAGTACCAAACATAACCGTTGATAACCTCCTTCCAGGAGAAGAGATATGGCTTGTAGCATGCTTTGCACATCCAATGCCTGGAGGCGGAGGAATGGATATGAACTATACTGTAGCAGAGTACCAAGTCTCTATATGCCATACAGAGAGGGATAGGATAATAGAGATAATCCCATCGGCAACACAAGGACTTCCAGGAGGATCAATAGGTGTTACAGTGAACGTGTATCTTAACGAAGGTGATAGACCTGGTGGCTGGAGCTTGATAAGGCTAGCATGGATAGACTCTACAGGTAATCTTGTTGGATCCCATCAGGATGTTGTAGCCACGCTTATAGCAGGCACGGTAGATCCTAACACTGGAAGATTAACTGAACCTGGTCAACTCCAGGCTACAGCAACTCTAATAGTACCAAACCTTCCACCTGGTACACATCTAACCATACTGGCGTGCAGTGGGCATCCAATGCCATTCTACGATGGCACAAATGGCTACCATAGCCTAGACTTTGAGATCATGTCATTCAACGTAGTACCAGAGGTACTCATAGGCAGTATAGGGCTAATAGGCGCAGCTCTAGGCTCATTCCTCCTATACGCAAGGAAGGGCATAAAGAGCATAGACAGAAGAACAGTACAGTAGATCAGAACCTCCTCTTATATTTTTGTGATCACATCATCTGCATATACACCTATTATAGAAACACTCTCTAGCATGATATCTAACCTGCACGATCTACTAATTCTATCCTTGTACCATAAACCTTAAACAGTGACCAAAGCAGATAATTACATATGAGGAGAGTTTCCATACTGATGGCAATAATTTCTGTAGTAACTCTGCTATTAACCGCTTCAAGCATCTCAGTAGTGCAGGTATATGGTCATGGTATGGGTAAAGAGACTGTAGGACCAAAGGACGTAGATGGCAGATCCATCTCCCTCGATCTAAGGCTTGAGCCAGAGGTGAGGAGAGCAGGAGAGCTTGTTGATATGACATTCACTATCAAGGCCATAGATGTTAATACAGATGAGGTGATAGAGGGTACAATAGTGTATGATATAAAGATCACAAAGTTTGGCACCAACGAGCATCAACTTAATGAGAGGTTCCATATAATGCCAGATCAGGATACATTGAAGATAATATTCAAACCAGATCCAGAGATGAAAGAGGTTATGATAGAAGGAGAGACCATGCCTAATATGGGCTATATGCGTACAGAGGATGGTAAAGACATCACAGTACATGGACCAGTTCTTATCGATGCGGGTCTGTATGTATTTAATATAGACCTTGTAGGTATAGGCGAAGGGTTCCTTGCAGAGCCAGTAACATATGTATCTTATATAACCATATCTGAGCAAGGTGCGTGGGACGTTGAGTACAATGGGGAGAAGAGGGTGATGGAGTATATATCGTACTTTGATGTTATAAAGGATCTGAAGATGTATACAGATGCTGATGGTAATATAATAGTTGAGAGTGTATCAGACTTTAACTGGAGTACTGACTTTGTGAAGGATATACCACTACTGCACTTTGAGTACTATATCCCCAAGGATGAGTTCCCAGATTGGATAAACAGGGAGATGAAGGGATATATAAACGGGATAGATGCCAGTGTGTTCGTAGATAGGGCTGCAGAGGATTATATAGTAGTACACTATATGATAGTCAAGAGCAGACTTGTGAAGATGGCTGAGATGATAAATGAGGAGGAGAAGAATAAGGTTGTATACACCCTAGTAGTTGGCAAACCTATGGAGGAGAAGGATAAAGGAAAGGTCGAGGAGGTCAAGGAAGAGGAGATGCAGAATAGATGGGCAGAGGCTATGGTACTCAAGAGCGAGAAGGGTAAGTACCTTGCAGAGATAAGATATGCTCCAGTACAACCTAACATAGATGAGCCAACGGTCTTCAGGATAAAGATATATGATGCAGAGAAGAATCAAGTTATCGATGCACCTTATCGACTTATGATATACAATCAGGATAGGATAGTGGCAGAGGAGATGATATCTGACGGGAAGGATGAACTTGAATACAGGATTACAGAAGGAGGCTCCTACGCAGTTGTGCTTAAGATAGGTGCTGATGGTGAAGATGATAGAGTGATCTTTGGACTGAACGTGGTACCAGAATTTCCAGGTTATGTGCTCATAGCATTGATCTCTGCAATTGCTGTTACATCTCTATTAGCACGTACTATAGCAGGAAGACAGCAGATTCTTTGATTCTTTAATCAACTTTTATTATTCTTATTATTCTTATTATTCTTATTATCATTTGCTTATCTTCTGATTCTGTATTACTTCATGTTAAATCAGTAATACTTAGTCGATATCTACTCATCATATATTCTCTACCCATCATATATTCAGTATTACTAATCAATAAAATTTTAATACTAGGATATAGTTGGCATGTATATGAAAATATCGCTACTTGCCATAGTGATAGGTATCACAGGTATAGGTATAGCAGCTATTCTGTTAATAGGGGCAATCAGTACTAACAATGAAGGGATAAGTTCAGTTACCGATAGCAATAATAGGCTTACTGTTATTACATCTGTAGCCCCCATAACTAATATGGTTAAGAACGTCGCATGCGATAGAGTAGATCTTATAGGGATTGTGCCAGAGGGTGTAGATTCTCATACATTCGAACCCATTCCTTCTGATTCGATAAAGATAAGGGGTGCAGATCTTGTCATAATAAATGGTCTTAACTTAGAAGTCTCGTTGGAGAGGATGGTAGAGGCGTCTAGAGAAGATAATCCGAGGATACAGTTGCTTAAACTTGCTGATAACACCATAACCCCAGATGAATGGATATTCGATTTCTCATTCCCTAAAGAGAAGGGAGATCCAAACCCACATCTATGGCTTAACGTTGCATATGCAATAAAGTACGTTGAACTCATAAGGGATAAGTTGATAGAGTTGGATCCAGAGAATACATCATACTATGCAAGTAATGCAGATCATTATATAGCAAGGTTAAGGGCACTGGATGAAGGTATAATGAGATCTGTGCAGAGTATACCAGAAGAGAATAGAAAGTTACTAACATACCATGACTCATGGGCATACTTTGCTAAGCGTTATGGGATGAAGGTGATAGGAGCAGTACAACCATCAGACTTTGGCGAACCTACTCCCCAGGAGGTTGCAAGGATAATAGACCAGATAAGGGAAGAGAGAGTTCCTGCAATATTTGCATCTGAGGTATTCCCAAGCAAGGTTGTGGAGCAGATAGCAAGAGAGGCAGGTGTCAAGATCGTTGAGACGTTAGCAGATGACGTGCTACCTGGCAGAGTTGGAGACTATAACCATACATACATTGGTATGATGCTAGAGAATATGCGTAACATGATAGTACCACTAGGGGGCAATGTTAATGCACTAGAGGATATAGATGCAGGGGATGTATGCAATGGTGGTTAAGGTTTATGTGTAGAGGTGATGATATAGCGTTACGCATTAAAGGTATAACCTATGGCTACACTAGTATACCTGTACTCGAGAATATAAATCTGGATGTAAAGAAGGGAGAGGTTATAGGCCTGCTAGGCCCAAACGGTTCTGGCAAGAGTACACTACTCAGGATAGTAGCAGGGCTGATCAGGCCATGGTTTGGATCTATAGAGTTTGGCAAGAGGCCTGTTATAGGCTATATGCCACAGGTAGAGAGCATAGATTGGGACTTCCCTATAACAGTAGAGGAGGTTGTAGCGCTCGGCCTATGGAATAGATCTGGGATGATGCCATGGCCTAGCAAGTATGTTAGGGAGAGGGTGAATATGGTACTTGAGGATCTAGGTATGAGCAGCAATGCAAAGAGGCAGATAAGGGAGCTCTCTGGAGGAGAGCAGAAGAGGGTATTCCTTGCTAGAGCAATAGTTCATGAGCCAGAGTTACTGCTCTTAGATGAGCCTACAACCGGTGCAGACCCTAGCACTAGAGATGATATATTAAAGATATTGAATAAACTTAATAGAGATGGAGCAACCATAATACTTAGCACTCATGATATAGTTGGCGTTGCGATGAACCTCCCAAGAGTAGTATGCATTAATAAGCGTATACTGGCGGATGGTGATGCTAAGGATATACTTAGAGGGGATAACCTGCTAAAGGTATACGGCCTGATAGATTCTATGATGTGATGTGAGTAAGGAGTTAATATGAGCGAATTTAATCTGTTCCAACCACTCCAATACGAGTTCTTCATCAGGGGCATCATAGTTGCTATACTTGTAGGAGGGATGAATGGTCTGCTTGGAGTGTATATAGTGATGAGGGGCATGAGTTACATAGGCCATGGACTATCACATGCAGTCTTTGGTGGTGCCGTAGTAAGCCATATGCTGAGTATCAACGTGTATATTGGTGCAGTAATCTGGGGCGTGATCTCTAGCATTATAATAAACAGAGTTAGCAATGGTGGTAAGGTTAGGGCAGATGCTGCTATAGGCATTATAAGCACAGCAGGATTTGCGATAGGTATATTCCTAATAAGTAGTACTAGGGGTTTCACTAGAAACTTTGAGGCACTGCTCTTCGGTAACATCCTGAGCATAACATATCTGGATATGCTTGTAATAGCACTAGTCTCTATCGTAGTATTTCTATTCTTCTTCCTACTTAACAAGATGATACTATTCATGACGTTCGATAGGGAGACTGCAAGGGTATATGGGGTAAAGACGGATATTATAGACCTAGCATTCTCTATACTCCTTGCTATAGTTATAATAGCATCAATGAATGTAATAGGCGTTACACTCCTTGCAGCAGCAATAGTCGCTCCTACAATCTCTGCTAGATTATTAACGAACAACTTCAACAGGTTGATAGTGTTATCTACAGTGATCGGTGCTCTAACCGCATCTGTAGGCATGTATCTGAGCTTTCTCTTTGACTCCGCCTCTGGTGCAACGATAGTACTGTTTAGTGCTGGTGTATTCGGAGCAGTAGTACTCTACACATCATTGCATAGAGTATATCATGAGCATTCACATGGAAGGATAAGGCATAGACATATGCATATACATAAGGGAGAGCATGATCACGAGCATCATATTAACTAGTAGATACAATCTAACTCTTAACTTCATGTATCTATCACTATCATATCACTTGGAAGTTCACCTTTATGCTCTTTATACCCTTGTTCTCTGCCAACTTATTGGCAAGCTTCTTTATGCTCCTAACATCCCCTCTCACCAGTATAGCCTCAAGGCAGTTATCATCGTCAAGGTGTATATGTGTACTAGATGTAACTATATGATAGTAGTTATGCTGTATTAGTGTTAGAGCCTTCTCTATATTCCTAGTATGTGGATCGTACAAGAGTTCTATTAGTCCAGCACCCTTACTAGACTCACTCCCAGAGAGCCACTCATTCTCTGATATGAATGCCCTAATAGCAGCCTGTATAGCCTTTGATCTATCGGTAAAGCCGACCCTCCTACTAACTCTATCAAAACTGGTCAGTAGATCTGCTGGGAGGGATATACTGATCCTTACTACACCACTTTTGCTATTACTACTATTCTTCATTAAGATCCCTTAACCATGAATAGTATATAAATAAAACTATCCGATAATGTAAATGCTATAGATCATTATTAATAAATGACATCTGTTGGTAAAGACTGTTCACCATCTCTTGCCTCCTTTTTCTCAAGTGTCTAGCGAGATCCAGATACTCCTCTTAACCTCCCCAATTAGAAGTATATTCTACATAATGTAATCAAAACACAATTCATAAATTCATCTAGCATTATTGCGAGGACCCCCATCTTCAACCTCTAGCAAGTGTTGTATACCTGCTGGATAAGATTGTAGAATACCCATACCAGACCTGTTGGCTAAGCATGAGAGCAAGCAAGTTGGTTAAGCCTCTAGCCTATATACATGATTCACTCGCTCCATAGCAGAGTCTTGAACTTTGCTATAAAGGGCCTATACCTTATAGTTATGTATAAAGTTGCAATTGAAGCAGTTTGTTAGTTGTAGTATGTAACCTTCAGACCATCAACCATCCCATCCTACCTACCTACCTAAGTCATCTCTCTTTCTCTCATTCGATTCATCCTTATGCAGGTTTACTCTACTTAAAGAGTTATATGATGATCTATGGACTCTGCTAGTAAGTATGAGCATATACCTGTATGTTGATGGTGCAAGCAAGGGAAACCCTGGAGATGCTGGAATAGGATTCATAATAAAGGATTGTAATGGCAAGGTATTGAGTAGGTACAAGGAGTATATAGGTATAGCAACTAATAATGTGGCAGAGTATACTGCACTGAAGAGAGGGTTGGAGGTTGCTGCAGGGCATGGTAGAGATATAATAGTTATGATGGACAGCAGGTTGCTGTTCAAGCAGATGCTCAAGGAGTATAAGGTAAAGAAGGCTCATCTACGAGAGATGGTGAAGCAGATAGATGATATCATAGCGAGGAATAAACTCAACGTAAGCTACATACACATACCTAGGGAAGAGAATGTAGATGCTGATAGACTCGCAAATGACGCAATCATAGAGTATAGAGCAAGTAGATACGATCGATATGATAAGCATAAAAGCATAACATATACATAAAGCATAAACCTATTCAGTACTCTCTTTACTCCTACTCTTCATAGGTTCACTCGAACTTATGCCAGACGTATACTCGATTGAACCATGCTTGATCTACCAGCATGGATGGGAGGTTACTGGTATTCATCCCTTGGCTAATATTTGCTCTATCCTCGGTGATATACTCTTGAGGTATAAGAAGGTAGGTAATCTTCTACTCTTGAAGACCTATTGGATTGACCTCATCATGCTTGCACTGTACCATTCCCTATTCATATAAGGCAGCAAAGATATCAATCACAGCGTACAAGATAGCAAAGATAGGTAAATCATGGTCAAAGTTATCCCATCTTATTAAGAAGATCCCTTTCATGCGCGGCATGAGTTCCAAGATCAGATCAGATATAGCTCAGATATAGCAATAGTAGCATTACTAACCTATAATAGAGTCACAACTATATATAGGGTAGAGTTTGATACAAGTGCAGCTGTGAAGATTCAGAGTTAATCTGAACGGTGATGATAAGGCATTGATCTGAGCTGCTAGTAAGATTTACTAATGGGTCAAGGTATATCATGCTATTGCAAAGCAGGAACCTGAATAGAGCAGTGAAGGATATAATCATAATAGTTATTGGGGTAGCATCTGTATGGCTTGCTCTTAGGGTAGCCTTTGCTACCGATAACCCATTCTATGTAGTCTCTAGCGAGAGTATGGTACCTACACTTCAGGTGTATGATGTTATAATTGTAAGGAATGGTTCTACATTCGATGAGGTCAAACCTGGAGATATAATAGTATTCTATAGTCCATCAGCGCACGATAGGGTTATAGTGCATAGAGTGGTCAAGGTAGAGCATTCTAGTGAGAGGGTTATAACAACAAAGGGGGATAACAACCCAATATCTATCCCTGGTATAGATTATCCCATAACGAAGAAGGAGTATATTGGCAAGGTTATCTTTGTGGTACCTAAACTGGGGCTGGTGAGCAAGGTTCTTGCCCCTCCAATCAACTACATAGTGATAGGGATAATACTTGCTGTTATCTTCCTAAGCAAGTTGAAGGAGAGAGGAGGGGATAAGAGTAGTGGGGCAGGCGAGAGAGTGGAAAGGCTAGGTTTAGAGGATGAGAAGAGCCATGAGAGGATGGATGATAAAGGCGACGTACCTAGTACTGATGTAAGTGGTAGTATGCCAATCGATGAGAAGAACGATGGTAAATATCCTAAAAACAAGAAGGATAGTAACGATACAGAGTAGAGGTAACGATTAGTGTACCTGTATGGTATGGTATGGAATGGTATGGTATAGTAGGATGTGGAATCTCCTATGATATTCTGATCTAATCCAAGATAATGTATGTATGGATGTATGTATGGATGTATTGATATAGAGTCTCTTCATGGGTAGATGAATTGGTAAGAAGCGATAGCAATACTATATATAGGGTTTATATACCCCCTATATATAGGGTAGATATGCCCCAAACAAAACCCATAATAAGCATAGAGAATGTTGTTGCATCTGCAACCGTGAACCAGACCATAAACCTTAACCAGATTACACAACTCTTCCCAGATGTAGAGTACCATCCAGACCAGTTCCCAGGTCTAGTCTTCAGGCTCAAGTCACCAAAGACCGCTACTCTGATATTCAGTTCTGGCAAGATGGTATGTACTGGCTCAAAGTCCGAGGAGCAGGCTATAAAGGCTGTGAAGACAGTTGTATCAAGGCTCAGGAAGGCTGGGATAGAGATAGAGAACGAGCCTATAATAGAGATACAGAATATAGTTGCATCTGCAAGCCTAGGGGGCAAGATCCATCTTGAGCAAGCAGCAAGGGTGCTCCCTAGAAGTATGTATGAGCCAGAGCAGTTCCCAGGCTTGATACATAGGATGCTTGATCCAAAGACAGTGATCCTACTATTTGCATCTGGCAAGTTGGTGTGCACAGGAGCAAAGAAGGAGGAGGAGGTCTATAGAGCAGTAAATAACCTGCATATAGTGCTGGAGGAGAAGGGACTGATGATGTACAGATAGATAGATAGGTTGAACAGATAGGTTGAACAGATATAAACTACAACGGCTATAAACTACAACTATAAACTACAATACGAATAGAATCCATAAATTTAATTTATATTATCAAAGATCTCATTCATATTTCTTTATTATATATCTGTATTAGTTGCTAGGATCATACACCTTCTCTTCATACTCGCTCCTTCCATTCCTTAACCATTGCTATCTGCTTCCTATATGTGCCTTTATTATCCTCACCGTATCCTCATCAAGCATATCTGCATCATGAAGCATATCTACAACCTCCTCTATGTTTGCTACACTCATCAACCTTACACCCTTGCTGGAGAGGAGTTCTTCAGCACCCTCAAGTCTATCTATAAGTACTAGGGCATGATCGACAATACCACCGTTGCTCCTTACAACATCAACAGCATGCGCAAGGGATGAGCCAGTCGTAGCAACATCATCCACTATGAGTACCCTCGATCCATGCTTGAGGTAGCCCTCCAGTAGTTTTGATGTACCGTGATCTTTAGCCTCCTTCCTAACGTATATGAGGCCCTTCTCAAGGGTATATGCTAGTGCAGATGCATATGCGATCCCTGCTGTTGGTATAGAGCATATGTAATCTACGGAGTTGGAGCCTATTCCTTGCTCTATCTCATCCCTCATAGCATCTATAGCCATCCTAAAGTATGTAGGGAAGCTTGGAAGTACCCTGAGATCTATGTAGTATGCACTCTCCTTCCCGCTAGCAAGCCTGAAGATGCCAAACCTTATAGCATTTGACTTGAGTAGGAACTCAGCCAGTTCACTCTTCATAACCTAAGCATTTATCTACACATATAATAAGATAGTGCTATGCCAGAGCTCTGGTTAAGATATGGTAGTAGCGAAGTGGTACTCGATATAAGGGCTGAGAATATACTAAGACATGCTAAGGTAGTACAAGAGCCGATAAGGGATGATGTACTAAACTCAAGGTTCGAGGCCCTCGAGTCAATGTTCGAGGGTTCTGGCAGCGTTGGCAACACCGTTGATATAATAGTCCTTGATGGCTCAAGAGTAATTATAGATCTGGCATCTAGGCTGATAGCATATCTAGAAGGCAAGGGTAAGAGCATAGATAATGTATATGCAACTACAAGGTGTAGGGTCGCTGGGAGAGAGGCAAGACCATTCAAGGGTAGAGCAGGCAAGAGATCCATACTTATATCAAGGGCCTTGCTAGATCCTCTCTTCAAGTATAGATGCACTGCAACAGCACTACTAAGGTTTGAGCAGGATATCATGAGGGATGCATATAGCATCTTCACCAGTAGAGATGGTAACCCTTCAGGCTACACAAACATCAGGGATATGGTAGATGGATATGTACAGGGAACAGACTGTATCTCGCTCGAGGCTATATATGGGGAGCAAGGGCTTATAGATCTTCTTGTATGTGATACAGCAAGATCTTATCATGAGATATCTTCTAGACTTGAGGCGCTAGTATATGCTACAGATTTGTGTAGATCGATCATAGCAAGTACAGGGTACTCATCGAGGCTATCAGATGCTATAACAGCATTATGGAACTGCTCAACCATACTAAAGAGGGATGGGGTGATAGTTGTGCTTGCTGAATGTATAGATGGGTTTGGTGCAAAGGCACTCCAGATGCTAATTGAGGGTAGATTGGTGTACAACAGCGCCAATCCCTTGGATGAGTATGGGTACATAGATGGGTTAGAGTATCTCTACATACTGAAGGTTATGGGCGAGAGGGGTTACGATATAGGACTACTAACTGTGCTACCTGAGTTCTATGCTAGAGCATTAGGGGTAAAACCATTCAGGAGGATAAGGGATGTGTTGGCATACATACTTGGCAAGATGGGGCAGAGGCACAAGGTGATGCTAGTATCAGACGCACTGATCATGCAGATGAAGGCCTTAGAGTAGTAGTGATGGTAACAGATCTACCCTATATTATACCAGACGGGCATGTCTTATATCCATGATGGTATTGGTGCACATAACACAGCCAGTATGATCACTATCACAAAGAGTATCCTCCTACCCTTAGAGAGTGGGGACACATCATCCAATGGCCTAACATCCTGAGTTCTAGCACTCATGAACATTATCAACATTGCCATGAATATGTAGCCTAGAGCAGCAAGTATAACAACGCTAACGAACGTTAGCCTCCTCTGCCATTTATAGCCTAGTGTTGCCCTTGCTATATGCCCACCATCGAGCTGCCATGCTGGGAGCAGGTTTAGGAAGGTTATGAGGAAGCCTATCCAGGCAGCGAATGCTACAGGTGAGAGTACTGGTACATACCCTGGTACTGCTTTGCCAGTCAACTCAAATGCAAGTTCCATGAGCAGGCTTGGTTGGAGTGGGATGAGTTGTGCATTTGCCATCATAGCTCTAGCTTGAGCCTCATCTATCAGTGGGCTTAGCATTGCACCATAGAATGATACAACTATAGTGACTATTAGCCCCGCTATCGGGCCTGATACACCTATATCGAAGAGTACATCCCTATTGGTCATCGGCGCCCTAGAGAATATAACCGCACCGAATGTAGGCACGAAGAACCCTGGTATGCCTGGGATGAAGAATGGCCACGTAGCCTTTATCCTATGAGCCTTGGATGCTAGCATATGCCCAAGCTCATGTATGCCCAGTATACCCATGAGCGATAGCGTATAGAGTACAGCCATCTGCCATGGTCCATAGACCAAGCCTGCTAACCCGTTCGATCTCAACAGTCCGTCGTAGAGTACAACTGCAACTGTTGCTATGAAGAGTACTATAGGCATCCATGGTTTGAACCTCCTAGTAGGCTGTACCTTTGGTACAACAAGCAGTATTAGACCATCACCCCTAGAACCCTCATCATACACAGAATCTGAAGACTCTGCCCTGTTGAGCAGAGCATGATAACCATACCCATCCAGCTCGTTAACAAGCTTAACAAAGTCGTACTTGAGTGTATCCTTCCTCTCTATATGGAACTCATAGGCCTTATCGTCACGCAGATAGTAACTCCTAATATCGAATAGCCTTGACACTAGCAGGGGTATCCTATCATCTATCGGTCCATGTGAGCTAGAGTACTCCACTACCTTATTTACTACATCATCACTTTAATATGTTTGGTCACCCTGCTCTAAGAGTTAAATACTCTTGCATGGCAATCTATTACATGCAGGTAGTGCTTAGATACGTGGGGGATTACATTATAAGAAGATGCGAGTATAAAGACCTAATATATGTCATGGAGATAAACATGGTTGCATTATCTGAGCATTATTCTGAGTACTTCTTTGAGGAACTCTTTAGAGAGTTCCCAGAGGCATTCCTAGTTGCGGAGATAGATGGTACCATAGTTGGTTATATAATGTGCAAGGTAGAGTATGGGTTCTCTAACTTCAAGAGGTTAGGGTTCGTGAAGAAAGGGCATATAGTCTCTATAGCAGTATTGAAGGAGCATAGGGGTAAGGGTCTAGGCACAGCACTCATGCAGGAGGCCATAAATGCTATGATGGCAAGGGGGTGCGATGAGGCATATCTGGAGGTTAGGGTAAGCAACGAACCTGCGATAAGTGTTTATGAGAACCTAAAGTTTGTAGTAAAATCAAGGTTAAGAGGGTACTACAGGGATGGGGAGGATGCATACCTTATGGCCCTAGATCTACGTGCTAACCAAGTTTAGTATATTGGGTACTGAACACATTATGCTGTTAGTTGAATCAGCATATTCCTAATACTCTCATAAGATAATAATAAATAAGAAGTTTGGATGGACTAGCAGAGATGCAGTATAGAAGGCGAGCGATGGGCATAACAGTATTCTTAATCAGCATATCTCTCTTCATACTCTACGCTTGGTTACTCTTGGCATCTGAGTGGAGTATGATTATCATAAAGTACACAACACTTATGCTCGTTGCATGTATAGTAGGAGTATTCGCATGGCTAGGGTTGAGTATCGCCATGACAGAGGGTAAGCAAGAGCAATAACAGTAGTATATAAACCCATATCAGATGATGTATATTGCATACGCATGTACCTGTACAGGTAATGCATCCACCACCATCATTATTGGATTATTGCCCCAACCATTTTCTAACCATTATATCAGCAACCATCTGATACATCCTTGGGCCAACCTCCCTAACTATTCTCATCCCTCCTATACTGAATGTATACCTATACCTACGCCCATCTATAGTGTAAGCGCCCTTACCCATGATGCCCTCCAACTCCTCCCTACATATCTTATCTACCTCACCCTTGCTACCCTTTACATGTGTGAAGTAGTGTATGTAACAATCATGTTCAGCCTTCAATGCCATCAATGCATATGGCAGATACTCTCTAGCCCTCTCTGGTAAGGGCATAAGCACCCTATCTGCAGTATCTAAGAACGTATGTACAATAACCTCTCCAGCATCTCCTAGGATTGCACTTACTCTATCCCCAACCTTGTTGATCTCAATATTCTCATTGCATAATGCTACAGCATCTGGATTTATATCTATGCTATAAACTCTACATCTAGGGTTCCTCTTTGCTATTATTATGGAGAATGTACATACACCAGCAAACATATTGATTATGGTCTCACCATCCCTAACTAGGGATGCTATCCTAGCCCTCTCAGTAGATAACCTTGGTGAGAAGTAAACCTTTGCTACATTGACCTTGAATCTACACCCATACTCCTTGTATATAGTTAGTGGATCATCTATGCCTGCTATACACTCAACCTCTCTTACCCTATAAACATCCTTGACTGGGGATACCTGCATGTAAACGCTCCTAACGTGCTTAACATTCCTAAGTATCGCACTGCCTATCTCATGCCTCCTCTCTACCAACTCATCAGGTATCTTTATTATCGCTATCTCTCCTATGATATCGAACGAACTGTATAGATGCTTAATCTCCTCCTCGCCAAGTACACCTTTAAGTACTTCCTTGAGTCTAGGCATGCAAAACCTATTTAATCATCATATATAATTTATCGTTGTATGTGAGGATGGCAGTTGCTTGCCATAGCAGGGAAGATAGACACTGAATGTGCTTGCAGAGGGTAATCAAGGTCTTCAACATATAGAGTAATGCTATAGGAGAAAGAGGGTGAAGGCATCAAGAGTAACATCGGTGGTATTAAGGAATGGGTAAAATCTATAGGTTATCATCAGTAGTAGATACAGCAATACTTCATATATAGTAGATGCCCTTCTCCTTCTGCATCCTGTCAAGCCTGCTATGCATCTTGTTTATCCTTGGCCTGTTACTCTCCTCATCCCTCCTTAACGTTATATCCAAGCCCTTAAGGAAGAGGTTCATACCCTCTCTCTTGTTTAGTGTACCTGTAGCATAACCCTCCTTCCCTGGGGTGCCTGTAAATACTATCAGTGTATCTGCAACCATATCCACCATATGCATATCATGATCAACTATTATTGCTGATCTCCCTTGCCCCTTCACAAACCTCTGGATGAACCTTGCTATGGTTATCCTATCCTCAACATCTAGGAATGCTGATGGCTCATCCATCGCATAGATATCAGCATCCCTTAGCAGGCATGCTGCTATAGCAACCTTCTGCAGCTCCCCTCCACTTAGGTTCTTAACAGTCTTATCGTACATCTTCCTAAGCCTTAAAGGTTCTATTATGAGGGGTTCAGCACTGCTACCCTCTATACTCCTCCCGTAAGCCTCAGATAGAAGGGTTCTAACATCATACTCATAATCCTGCTCAAGGTACTGTGGCTTGTAGGATATCCTTGAATTTATCTTGAATGCTCCAGCATCTGGCCTATCTATTCCAGCTATCATCCTCATCAGCGTTGTCTTGCCGAGAGCATTTGCACCTACTATGCCTACAACCTCACCCTTCCTTACCATTGCAGCATCAGCAACAAGCCTGAAGCCTGGATACCCCTTCTCTATCCTACTGTACTCTGTAACAACCTCCTCCATTATAAGATCCTCCCCACTTGTGGCAGAATCGAACCTAAATGCTCTATCTCTGAACCTAACGTTTATGCTCGAGATATAGCCTTGGAGGAACTCGTTTATTGCTGTGTTTGTGCTCATCACATCAGATACTATACCATATGCACCAGGCTCCCCATAGAGGATATGCATATAATCACTCAGGTAATCAAGCATGGTTAGATCATGCTCAACTATCATCACACTCTTACCCTTGCCTGCTATCTCATTTATAACCCTAGCAACCTCAAGCCTCTGATAGACATCGTTATAGGATGATGGCTCATCGAATAGGTATAGATCTGCATCCTTGCTTGCTGCTACTGCAACTGCTAATCTCTGAAGTTCCCCTCCACTCAACTCATTGACATACCTATCAAGCGATTCATGTAGTCCAAGCCTCTTTGCATAATGCTCACCGTAACCGCTCTCATCATATCTAGCAAGTAGTTCCTTACCAGTGCCATTGAAGACCTTTGCTATGAGATATACTTGCTGAGGTTTCATCGCTACCCTTATCCTCTTCTCTGCGACTGCCTTCAGATGCTCCTTAACTGCAGTACCTTTGAAGTGCTCTATAACCTCGTCCCATGACGGTTCATCATCGTACCTTCCTAAGTTTGGTTTCAGTAACCCTGCAATTATATTAAGAACGGTACTCTTCCCTATACCGTTCCTGCCTAAGAGTCCTACAACGGTACTGCTCTTGGGTACTGGTATGTTGTATAGCCTGAATGCATTCTGTCCATACTGATGTACCTTCCTCTCCTCCAACTCCTCAGCAATATTGATTATGGTTATTGCTTCGAAGGGGCACTTCTTCACGCATATACCACAACCATTGCATATATCCTCATCTATAACGGCTATGGCCTTGCTCCTATCTGCCTCGTTACTCAATGTTATGCACTTACCCCCATCCCTGTTGAGAGGGCAGAATGCTATGCACTCTAGGCTACAGTTCTTTGGCTTGCATAGATCCTTCTCTACAACAGCTATCCTATGCATTACCATTCATGCTTTCCTATAGCGTTAATATATTTGTACAAACCAATTACTCTACTAGAAAGGTTTAATTTACTATTCTGCATACCTAAATATAGCCGGCCATAGCGACAGGGTAAGACCTGGTCCCATTCCGAACCCAGAAGTCAAACCTGTCGTCGCTGCCGTGCTAGTGAGGTGCGCAAGCCCTCGCGAAGCGGCAGTGCCGGTGCCCATCCTATCATATCATAAATAAAGTAAACAGAAGAATGGCGCTTCTTAGAAATATGGTAACAATAAGCATATTTGATAATAAATTAGCGTTTAGGTAAAACGATATATACATCCTCCCCCTAAGCTAGTCCAATGGTGAATAAACTAGCATTGGGTATAGCAGTTACAGCGATACCCTTGGCGGTTGGTATAGCAGCCATACTGGGCATATTTGGTTCCACTGGAGGCAAGTTATTCCCAGATGTCAGACCTGACAAGCAGACTCCAGCAACCACAGAGATCAAACTGGTCATAAGGAATGTCAATGGCGTTGATAGACTCTTCAATGTAGGCGATGTTGCAAATGCAAACCCAAACCCGCAGATGTTCAGTTGCTTAGCCTGTACATTGAAACTAACTATAACCAACAATGGCCAGAATACACATACAATAGTAGTTGATGGTACTGGAGCATCTACAGGTCCAATAGCCCCAGGAGAGACCAAGTCACTGCAGTTCTCCTACAACGATTATACAACGCTAACATACAGGAGCGTTGAGCATCCAGACCAGATAAGAGGGGAGATAGAGATAAAGAAGATATCATAGGTAGCATAGCAGGATATACAGTTAGCAGTAATAGCAATAACAATATCTTTTTATCTCCCTTACAAACTCTACCTATTTGGTTGGTTCAATCGATACAATCGCTATCATCAACCCATATACCAAAGGATAGATTCAGTGATATACTAGCAGGTATCACCGGGAAGAAGGTCCTTGTAATAGGTGATATCATGCTAGATCACTATGTTGAGACGAGGGTTAAGAGGCTCTCTAGGGAGCATCTCATCCCAGTGCATGAGGTTATAGATGAGCATTACTTTGGTGGCGGTGCAGCAAATCTAGCAGTTAATATAGCGCTCCTTGGAGGTAAGGTATCCCTTGTAGGTGTTGTTGGTGATGATAATGAGGGTGGGATGCTGAAGGGCATACTAGAGGCAAAGGGTATAGATACCAGGCATGTTATAGTATCTAGGGCAAGACCAACATCATTGAAGAGCAGATACCATATAGCAGGCTCAATATACTTCAGGGTGGATAGGGAGGTTAGGGAGGATATAGATAGGGATACAACAGCCTTGCTTATAGATGCGGTTGAGGATAGCGTTGCCGATGATAGTATAAACTGCATCTGTGTATCTGATTATGACAAGGGTACAGTAACACCATTGCTGCTCAAGGATATAGCAAGGATATCAAGGGAGAGAGGTATAATGCTGATAGGCCAACCCAAGGTCAAACACTACAAGGACTTCATAGGCTTTGATTACATAAGATCCACCCTTGCAGAGGCTGTAAAGGCTACTGGTATAAGGATAATGAACGAGTCGAGTTTCCATAATCTAGGTGTACACCTGCTCTCAAGCCTGAACTGTAAGGCATTAGTTCTAAGCAGGAGCAAGGGCCTAACCATATTCAAGGGTAATTCAATGATAAAGATACCGTTCTTTGTGCAGAAGGAGTATATGAGTGCCATAGGGATAAGGGATGCTACCATGGCCATATTCACACTAGCACTAGCATCAAACGCTGATATTGTTGAGGCATCTATACTGAGCAATGTTGTAGCAGCAACAGCAACCATCAAGCCAGAGACGATGACGGTATCACTCAAAGATGTTGAGGCAAGCCTCAGCAGCAAAGAGATAGAGGAGGGGATCTCGCAGGTACCCTTGTATAAATAGACGGATAGATGATTACCAGAGTGATGGTATCTACGGTTACAAGTAAGAATATATTGCAGATTGGTTTGAAGCATCAATAACCATTATAATTATGGTGATATGGTGAGCATGTATGATGCAGTCGCAAGAGATACTGAGGCTTAAGGAGATAGCAAGGAGGACTAGGAGGCTGATAATAGAGTCTGTAGCAGAGGCTGGGTCTGGGCATCCAGGAGGCTCTCTCTCTGCTGTTGAGCTTGTAGTAGCACTATACTTCCATAAGATGAGGCATGATCCAAAGAACCCAAGATGGGAGGATAGGGACAGGTTCATACTCTCGAAGGGGCATGCTGCTCCTCTCCTCTACTCTGTACTTGCTCAAGCGGGGTACTTCCCTCTTGAGGAGCTGAAGACGTTAAGGAAGATGGGGAGTATGCTCCAAGGCCATCCAGACTTTAGAACCCCAGGGGTTGAGTACTGTGCTGGCTCTGAGGGCATAGGACTCTCTGTAGGTATTGGTCTTGCTCTAGCAGCAAAGCTCGATGGCAAGGATTACAGGACATATGTGCTCTTGGGGGATGGGGAGTTGCAGGAGGGGCAGGTATGGGAGGCTGCAATGGCTGCAGTTAAGTATAGACTCGATAACCTTACAGCCATAGTTGATAGGAATGGGATACAGCAGGATGGGCTTACTGAGAGTATAATGCCTTTAGAACCATTGGAAGCGAAGTGGAAGGCATTCAACTGGCATGTAATCCAGATAGATGGATATGACTTTGAGCAGATAATAGATGCATACAATGAGGCTGAACAGACTATCAATAGGCCAACAGTGATAATAGCACATACAACCAAAGGCAAGGGCATATCATTCATGGAATGGTCTCCACAGTGGCATGGTCAGGCACCAAAGAAGGAGCAGGTAAGCAAGATACTGGAGGAGATGGGGTTATTATGAGTAGCAGCATCAACTTCAAGGCAGTAAGCATCAGCAATGATAGAGTGATGATAGCACCATCTATACTTGCTGCAGATCTTGCAAACCTATGCTCCGTAGCATCAAAGACCGAGGAGGCAGGGGCAGATATGATACATCTTGATGTTATAGATGGGCATTTCGCCCCAAACATAACCTTCGGCCCCGATACGATAAAGGCGTTAAGGAGGTGTACATCTTTACCCTTTGATACCCATCTCATGATATCTGAGCCCCTCAAGTATCTGGAGAGGTTCATAAAGGCTGGTTGTGATATAATCACAGTACATGCTGAGGTATGCAACGAGAGTATATTCAAGGAGATATGTGCCATCTTGAAGAGCAACCAAGTTGGTATTGGTATAGCAATAAACCCAGACACAGAATTACCATCATGGGCTATAGATAGCATGCACGAGATAGACCTTGTGAATGTGATGTCTGTCTACCCTGGATTCTCTGGGCAGAGGTTGATACCTTCAGTGCTAGAGAAGATGAGTATGATAGGCATTATGCTTAGAGAGAAAGGGTTCTCAGCAACTATAGAGGCAGATGGAGGGGTGGATATAAACAATGTCTATGATGTAGCAAGTGCAGGGGCAAGGATAATAGTTGCTGGCAATGGTGTGTATAGCAATAGCGATATAGCCTCTGCAATAAAAGGCATAAGGGAGAGGGCTATGCTGGCAGTCAGTGTTGGTGGCAATGATGGTAGGAGGGGTAGTGGTTAGAGGGGATGGAGAGTGATGTTCAGATGAGCGGTACTAGAGAGAGGAAGAGAGTGATGGGAGATATGCGTACAGGTTATGGCGAGGCACTAGCAGAGTTAGGTAGTATAAACAAGGATGTTGTAGTGGTAGGGGCAGATACAACCCAATCACTCAAGACCTCGCTCTTCGGCCACAAGTTCCCTGAGCGCTTCTTCAACATAGGTATAGCTGAGTCCAACGCTGTATCTATAGCAGCAGGTCTAGCACTTGCAGGGAAGATAGCATTTGTTAGTACCTATGCTGCATTCATACCTGGCAAGTGTGTAGATCAGATAAGGAATGCCATAGCCTATCCAAACCTTAACGTTAAGATAGTCGCATCCCATGCTGGCTTGAGTGTTGGTCCAGATGGGGCATCACACCAGCAGGTTGAGGATATAGCAACTATGCGTGCTATACCAAACATGAGGGTCCTTGCCCCTGCCGATGAGTACTCCACTAGGAGGCTTGTATTTACTATGGCAGAGAGTAGTGGTCCATGCTATATGAGGTTGGCAAGACCAAAGTCTCCACTCTTGTATACCAATGGCGATGTTAGGTTTGCAATAGGCTCAAGTAATATACTCAGGGATGGTAATGATGTAGCAATAATAGCCTGCGGCCTAATGGTCTCTGAGGCGTTGGATGCCGCAGATACCCTTGCTGAAGAGGGTATATCCTGTAGGGTCATAGATATGTATTCCATAAAACCGATAGATTCTGATGCTATACTCAAGGCAGCAAGGGATACTGGAGCAGTAGTTACTGCTGAGGAGCATAACATCTTTGGTGGCTTAGGCTCTGCAGTAGCTGAGGTTGTATGCGAGCATAATCCATGTATGATGAAGAGGATAGGCGTTAAGGATACGTTTGGTGAGTCTGGCGAGCATGATGAACTTCTAGCAAAGTACGGTCTTAAGGCAAGGGATATAGTAGGTGCTGTAAGAGAGGTAGTTAGAGCAAAGAAAAGATAGACAGATAAATAGATAAATAGACAGATAGACAGATAAGCAGATAAATAGACAGATAGGCAGCGGATGAGTGATTAAGGCAATCTCAACCATTGTATGTGGATGAGATTGTATGTTCATGCTCCTGAGGATACATACTCATCTACCTATTCTATAAAATCTTGAGATCAATCGTTACTAAATACTACAACTGTAATAGTAGGGCTCTGTAGAAACCATAGAATAGAATAGCATGGATTTTAGCCTCTTGTATTAGTTGCACTATAAGCAAGATAACATGCTATTCATGCTTATGCATGAGATATATATCTCAAACTTGCTAGCTAGAACCATGTCCATGTTTGATGAAGACTAATACCATTGTCATGTATGTATGCATGCATGTATGTATGCATATATAAGAAGAGCAAATATCTGCACTGTATGGCAGCTTTATGCTAGCATTAATGCATATGAGGGAAGAGCTAGAGGAGGTTTATGAATGGTTATATGAGATACTAGAGGATACTCTTGTAGTTAGGGGTATCCATTATACAACACTTGCTGCAAGGATTAATTGCATAATAGTGTATAGGATGATCAGTCCATCCTTCTTACGAATGTAAGGAAGGTATATGTTGGTATAGATGCATCTGTTCATATCCAATAATATCCTATTATACTATAACAGGAGTAGAATATTACAAGCTCTCTATAGATGAGGGAGTAGTTAGTATCTTTGAAGATAAGAAGAGGAGCAAGAGATAAACTATGCCATATATAGATTTCATACCATTGCTAAGGATATCAAGCATAAATAATACCACTATAGCTGATAAAGGCTAATAGCAAAGCAGATCACAAATCTGTTATATATCTGGATGCTTTC
>CALHIV010000005.1 GCA_938030895.1 uncultured Nitrososphaerales archaeon | reverse complement strand
CTTTAGGGATATGGTTAACTTTTGTATCGAGAAGGCGTTGGAGCATAATGTTACAAGCTTTGCAAGGCTTAGGAGACTGGTTTATGATGAGTGGAAGTCCAAGTGGAATTATTCTACGCATTTCTGCCACTCAGCCTGTAGAGTTGCTATCTCTATGCTTAAGAGCTTTAGAAGGATTAAACGGAGAGGCCTAGCCAAGACAGATAAACCGTTAGCAAGAAAGCTCTTCATGCAACTAGATCCGCAGTTGACTAAGTTCGATGGTGATAGGATTAGAGTATCAGTAAGACCAAGAGAGTATCTCTATATCAAACTAAGATATGGTGAGTATCAGAGAAGATTCATAGATGAGTGGAGGGCTGGAAGGCTTAGGGTTGGAGAGGTATCTATAAACGAGACCAAGGTTTTAGTCCCGTTCAGGAAGGATGTTGATCTATCTAATCCAAGAGATTGGATAGCTATAGACATCAATGAGTCAAACATTACTGCTGCTGCTACTACTACTGCTGCTAGCTCAAATCCTCACATCTTAAGAGTTGATAACAACTTGAACCATTCATACAACATACTCTAACATCATCAGAAGTATACAGGGATTGAAGAGAGATATGCAAGACAGCTCAAAAGCTTCTCGAGAAGTACTCTGGTAGAAGGAGGAGGAGAGTTATGGATGCATGCCATAAGATATCAAAGAGGATAGTTGAGTTCGCAAAGAAGCATAAGCACAAGCACAAACACAAGCATAAGCACAAGCATAATATGGGCACAACATGGGCATAATAATGGAGGATCTAAAGGGTATAAGAAGAAAGAACTATGGTAAGATGCTAAACCGCAGACTACACTCATGGAACTTCAGAAGGCTACAGTTCTACATCGAGTACAAGGCTAAACTGAACAGTCTACCAGTAGAATACGTTAACCCAAAGCATACTTCAAGCCTATGCCCGATATGTAATGAAAGAGTAGCACCGAATGGGTATAGGCTGTTAAGGTGTGGATGTGGCTATGAAGATGATAGATAGAGATATAATAGCATCTCTAAATCTACTCAGCAGGATGAAGGGAGCCCCGTTGCCCCTGAATGTCCTCAATGAAACGATGGTTGAGAGGGAACGGATAGTTAGCTATTCGATAACAGAACGGTTAGTTATAAAAAGTTAACTATCCGACAACGGTAAGCGTGTACTACGGCTGCTTCTTGACTGCTGCGATACAGGTGCATTGATAGGGGCAGATTATTCATGGTTGGACGGGAAACCGATGCTTATTGGTGTGATACAGAAGGGTAGTAAGATAATACCCAGGGACGATATCGTGTAAGGATTATGGCCAAGACCATAAAATTAAATGATGTAAAGAGCATATCTTTAAAAGATTACCCACAGTTAGCCAAAATTAGCCAGTCCGCATAACTATTAGTAGTTGGCCTAAAGCAAAAGATATTCTAGAAGAGATATATGCTTTCTACTAACCGTAAAGATATGATTGAGACTATATTTGGACAAGTGAGGAATATAACTATCTATCTGATTTTATATCAATTTATTAGATTAGATTGTTATAGTATGATCTATAGATCTAACGTATATGCATTAAAGATATATGTTAGATCATATCACATTAATTGCACGCATCTCATCTAACACTTCGCTCAAAGCACTTGTAAGACTCTTCTTTGTTAACTCAACCCTTCTATCGAACCTTATCTCAATATTCACAGCAACGCTATTATGCTCTATCCTTACCGTTGGTGCGCTTAACCCTCTCTTATCCTGATAGGCCTTCACCTTCGTTAGTCTCTCATCCAATGAGCTCATCCACTCCATGAACCTATCGTAGTTCATCTCATCGCTGGGTAGAGCCGTTATGTATAGTGTTAACCTGCCCCCTCTTACGCTTGCCTCATCGGTGATGAGATCTATTATCCTATCCTCCTCATTGGTACCATAATCTGGTGTAAAGTACCCTATAACATTCCTATTCCCATCATATATGTAGTACTGGATATCCTCCCTTACAACCATCCAGCCTAGCGTAGTGCTCATATGCACCTATAGGGAGAATTTATTTATTACCTTTTCTATACTTGTTAGGTTAGCAATGTCTAGCGAGATGAGGTTCTGTGATAGATGCATGAAACGTACAAGGCATGATATCGTTGTAGAGCCAGAGATTGCTACATACAAGAGGAGGAGGCTCTATAGATGCTCCATCTGTGGTAAAGAGAGCTGGAAGAGAGGTCTGAGACCAAGTTCAGAGATATCCTACTAGTTTAGGGGTTTGCGTTATAGAATGCAACAGGGATATCATATCATACAATATAATAGATAGGCCATAATAATATCATGTAATATAATATAATATAATATAATATTAGACCATCAACTGGAGCATAAGCAGTAGCAGCAGTGTGATTGACTAACCAATGAATTGAGCAACTGCGTTAGCATAACTCTACCATACTGCCATCAATTGCTTAATATATACTAACAACCCTTGTACATCCATGAACCGCTAGTTATATAACATCTTTGCCTTATGCATATACATTGCTATGCTACATACTAATATAAATAGCAAACATATATAGGCATGTATTTCAGGAATATGCATAGCAAAAGTCGTCCCTACATTAATAATCTATCTACGTATGGGCATATATAGATGCTATCCCACGATATGCAATGTTCAGGAAGTTACAAATATGATGATTGCTTATACCTGAGCATGGCCAAGAGGCTAAACAGGCTTGCAGATGAGACCAGCCCTTACCTTCTCCAGCATGCTGATAACCCTGTCGATTGGTACCCATGGTGTGAAGAAGCATTGAGGAGGGCTAGGGAGGAGGATAAGCCCATCTTCCTAAGCATAGGGTACAGTGCATGCCACTGGTGCCATGTCATGGAGCATGAGTGCTTCGAGGATGAAGAGATAGCAAAGATAATGAATGAGCACTACATAAACATAAAGGTTGATAGAGAGGAGAGGCCTGATATAGATGATGTATATCAGAGGGTATGCCAACTCGTCACTGGTACTGGAGGATGGCCTCTCAGCGTCTTCCTAACCCCTGATCTCAAGCCATTCTACGTTGGTACATACTTCCCAAAGGAGGATCGCTATGGGCTCCCAGGGTTTCCGAGACTACTCAGATATCTTGCTGAACTCTACAGGAATGATAGGGAGAAGATCAACAGACAGGTTGAGATGATAATGAATGGTCTGAACATGTTGGAGTTTAAACCAAAGACTATGGAGAGTGCTAGCATGGATCTAACCCTGCTTGATGAGGCTGCTCTACACCTTCTTGACGATGCAGATATGGTTAATGGTGGGTTCGGTGGTGCACCAAAGTTCCCGAATGCGATGAACCTGATGTTCCTCCTAAGATACTACAGGATGAAGGGTATTAGCAGGTTCTTAAACTTCGTGCTCCTAACACTGAACAAGATGAGGGATGGAGGGATACATGACCATATAGGAGGAGGGTTCCATAGGTATGCTGTAGATGCAAGATGGATGGTCCCACACTTTGAGAAGATGCTCTACGATAATGCCTTGTTAGCAGTACTCTACGCTGAGGCTTATCAGGTAAGCAAGGACAACAGGTACGTGGAGGTTATGAGAGATATACTAGATTATGTGCTGAGAGAGATGACCAGCAGTGAGCATGGGTTCTGCTCATCCCAGGATGCCGACTCTGAGGGTGAAGAAGGTAAGTACTACACATGGAGCATGGATGAGGTTAGGAGGCTTATAGGGGATAGAGAAGATGCTGAGATCTTCTCTGCATACTATGGGATGAGTGAGCAGGGTAACTTTGATGGTAAGAATATACTACATGTAAGCATGAGTATAGATACACTAGCATCAAGGTTCAACAAGAGTAGAGATGAGGTGAAGGCTATACTGGAGAGGTGCAGAAGACTTCTATTCAATGCTAGAGCATCAAGGGTGAGACCAGCAAGGGATGATAAGATAATACTTGCGTGGAATGCTCTAATGATCTCTGCGATGGTCAATGGGTACAAGATATCTGGTGATGAGAGGTACCTTGACTCTGCCTTGGGAGCAGTAGGGATGATAGAGGCTAGGATGAGCAGAGGCTCTAGGTTAAAGAGGATATACAAGGATGGCATAGCAAAGGTAGATGCATATCTAGATGATTACTCATCGTACATAAATGCACTGCTAGACCTCTTCGAGGTAGTCCCAAAGAGCATATACTTGGATAGGGCGGTAGTTTACACAGAGCATATGCTCCAGCACTTCTGGGATACTAACAGCAATGATGACATCTACTACACATCCGATGAGCATGAACAGTTAATACTAAGAGTTAAGAGCCCATATGACCTCTCAACACCATCAGGCAACTCAATGGGTGCACTTGCACTCATCAGGCTCTACCACTATACCCATAGAGGTGAGTACATCTCCAAGGCAGAGAATATACTCAAGAGATACTCTATACATGCTGCAGAGAACCCATTCGCATATGGGAATATGCTCAACGTGCTCTACATCTACCTAAGGAAACCTGTAGAGGTTACTATGATAACTAATGTAAGGGATGATGGTGTAAGAGGCTTTTGGGCTGAGTTCGTACCAGAGTGCATTGCAGTAGTTGCTAGCAAGGATGAACTTGATATGCTTGCCGGTATACCGTTCTTCACTGGCAAGTTACCAGTAGAGGGTAAGAGTCTAACCGCATATGTATGTAAGGGGTTAAGATGCTCCCTACCACTGCATGATATTGAGGAGGTGAGGAGGTATATTCTGGAAGAAGCACAGGTGTGAGCAGTGTGGCAGAGCTTTTAGTAAGGTAGAGGAGCTGATGCAGCATATACAGGTTGTACATAACAGTGACACGCCATACTGGTGCATCGAATGCAATATAGGTTTCAGTAATGGGAATGAGTTGAGGGAGCATGCAAGGAGATACCATACATATAAGAAAGGGTAGTGTATCCTCTTGTTACCTTTTTTATAAGAGGATGCATTGCATAATTATTGTATAACTATAACTATATGTAATTAACTACTCTTATCAATCTCAACATGGGTTAGCCATTTGCTGAACCTCTCATCCCTACCTCTAACTATATCATCGTATATGCTCTTAAGCCTCTTAGTCACAGCACCTACACTTCCATCCCCAACCTTCCTGTTATCTATCATCACTATAGGCTTTATCCCTGCTGCAGTACCCGTGAGGAACGCCTCATCTGCAAGATAGAGTTCGTCCCTGCTTATGCTCCTAACCTCATATACCATGCCTTCATACCTTGCTATCTGAAGTACTGTATCCCTTGTTATACCCGCTAATGCACCATCTGTAGTTGGGGGTGTAGAGATTACACCATCCTTTACTATGAACACATTCTCTGCACTAGCCTCAGCAACCATCCCATTTATGTTAAGCATTATAGCCTCATCGAAACCATTCTTCAATGCCTCTATCCTTGCTAGAGCAGAGTTTGCATAGTTTGCTGTTGCCTTTGCACCAACTGGCATGGTTCTAGCATCTATTCTACGCCATGAAGAGACCATACACCTTATACCCTGTTCACTGCTCAAGTACTCATCCCACTGCCATACTGCTATAGCAACATCTACCCTGTTAGGTAATGGATTTACCCCCATCTTGCCATAGGAGTAGTATGCTATTGGCCTTATGTAGCAACTCTTCAATCCATTTGCCTTAACAGTCTCTATAACTGCATCTACCATCTCATCAAAACCATATCCTATATCCATGAGGTATATCTTTGCGCTTGAGAAGAACCTCTTTATATGATCGTGCAATCTGAATATGAATGCACCATTACCGGTGCCAGCATCATAACACCTTATGCCCTCGAATATACCAGTTGCATAATGGAGCGCATGTGTTAGAACGTGTATCTTTGCATCATCAGAATCAACAAGCCTACCATTCATCCATATCTTCATTCCCTTTAGCACATGTATGCTTGAATGTTAGGCAAAATAAACTTTAGTCTGTAGCGATTGTAGAGTACATTGCCCTCTTTGCATGTATTGCCCTTATCGCATCCTCAACGTTGCTACCAGAGTCTTCCACAACTATAACTATCCTCGATGTCTCCTCTTGAGCATCCATGTTGAGTATGTTTATCCCATGCTCTCCTACAGTGCTACTCGCCATCGCAGCAACATTTGGAACCCTCCACATCTCATCCCCTATTAGTGTTATAACACCCCTCCCATACACTATCGATGCATTACTGTCATATGCCCTTATATGCCTCTCATAACGCCTCACAAACTCCCCATCTAGGAAGAGTAGTCTAGCATACTCTGTACTATCCTTCATGTATGGACTCAACTGTACAAACTCATGGTACCTTCTATCCTTGAGTAGGTACACTTTAAGGTGCCATGCCATCTCACTCTGCATCCTAAGCATACAGCATCTCTTCCTCCCTGTCACTA
Source organism: uncultured Nitrososphaerales archaeon (assembly GCA_938030895.1). Lineage (GTDB taxonomy): Archaea > Thermoproteota > Nitrososphaeria > Nitrososphaerales > Nitrosocaldaceae > Nitrosocaldus. Next base: position 103,703 of record CALHIV010000005.1, on the reverse strand, counting down.
TCTTTATTGGATTGCCCTTACTGCTCTTTGGATGCCTGACTATCCTTGTGTTATCCTCCGGTCTATTCATATTTGTAACCCTGATCTCCACATCTACACCAGCATCCTCTATATCCTTGATCGCTATAGGGTCGAGTATCTTCATACCAAACATACCAGCAAGTTCTGCTTCATTGTATGATAGCACTGGTACATGCTCCAAGCCATCCTTGACTACCTTTGGATCAGCGCTAAGCACAGAACTGTCCTTCTCGAAGCTCAGGGTTATGGAGTAGGCATCATGCAGTAGTATAGCAAGGTCTGCAGCTGTCCTATCAGAGCCACCACGTTCATACGTAGTCTCCAACCCATCTAGTGTCTTGCCTATGAATCCCCCTATGCATACAACATCACGCTCCTCTAGCATATCCTTCAGTACCTTGCTACTACCCCTACTTGCATCCAGCAAGAAGTTTGCTGCCTCAAAGTTATCATCTGTGATTATTGGCCAGTCACTGAACTCAATATTGTAGGCTTTGAGCCCTGAACTCTTTATGATATGGTGCATCGCATAGGCCATGACCAACTCCCCGCTATAGGCTAGTACTCTAGCCCTTGTAACGTCCACGAACCTCTTGTACTCTGCTGCCTGCTTTAATGCTATTATAACCTGCCTATAGAACTTATCGAGCGTCTGGATGAACTCCGCTCTGTTCTGCTCATCCATATACCTACTTGCTATATGCTCATATACACTCCTAAGAATATCTATATCTATTGGCTCTGATGAGGCATAACTCCTACCTATCTCTATTGCAATATCTGTGAGCGATCTTACCTTGCCATTGTATGTTGTGAACGGGGCTGAGAATACTGCAACTACCTTGTCATACTCAGCAAGCATGCCCTTGATTCTGTTCAGTACAAGTGGGATATTGCTCCCATCTATGCCGAGTGTGTTACCTCCAAACTTCGCTATCGCTAGTTTAGACATGGATGAGGTAAGATGAACTATCTAATAAAATTATAACTCTGTATGGTAATACATGCCCTAGATTGGTTTATAAGCAGTATACAGGTTAAGAGAGATGTATGGATGATGATAATAGGTTAGTACTAGATACAAGTATAATAATTGATGGAAAGATAAGTAAGATGATTGAGAATGATGAGTTGGGTGTTTACGAACTTATAATACCAATAGCCGTGCTGGATGAGTTACAGGCTCAGGCATCTCTAAGCAGGGAGCAGGGGTTCATAGGCTTGAACGAGGTTAAGAGGATAAGGGAGTTATGCTCAAGCAAGGGTATAATGCTGAGGTTTGAGGGTGAGAGACCAAGCATAGATGATATCAAGTTGGCTAGACATGGAAGGATAGATGCGCTGATAAAGGATGTTGCTAAGAGAGAGAATGCACTGCTTGTAACTGCGGATTATGTGCAAGCATTGGTAGCAGAGGCTGAAGGTATCAAGGTTAGGTACATACGTAAGGATGTTAAGGTTAGCCTCTCATTCGAGAGGTACATAGATGAGCAGACCATGAGCCTGCACATGATAGAGGGTGTTAGTATATTCGCAAAGAAGGGGAGACCTGGTGTATTTGAGTTGGTCAAGGTAAGGGATGAGCCATGTACACATGCAGAGTTGATGAATATGATTAGGGAGATATCAGATGCAGCAAGGTTAACCCCTGGAGCAAATGAGATAAGCATGAACGGTGCAACCGTGATCCAGTTGGGCAACTACAGGATAGCGATAACCAGACCGCCCTTCTCGGATAAACTTGAGATAACTGTTGTTAGGCCAACTGTAAGGCTAACACTGGATGATTACAGGGTCTCGAAGAGGCTCATGGAGAGGCTCAAGAGCAAGGCTGAAGGTATACTGATAGCAGGACCTCCAGGCTCTGGCAAGAGTACGTTAGCGAGTAGCCTAGCAGAGTTCTATATGCAGCAGGGCAAGATAGTTAAGACGTTCGAGTCGCCTAGGGATCTACAGGTTAGCGATGCAGTAACACAGTATGCTCCATTGGAGGGGAGCTTCAAGAAGGCTGCAGAGATACTCCTGCTTGTAAGGCCAGACTACACCATATTTGATGAGGTTAGGAAGAGCGAGGACTTTGAGGTATTCGCTGATATGCGCCTTGCAGGGGTAGGGATGGTTGGTGTTGTACACGCATCGAGCCCATTGGATGCTATACAGAGGTTCATAGGCAGAGTTGAGTTGGGTATGATACCTCACATTCTAGATACTATAATATTCGTCAATGCAGGGGCAATAGTGAAGGTTTATGAGTTGAAGTTGACAGTTAGGGTGCCAACGGGTATGGTGGAGCAGGATCTGGCAAGACCATTGATAGAGGTTAGGGACTTTGAGAGTGGCAGGCTAGAGTATGAGATATACACGTTTGGTGAGGAGAATGTAATAGTGCCAGTTGATGCAGAGAGCAGTCACGATGGTATAAAGAGGCTTGCTGAGGAGAGGATACTTGATGTTGTAAGGAGGTTCGATAAGAGTGCTGAGGTGAAGATCACAGGCAGTAATAGTGTGCTCGTTAGGGTAGATAACTCAGTCATACCGCTGCTCATAGGCAAGGGTGGCTCTACTGTAAAGGAGCTTGAGAGGATGCTTGGCATAAGCATAGATGTTGAACCAAGGATAAGATCCATGGGTGAGAGTGTAAAGTTTGATATAAGTGAACAGGGTAATTCATTGTACATAACATTCAAGGATGGAGTTGTGAATAAGAGTGTAGATGTATACGTTAATGATCAATACCTATTCTCTGCAACCGTTGGGAAGAAGTCTAGGATGAAGATATCCAAGAACTCTGATATCGGTAAGAGGCTACTACAGGCGCTTCTTACCAATGGTAGGATAAGTGTACTAGTTGCACAGAAGTAGGGTTGGTAGGAATGAGGAGAGGGATGGAGGAATGGAGGGATGGGAGGGGAGAGATAACATTATATCAGATGAGTATGTAACTATATGCATGAGTGAGATGCTTGGTGATGGTTCAGCACTTATAATAGTTGATATGCAGAACGACTTCATGCCAGGAGGCTCTCTACCAGTACCTGATGCAGATAAGATCATACCTGTAATAAACAAGTATATTGAGATATTCATGGCCAAAGGACTGCCAATAATCGCTAGCAGGGACTGGCATCCTCCAAACCATATCTCGTTCAGGCAGAGGGGAGGGATATGGCCTGTACACTGTGTTAGAGACACATTGGGTGCAAAGTTCCATCCTGATCTTAAACTGCCTAGGAGTGCCATTGTGATATCAAAGGCAACAGATCCAAACAGGGAGGCATACTCAGCATTCGATAGGACTGAACTTGCTGATAGGTTGAGGGAGAAGAGTATCAAGAGGGTGTTCATAGCGGGGGTTGCAACAGACTACTGTGTAAAGAATACAGCGTTGGATGCGCTTGAGCATGGGTTTGAGGTTATCTTACTTGAGGATGCCATCAAAGGGCTTACAAATGATACATCCCCTATAGAGGAGATGAAGGCTAAAGGAGTCAAGGTCATCAGGTTAGAGCATCTAATAGCAGTGAAGAATAGATGAGTATACTACATTACAGCATATAGAAGTACCAACCTCTTATTTAGGCTATACTTTAAATAATTGAATGGATTGAAGAGATCGCAATAGGCGCTATCAGCCCTGCTCCTTATCTTATATATTATGCTATATTATACTATAGTTCGCTTATCCTCTTCAATATCTTCTCATCGCTCTTTATTATCCGTATCAGTTGTTCTAACCTCCTCAAGGATCTGTTATCAAAGTGATGCTCTATGCCTTCAGTTATCCTATGTGCATCCTCCTCCTCTATGCCTAGTAGTAGAAGGAACTCTGTAAGTATATTATGCCTCTCCCTTATCATCTTCGCTATCTCTAGTCCCTTATCCTTCATCCTTATCCCTCTATACCTCTCATACTCTATGTAATCAGATTCGTGCAGCCTCTGAACCATCTTTGTGACGCTAGCAGAACTCACATTGAGATAGTTGGATATATCGCTCATGCTTGCGTAGCCTTTATGCTCTATAAGCTCATATATAACCTCTAGATAATCTTCCATCCTCTGAGTCCTACCCCTTCTGCCCTTGCCCTGCTTGCTCTGTGCAGCTTTTATGGACTCGAGTCTATCGCTAGCCTTACCCAACGCTATAATTTGGCTAAACCTACTTATATACACTTTATGCATATACTGCGATGCTCATAACGGTTGATGAGTTGAAGGAGATGATTGATGCAGAGACAAAAGACCTTCTCATAGTAGATGCAAGATCTTGGCATGAGTACCGCTCTGGGCATATACCTAGAGCAGTTAACATCGACCTCTTTGCATTCCACTGGGCAGATACAACTGACGAGGGTATAGAGAGGTTCAACTCAAGTTTGAGGATGCTGCTGAGGAGTGTAGGCATAACATATGAGAGGCGTGTTGTATTCTATGATAATATAACTGGAACCCTTGCTGCTAGAGGATTATGGATTATGGATTATATCTTTCATGCTAATGCGATGGTCCTTGATGGTGGGTTGAGTGCTTGGAGTAGGAAGGGCTACCCATTGGAGAAGGAACCTACAAGACCTAGTCCTGTAAATGAAGAGTATGCATATAGGTTCAATAGGGATGTGCTTGCAACATATAGATACGTATTGGAGAGGATGGGCAACCCAAATGTTAGGATAGTTGATGCAAGGAGCAGGGAAGAGTACCATGGCATATATGTTAGGGCTGCTAGGGGAGGGCATATACCAAATGCAGTTAACATAAACTGGGAGGCTAATGTAATGGATGATGGTACTATGAAGCCCATTGAGAGGCTCTACGAGGTGTACTCTATTCTTTACTACAATAAGATGGGAGAGGATGAGGGTAATGATGATATGGAGATAATCTGCTACTGCCAAGGAGGTTATAGAGCATCTCACACATACCTAGCATTAAAACTACTAGGCATGAAGAGGATCAGGGTATACCTTGGTTCATGGTATGAATGGGGGAATAGGGACGAACTTCCAGTCGAGTTACCCTGATATCCATACCTACTCTTCCTCCCTTCATTTCATCCTCCCTCACTTCCTTCCTCCATCATCTCATCCTATATCATGCGATTATGTTGAATGGCCTTATACCCCTTGAGTTCATGAACCCTCTTATATCTTCTATTATGGAGGATAATGGGATAGATCTCTCATCTGCAGACTCATCCATCATATATACCCTTGCGTTACTTATCCTACTAGCATCAACACTGCCACCAACAACGATAGCCCATAGAGTAACCCTTGGGTATAGTGTATAAACCTTCTCCAGTCTCTGGTTGAGTGCATCAACCTCATCACCCCTAGCAATTAGTATGATTAGCGTATTATCTGGATTGGATCTCAATACCCTCATAGAGGGTATGATTAGATCAAGCACCATATCATCTACTTGGATCTTCCTCTCGCTAGGTATCATGCACTCAGTGAGTAGATAGTGCATGAGTGCAGTTACTAACCTAAGGGTAGTATCTCCATCTCTATTACTGCTGAGTTCTTTCATACATGAGTCTAATATCAATGATATCGTACTCCTACTATCCCTTACTAGACCACTCCTTAACGAATCTCTTCCAAGCCTTTCAATTACAGAGTAGAGTAATGCCTTGACATCGACCCCATCTGTACCTGAATCACCCATCACCATAAGTCTGATGCCTCCATATATTAACTGATTCTACTCCAGTATCTTCATGGTTGAACCTATGCCTATATTATGCTCCCTTACAAACCCAGAGTTCACTTCAAGAACGTATCTTGCCCTGACATCTGGGTAGTATGTACACTGTCTTATATCCTCTCCACTACTACCCCTGCATGGCTCTGCATCCTCAACTATGTATACTATCCTTCCAGATGAATCAAGCCAGAGTATGTCTATGTTGAACCGCATATTCTTCATCCAGAATGAGTATCTCCCCTCAGTAGGGAATACGAATAGCATCCCCTTCCCCTCATCCAACCTCTCTCTATGCATTAGCCCTAGGGCTCTCTTCTCATCGGTATCTGCAACCTCAACCTCTAGCATTATACCATCTATGGCGACCCTCTTAACATCATACTCAACTGCAGGAGGATTATTGCTATCACTACCATCATATGCCCTATCTCCTATGCTTATAGATAGCAGCAGTGCTGTTATCCCATACGCAACAGCGCCTATCCCTACTCCTATCAATACATGCTTCAGATGCAATCTAAAGGCTAATACATGCTCACTTATATAATACTATCAGGAGCATAAGCATGGATGAGTTCACTGAACATGAGAAGGAGCTGCTCAAGCAGCACTTCTCCAACACAGACAAGCCTGTATTCGTTATAACAACGCCAAGACAGGTTGATAGAGGAGCGCTTATGTCAAGGTATAGTAGGTCTAGCAAGAGTATGAGGAGGGTCTTCCTAGATGAGTTCCTCAACAACCCTAATAGGGGGGAGGAGTTCTACGAGCGTGTTCTCGTAGAGTATGGGGATGATAGTATTGCTGAACTAGGGCTTGTACAGGTTGGCATAGAGGGTATATCACAGATAGCCATACAGAGTATTGAGGATAGAAGGATAGGCTTATCGTACATCGAAAAGTCAACGAGGTATGTTAGGTTCGATCAGAAGGGTAGGGATGACATGTACCAGTATTATAGAGGAGAAGATGTTATGGGGTTGAGGCATGCTGATTCCTACATAGAGGCATGTGATCTAGCATTCAGCACATACAGTAAGGGTATAGAGCCGATGATCAAGTACCTTAAGGAGGTTGAGCCTATACACTCAATGCGCTTCCTAGATAGCAGAAGGGGCGTAGAGGTAGCATTCGATGAACTCAAGAGCAGTGATGATATAGAGAGGGCAGAGAAGGCATACGAGTCAAGCATAAGGGCAAAGGCTCTTGATATACTTAGAGTGCTTCTCCCAGCATCTACCCTGACCAATGTTGGTATAGCAGGGAATGCAAGGGCATTCGAGTACCTACTTAACATACTTTTTGCATCGAAGATGAAGGAAGAGCATGATATAGCACTGATGCTCCATGATGAGTTAACAAGGTATATAGGGCCATTCATAAAGAGGGTTGGAACAAAGCATGGAGAAGTATTCAGGGAGTACCTGAACTCAACAAGAGATAGTATTGCAAGTATTGCAAGGGAGTATCTTGCTAATGATGGTGGCAATAGAGATTATACATATCTGGACGAGGTTAGACTCGTTGATTATGAGGATAACGATGCTGTAGAGGTTAAGGTTGTCGCATCCATACTATATGAAGATGCACGTGTATCATACGCTGATCTCCTTGCGCTTGCTGCTAAGATGAGTAGGGAGGAGAGGGCAAAGATAATAGATGAGTATGTTAGGCATAGAGCAAATAGAAGGCATAGACCATTGAGGGCATTCGAGATACCATATTATACATTCGATCTATGCACGAACTTTGGTATATTCAGAGACCTACATAGGCATAGGATACTAACTATGCAGAGGCAGTTGCTTACTGCAGATCACGGCTATTATAAGCCAACTGAGGTTATAGATGCTGGTCTCGAGAAGGAGTTCGATGAGTGTATGCAGAAGAGTAAGGAGGTGTATGAATTGATTGCGCACAAGGAGGAGAGGCCATTGCAGGCACAGTATGTTGTTAACCTAGCATATAGATACAGATACCTCATCAAGATGAACCTTAGAGAGGCTTATCACATGATAGAGTTGAGGACGTCACCACAGGGGCATCCAGCATATAGGAGGATTGCACAGGAGATGTATAGGGCAATAGCCTCTGTACATCCAAACCTAGCAAGGGGTATGAGGTTCGTGGATATGAGGGATTACTCATCACGTATAGATGCTGAGAAGAGGAAGTTACTGAAGCTGAGGGGATAGGAACCGTAGTTGTCCAACATATAGTGAACCAATTGCTTGCTTAATTGTATAGATTGATTATTTGGGTATAGTCTGATAAGATTAGAGGATCATATATGATAGTGATAAGGTTTAGGTGTTATGATAAGGGGTGAGGGATGAGGAGAGGGATAAAGATTAGTAAAGGGTGAGAGGGATGGTTCTAGCAGATGTATTTATCTAGGCGTTCAACTCCAGCATCTTCATTGGTTGGTTAGGAGAACCATTGCTCGAGACTGCTGCTCCTTACCCGTATAGCCTCATTCAACCTCTTAATGGCATTACCTACCCTGTCTCTAGAGAAGTTATGCTCATCGCATAGAAACCTTGTTATGCCTTGCTCATCAACCTCTCTGAATGTAATATTTACATTAGAAGGTTCAGCAACCTCTGGCTTGAGGAATACCTCTCTTATTGCATTGTAATCTAGCATCTTCAACTCATCCCTTAGGCCCTCAACATCTATATCCTCAAGCCTACCATACCTCTTTATCAACTGTAAAGCCTTCTTTGCACCTATACCCTTGAAGCCATCAGGGTTGAAATCGGTGCCTATCAGTATTGCAACATCAACGAGCGCCTCTCTACTTATACCCAACTCTCTCAGCAGTTCATCGAGCTCTATGATCTCTGGGTTGACATCAACGTATACATTCTTGTTTGGTAACTTCCTCCTACCACTTATGGTAAGGTTCCTTACAAGCCTCCTCGTACCAAAGAGTAACGAATCGTAATCCTGGCTTGCTGTTGCATATGCTAAACCTGCAATGGTTAGGTATGCTGCGGTAGCCTCGCCCTCAGATGGTGCCTCTACATATGGTATGCCCATCAGAGTTAGCAGTCTCTTTGCGTCGCTCACCATATAATCCTTGAGCATAGATGTTGCCTGAGCATACTTCCTTGCATCCTCAAGCCTACCCTCTTGAATTGCTTCTTCATACTTTGATAACGCCTCCTCTTTTATCCTCCTCCTATTCTCAAGCTCAGCATGCTTGAGTGCTGGAGGCTTACCATCAAAGACGTACACAGGCTTTATCCCAGAAGCGAGTAGGTTCACACTTCTGTAGAAGAGCCCACTAAGATGACTTGTAACCCTACCATGAGCATCCATCAGTGGTTCACCTGTATAACCTCTTATCGTTGCTAAGAACTGGTATAATGCATTGTAAGCATCTATGGCAATAACCTTCCCTGCTAAACTCTCAAGTCTTATCTCTTTAGCCTTGATCAATGGCTTTAGATCCGTGCCCATACATGATTAAGATAATTAATAGGATTTACGTATTTTGGTTGATTGACATATTCAATACCATACAGGGAGAGAGAGAATAGATTAGTTCTAGCACTTGCATTAGCATCCTCTATAGGTGTATTGGAGGTAGTTGGAGGTATAGTAAGCAATAGCCTAGCGCTGATCACTGACTCTATACATGTATTCATGGATGTTGTAGCAATAACAGTAGCGATAGTGGCATTGAGGTTTGCTATGAGGCCTCATACACCAACTCTAACCTATGGCTACCATAGATTAGAGGTCCTTGCAGCATTCATAAACACAGCACTTGTAGTAGCACTATCAATAATACTGCTGTATGAAGCGTATATGCGATTTCTAGAACCAAGGGTTATAGAGTGGGATTACATGCTTGCAATAGCACTTACGGGACTTGCTGTAAACCTCGTAATGCTTAGGATTCTCCATAGGCGTGAAGGGTTGAAGAAGGAGAAGGATGAGGAGAGGTACGGTGTAGAGGAGGAAGGGGATGAGCATGTAATACTGATCAAGAGCGTAAGATTGCATATAATAGGTGATATACTAGGCTCTCTAGCAGTCATCTCTGCAGGTGTTGTGATAGCATTTACATCACTGAGCATGATAGACGTTATAGCGAGTGTGATCATAGTTGGACTCATACTCAAGGTAGCGTTGCAGATGTGCAAGAGGTGTATAATCATACTGCTAGAAGGTGCGCCTGAGGGCATAGATGTTGTTGCCATCATGGATGAGATCAAGTCTATAAATGGTGTAGTGGATATACATGATGTGCATATATGGAGTATAACGCCGTCGATGCCTTCAATGAGTGCACATGTTACCATTAGGAGTGGTGTTAATGCAAAGGATGTGATGAAGAAGATAAACGCTATGCTCTCAAGGCATGGCATAAGGCATACTACTATACAGATAGAGGAGGAAGAACTGATAAGACCTGATAGTCGGTTAGCTGGATTAAGGTTAGGATCAGGATCGGGATCAGAGCAGGTGCCGGGGTCGGATAGTCAGGTAGTCCGCCAGCCTCGAGATCTGGATGGTTAGTTAGGGCTTTGCCGCTGCAATAAATATAAAGGCTCCAGGATAGAGAGCTGGTGCCAGTAATGGCTCGTGGGTTCAAATCCCACCCCCGGCGTCTCATTGGTAGGACTATTATACCATTGCTACGCATAACTGTCTATTGAGGAAGAGGCTCTCAACAGAGTATACCATGCTTACAATATTAGAGTATATGTGTATATACGCTAATGATACTCCAATAAGTAAGTATCGCATAATGAAGATAGAGGGTATAAGTACACAGAGACCAGATAGGGTAAATAGAATAATGGAGTTGTTGGAGAGGAGTGGTTATATAGCATCCATAAAGACTCCATCTATCTGCTATAAAGTAACTGAGAAGGGTCTAAACGTTTATAATAAATGGGCTAAAGATTTCCTAGAATTTGTTAGAAGATTAGACTACAAGAGTGAATGATTGATAATAGTTTAACTACTACTAGCAGACTATCACTCTGTTGATTGCTCTATTAGAAGCAGTGATCCTATAGCCTTGTGTCTTACAGATACCTTGGCTTCAGCCTCTACCCTCTCTGCAACCAATAGAGCAAGTACTATCCTGTTACCTGTAATCCTATTGTATGCAACCAACCTGTTGTAGAACTCATCTATCTTGCCTCTATCTGCTACACCAACAACAACTCTAACAATTATAGAGCCGTATTCTTTCAGCACATCTTTGAACCTCTTTTCTTCCACGTTATCTCTATCTATTAATATATCGAACTGCTCATTATCTATCTTTACATCTATGAATCTTGAGATATCATTATCATTATTCTCAATATACTTATATAGATATGCGCTAACCTCATGCACGCTCTCTGCTATAGCGTTAATTATATCCTCTTTGCTCTTACTCTTTGCTAATACTCTTATGCTCAAATTTAGCGAGCTGGATTCTAACTGCTTCATCCATGAGCTTAGCATACTCCTAGCCTTGATTATGTATAGGAAGATATAAGAAAGGATCAGGAGTAGGAGGATGGATATCACTGCTACTATAAGATCGTGGGTTATCTCAATACAATCTAAACATATGGAGTATACCAAATACATCTAAGAGGCTAAATACAGCTAATGCTATGGTAACATATACAGCCTTTATAATATTTTTATAGATTATATCTACAAGGCGTGCTGCAGCCCTCCCATATCTCGTAGCAGCTTTAATTTAGTTATGAACTATTCATCAGATAGAAGGATATTACCTCTCCCTATGCTGACAACTCTCGTTATTATAACTGTTATTGTAATGGGGTTAACGCTGCCATGACTACTGTTTATGCTGAGGATGATGAAGAAGATGAGGATGAGGATGAATATACAGGTAATGTTAGCAGTAAAGATAATAAGAGTCGGGAGATAAGTGGGGTTCAAAAGGATAAAGTGAAGAGGGAAGAGAGAGAAAGAGAGGAGGAGGGGGAAGAGAAGGGATTAGGCTCTGGTATATCAAGCGTAGTATTATTTGCGACTATAGCAGCAGTAGCAGGTGTTATAGGATATACAGGATGGAAGATATGGAGTATTAAGAGTAAGGTGAAGGTATGGTGATGGATAAGCAATTCTTATTCCATCTTCTCTTTTACTTTATAACAATGAATCCTTTAATCCCAGATGAAGTAGAAGATGTAGCAAAGGCGTTTGGATGGATGGCTATAGGTATAGGCAGTATAGCGAATGTTACACTCATTCTATACAACAGGATAATGAGATCCTCTGCATCGTATCTCAGCAGCGATACAACACGATTATTAGCGCTTATCTATGAGCCTATGTTGGATATGCATATAACACTAAATATTATTGGATATATAGCAGGAATGGTTCATGGATTACTCTTCATAAGATACTTAGAACCTATCCCGCTATCACTTGCGATAATTATGACAGTATTAGTGATAAGTGGTTTACTCTTAGATTCATATCATCAAGGAATATGAAGATGTTTAATAGATTACTGCATGGGCAGGCTATATTAACTATAATGCTAGTACTCCTGATAGTACTACATGTAACTAGTGCTGATGACTGATCTACATATATGATATTGCTAATATTGAGTCGATTGACCGATCGATCGATCTAACAATCGATAAGAATTCTCTATTAGATCCTAATGTATATTAATGCCAGTATATTAGCACTGATCATGAATATTGAAGTCGAATTCTCAACAAAGAGTAATGACAAGGCCGATGTGCTGAGCAAGATAGCACAACTAGCAAGAACAGCGAATGAACTAGGACTGAGCATAAGAGAGATAGAGTTTGAAGAGGATAGAGAGGAGGAGGGAGGAGAGGAATCAGACTGATATTATAAAATGGGTGTAAAGCGTAGAGGGATACATACACATCTTTTATTGACCCAACATTTATTAATGAATCTCTCCTGCAAGTAAAGGAGAAGAGTAGGTTAGATGGATATGAGGTTTGATGGTAAGGTTGTGCTTGTTACCGGTAGTGGAACAGGAATAGGGAAGGCAATAGCAAAAGGGTTCGCATCAGAAGGTGCAAATGTGATAATAATGGGTAGGAGGAGGGAGCCTCTAGAGGCAACTGCCAAAGAGTTAGAGGTTATAATGAAGAGCAGGAACAGTAATGGTAGGGTTAGGATGTTTGCTGGTGTTGATGTCAGTAGCGTTAAAGAGGTAGTTGATATGTTCAATTCGATAGAGAAGGAGTTCAATGGCATAGATATCCTTGTTAATAATGCTGGTGTCTCAGGTCCTGTGAAGATACTAGCATCACAACCATTCAAGGAGTTTAGAGAATGTGTAAGCATACACCTGACTGGAACCTTCTGGATGAGTCTAAATGCTTTAAAGTATATGAACAATGATGGTAGAGTGATAACTATAGCAACATACTTCACAGAGGAGAGAGCATATGAGCAGAGGCCCTACAGGTTCAGGACCCCATACACTAGCGCACAAGGTGCAAAGAATAGACTATCTGAAGCCCTCGCATGGGAGGTTGCAGAGAAGGGCAAGAGCGAGAACAAGAGAGTATACTTCATAGTAAGTAATCCTGGTCCAGTGCATTCAGATAGGATATACAAGACTGTTTATCCAAAGGCTGCTGCAGAGTTCATAAGGATAGGTGGCTTCCCAGGGTTGAGTGCAATGGATATTGAAGAGATAGCGAATGATATTCTTCCTTATGTGGGGGAGGATGATGAGATGCTTGATAAGGCTATAAACGAATTGGCTACTAGAATAGCAGAGCGTAGCAGAGAGGGTAATGCACAGACTAATGCTTCAAGTGTAGCATCTACGATAAAATCCTGTCTAGATAAGATAAGGGAGGTTGCAGAGAAGATACAGAATAATACTAGGAACATGATAGTGGATGGTAACTTCCTTACACAGGAGGAGGCTGCAGAGATCGTCCTAAATCTAGCGGATGTGGAGGTTAGCAGGCTAGTAAATGGTAGGATAATACCATCAGATAGGGTATTCTACCCAGTAAAACCATTGATCGCTACGTATCCCTATGGTGAGAGCGATGGTAATGATGGCCTTACAGATGGGAAGAGAGTCTTAATATCAGTTGCAAGTGATGATGATGTTACACTAAGGAGAGTTAAAGATATTATATCGAGGCTCTCTAAGGTAAATGCTGTATGCACAGTACTTACAGAGTATGATGGCATGAAGTTGGATGGTGTCTATACGCAAGTACTTAAGAGCATGATGGATGAGGATGAGGTTAGAAGCGCTATAAGGAGCATAAAACCTGATATAACTATACACTTCACTGGAAGATACGATTATGCTAGAGATATAACATCTCTCTCAAGGGAAGAGTGGGATGCACTCGTTGACAGATTCATAAATATGCCAGCACTAATCAGCAAGGAGACCCTTAATACAATAGTTCAAGATGGAGATAAGGAGCCAAGTAGGTTCAAAGGCAGCAATGGTATAATAATAATCGTTGGTCCAGATGCACCATCTGGCAAGAAGGTATCCAACCTGATTAGGGCTAGAGCAGAGATATTTAGAGGTGCGTTACGCCCCTTTGCGGTAACTGCAACACAGGAACTGAGCGAGGTTCTGAACTCCAATATACGAGTATATCTTATACTCCCAGGAAATATAGATGGTAAAGAGCCAGACGATAAGAGACTCATAGATACATGCCTATACCTTGCTTCAGGGAGAGCAGTCAACAGGGTTGAGGTAATATACTATCCAGATGAGGTTAGGGATAGGCTATAACTGGATAGGATGTAATCAGTTGGTGTTATAGTATGCTAGTGGTGTCATCCCATCCTAGACCAGTCTTATCGTATCATAGATCAGTCTTGCTGCTACTCCAATGAGCGCTATCGCGACCAATCTTCTTAGAAGTATATCCTTTATCCTGCCTAGGAGCCTAGAGCCTATCTGTGCGCCCATGAATGTCCCTCCAACGAGTATAACTGCTAAAGAATACTCTGGATGTCCTAGCATAGCATGGGTAGTTACCCCTGATATAGAGGAGAGCAGTATGATCAGGTGTACTGTAGGCACTGTGACATGCATACCCATCCTAAGCACCATCAGCATCATGGGTACGAGAATGGCCCCACCACCAACCCCAAAGAGACTTGCTATGAAGCCAGAGAAGAAGCTCACAGCATACGATACCTGCTTCGGGTAGTGCTTCTCCTTCACATGATAGTATGGGTTTATAAGCATCTGTGCAGCTACCGCTGCAAGTAGCAGTGCAAAGTATAGTTTGAATGATGGGAGGTCTAGAAGTGATGATGCGTATGCTCCAAACACTGCTCCAGGTAATGCAAATACTGCAAGCTTCAGTGCAATAGCATAATCTACTCTACCAACTCTACCTCTACCTCTTCTATACTCATCATAACCTATGTTATAATCATTTGAACTACTCTCTCCTCTACTACTACTCCTATTCTTACCCTCACTGCCCCTCTCCTTCTGCATAGCATATGATATGGTTGATGATGCGGATGTTGAGATTACCGTGAACATACTAGTAGCAGCGATCCTGCTAGGCTCTATACCCATGAATGCTAGTGCTGGCACCATTATGAAACCGCCCCCTAACCCGAGCATGGAGCCGAGTATGCCCGCTGATACACTTACTATAACCACTACCATCATACTTAGAATATCCATATCTGCCATCCAACCAACCAACTAGGATAGCATACCAAGCATAATATATAAAGAAAGGGGATCTAATAAGGAAGAAGGCTGAGGTTGGGTTGAGGATAATCCTAGTAGGATTTGGGGTTGTGGGACAGAACCTAGTGAAGTTACTACTATCAAGGGCAGATGATATATATGCAAGGTATGGAATGAAGCCTAGGATAGTTGCTACATTAGATAGTAGAGGGGCTGTTATATGCCCATCTGGCCTGAACCTTCATAGACTGCTTGAGGTCAAGCGTCTGTATGGTACTGTAGCAGCTTATGACAGGTATGAAGGGCAAGGGGAGTATACAGATAGCAAGCAAACGATGGAAGTTAGCAATAATAGAATAGAGGAGATAGTAAGGAGTGTAGATGCTGAAGTACTTGTAGAGGCTACACCAACGAATCTTAACGATGGTGAACCAGGGTTAAGTAATGTAATCACTGCTATAAAGCATGGTAAGAACATCATCACAGTTAACAAAGGCCCATTAGCACTTGCTATGCCTTCACTACTTGAACTTGCAGAGTACAATGGGGTCATCCTTAGGTTCAGTGGTACTGTTGGAGGAGGTACACCTATATTGGAGTTTGCAAAACACTGCCTCAAGGGTGATAGGATACTCTCATTCAAGGGCATACTCAATGGTACAACAAACTACATACTGAGTATGATGGAGGAGAAGGGATTAACATTCGATGAGGCGTTGAACGATGCTAGAATCAAAGGTTATGCAGAGGCAGATCCAAGCCTTGATATAGATGGGTTGGATGCTGCTGCAAAGTTGGCTATCATGGCAAACTGGATAATGGATCTAAAGGTAACAATAAGGGATGTTAGGTGTAAGGGCATAAGGGATGTAAACCTAAACGATATACTTGAGGCTAAGAGGCATGGCAAGGTGATAAAGCTCATAGCATCATGTGATGAGAGTAGAAGTTTATCGGTTGAACCCATGCTTATAGATAAGGGTGAGCCTCTATGCGTTAATGGTACTCTCAACGCTGTTACATTCAAGTCAGAGTACTCTGGTGAACTTACCATCATAGGTAAGGGCGCTGGAGGGATGGAGACTGCTAGTGCAATACTACGAGATCTTATAGAGGTTAGGGAGGCTATGAGTATTGTATGAGTATAGGTTGATGGAGAGTTGAGAGAGTACCATCTATCGAAGAGCGATATAGATGCCGTTATGCGTAGGATAAGGGATAGATGGCCAAATCATCTAAGCATGAGCATTAAGAGGCCTAAGGCACTAAGGATAATAGAGATGGATGATGGTAGCATAGATGATAACTCCATACTGGTTACTGACGATGATATCATACTCGTTGTTAGGGATGGTGTGATACTACCCTTCCTGAACATGCAGTTGCTCGGTTCTCTACCATCTGTTACAGTTGATATGGGTGCAGTCAAACATATATGCAATGGCGCTAGCGTTATGCGCCCTGGGATAGTGAGCATGGATAAGTTCGAGAAGGATAGCATAGTTGCTGTTAAGGATGAGAAGTATGGGAAGTATATAGCAGTTGGTATAGCAACCGTTAGCAGTGATGAGGCAATCTCTATGAGCAAAGGTGTCATTATAGATAACAAGCATTATATAGGCGATAGGTTCTGGAACGAGTGTAAAAGAAGGGGTATGATCTAACTTTTATAAATAAGGGTTCTATTCTCTATTTGGCTTTATTCATCCATAATCCGTTCTATGGTTTATGTTTATGCTACCACTACTATACTATATTATACTATATTATATTATAATAATTGGTCCATAGTTGCTCTACGTCTATCCACTCAGCCTAACCTCATAGACTCTTCTCTACAACCCTGCCTTGTTATTATAAGCATATCAACACCATCACCGCTTGCAGCATCCCTTGCTACCGCTGACCTTATTGCTCTAATTGCAAGGTCTCTAGCCTCTTGCTCACCCATCTCTGGCCTGTATGAGGCCTCTATCACACCTATTGCCATCTCCGCACCAGAACCTACTGCTGCATAATCGTCTGGGAGTATTGAGCCGAGTGGATCTAATGTGTATATAGCTGGTTTATCGGTATAAACATCTATGCCTCCTATTATTATCTGTGTAAGCAATGGGAAGTATCTCCTCTCGAAGAGTAGCACGGATACCAACTTGCCTATAGAGTTTGGAGGTACCTCTCTCCTTATCTCGAATGCCTTGAGCCTTGCTATTGACTCTACCTGTCTCATAAGTATCTGCATATCAGCAACCATACCGGCACATGCTGCGCCTACCCTCTCCGTTATCTTGAATATCTTCTTACCAGATCTACTAACAACATAGGTACCAAATGATACCCTCTTCTCAGCAGCAAGTACTACACCATCAGCAAACGCTATCCCTACAGCCGTTGCCCCTGGCATGAACTGCTCGAATGCCATACCCTTATGCACTGGCTAGGTAAATTTAGTCTTTTCTACCCTCCTGTAAAATAAGAGCGTGAACGCTATAATCCCCGCTAGTATGGGAAGAGCGTAGGGGAACTCTGGTATCACTGTAACTGTAGCGCTAAGCCTCTCAACAGTACTGCTACCATTACTCAACTCTACTTCAATCCTCCAGAACCCCTCTATATTTGGTATAAACTCATCCTCTACAGTACCATTACTAAGATTCTTTGTAGTATCCCTTGCTATGCTACCATCTGGCCTTATCCAGACGAACCTTGCGTTACCCTCACTCATACTAGAGTATACAACAGTTCTTACACTCTTCCCAACATCTATAGTACCATCATCACCGTCTAGGAGCTGTAGTATTGATCTTCCTTTCTCTTCATCCCTACCCCCACCATTGCCCAATCTAGTCTCTCCCATGATGAGCTTGAATACTTGGACCCTGTTGTTCCCAGTATCAACAACAACCAACGTATCGCCACGTACAGCAACGCCTGTTGGAAACATGAACTCGCCATCTTCTGAGCCTTCTCTACCAAACTTGAATAGGAAGTTACCATTGCTATCGAATACTTGAACCCTGTTGTTGAACGTATCAGCTACTATTATGTTACCATTGCTATCTACTGCAACACCATTTGGAAACATGAACTCGCCATCTCCTGAGCCACCTCTACCAAACTTGAATAGGAAGTTACCATTGCTATCGAATACTTGAACCCTGTTGTTCCATACATCTACAACCATTATCCTATCCTTGTTATCTACTGCAACTCCAGTTGGGAATCTGAACTCGCCATCTCCTGAGCCTTCTCTACCAAACTTGAATAGGAAGTTACCATTGCTATCGAATACTTGAATCTTATGCATATAGGTATCAACAACTATTATCCTACCATTGCTATCTACTGCAACACTTATAGGATAGGCGAACTGTCCATCATATGAACTTGGCTTACCGAACTGAAACTTATATACCCCATTACTATCGAATACCTGGATCCTGTAGTTGTGAAGATCTGCAACTATTATATCTCCATTGCTGTTAACCGTAACTCCAGATGGGTGTGTAAATCCTCCAGGATCATAACCTGGGACTCCAAACTTGAATAGGAAGTTACCATTGCTATCGAATACTTGAACCCTGTTGTTCAGATTATCAGTAACTATTATCCTACCGTTGCTATCTATGACTGCCCCATATGGAGTATTTAGCAACCCATCAGAATCGTTATAACCAGTTATGATACTCTCCAATTTAAGAGTGTAAGGTAACTGCGAAGTGTTGATGGTAGTTGATGCTATAACCAGTAATAATGGTAATAGAGATAGATGCATCATAAAACAGATCTCCTCGAGAATTATTTAAACATAATGATAATGATAGTTGAATGATAATGATAGTTGAATGAGTGCATGGGAGTACGGTTAATTAATGCTAGAAGTGCATGAGCCTAATACCATATGATAGAGCATAGGGCAAAGTTAGAGATGCTGATAATAGCTCAAATGAATAACAAACAAAAATAAATGGATGCTATCTACTGGAATCTGTCCTTGGCTGGGTTCTCATCCAATGTTGGGTACCAGTTTGCATTTGGTATCGCTATTACACCCATTCCTCCCCATGAATCGCCTAGATCGACATCTCCAGCAACTGCTATCATTGGATCATTCTTCTCTATAGCCTCTTCTATCTTCTCAACATCTATTACCCTGAGCACTGGTGCGAACTTTGCAGTTACATATGCGTAGAGACCTCCACCTTCCTTGTAGCCGTATGAGACGCCATGAGTACCTGAGTAACCTGGGATGACCAGTGCTACATCTGTCTTGCTTGTATCATCATAGTCCAACTTCACAACTGTTATTGCTGCCTTTGCATGCTTCTCATCATCTATAACGAAGAGTCCTCCAGAGTTTGCGCTAACAACGTATCTACCATCTGGGGTTATTGGGCTCTGTATTGGTGTGCCATTCACCTTTAGAACCTTCACGAGTGTTGGATTCGATGGGCCTCCAACCTTCTCACCTATATCGTATATCAGTAGCCTACCTTGCAGTAGTCTATCCTGCTCAAGCATAACGTATGCTGTTACCCAGTACCTATGCCCCTTGATCTCCGGTCCAATGTATGATGCTATTGGTATACCTGCTCCTAACTTCTTCCCTGGTGCTGCTGGATCATCCAGTTGAGCAGGGTTAATTGGTTTGTGCATCTCCCTCTTCTCATTCAGGGAGAGCACCGCTATATGGCTACCTAGGTGATATGGCGCTGCTATTAGTCCATCTGGAGTAAGCCAGAAGCCATGTGGACCTGCTAGAGGAACACTAGCCCTTATAGAGAAGGCTGGCTTTATATCCTCTGCCTTTACATTTGGATCGAACATCTTGCTAGCATCAAAGACCTGGAACTCTGAGCCAGCGTTTATCCCTGTTATAACCCACTTGTTGTCTGGCGTAACTGCTACATGCGCTGGGTCCATACCAGTTGTGATATAGTTCTTGAATATCTCATACCTCTCAGCATCTATAACTGTTAGGTAGTTGTCATGCCAGTTGGTCTGTACAACGAACTTGCCATCTGCTGACTCCCAGAGGTTATGGGGGTTATTGAGCCCTTGACCTATCTTTGCCTTCCTCTCCCAGGTCTTTGCATCTATAACATTTATGCTACCAGGCCATGGCTTTGCAAACTTGCCAAGCATGGTACCAAGGTACTTATCCTTCATGCTATCGAACTGTGCATCAACCCATACCTCACCAACTCCTGGTGTTGTTGGCTTTGGTTGTATGCTAGAAGGTCTCTCCCATGGACCTGGACCCCATATCCAGGGTGCGAACTTTTGCGTTGTTATATCATTTGTTGGATCGCTATCCCCTGTTATTGCATTGTATGGTACACCAACTGAGATAACACCAACCATGTAAGGATGGATTGCACAAACATACACATATACACCA
Organism: uncultured Nitrososphaerales archaeon; assembly: GCA_938030895.1. Lineage (GTDB taxonomy): Archaea > Thermoproteota > Nitrososphaeria > Nitrososphaerales > Nitrosocaldaceae > Nitrosocaldus. The sequence goes on along the minus strand of CALHIV010000005.1, from coordinate 82,882 downwards.
GCATCAGGCTTCCATACCTGTGATCTATCCCCTGGGTTGAGTATTGCTAGTGTCTTTGCTGTGAACTCCTTATCCATATTCAACTGAAGATCAGTTATCCTCGTTACTACTGTTATGGTATGTACAGACGCTGCCTCACTTGCATCCCACTGCACTGCTGTTCCAGGCTCTATTTGGAGCGCTGATGGTACGAACCATGGAACAAACTCGCTAACAACAATGGTTCTTGGCATCTCTACTTGAGGCTGAGGTAACTCTCCACTCACTGCTCTAGCCTGATAGTACACTGTCACTGTTACATTGAACTGCTCCCCTTTTGCATTGTGCAGTGCTACAGCAACAGCATTATTGAATGCCCAACTACCTTCACTACCAACATCAAAGTATACCTCGAGATCCCCTTCAAACCCTTCAAGTGGTCCTTGCCCTATGTATGGTACTGCTCCAGGGAATGTACCCTTTGGATGCACTATAGCAACATCAAGGGACTTGTCTGCCTTGAATGTTAATCTGCCAGAGTATAGAACGTTATCCTGTGGTGGTAGCACAACTGCTATCTGATGCTGCTCATGCCCAACACCAAAGGTCTCAAAGTCTGATGTCAACTGCTTCGTCTCTATAAAGCGCTTGATCCTTGCTGCATCAACGTTCTGAAGGCTTATTGGTGCTATTAGGAAACCAAATACTGCTACTGCTGCTACAATGGCTCCTAACACTGCCTTATTCATCGCATATATCTATATAGATAGGATATATAAGATTTTTGTACCATAATGCTTAAATACAGTTGCAAGAAAAATGGGTCTTAACCCGTTTATAATCAAATATATGATAAATATTACACTTAATTACCTGATATGATCAATGTGCTCTATGGTATAAAGATGATGTACCTATTGGATTATCTTATCGTATCTCTTCATAACGTATGCTATCTCATCTACCATATCACTAGGCATTATATGTAGACCAAACCTATTGTATGCATTTATACCAGCGGAACCATTTATATATGCGGCTGATATAGCAGCATAGAACGGCTCCATCCCCTTAGCAAGTAAACCTGCCAAGAGCCCTGAGAGTAGGTCTCCTGTACCCCCTACCGTCATTGCAGATGTATGGGTTCTATTCACAGCAACCCTAGAGCCATCAGAGATCACATCTACCCATCCCTTCAAGAGCACTGTTATCTTATGCTTCTCTGCCTGACTCTTGACGCTCATAACCCTTGAATGCTCATCTCCTCCAACATCGGAACCAAAGAGCCTCTTGAACTCCCCTGCATGAGGTGTGACTATAACCCTTCTACCCTTAACTACTGGGAGTATATCGGGTAGTAGTGCGCCTGCATCAAGCACTATACCGCTATTGCTATTAGACTCTGTAAGGTACATCACAAGGTCCTTTAACGCCTCTACCTTTGCTATGCTCAAACCCATCCCTATAGCAGCGCCATCAACCCTCTTCGGTAACATGCCCTTAAGCCTATTCACACTTCCCTTCGTGAGTCTAGCATCTGGGAGTGGTAACACTATAAGGCTTGGATTGTATGCCCTCAACGCTAGAGAGATGCTCTCTGGCACGGCAACGTATACAAGATCAGCACCACTCCTGTATGCTGCTAGCGCTGCTAGCAATGGTGCACCATGGTATATCTTGCTACCTCCAACTATTAGAACTACTCCATTATCCCCCTTCTTGGATCTGCCAAGTCTAGGTGGTATGAGTTGCTCCACATACTGCTCATCAACCTCTATAGCATCAGTGTTAATGCTCATAGATTATCTTCCTCCCAAAAGCCAGATAAGTTGTATGCCCTACCATCCTGAATACAGGCCTTGTCATACCTTCCCTAGCCTCTATATGCCTTATCATCAACTCTGTGAACTCGAGATCCACAAATCTATCCTTCATAGCTGTTGATAACCTCTCTAACTGGTTCATAGTTGGGCATATAGCACAGAGGGGGGCGCTACCCTTCAACGCTCCATATACATTATCAAGAACCCTCCATGGGTCCCCAACATCTATCACTGCAGCATCCATGGCACTAACCTCTAACCCCTCTGCACTTGCATCCTTGTTGATTATGGTAACGTAAGGCTCGAGCCCTAACCTGTTTAGATTCCTCCTTGCTATGGGGATGAACTCATCCCTCATCTCATAAGAGTATACATGCCCTTCAGGCTTGACTATACCTGCTAGAAATGTTGTTAGCGCTCCACTCCCCATACCTACCTCTAGCACTCTCATACCAGAATGTATGCCCAGCCTTGAGGCTATATAGCCCATATCCTTTGGATATACTATCTGGGTTCTCCTCTCACTCTTCATCACAACATCATAGGTTAGAGGCTTTAACAGGTATACCCTCTTACCTAAACTACTCTCTATGTATGACCCATACTCTTTACCTATAGCACTATCAAGATCTATTATACCTATGTGGGTATGCATCTTCTTGCCCTTCTCTACCTTGATCAGCCATGACCTCCTGCCATGCAATAGCAATATGTAAGTACCTTCAACTATTGTATTATCCATATCCATATTTCTTACTAGAGATGGGGGAGCATATTAAATATTTATTTAGTATCGGTATTAGTATAGTACGCTTATCAAAGGCGATGGTTACTGACAGATATGTTGTAGTATAGCATATAGGAAGTGGCTATATCACATCATCGCCCTTTACCCTCTTTGCAACCTTGCCCCTCAACTTCACATCGAGCCTAAAGTCTTCTGGCGATAGAGAATCCCTGGTACGCCTCCTTATAACTAGACCGCATCTACCCTCTGTAAGCAACTTGCTCCTAACACAGTTAGAGTATGCACATGATGGTCCTAAACACTCCTGCTCCAGCCAATCACACCATAGAATGTTGCCCTTGAACCTTAATACGTTCTTACCGCACTTGAACCATGTACACTTTGGCCAACACATACCATCCTTATCTGGACCTTCAACCTTCATGCCTCTATACTTATTAGAGTATACTAATAAAAATAATTTTCTTTTCTACAGTATATGGTAGAATGGTAATAATGGTAGAGTGCTAGTACTACATCCTCTCCAATGCATCTATGCCTAAGAGTGACATACAATTGCTCATCGTATACATGAATGCCTTGACCAAGGATAACCTTGCCTTGACAAGGTTAGTATCCTGTTCATGGAGTACAGGGACCTTCTCGTAGAACTCGTTGAATATCATCGCAAGAGAGTAGCAGTACCTTGCTAGAGTCTTGGGGTTGAGGCTCTTCACGGTATCCTCAACCATGAGGTCGAACCTTGCTATAGCCTTAACCAATACCATCTCATCTTTGCCTAGAAGATGGGTAGATGAGGTATCTATATCTATATCAGCCCCTTCTCCTACTCCTTCTCCTTCTCCTACTCCTACTCTTACTCCTTCTTTTCCTTCTCCTTCTTCCTTTCTTGCTCTTACTACTATGCTAGATGCCTTCTCGAGTATTCGTGATGCCCTAGCATATGCATACTGTATGTACTGCCCGCTCTCCCCTTGCAGGTTTAGAGCATCCTCAATATCGAATGTTATTATCTTATCCAGATCCTGTTTGAGCATGCTATACCTCATAGCTGCCACTGCTATACTCTCTGCAGTCCTGTGTAACCATTGCTCATCAGCCTCAGGGTTCCTCACCTTAACCTCCTCATACGCCTTGGTATGAAGTCTATCCAGCATGTCATCTGCGTTTATGTATATCCCCTCTCTACCCTTCATATGTGCAAACCTCCTATCCCCTATCTCTATATTGAAGAGCCTTGCTGTACTGCTACTCAATGCTACTACCTCATATGGTAGATGCCTATACCTACCATCATCACTGCCCAACATTGAGAGTATCTTCGTTATGATCCTCTGCAACCTACTCTGCCTAACATCTATGACTGTTATAGCGATATCTGCACCATTGATATGCAATGAGGAGCCATCATGGTCAAGTGACGTTGCCCATAGTACTGTACCGTCTGGCTGCTCAGTATACTTTACATACTTGAATGGATCCTCTAGTATTCCTAACTTCCACATAGCATATGGTATATCCTTTGCTATGTATGTTGCAGTCCCATCACTCCTAACGAGTACCTTCTCCTCACCCTCTACACCTGCCTTTACTACAAGGCATCCATAGTATTTGGATGAAGGATTATCATCCATCTTTACTATACCACTTGCCCTCAAGATGCTCAACGCTCTATCCCATAACCTTGATGCTATTATCTGAGACTCAAAGTTCAAGCAGTCGTATCTTGCATTGAGCCTCCAGCATGTCTTTAACTGCTCATCAAGTACCCTAGATGTGACCTCTCTAGCAAACCTTGCTATATCTGAGTTGTAATCCTCCATAGCCTTGAGAACTTCCCTCCTCCTCTCCAACAGTGACCTATCATGCTCATACATCTCATTCACCTTAACATACACATCATCTCCACAGTAATGATCGAACTTCTTGCTACCATTCTGGGGGAAGTTCAAGAACTTGAACCCAACCACTATATCTGCAACTTGTAGACCAGAGTCATCTACGTAGTTAAGTACCACAACATTATGGTTTGTGAACCTCAAGATCCTGTATATGGTATCTCCAAGTACCAGGTTGCGTACATGCCCTATATGCAATGCCTTGTTAGGGTTCACACTTGTATGCTCTATGAGTACCCTCTTCCCCTTACCTATATCTCTAGAGCCATATGCCTTACCCTTACTCTTAACCTCCTCCAATGTTATCCTTGCAAGTTCATGCATATCAAGCCTGAAGTTTATGTACCCTGCACTGTGGGGCTCAACCTCCCTTATCATTCTGTACTTCGCAATTATTTTTGTGCATGCACTACACACCTCCTCTGCTATAGCGCTTGGGCTCTTCCTTAGCAACTTGCTCAACTGGAATGCTAGATTGGAGTATAGATCACCATACTGCTCCTCCTTCGGTTCTGCAACATCATAAGCTATATCCTTCAGACCGTAATGATGGCTTATAACCTCATCCAGTAGCGCTCTAGCCTCATCTATCGCTCTTCTGATGGTCATGGTCTATAACCTCATCCTATCACTCTTATCATCTGCTACTTATTTACTATACCAATATGAGCATCATCTACTGCATCTAACATATTATCTATGATATATTGGAGCGCCTCAACCAGACCATTGCCATCCCTACCCTTTACACTTGCTCTAGCCATGCTCTTAACATGATCATCAGCATTACCTATAGCAATACTATACCCACATGAGTGGAAGAGCGGTATATCAGTTGCGCTATCCCCTATAGCAATACATTGCTCAGGCTTGATCCCTAGGCTATCAAGTGCTACCCTTAGTCCTACAGCCTTGTTTATACTCTCATGGTTTATATGGTAAGCGTACATGCTATCTGTTATGACAACCGGCAGTCCTTCCCTCTTTACAATGCTCATGGCCTCATCTATACTGAATGTACGTTCAAGCACAACCTCTGTCATCCTTGGGAATACAGGCTTCAATCTAACATCTGCTAACTTGCCCTTCAACAGTTCATATGCCCTCTCACTGTAACCTTTATCAGCAAGGAGTAGATGCTCTGTTGGCGATGTTGTTATAACACCGCCATTCTCCCCTACCGCTATCCTTGTTGTGCCGAGGAACATGGCTAGTATGTAAGCCTCTACAGATGATCTACCAGTCACAAAGAGTACTCTATAGCCTGAACGCTCCAATGCCCTAAGCAATGAGAGCGATTGCAGATGTACCTTGCTACCATTCTCTGTTAGCGTACCATCTATATCTATTGCAAATGCTCTTACCTTCATATCAACCTCTAACTCTAGATAAAGAATAAATAGTTATTCTACCATGGTAGGCTTGCATAGTGACTAGTTCATCTTTACATCCAACCAGTCCATCACCTCCTACTGCTCTTACCCTTATACTTACTCAGTATACTGATTACATCATAATCGGATACTGGACCAAAGTCATCATAGAACTCCCCAACTGCACCAAACTCGATTGGGAGTAGCAGTACAGCTATATTATCTACTTGAGCCTTCATAACCTCATAAGTCTCTCTAGGCATAACTGGGACTGCAAGCGTTATGGATGCTGGTTTATGCTCTCTACACCATGCTATGCTAACTAGCACAGTTGCGCCAGTCGCTATACCATCATCGACCAACACAACACTTCTACCTTCTATATTGTAATCAGTGCTACCTCTGTAGGCCATGAGCATCCTTGTACCCTCTCTCATCATCTCCTCCTTTGCACTCTTTATATAGTCTTGCTCAACGTTGAGCATCCTTGCTATATGCTCGTTTATGTAGCACTTACCATCATGCATAACTGCCCCTAGAGCAAGTTCAGGATTGAATGGTGAACCTATCTTCCTAGGCACTATCACGTCCAGCATGGCATCTATACACTCTGCTATAACATCGCCTACTACAACGCCTCCCCTTGCTATTGCAAGTACAAGTACATCTCTGCCCTTCAGGTATGTCAGTTCACTACATAGAAGCGATCCTGCATGTACTCTATCCTTGAACCTCACAGTATAGTTGCTATATACATGAACAAATCCTTTTCCTTTTCCTTATAAGATATACACAAATAAAATATGCTTTTGACAGTTCAAGCATCGACTATCATTAATCATACTGCTAATACTTAGCAAGGCCCAATAGGAACCTATCTGGATCATAAAAGTCGTTCTTGCTGCTAGCCTTCAATGCTCTCAGTGTATCTACAAGCCTTGCATAACCTACACGCTCTGCTACCTTGAATATACCCTCTCTTATGCCCATGCCAAGCATGAGCGCTCTCTCAACATCATCCTTGCTTGCAACATCATTACTTATCAGCCAAGATGCATTGTTGATTGCAACTGCAAGTAGCCTTACAGGATCGTAACGCTCAGCCTCCTCTACACTCAACTCTATCCTTGCGTATGCTCCTTGCTTATACTCATAGAACCCCTTGCCAGACTTCTGCCCATAGTATCCCTTACTGTAAAGATCTTCTATGATTGGGCATGGGTTAACTACCCTCCTATCCCTAGCATACATCTCCTTCGTTGCCTTATGGACAACATCTATACCTGTATAGTCAGCCAACTCGAATATGCCCATCGGGAAGCCTAGTCTGAACTTGAATGCTGCGTCTATCTCCCTCATCCCTGCCTTGCCATCATGAAGATCCCATGCAGCCTCATGTACCAATGGGATGAATATCCTGTTCACTATGAACCCAGCAACATCCTTCCTGCAGAGTATGGGTTCCTTCTTTAGGCTCTTAACATAATCTATTGCAAGATCGATTGTACTCCTTGATGTCTTTGCCCCTGGTATCACCTCAACCAGCTGCATCAACTGAGGAGGGTTGAAGAAGTGTATCCCTATGAACTTATCCTCTCTTTTAGTTACGCTAGCCATCTCCGTTATAGGTAGAGTGCTTGTATTTGATGCCAGCACTGCATCTTCTGGGGCTACAGCATCTATCTTTGCAAATGTCTCCTTCTTGAGCCTCATATCCTCTGGTATAGCCTCAATGATAAGATCACTCTGCCTAGCCGCCTCCTCTAGATCCACTGTCACACTTATCCTATCAAGGATACTAGTCATCTCACTACTCGTTATCCTACCCTTCTCTACAAGCTTGTTGAGACTCCACCTTATCCTCTCCATCGCTCTGTCAAGGAACTGCTGATCTATATCACGCATAATCACCTTGTAGCCAGCCATGGCTGAGATCTGTGCTATACCATGACCCATCGTCCCAGAGCCTAGAACCGTCACCCTCTCTATCCTAGCCATGTATGAACTGGAGCATGGTTTAATATATAATAATATGTAGAGGTTAGGCTATACTCTTTCGTACCTTCTCATCTACCTTGGCATCTATCTCTTCTATCAGTTCTAGTATCTCCCTCTTATTAGCATTGAGATAGTTCTTTCCTTCATCCTTCAACCTTATATGGTATAGCCTAAGGTCCCTGTGGAGATCTGGCATATGCTCTATCAGTATTGAGCCGAAGAACCTTGGCTCGAGCAACTTGTTTATACTTTCTAATGCAGCATCTAGATCTGCCTTCTCTACACTACTCCTCGTCCTATCTATATGCTCGCTCAACTCCTTGAAGATTCTAACCCTCTCCAAAGCATCCCTGCTCCCACTTGTACTATAGGTGGATGCTGCTACTCCTCTCTCTACATCCTTCTCAAGACCCATCCTACTTGCAATATCCTGCGAGAGCTCGTACTGCTCCTCCTTACCCATGGTCAAGCCCAACTGTATACCTGTCTTCTTCACTATAAGCCCCTTGAGGATCAATGAGTTCAATGCCTCCTCTATCTCCTGTCTATTCATACCTGTAACCCATATAATCTTACCAACGTTGCTGTGCCCCATCCTTATAGCCTCTAACACAACAACCTCTATTATCCTCTTGAAGACTATATCATGCTTTATGTTATCTAGATCTCTATCCTTAACTGCCTTCTTTGCATATGAGATATCTATCTCTATTGCTCTCTTTAGAGCATCTATAGCCTCCTCAACCTTCCCTGCTAGAGATAGGTAGCATGATCTGTTGTACCATGCCATACCATCGTTTGGATCTATATCTATCACCTTGTTCACACACTCTATAGCCTTATCATAGTTCTTCATCCTATAGAATGCTAGGGCCTTGAGGTTCCATGCCTCCGTATTGCTAGGTTCTATAGCCAATGCCTTATCATATGAGATTATTGCTTGGGAGTAGTTGTTGAGGTGGAAGAAGCAGTAGCCCCTCTTTATCCATGCATCTATAAAGTTTGGGTCAAGCCTTAGAGCAAGGTCGAAGTACTGTATAGCCTCTTCTAGGTTCTCATCGGCCATCTTATTCAAGCCCTTCTTGAATAGATCCTGTATGGCAGCATTAGAGGACTCTCTACTTTTTCTACCTTCACTACGCTCATTATAATCATCGCTACCCTCTCTTGTATCGTCACGCTTTCTGGCGGCCCCCTTACTTGAAGAGCCCCAGAAGAATCTACCCATGCATTATTTACTATATTATAAACATAAATAGGTTTTGGTCTCTAGCATGTAATGTATGATGCTAGTGTGTAAATAACAACTAAATAGTTTAATATAGTATATGAAGGTGCTTAATAAGGAGCAAGGTCGATCGGTGAGTAGGATGGAAGGTAAGGAGGCTGAGAAGGAAGAGTATCCAGTAAAGAGCTATGAAGGGTTTGAACAGAAGGTTCTGGATGGTCATACGATATACAAGAGTAGCAAGCGTTGGATTGCACTAGTGGTAGTTGAGACCAACAGTGGAAGAAGGGAGTTGAGGCTCTACTCATGGGAGATGAGGAAGGGTGAGTGGAAGGTTGCCCTTGCAAGTCAGAATGTTGGGTTCTGGGACTGGGATGCAATAACTGGGAAGGTGAGGGAGTTAAAAGAGAAGTATGCGATAACTTGATTTACATACTATAATATAGTTAATTTATATATCAACGGATGCTAATATCATACGCCAACTATGGCATTCTTTATCTCCTCTGCCCTACCCCTTATTATGTAGTACATCTCCAGTAACTCCTCTTGGCTCATTGCCCTTCTATTCATAACTGTGAAGTAGTTGTAGAACCCGCCTATTATCTCCCCAACCGCTATACCTAATGCAAAATCTACATCGTTGCTCACCAATGGCCTAAATGATCTTGCAACGTTAACGAACTCTGTACTCTGCATTATGGTATCGTCTATCAACTGCTCAAGCACATCCCTCAGTTGCTTATTCAAGCCCATACAGTAGTAACTTGCTCCAGTAGATAAATAACTTTTGATCCTATAGGTAATTATTTATTCTAGCCAAGGGATACTAGGGTATGCATCTATGGCATGATATAGAGCCTGGGGAGCATCTACCAGAGATAGTCAATGTTATAGTTGAGATACCCAAGGGCTCACAGAACAAGTATGAGTATGATAAGGATAGGAACATACTTAGACTTGACAGGGTGCTCTTCTCCCCACTCCACTACCCTGGAGACTATGGGCTAATACCTAGAACACTTGCAGAGGATGGAGATCCTCTAGATGCTCTAGTGCTAGTGAGCAACCCAACGTATCCAGGAGTGCTCATACAGGCTAGACCCATAGGACTGCTGAGGATGATCGATTCTGGAATCAATGATGATAAGATACTATGTGTAGCAAGGGATGATCCCAGGTATGCAGGGTATAAAGGTATGACTGATATGGAGGAGCATGTATTGAAGGAGATAGCGCACTTCTTCCAGGTCTATAAACAACTCGAGGGTAAGAGTGTTGAGGTTATAGGATGGAAGGATGCTGATGAGGCAAAGCAGATAATCCTTCAGGCTATAGATAACTATAGTAAGAGGTTTATAGAGAAGGGGCGTTAAGATTAGAGCCATTACAATCAAAAAATTTAGATTTAACTCTGTATGATTCACCAATATGAGTAAAAGTATGATAGATGAAGCATCGCCATACGATATATTCTGGGAACTCGCTGGGGAGTTAAGGAGGAGCATACTCTTCAAGCTGAATGAGAAGAGCATGAAGCTCTCAACGCTTGCCAAAGAGTTGGATGCTACAGTACAGGAGGTGCATAGGAATGTAAACAGGTTAATAGATGCTGGACTTGTGAAGAAGGACTCAGATGGCATGCTCTCACTAACAACCTATGGCAGAAGTGTGATAACACAGATCCCATCCTTCGAGTTCCTAGCAAAGAACAAGCGCTACTTTGAGGAGCATACATTTGGAGACCTCCCAATGAAGTTCATACAGCGTATAGGTGCACTTAACAACACAGAACTTGTTAATGGAGTGGTTGCTGTGCTTGAGCGCTGGAAGATGATGTATGCTGATGCGCAAGAGTATATAATGGAGCTGATGGCCCAAGTCCCTCTAGACCTCATAGAACCCCTTGTAGAGAGGGTCAAGCAAGGTATCAGGTTCTCATATATATTTGGATACAATACAATAGTGCCCAAGGGTAGGAGGGAGATACTCAACAGGCTAAACTGGCAGGAGTACATAAGGAGGGGTATGGTTGAGAGGAGGATGTGCGATAGGGTTGAGGTTATGGTTATAGCAACTGATAAACATGCAGCAGTGCTCTTCCCTGATCAGCATGGAGATACAGATCTTAACTACATGCTCTTTGGGAGTGATCCACTGGTCCGTGAGTGGTGCATAGACTTCTTCAGGTACAAGTGGTACTCATCAGGCTCGTTCGATGAGAGCAGGTTGAAGGAGGTCTGATCTACACTCATGTAAATTAATGAATAATAAGCTGGTATCTTGATGATTATTTTAGAGAAGAAAGTTCTATTATTTTATGGTGAAGCATGTTTATATTCAAATTATTATAGTATAGTCTTGGTGATCCAGATGGTAGAGGTGTACGCAATAGTTGCGTTCATGATAGGGATGTTCGGTACATATACAGTACTTGATATAATAGGTAAGAGAAGGGTTAAGGGTAGTAAGGTTGTGACTGTAAGAAGCAAGTGATCTTATCAACTTTTATTTAGTTAACTTAGCCATATCTTCTTCTTACCTCTTTCTTTATTCTTATTTTCTTATTGCATCACTAAATAATGAGAGAAGGTATCAGTTCATGAGCCACTCTATAGGGATATCCTGATAATGCCCATCTGGGAGTATCCTCCTTATTGATATAGGTAAGGCTTTACTACTCAATTCATGCTCTGCTATAGAGATGGGGTCTACAGCATCCTTTGGTACATGTATCAGTGGTGGCGCCCCTAGAGATAGTTGTAATGCCCTAGCACCAACTATCCTAGCCTTCTCAAACCTTGTTAGTCTAGCAGGACCTATCAGAACCTTTCTATCATCAGATCTGACCTCCACAAGGTTTAGGCCTATCTCATTGCTATTCTTCAATGGCTGCTCTTGCTGTGCCTGTACCCGCTGATCTCCTTGAGATCTTCCCTCTACCTCAATAGTAGTGGTAAGTGTAGAACCCCTCTCTAGATGAGCATCCTTCTCTACACTCTCTACAATAGCAACATTAACACTGCTATCTACATCCTCCACCTTCTCAGCATCAGTGCTTCCCTCTTTATCTCCCTTCTTCGATACCTTACTCCTCTTACTCTTAGATTTGCCCTCTACCAAACAGATGCAGAATCTTTAACAATACAAATAAACGTTACTACTGTGCCTAACCAGTATAATGTCAGTATCGAGGATAAGACTTATCCTTGAATTGAAGGGTAAAGGTAGATGCGAATGTGAGTTTGCTAGACACCTAGCCCCACTGACCGTAGGCTCTATACTTAGGGCATTACCTATTGAAGGTAGGGCTCATAGATACGATGGATCGTTCATCTACATGGAGACAGGACTAGCAATAGGTAGGGAGAAGCAGAGGGATGAGTTCAAGAGAGGGGATATAGGGTTCATGATTGCAAATGGTGCAGTATGCGTATTCCTCAAGGATGTCAAGGGTATGATGTTCAATCCTCTGGGGAAGGTAACAAGCAATATTGAAGTGCTTGATGGTGTTAGTGCTGGGGATGTACTCCTGCTTGCTGCTGTTTAGCAAGGCTGGTAGTTCTTCTACTAATGGTTAGTGATGTATTCACATACAATAGTACCTATTTGGCTCTATTATCTACTAGTTGATAGACGTAATGCCCACTATACCCACCAAACCGCCTTACTATGCCTTGAGCCTCGAGCCTCTTTAGCATCAGATTTGCTACAGATACCTTAACCCCTACACTCCTTGCTACAGCATGAGCAGTTATCGCCTTCATAGAGGATAGAGCATTGAGTAACTGCTTCTCATCAACAAGAATAGCCCCTTTCTGCCTCTCCTCCCCCTTCTCCTTCTTACCCTTCTCCTTTCTTGCCTCCTCCTGCTCCCTTAACTGCCTCTTAGCCTCCGCTCCCACTGGCTTCTTCCCTGCACCACCCATAGCAATACTAAAGGGATAGTAACTTATTAACCTATCATACTACATCTGGATGGTATGGGATGTGATGGGATGGACTACTCTACAATAGTTGATGTATTCGATAAGATGGAGGCTACGAGTAAGAGGACCGAACTCACAGACCTGATAGTAGGGTTGCTCAAGAGCACCCCTAGAGAACTTATAGATAAGGTTGTATACCTCATGCTGGGAAGGCTAAGACCGGAGTATGAGGGTATAGAACTTGGGGTAGCAGATAGGATGGCTCTAAGAGCACTCTCAGTATCCTCTGGTCTTGATATGAAGAGTGTTGAGGAGTTGTATGTAAAGACGGGAGATATAGGGGAGGCTGCAGAAGAAGCATTGAGCAAGAGGCTTCAGGCGGTGCTCTTCAAGGATAAACTAACGGTAGAGCGAGTATACTCTACACTAGAGAGGATAGCCATGCTCAAGGGCGAGGGCTCTCAAGATACAAAGATAAGGTATATCTGTAACCTACTTAACGATGCAGAGCCTAGAGAGGGTAAGTACATACTTAAGATAATAACTGGCAAGTTGAGGCTTGGTGTGGCAGATTACACTATATTGGATGCGTTGGCAGTAGCATTCACAGAGAGCAAGGAGAATAGGGATATACTCGAGAGGGCCTATAACCTTACGAGCGATCTTGGGCTAGTTGCAAGAACCGTTGCGTTGGATGGGCTTGATGCTGTAAAGGCTATCGGTGTTGAACTCTTCAGACCTATAAGACCTATGCTTGCTGAGAGGGTATCCAGTGCAGAGGAAGCACTTGATAGGATGGGAGGGAGATGTGCTGCAGAGTACAAGTTGGATGGTGAGAGGCTACAGATACATAAGCATGGTAATAAGGTTAGGATATTCTCTCGAAGGCTTGAGGATATAACAAGCCACTATCCTGATGCTATCGATGCTATAATGGCAAGTATCAAGGTAGATGTGATAGTGGAAGGGGAAGCGGTTGCTATAAACCAGGATACGCAGGAGTATCTACCATTCCAGGAGTTGATGCACAGGCGTAGGAAGTATGGGATAGAGGAGGCTATGCGAGAGTATCCTATAGCACTTAACCTATTCGATATACTCTACATCGATGGAAGGGAGTGTATAGATCTACCATATATAGAGAGGAGGAACATACTAGAAGGTCTTGTTAATGGTAGTATGGGTATTGTAAGTATAGTGCCTATGCTCATAGTAAGTGATGCTAAGAGCATGGAGGATTACATGCTCAAGGCTATAAATGAAGGATGCGAAGGGTTGATGATCAAAGATCTTAACAGTCCATATAGGGCTGGGGCAAGGGGATATGCATGGATAAAGTTGAAGAGAGAGTATAGGAGTGAGCTCGCTGATACCCTAGACCTTGTAGTAGTTGGTGCCTTCCATGGTAGGGGTAGAAGGGCTGGTAGATATGGTGCATTACTTTTAGCATCGTACAATAGAGAAGATGATACATTCTACACTGTCTGCAAGGTTGGTACAGGGTTCACAGATGAGGACCTTGAGAGGTTCTATGGTATGCTAAGTCCATACATCATAAGGCATAAACATGCTAGGGTAAACTCTAGGCTTGAGGCTGATGTATGGTTCGAGCCTAGGATAGTCATAGAGGTTATAGCGTCGGAGATAACGTTAAGTCCATTGCATACCTGTGCTATGAATGCGATAAGGGAGGGTAATGGTTTAGCACTAAGGTTCCCAAAGTTCACTGGGAGGGTAAGGGAAGATAAGAGCGCTGAGGATGCTACTAGTGTTGATGAGATACTCTCTATGTATAGGAGGCAGTTGAAGGTTACAAGACAGGTTCAGGCTAGTGAAGAGGATACAGGTATGATAGAGTAAATTGTATATGCTAACCTAAAGATAGGCGCAGAATGAAGTGTTTACAGATTACTCCATTAGCATACCATCATCTTAGTATATCATTGGCATATAGTTACTGTTGCTCCTCTATTATCACTGCAAGCCTCTGAATACTAGGGAACCTCTTCCTCACACTCTTCTTTATGCTACCAGCAAGCCTCTTGAACTCTGCTACAGTCATACTCCCATCCAGAACAATACTTATATCAGCATGTAGGAACGGCCCCATTGGGCGTAGCGATATACCGCTTACCTTAACACCATGGCTCTTCTCTATTAGGGCTTTCACCTGATCGACCATCTGGGGGTTCTTTATAATATCCAGTAGCACAAGGGATGAGTCCTTGAGTATGTAGTATGATATAGAGAAGATGAATGCTGCTATTATGATAGCGCCTATAGGATCTGCCTGAGGGAAGCCAAGGTACACGGCTACAAGTACGCTGAAGAACCCTATTATTGAGGCCATACCGTCCTTTATAGCATTCCTTGCACCAGCCTTCAACGAGAGGAGGTTGTACCTGCTTGCTATCCTGTTCATCTGTACTGCCCTATAGCCAGATATGCAGGCAGCAAAGGCAAGTGTTACCAATGCTATCTCTGGATGCACGATCTCTACAGGATCGATCAACGCCTCTATAGCCCTAGCTATTATCACTATCCCCATACCAACCATGCCTATAGCAGCAACGAATGCAGCAAAACTCTCTATCTTGTAGTAACCGAACCCAGATTGAGTTACATTATTACCTACACCATTCTTGCTACTACTCTTATTATTATGCCTAGTTGCAAATAATAGACCAAGGAGTACTATGAGTGTTATCGCAGAGTCACCAAACGAGTCTATACCATCTGCTATGAGCACTACGCTATTACTGACCAGTCCTATGGCCACCTCAGCGATACCAATAGCGAATAGTGTCATGAATGTTATCTTGGATACCCTCCTTCCAGCATCAAAGCCCAAAGTATGGTCATCACTATCGCTACTATCGCTATCCATAACTTCTAGTGCAAGATTAGATTATCAAACATACTATATAAGATTTGTCCTCTCCTCACTACATGTAGAGCATACATGGTATACCAACCATTATATATCGCTGCAGAGGAGTATGCATATGCCTATATTTGCAAAGGTTAGCGAGAAGGAGATAACAAGAGCTATAGCAGAGATGTTCCATGAGACATTCATGGAGTACGCTGATAGCGATGTTATAATAATAGGTGCTGGTCCGGCAGGACTCATGGCTGGGAGGGATCTTGCAAGGATGGGGTTCAGAGTACTTGTCGTTGAGCAGAATAACTACCTTGGTGGAGGATTCTGGATAGGAGGCTTCATGATGAATCCCATAACCGTTAGAGCGCCAGCACACAAGGTTCTAGATGAGTTGGGTGTGAGGTACAAACAGGTTAGTGATGGCCTATACGCTACCCCTGGCCCAAATGCATGCTCCAAGTTGATAGCATCTGCATGTGATGCTGGGGTTAAGTTCCTGAACCTCACAAAGTTCGATGATCTAGTGCTTAGGATGAACAGGGTTGCTGGTGTTGTAGTCAACTGGATGCCAGTATCTGCGCTACCAAGGAATATAACGTGTGTTGACCCCGTTGCGTTAGAGGCAAAGGTTGTTATAGATGCATCTGGCCATGATGCAGTAGCGGTTAAGAGGCTCATGGATAGAGGGCTAGTGAAGTTCTCTGGTATGAACCCAATGTGGGTCGAGCAGTCTGAAGACCTTGTCGTTGAGCATACATCAGAAGTATACCCTGGTCTAATAGTTGCTGGCATGAGTGTTACTGAGACGTTTGGACTCCCAAGGATGGGCCCAACATTTGGAGGCATGCTACTATCTGGGAGGAGGGCAGCAGAGATAGCAGCGATGAAGTTGAAGGAGGAGGTAGAGGTAAGCGTAGAGCCCTGATCCCTACCTTGTATATAGGAGCCTTGCTAGAAGGTAACAAATCAACCAACCATAGACTAATTTTTGTGCTCCCTA
Source organism: uncultured Nitrososphaerales archaeon (assembly GCA_938030895.1). Classification (GTDB taxonomy): domain Archaea; phylum Thermoproteota; class Nitrososphaeria; order Nitrososphaerales; family Nitrosocaldaceae; genus Nitrosocaldus. The sequence continues at coordinate 66,022 of CALHIV010000005.1, read as the reverse complement.
ACTATGGTTATCCTCTTGCCATTGGTTAATAGACTGGCTATCCTTGATAATAGACCACATCGCACATCATCTGCTTTCATACATTGATGCTCTTCATTATTAAGTATATCATGCTCGTTGAATACAGTTATGGCATCTCTACCATCTTCAATCGCATGCTTCCTCCATACTATAGTCTTGATCAGTTCTATTACAAGTTTAAGTAGTGCTGCTCTGCCACCATAAGCCTTGATACTATCAGACTGTATCTGTATGAACCAGAACATACCGTCTGGGTTGCTTGAGTATTCGTATAGAGATCTTTTGACCCTATAGCCATCTATAGTGTGGAGGCCAATGAGTACGATGCTATAGTCAAGATGAGCATAGAGCCTATGGATGAAGAGGGCAAACCTTGTACAGTAGTAACACTCATCATCATAGAGCAGTAGTGCTTTCCCTCCATTGTATAGCATACTATATCATCGTATCATGATTTAAATAAGGTTTGCTTGGATGCTCTCCCATGTCCAACTCTATATATCTATCGACAGCATCGATGGAAGAAGGTAGAGAACTCAAGGATAGATACTCAGTTATAATCCTTGGTTCTGGTCCTGCAGGCCTAACCGCTGCGATCTACACTGCTAGGGCAAAGTTAGATACGTTAGTTATAAGCGGGAATCTTCCAGGGGGGCAGTTGATGAACACAGGTACGGTTGAGAACTTCCCAGGCTTTCCCCATGGTATATTTGGACCAGAGTTGATGATGAACATGCGTGCTCAGGCAGAGAGGTTTGGAGCAACCATGCTTGATGATGTTGCTACTAGTGTTGATTTCCTGCACAATCCGTTCATTATAAATACTGTGGATAAGAGGTTCGAGGCTGATGCCGTTATAATCGCTACTGGTGCATCCCCAAGGAAACTGGGTCTGAAGAGTGAGGAGAGGTTCGCTGGTAAAGGGGTATCGTACTGTGCAACATGCGATGGACCGTTCTTCAAGGGCGAGGATATAGTGGTTGTAGGAGGAGGGGATAGTGCTGTGGAGGAGGCGCTCTTCCTAACGAAGTTTGCAAACAGGGTTCAGATAGTGCATAGGAGGGATAGATTAAGGGCAAGCAAGATACTACAGGAGAGGGCATTCGCAAATCCAAAGATAAGTTTTGTATGGAATGCTGTGGTTGAAGATATACTTGGGGATAGGAAGGTAAATGCTGTGCTCATAAGGGATATCAAGGATGATAAGAGGTATGAGTTGAAGTGTGGGGGCATATTCGTTGCTATAGGGCATGAGCCTAACACACAGATATTCAAAGGCCAGATAGATATGGATGAGCATGGCTACATCAAGGTTAGGGATCACACAAGGACTAATATAGATGGCGTATTCGTTGCTGGGGATGTACACGATCCAGTGTATAGACAGGCTATAACCGCCGCTGGGTTTGGGTGTATGGCTGCTCTAGATGTTGAGAGGTATCTTGCTGAGAAGTATTATAACAATAGATGACAGATGATCCTTACACCCATTCTGTTGTGTTATTATTATTGATCCTATGTATAATTATGTAAAAGATTAACTAATTAAATTAACCAATTAAAAGAACGATTCGCCTAGCATAAGAGCATTCCTTAATGCGTCATCAAACTCCTCACTACTGAATACCCCTTGCTGGTTATACAGACTTCTGAACTTTCTACCATTATCTGCGAATACTACAACTATGACCTTCTCTCTATCTCTACCCCCATCACCATCCTCTATAACTTGCACTGATGATTCTATCCTCTCCTTAACTTTGCATGCTGCAGCCATTGCACAACCAGATGATGGACCTACCAGAAGCCTCTCCCGCTCATACAACTCCTTAACCATCTTGAACGACTCCTCATTAGTTATAGTGTACCATTCATCAACAACTACTGCTCTACGCTCGAAGAGTGTTGGTATATTGGATTCCTCAAAGTTCCTAAGCCCTTGGATCAGATGCTGCCTCTGTGGCTGAACTGCTATAACCCGTACAGCTTTATTCCTCTCCTTCAAGTATAGACCTACACCAGTTATGGTACCTCCAGTACCAACCCCTGCAACAAAGTGTGTAACTCTACCACTAGTCTGTCTCCATATCTCAGGACCAGTACCCTCATAATGTGCAAGGAAGTTGGCATCATTCTCATACTGGTTTGGCATATAGTACTTGCCTGGCCTAGCCCTTGCTATTGCCTTTGCTAGGGATATGCTCTGATCTGTACCAACGCCCACTCTAGGACAGAGGTCATCGGATGTCTCATGGAGGTTAGTCCCTAATGCTCTAAGTATGCTTTTGGTCTCCTCGCTAACCTTCTCAGGTATAACTATCTCAATCTCATAGCCTAGGAGCCTTGCTATCCCCGCAAGTGCTATTCCAGTATTACCAGATGTAGGTTCTATTATCACATGCTTCCCTCTCGATATTAGGCCTCTACCCTCTGCATCCTTGAACATCCAGTATGCTGCTCTATCCTTCACAGAGCCGAAGGGGTTAAACCACTCCAACTTTGCTAATATCTTAACATCGCTGCTAGAGAATGATCTCAACTCTATCAATGGTGTATTCCCAATCTTGTTAAGGAGTTCTGGTGTGAGTGCCCTCATCAATATCCTCCTCTTCTTCCTTCCTCCTTCTTCCTTCTTCCTCCCTCCTTCTTCCTCATTCCTCCTCCTTACTTCTTCCTTATAAGGAAGATTAGATTGTTACCTTCTTTGCTTAGACTTATAAGCTCATGACCAGTCCTCTGAACCCATCTCTTTATATCCTCCTCAGCATCTGGGTCATCCGCTATGACCTTGAGCATACTACCAACAGTGAGCCTCTCCATAGCTATCTTGGTCCTGAATACCGGCTCTGGACAGAATAAACCTCTAACATCTATGGTCTTCACATCTTGGCTTACTTCACTACTCATATAGGATGCACAACCATGATATCATATTTAACGTTTACCATATAACCGTTGTTTTACTGCTCAGGTCTACCATCTACTCATGGGATTAAATTGCAAGAATACCATGCATAAAATCATCATACTCTATTGATTTATATTTAGGTGAAGAGAAGAGGAGTAGGAGGTGTAACGTACGAAAAGAAATACAGGCTTCGATATAAGACCTAAGCCAGTCGAGAAGGGACAGGAGTACACAGTAAGGATAGATGAGATGAGTAGGAAGGGCGATGGTGTTGCAAGGATCAAGGGTTTTGTGATATTTGTACAGGGCGCAGAGATAGGGAAGGAGTATAAGATAAGGATATCCAACGTTGCAAACAGGTTCGCTACAGCAGAGATCGTATCTTAGGTTACAACTTTGTGTGGATAGAGCAATCATAACTCAACACAAGATATACTTTAACAACTTTTTTAAATAGGTTCATTTTCTTTCTTCCCTATGGTTACTGGGAGGGAGGTTAGACTAAGCAGGATACTTAGGGATGGTAAGATGCTCTGCATCCCCATGGATCATGGTATCTCCTCAGGTCCTATAGCAGGGATAGATGATATCCATAGCATGATATATAGGTGTGAGGATTCTGGGCTCACCAGTGTGCTCGTCAACAAGGGTATACTGAAGAGCATGCCTAGACCGAGCAGGGTTGGTGTGATAATCCATCTCTCGGGTAGCACAAGCCTAGGCCCTGCACCAAACAGGAAGGTACTCATGGGTAGCGTTAAGGATGCTGTGAGGCTTGGTGCAGATGGTGTATCGGTTCACATAAACATAGGCTCCAAGGAGGAGCCTGAGATGCTCATCAAGCTAGGGCAAGTAGCAAGCGAGTGTATAGAGTGGAATATGCCATTCATAGCAATGATGTATCCTAGAGGCGAGAATATAAAGAACCCACATGATCCAGAGGTGGTTGCACATACAGCAAGGGTTGGTGCTGAGGCCGGTGCAGATATAGTGAAGACTGTATATACTGGGGATCCAGATAGTTTCAGGAGGGTAGTCAAGGGATGCCCTGTACCTATAGTGATAGCAGGAGGCCCAAAGGCAAGTAGCGATGAGGAGGTGTTAGAGATGACCAAAGGAGCAATGGAGGCTGGGGCTATAGGTGTTACATTTGGAAGGAATATATTCCAGCATAGGGATCCTCCAGCAATGATAAAGGCTCTAGCAAGCATAATATTTGAGAATGCAAGCATCAAGGAGGCGCTTAAGGAGGTTGGTGGATGAATGATAGGCAGATACATTGGCAAGGGTAAGTCTCTAATAGTCAAGCCTATAGGCTCTAATCTAGAGCAATTACTAACCCAACTGAAGGATGAGGGTATAAGGTACATCTACATAGACCCATCCTCGCCTATATCATTGGATGGCTTCATAACAATCCATGAGAGCGATTCTGCAGATATGAAGATATGCTCAAGCATGGATGAACTCATCAAGAGGAAGAGCAATGGGGAGAGTGCTGGCCTACTCATCAAGATAAGGGGCAAGAGTGATGAGGATACCATAGTTGATGCTGCAAAGAGCAATGCTGATTTTGTGCTTGTAGATGCCGATGACTGGAGGATAATACCCCTAGAGAATATAATAGCAAAGTTACAGGGTATGGATACAAAGATATTCGCATATGCAAGGGATGCTGGGGAGGTTAGGACACTGTTCAACGTACTCCAACTTGGTGTTGATGGTGTCGTTCTAGAGACTAGTGATATAGCGAGTGTTAAACAGAGCCTAGTCTACATGCAGAGCAAGGAGTTCAGGTTAAGGTATGCCATAGTTAAGGATGTTAGGGACTCTGGTATAGGGGAGAGGGTATGCGTTGATACAGCGTCTATGCTGAAGGTTGGAGAGGGTATGCTCATAGGGAGTAGGGCAAACTTCATGTTCCTCATGCATAATGAGGCTATAGGCTCTGAGTTCACATCCCCAAGACCGTTCAGGGTCAATGCTGGAGCAGTACACTGCTATACACTGATGCCAGATGGCAGGACAAAGTACCTCTCAGAGTTGGAGGCTGGGGATGAGGTGCTCATAGTAGATAAGGATGGGAAGGCTAGGAATGTAGTTGTAGGAAGGGTCAAGATAGAGACGAGGCCCATGAGGCTTGTTAAGGCTGAGGTTGATATCGATGGTGTGAAGGAAGAGGGTAGCATAATAGTGCAGAATGCAGAGACGATAAGGTTCATAGGCAGAGACTGTAGGCTTATCGCAGTCACAGATATGAAGGTTGGGGATGAGGTACTGGTATATGCAAAGGGTAGCAAGGGTAGACACTTTGGCATAGAGGTGGATGAGTTCATCCTCGAGAAGTAGAATGATTTACCTTATGTTCTGTTGATTCACACCACATTATTACCACAACTATATCTATCCTTTATATGGTGATGTTGTTATGTATATGATGGTAGTGTGGAATGAAGAGTAAGATATGTACGAGTATACCAGCAAGGGATAAGATGGGTCTTGCAGAGGATATTGCAAGGGCGTTCAATGAAGGCTCCGATATGGTAGAGGTTAGGTTCGATTACTCTAGCAAGGATGCTATAAACGATCTACTGTATACTGTTATGGAGTATAGGGATAGGATGATCTTCACATGTAGGAGCAGGGATGAGGGCGGATTCTTTAATGGGAGTGAGGCTGATAGGCTTATAGTATTGAAGAGGCTAGCCTCGTTCAGACCAATGCTCTTAGATATTGAGTATAAGGCAATAAAGGATGAGGAACTCTATTATCATCTTAGAGCGCTCAACTCCGATCTGCTCATATCCTATCATGACTTCAACCACACCCCGAGCATTAATAGGCTTGCTGAGATAATGGATGGGATGTTAGAGTATAGTAGGAGCGTTAAGATAGTGACCATGGCAGAGAGGATAGAGGATAATGGGATCATACTAGCCCTCTACGATATTGCAAAGGGTAAGGATATCCAACTTGTAGCATTCTGTATGGGCAAGTATGGGCTTGCATCGAGAGTACTATGCACTATGCTGGGTGCACCATTCACATACGCTGCTCTAGATGAACCTCTAGCACCATCACAACTCACCATAGCACAGATGAGGAGGGTATACAGGGTCATGCATGAGATGGGCTACACAAGAAGCATCAGGAATGATAGGGATACCATAAATATGGTTACAGGACTCATAGACTCTGTACTGCATAGCACTATAGATTAGATGAGAGGGGTTGAGATGGGAAATAGATTCTATCCATCATGTAGGATAGAGGCAGGTGAGAGTTACAATAAAGATGGTAGTGTAGGCAGTGATAGTGGGGATGGTAAGATCTTCTGTGTCATAGGAGACCCTATAGAGCACTCCCTATCCCCAGCTATGCATAATGCTGTATTCTCTTCCCTAGGGCTTAGTTACAGGTATATTGCTATGAGGGTTAGGGAGCATGAGTTGAGTAGCATGCTTGAGGTGCTAAGGAGCAAGGCACTGGGCTTCAACGTGACTATACCACACAAGATAAGGATAATGGATATGCTAGATCACCTAGACCCTCTATGTAGAAGGGTTAACGCAGCAAACACCGTGAAGGTTGATGGCTCGATGCTGAAGGGCTACAACACTGATGTATATGGCTTCATCCAGCCATTGAGGAAGAGAGGTATAGCGTTGAATGGTAAGGATGTGATGATCATAGGTGCTGGTGGTGCTGCTAGAGCAGTGTTGGTAGCACTGATCGATGAGCATATTGGTAAGGTAGTGATCGCTAGCAGGAGGGTTGATGATGGTAGGGTAAGAGCACTCTATGAGATGGCAGTGAGTGCTGGGGTAGAGTGCAGGGTAGTAGAACTGGAGCATGCAAAGATCTACTCCAAGGGATGCCATCTCATAGTCAACGCTACACCACTAGGCATGCATGGCTATCATGGGTATGAGGATTTTAGCATACTAGATAGCAGTGATATAGATGGTGATAGTATAGTATATGATCTGGTCTACAAGCCTATGGAGACTAGGTTGATAAGGAATGCGATGAAGGCAAATGCTACTGTTATCCATGGCTATGAGATGCTCGTGGAGCAGGGAGCAAAGGCTCTGGATATCTGGCTTGGTATAGATGCGCCTAGGGATGTCATGCAAAGGGCTGTACTATCATACTTGTTGGGGTAGTTAACATGAGCATGTATGATAGTAAAGGTCGCAAGACTAAGATTGCGATAGTGAAGATGCATGGTGCAATATCCATAGTCAATGCGATACCAACCTGCAAGGGCTCGACCCTTGGTATAGGGTTAGGGATGAGTGTCAATGTTAGCATGAGAGATGGTGGGAGCGGTATAATAACAGTGAATACAGGGAGTACAGACTTTGTTCATAACATAATCAAGAGGATCATACCATATGGTATACTCAAGAGTAAGGATATCGATATAGAGATAAGGTCGAGGATACCTGTGGGCTATGGTCTCAAGAGTTCTAGTGCTCTCTCAAATGCTATAGCGCTTGCATGCCATAGGCTAGTTGATGCTCACGATGATAGTCATGGCTATGATGGGATAACTGCTAGAGATATTCATATCATAGGTGATGCAGTATCAGCATCTATAGAGAGCAAGGTCAGCATAACTGGGGCGTTCGATGATGCATGTGCATGCTACTTTGGTGGCATATTCGTTACAGATAACTATGCGAGGAGGATACTCAAGTATGAGAAGGTTGATGAGGGCATCAATGTTGTGATACTCCTTCCAATGGGGATAAAGAGGAGCGATCCCATGAAGCTTAGGCAGCCTCTACTTGTAGAGCACTTCAACCATGCTGTAAGGTTAGCAGAGGATGGGAGGTACTGGGATGCTATGGTGCTTAACGGTTTGCTAGTATCATCTCTACTATCGATCCCGTATCATCTTGTTCTGGAGGCTCTTGAGAATGGTGCCCTAGCAGCAGGGATCAGCGGTAATGGCCCTGCAGTTACTGCTATCACCGATAGCGAGAAGAAGGCTAGTGATATAGCATCTTCATGGCAGAACTACGGAGAGGTTATAAGGAGTAGAGCAAGTAATGAGAAGGCGATGGTGAGCATAGTTGAGGGATAGCGTTGAGGTTAGACGCTCAAGGATAGATGGAAGTATACTCTGCCCTCCAAGCAAGAGCTATACACATAGAGCGATCGTGATCTCTTCCCTTGTGGATGATGGTAAAGCATCTATAGTTAGGAATGCGCTCCTTGCTAGGGATACTAATGCTACAATACATGGTTGTAGGGTACTTGGTTCGTATATAGAGGTTGTAGATGATGAAGATGAGGAGGGGATTAGCAAGGGTAATAGTAGTGGTAAGAGAGGGAGGATATTGATTATCCATGGTAGAAGGGAGTTCAGCATTGGCTACAGGGAGATAGATGCAGAGAACTCTGGTACAACCATAAGGATCCTTGCTGCCATATCAGCGCTTGTTAAGGAAGGGAGCACGTTACTCTATGGTGACTCTAGCCTTAATAGGAGGCCCATGCAGCCATTGCTTGATGCATTAAAGCAGTTAGGAGTGCAATGCAGATCACTTGCAGATGGTACGCCTCCACTGCTAGTCAATGGGAATGGTATTGAGGGAGGTTATGCAAGGATAACTGGAAGCATATCTAGCCAGTTCATCTCTGCCCTACTCATACCATCTGTGTATGCAAGGCATGATGTGGAGTTGAGTGTTGGAGGGGAGCAGGTATCAAAGCCATACATAGACTCAACCATAGCAACAATGAAGATATTCTCAGCGGTTGTTGATAACTATGATTACAGGCAATACAGCATAGCAAGGCAAGAGTACAAGCATGCTAACTTTACTGTACCTGGGGACTTCTCCAGTGCTGCGATAATGCTTGCTGCTGGTGCCCTCGCTGGGAGCGTTAGGGTCGAGGGCCTTGACTTTACACTACCTCAGGGAGACTCAAGGATAGTTGATATACTCAGGGATATGGGTGCAAGTATACATGTTGATACTGGAAGGGGCATGGTGCATGTTGAGGAGAGCAGATTGGATGGTGGTTCATTCAACCTTGCTGATACCCCAGACCTTCTACCTGTGGTTGCTGTACTTGCATTAAAGAGTAAGGGGAGCGTTGAGATAAGGGGTGTTGCACATGCAAGATTCAAGGAGACTGATAGGATAGCAAACCTTGCTAGAGAGTTGAGCAAGTTTGGAGCAGTTGTAAAAGAGATGGATGATGGTCTTGTAATAATCCCTCCAAAGACCCTCAGTAATGCTGTACTTGAGTCCTATGATGATCATAGACTATTCATGGTACTATGCATAGCATCGATGCTCACTGAGCATTCAGTGGTTAGAGGGGTTAGTAGTGTTGATGTATCCTATCCATCATTTCTAGATGATCTTGCAAGTATAGGTGCTGATGTAAAGGTTATAGGCTAATATTTGCACGATGTAACCCTCCGTTTTCACTGTAGAATTAATTATGCAAAAGTTTCCTCCTTATCCTTGTTTCAAGCGCAGGGTTAACCTCTATCCCTATACACCTCCTACCCATCCTTCTGCATACCTTCATCGTTGTTCCTGAACCTAGCACAGGATCAACTACAAGATCGCCCTTGTTAGATGATGTATAGATGCATCTCTCAACCAGTTCATCTGGGAGTTCGTTACCAGCGGTAGCCTCACCACGCTGATATGGTCTCTTTATCATCCATACATCCTCAGCATAATGCTCTGGCTTATTGAAAGTATACCTATACTTATCCTTTACAAGTAGTAGGAGATGGTAGTGAGAGGTTACAAACCTCTTGCGTGTAAATACACCGAACTGGTACTTCCATATCACATGGTTGAGTGTAATGAAGCCTGTATCCTCAACTGCGTCAAGCACATGCCTTAGGTTATTCCAACCTGAGACGAGCCACATACTCCCATCATCCTTCAGGTTCCTATAACACCATCCCACAAGGCTCCTTATGAATTCTGGATACTCCTTGTTTGCTATCTCAACATATGATAGTGCGTCTGGACTTCTATTGTATGTTGTCATGTTTGCCTTGAAGTCTATGCCAAATGGTGGATCGCTGAATATCATATCTGCCTTCTCAGTAAGTTCAACGTTACAAAAGTCATCAAAGATTATGATGTTATCATCATCTATCTTTACTATATTGTTTGATCTACACCTGAACATGCCATTGCTTTGCCTATCTTACTTTTAAATGTAAGACTATGATTTTAAAAGATATATGTCTCTATATAGATAAGGCTTGCATATGCTTGGCAATGTATTAGGGGAGCGTCTCATGATGATAACATTTGGGGAGAGCCATGGTAGATGTGTAGGGGTAGTTGTAGATGGCTGTCCTGCTGGCCTCCCTTTAATGGAAGATGATATACAGAGGAAGTTGGATCTTAGGAGGCCTGGACAGTCGATAGTTACTACCCAGAGGAAGGAGGAGGATAAGGTTGAGATACTCTCTGGAGTCTTCAATGGCTATACTACTGGTGCTCCTATATGCATGCTCATCTGGAATAAAGATCAGGATTCTAGGGCATATGATCAGATAAGGTTCAAGCCTAGGCCGGGGCATGCTGATTACCCAGCATATGTCAAGTACTCTGGCTACAACGATTACAGAGGGGGAGGGAGGTTCTCTGGAAGGTTAACTGCAGCATTGGTGATGGGAGGAGCAGTAGCAGAGAAGTTACTAGCATATACCCTTGGGATAGAGATAATAGCATATACGCTGGAGATAGGAGGGGTAAGGATGGATCCAAACCTGTCCATTGATGCAAAGAGGTTAAGATACAGCAATGATGTCAGATGTCCAGACCCTAGAGTTGCAGAGTTGATGAGAGAAGAGATATTGAAGGCTAGACATGATGGTGACTCGCTTGGAGGGGTTGTAGAGTGTATTGCGTTGAACCTACCTATAGGGTTAGGAGAACCAATATTTGGTGCACTAGAATCCGATCTGAGTAGAGCATTATTCTCTATACCAGCAGTTAAGGGTGTTGAGTTCGGATCCGGCTTCAATGGATCAAGGATGAGAGGCTCTGAGAATAACGATCCCTATACAGTAAGGGATGGCAAGGTGGTTACTCTCAGCAATAACGCTGGAGGTATACTTGGAGGGCTCAGCAATGGTATGCCACTGCTACTCAGGGTTGCATTCAAGCCAGCATCATCGATAGCAAAGGCTCAGAGTACTATAGATCTTGAGAGTATGCAGAGCACTGAGATCGTTGTTGCAGGTAGACACGATCCATGTGTTGTGCCTAGGGCTGTACCAGTTGTGGAGGCCATGGTTGCATTCATCCTTGCTGACCATGCTATAAGGGCTGGGATGATAAGTCCAGTATTGAAGAGCAGTGAATGATATGAGCAATAAACTTGACGAACTTAGGGCAGATATAAAGAGCCTCACTGAGGATCTTGTTAGGTTACTGAGCAAGAGGTTGGATATAGCAAGGAGTATAGGTATGGTGAAGAGATTGTATGGCCTTGAGATAGTGGATACAAAGGCAGAGGATGAGTTGAGGAGCCATATACTAAGTATGTGTGATACACTATCCCTTGATAGGAACTTCGTTAACAGGATACTCAACCTGTTGTTTGCAGAGTCAGCAAGGGTACAAGAGGCTCTGTACGAAGGGATGGAGAGAGGGAAGGCAGGAGAGGGTTATGGACTAACTGGCATTGGTGCAGTAAGGGAGGCATCGAAGGTAAGACCGGTTGATGTATTCTCTAAGGCAAAGATGCTTGAGCGTACTGGGAGAGAGGTTATACATATGGAGATAGGTGAGCCAAGGCTTAGCATCCCATCCAAGGTTAGGCAGTCACTCATAGATGCGCTTGATAGAGGAAGGTACCATTACACAGAGAGTAAGGGCATAGAGGAGTTGAGATCTGCAATTGCTGGGATGCTCAATACCAGATATGGTGCATCACTCAGCAAGGATGAGGTAATAGTTACTCCTGGAGGTAGGTTTGCAGTATACCTTGCAATGCTATCAATGCTAAGACCTGGGGATGAGGTCGTGGTTATAGAACCAGCATGGCCTGCATACATGGATATTGCTGAGTTCATAGGAGCAAAGGTAAGGAGGTTTAGTACAATGTTAGAGGATGGATGGGGTATAGATGTTGGGAGGCTTGAGAGCATAATAAACACTGGTACAAGGATGATGATCCTCAACTATCCAAACAACCCTACTGGGAAGATTATAGGTAAGGGTACTCTAGATGCGATAGTAGATACTGCAAGGAGCAGAGGTATAATGGTACTGAGCGATGAGGTCTATGCTGATCTTGCATTCAAGGAGTTCAGTAGCATCCTCTCATACAAAGATGACAACATCATAATGGTATCATCATTCTCAAAGGGCCCATCTATGACAGGCTTCAGGATAGGGTATGCTGCTACTCCATCTAGGCAGATTGTGGATAAGATGAGTAGGTTACAGAGCATGATGCTCACATGCGTTGCTGAACCTATACAGTACTCTGCACTTGCTGCACTCTCTAGCATAGAGAGTATCAAGGGTAACGCAAAGATCATAAAGTCAAGGCTTGATCTTATATGCAGAAGGCTAGAGGATATGCCAGTATCATTCTATAGGCCAGATGGAGCCATGTACGTCTTTGCTAGGATAGATGTAGAGTGTGATATGAATACCTTCATAGATGCGCTGCTAGAGAGAGGTGTTGCAGTTGCTCCAGGTAGCGGGTTTGGCGGTTGCTATGATACGTTCATAAGGATATCTGCCGGAGAGGATGAGAGGCTTCTAAGCAAAGGGCTTGATACTATTAGTGATCTACTCAGTAAGCTTAGGCTTAATACAAGGTAAGTTAATGTAATATATAATAGATGGTATCTTGCTTCTGGGGTAGTTCTATATGAATATAACTATAATAGGTGCTGGAGGAAGGATGGGCTCATGGTTCACAAGGTACTTCTACATGAGAGGACATAATCTATACCTCAACGATATAGATATGGATGCTCTACAAGCATTATCATCCTCTATCTCTATACTTGATAAAGGTGTTGCTGGAGGGAGAGGAGGGTATGAGAGGATAACAATAGTAAACTTATCCATACTAGATTATCTCAAGCGTGGTAAGAATAGTTATACATCATTGCCATCATCAGCACCATCGCCATCATCTACCTCTATTGCTAATGCTACTGTTAATGCTACTGCTATCCTTAGCAACTCAGACCTTGTAATGCTCTCCCTCCCTATGGATACCATACCAAAGGCCATATCTAGAATAGCGAGATACATGCACAGGGGCTCCATGCTTGTAGAGATATCCTCACTCAAGCATGATGTACATAGAGCGTTGAGGTATGCTGCAGAGAGGTATGGTGTAAAACCACTCTCTATACACCCTCTCTTTGGCCCTGGTGCAGATATCAATGCCCCAAATAGGTTCGTACTCATCCCTGTTATGGATAGGGAAGAGGAGGAGATTGCTGCAAGGGGGATATTCCCTAATGCTACGCTGATAATGGTAGATGAGCCCGATGAGCATGATAGAGCGATGGCTCTAATCCTGGGCATGGTGTATGCAATGAACATATCGTTTGCTGATCTGCTTAGGGACTGCAGAGATGTAGAGTTGTGCAAGGCACTTGCAGGTAGTACCTTTACACTACAATCGCTCATATTCGAGGGTATACTAAACGATGATCCAAAGTTATTCTCATCTCTGCTCATGAATAGACATGTTAAACGCTACCTCAAGAGGTTTATAGCAAGTAATGAGCACCTCCTAGCCTGTATAGAGGAAAGGGATAGGGATGCCCTTGAGAGGGTCTACTCTAAAGTTAGAGATAAGATAGCATCATGCATTGATATAGAGGGTTCATACAGGCTCATGTACAAGGTACTAAAGGAGATTAGTGGTAGAGAGGGTTAGGTGCAAAAGGTATGAGGAGGGTGCATGTAGTAACCTCATTTATAATGCATGGTAGTAAGATACTGATCCTAAGGAGGAGTAGTAGGGTTAAGACTATGAAGCACAAGTGGGCTGGGGTCTCAGGTTATATAGAGGATGGTGAGGATGCATTAGAGAGGGCATATAGAGAGATAGAGGAGGAGACTGGTATAACCAGAGCAGATCTTAGACCCATAAGCGCTGGAAGAGTAGTAGAGGTTGTGGATGAGGATAATTCCACCATATGGATGGTGCATCCATACCTATTCGAGTCTAGTAGTGATAAGGTGAGACTAGACTGGGAGCATGACTCATACCTCTGGATAAGGCCAGAAGAGATCTCGTCGTTCGATACAGTACCTATGCTCAAGGAGGTCCTAGAGTCATGCCTATACAAGGCATACTAGTATAAGAATAGTATATGAATGGAGTAAACTGCACTTATATTATAGTGCAAGGTATAAGATTTGGAGGATGAAGTGGAAGCAACTGCAGCATAATGGTGTAGCACTGCCCCCTCCCTATGAGCCTAAAGGGCTCAGCATAAGGATAAGGGGTAAGGTGATAAAGCTTACACCAGAGCAGGAGGAGATGGTCTATGCATTTGCAAAGAAGAAGGATACACCATATGTTAAGGATCGGGTATTCGTGCTAAACTTCTTAACGGATCTCCTCAAACTATTCCCTGAAGAGTATAGGAGTGTCAGCATAGAGGATATAGACTTTAGCGAGGTCTATGCCTATGTGGATAGGGAGAAGGAGATGAAGAGCCTTATGGATAAGGAGATGAAGAAGAGGCTTGCCAATGAGAGGAAGAGGCTCAGGGAGCATCTGAAGTCAATATATGGCTATGCTATAGTCGATGGGGAGAGGTATGAGGTAGCGAACTGGATGGTAGAGCCTCCAGGTATATTCATGGGTAGAGGCGAGCATCCACTTCGAGGCAGATGGAAACCAAGGGTTGAGGCTAGCGATATAATCCTTAACCTTGGAGAGGATGCGCCCGTACCTGAGGCTAACTGGAAGGCAGTGGTGCATGACCACGACTCCATATGGCTTGCAAAGTGGATAGACAAGTTGACAGGGAAGGAGAAGTATGTATGGCTTGCTGACTCTTCAAAGATAAGGCAGGAGAGAGACAAGGCGAAGTACGATACAGCAATGAGGCTTGCTAAGCGGATAGGCAAGGTTATAGCAAAGGTAGAGGAGGGGATGAAGGCTGGGGATGAGAAGAGGAGGAAGGTAGCAACAGTCTGCTACCTCATCTACAGGCTAGCGATGAGGGTTGGGGATGAGAAGGATGCTGACGAGGCAGATACCGTTGGTGCAAGCACGCTTAGAGTAGAGCATATAAGGTTTAATAGCGATGGAAAGAGCATAGAGTTCGACTTCCTAGGCAAGGACTCCGTAAGATGGCAGAAGAGTATAAGAGTAGAGAATGCTATGGATGAGATAGCATATAGAAATCTTCAGGAGTTCGTAGCAGACAAGAAGGAAGGGGAGGAGATATTTGCTGGGATAACGTCTAGGCATGTTAACAGGTTCCTCAGCAGCATAATGGATGGACTTACTGCAAAGGCATTCAGAACCTATCTTGCTACAGATGTGGTTAAGGATTACTTGCTTAGTATAGATGGTAAGATGGATGGAGAGGGGGAGTATGTCAAGTTATACCATGCAAAGGTTGCAAACCTGCATGCAGCGATAACATGCAACCACAAGAGGGCAGTGCCCAAGAACTTTGATGAGTCACTTAGGAAGAAGGAGGAGAGGTTGAAGGAGTTGATGAACAAGCAGGTGAAGACGAAGAAGCAGGAGGAGAGGTTGAAGGAGAGGATAGAGAAGTTGAGACTTCAGATAGAACTTGCAAAGCAGTGTAGAGAGTATAACCTTGCAACATCTCTTCGCAACTATATAGATCCTAGGCTCTTCTATGCATGGTGTAGATATGTTGGTATGGATTGGACTAAAATATATACAGCAACGCTACAGAGGAAGTTCCAATGGGTGAAGAATAGCAATGCCAGATGGGAGGCTATGCTAAAGGCATATGGTAAGGATAAGGGTTAGTATTACTCTCGTATGCTGATGATGATCATAGGCCCTATTTATATATGGTATATTGGTGACCATAATAAAGTAAATTAAATGCTTTATACAACCTTTACATGCCGGGAGAAGCCGGGGTACTGAGCAGAGTAGAGCAGAGTAGATAGAAGAGAAGAGCTATAAGCCTGAAAGCTTAGCCTGGTTAGAGCGCCAGACCTCCACACGAGGGGCAAGACTCATAATCTGGAGGTCGCGGGCTCGAATCCCGCCCCCGGCACATATCCATGATGAGCAGTTCATTACTGGCCGTATCTGCCATGTATTGTGCAGTCAGAACCATGTATTGTGCAGTCAGAATAGTATGCCAGTACTATCTTACGACGCTTGAAATAATTGATTGGTTACAAACTAAAATTTACAAACTAAAATAAAAGTTACAATAGAAGGGTATACAAAATTGAATGCTATATATTATGTGCCTCTTATGCCATAAGAGTATAGCATAGCATAACTACTTAACCCACACTCTTCACATATAGGTTGCATAGCATGTGCGTCTGCGCTCCCTATACAGCATGGTCTCTTAATCCTGCCCATATGGTCAAGTGATAGTATGGCCCATGATGGACATGCTATAGGTGTTGTACCCTTGCCTCCCCAACTCCCCCTCAACAGTTCAAGCTGTCTTGGATGATTAGCTATGAATTTAGGATATCTCTTACTTAATTCCAGTAGCTTTGAAACAACATGATCCCGCTCTTCCCCAAATGGGAGTGATAGTGGGTCTCTCTTTACGAATGGTGTATGGAACTGTACTGCAACCTTGTTCACTATACCATACCACTCCTCTATATAGTCCTCTACACTCTTATAGTTTATTGAGTTTATGGTTAGTGATAGCCATATATCCTTCCATGCTTTATATCCATTGTTACTGTAACGCTCTATATAATCGAGTATGTTCCTCCTTGCCCTATGATAAGAGCCCTTACCCCTTATCAGATCATGCACATCTCTAGTCCCATCTATGGATACAAAGTAAAAGTAGAGACCCTCCATCCTCTGCAATGGAAGCGTTCCATTCGTTACTACAGATACATGCCTAGGCATCTCCTCACAGAATACCTTGATAACATCCAAGCGTAGCAACGGTTCTCCCCCAGCGATGCCAACATGCATAACCTTCCCCTTGAGCATGCTACGTATCACACTCCTCCA
Source organism: uncultured Nitrososphaerales archaeon (assembly GCA_938030895.1). GTDB lineage: Archaea > Thermoproteota > Nitrososphaeria > Nitrososphaerales > Nitrosocaldaceae > Nitrosocaldus. The sequence continues at coordinate 48,894 of CALHIV010000005.1, read as the reverse complement.
CTCCTCAGCATGTAAGCCATCCTCCTCCTTCCTATTAAGCCACCAGTAACAATGTGAACAGTGAAGGTTGCATACATTAGAGACGTCTACAGATGCAAGTAATGGATATCTCTCTTTGAATAACCTTATCCCACAGTACCTTCTGGCCAGAGAGATGTACAAGGGAGTATCACGTATTATATCCCTTAAACTTCTGCCAAAAATCTCTACCATTACATATTATATGCATGTATGCTAATAAACGTTTTTAATGAGGTATACTCTTATTCATACATCGGCACTCTTACTTATTTCAATTTAAGATAATATTTGACTGCATCTTTAACAGCAGCCAATAACCTATTATCCATCATACTAGGTATTATATATCTCTCGTTGATGTTGTTACCTACAAGGCCTGCTACAGCCGATGCTACATGAACAAGCATCTCCCATTCTATACATTTTATGTTTAGGTCAAGCACTGCTCTCATCAATGATGGGAATACAACCGCATTATTTATCTGATTATAGTAATCCGATCTGCCAGTAGCTACTATCCTTGCTCCAGCACTCTTTGCTATATGTGGTCTGATCTCAGGTACCGGATTGGTCAATGCAAAGACTATCGCATCCTTGCTCATGCTTCTAACCATCTCCCTGCTCACTATACCAGCCTTGCCAGATACGCCTATGAGTACATCTGCGCCCTTTACAACATCCTGCAGGGAGCCTCTAACCTGCTCTGGATTACTCATCTCTGCTATCCTCAACTTGTATGGATTCATATTCTCTCTTCTATCCCTACTTATTATCCCTGTAGAATCAAAGACAAGCATATTCCTAGCATCAGCCTTGTATAATATGTTAACTATACCATACCCTGCTGCCCCTGCTCCTACAACAACTATCCTCGCATCGTTTATGCTCTTACCAACAAGCCTCAATGAGTTGATGAGTGCTGCAAGTACCACTATTGCAGTACCATGCTGATCATCGTGGAATATTGGTATCTCTAGAGCGCCTTTGAGTTCATCAATTATGGCTAGAGACTTTGGCGACTCTATATCCTCTATGCTTATTGCTGCAAATGATGGACTTATACTCTTGACTATACTGATTATCTCATCCTTATCCTGCGTAGATAGGCAGATTGGAAATGCGGAGATGCCTCCGAACTGTCTGAATATTACTGCCTTACCTTCCATGACTGGTAGTGCTGCCTCTGCTCCTATATTTCCTAGCCCAAGTACCCTTGAACCATCAGTAACTATTGCTACATTATTCCACTTTGATGTGTAGATGTAAGCATTCTTCTTATCTCTCACTATATCCATGGCCACACTTGCTACTCCTGGAGTATAGACTAGGCTTAGATCACGCGTAGACCTTATACTTACTCTGCTTCTAACCTCTATCTTGCCTCTCAGCCTTCTATGTAGAGTAAGAGCATCTCTGCCCTTGTAGCCATGGCCATTATCATCTACAGCATTACTACCCATCTGCTACTTATCTTAGGCTGTAAATTTAACCTTTTATTTACCTATTTGCTTCCTGATCTATTACAAGAGGGTATGTAGGTAAGCAAGAAGTAAGGATCACCTTACAACTACTATAGCAAGTATTGCTACCGCTACCAACCCTAGGCCTATAAAACCTATGATGAACCTTAACACTATCTCAGACTCATCTATAAGGAAGCCTATGCCAACTATTATCAGCCCTACTATTAGCAGCGTTACATAGCCAGGAAGTGCAAGTAAGGGGTTCATCGATCATGCTCACCTTAACCTTTAATTTAATAACTGAGCCTCCATAATCATATAAATCTCATGAGCTCTTTAATGGAAGATATGATATGATGATCCTGAGTCTGAGTAGCGCTGTTAATCCTTTTATACTCCCTATCCATAAGTAGTGCTTGCATGCCAATAGATCTTGGTATCTCAAGATCCTGTATAGGATCATCGCCTATATGAAGTACATTCTCAGCCTCAACGTTGAGTTCCCTACAGATCCTACTATAGAACCAACTATTCTTAACAGTATTATATGAGATGGATGAGAAGAGTCTATGTATATTGGCGTTGGTCCTCTTGATTATAATGGAGAGTTTCCTTCTTGCCATCGCTGGAGGGTTGCATGTTGTTATTATCACTTTATGTCTTATATCTGCAAGTAGATCTACATCATCATATATGCCATCAGTATAGTACCCTTCCATGGTATCTAGCAGGTTATCAAGTAAGGTATGGGTAAGTCCGAATCTATCGAACCAATACTCTGGTATATACCATCTTATATCGTTTGGGCCTATAGAGTCATACTCTTTAAGTACATATGCTACAGCATCATCTACGCTCATATTCTTCTCTCTAGCTATCAACTCTGGAACCAATCTATTCCAGAATATATCATCCAACCCCTTCTTGAATATAGTGCCATCTAGATCGAATGATACAACCTTCAATACAGTAGGATCGATCTTGCAAGTAACAATGCCTTCTCTATCTCTATATCAGTTATTTCTTTCTTACTATACATCTGACCAAAGTATATGAGATCTGCTATCTTACATCTATCAATGTTTACGAATACTGCCCCATTACTACCATTACTGCCTGTGTTGTTCAACACTACAAGTCTATCAACCTGCATACCCTCATGGTATATATTATTCATCGTAGCATAATTCTTGCCTATAATAACCATCACCCCTGTCCTCCTCATACTGGGATCTATGTATACTGCATCTGCACTAATGCTGTTTACTGTGATATCATACTCAACCCTTGATACCTTGCCCTTCTCCTGCATCAACGCTAGAAGGTTCTTAACAGCCTGCTTCACCCCCCGTTCTAGAGCATCATGACTAGCATGCTCCCTCCTTATCCTCATGAACTCTGCTATAGGAACGTTCATTATGCTCCCTCTAACCCTTAACCCTGGATATGCTCGCTTTATAGCCTCCTCTATAGCCTCTTCACTAAGCACCTTATCACCTCTGCTTGCTGCTACCTCCATCGCATGGTAGAGTATGTTAAGTAATGATCTTATATTCCTGAACTCTATGAACTCATCATATATAACCCTTATCTTGTTCACTATATCGCTCTCATGTATACTAAACCTTAGATCCTTGACGTTCTGCCTTATGTACTCTAATGCTATATCCGCTATCTCATCGAATGTACTTGAGCCTACAAGATCTATCTTATAGTTGGCCTTCTCAAGCCTATCGAATAGGGATGGGCTCAGACCTCTAAGAGAGTCATATGCTGCTGGTGTTGTTATCAACAATACTATAGTAGAGGGGATATGTGCATTTATTATAGCCTTGACGAATTCTATGGAGTCAGTGTTAGAATCAAATTCATCGATCTCTATCATTGTAACCTTCTTCAAGAACCTCTGATTTATCTTTGCTATAGAGGCAAGGAAGTAGAGCATATCCTCAAGGCTCTTCAGATCAGATATATCTATGAATCTATTCTCTACTATCTTCTTAACTACTATAAACTCATACTCATCCATCTCATCAAGGGCATGATTCAGGTATCTAAAGTCTGGTTCCCTTCTACCTTCAATAACATCATCAGCAAGTCTATCTATGTTGTTATTGAAGAAGAATGATGGTCGGAAGAACTTCTTTGCGTGTTTATTACCTTCAAGTGCTCTCCTCTTCAACTCACCTATTATTAGTGATCTCAACTGCTCAACATACTCTGAATCGAAACCCCTCAGTATGCTAGAGAAGAGGCCATACATGCTCTTTGGTGATATCGTGCTGAGATCAACGTAGGAGCATACCACATCATCTCTAGTACTCTTTATATGCAATGCAAGATGTGTCTTACCAGAACCTATATCTTGCACTACTGTAATCAATCTAAAGTCTCTTGAATCGTAATCGCCATCCTTTGCGTTCAACTTTGAGTAGAGATCGTTTATGCAATCAATGATAGCATCCCTAGCCTCTCTATGTCTCTTACCGCCTAGTACTCTGGCATCATGTATAGTTGGTGTTGGGCTACTAGGGAATGGATTATGCTCTAACCCATAAGGGTAGAGATCTGCACTCGCCATAGCCATACTCATATCCTCCTAACGAACCCATGTACCAATCCTCTGATGACTATGCCCTCCTGCCCTCCAGATGAGAGTTCATACCTGTTGCTGAAGCGCTCTAGTAGTTGCTCTACCAATGAGTAGAACTCATGTGCTGTGATATTGTACCTCTTACACATCCTCTCCTTTATGCTAACCAACTCTACCCATCCTATGGATGATGATGCCTCTGCAAGCATCCTATCGAAGTCTACCCTGAACTGCTCTAGTGTTATGGGTTCGCTGCTAACAGTACTGCTACTCTTGCCATTACTCTTTGTATGGCCGTTACCATTACCATTATGTGTCGCTACAACCTTCACCTCCTCCAAGATTCTACTTATAGTCTTGATCTCTTCACTGAGAATTGATATCTTCCCATCCATCTCGCTCTTTATCCTTGTAAGTTCATCATGTATGCTCTCATCTATCCTTATTATCCTCGATGATAGATCATCCCTTAATATGGAGATCCTTGTCTCCACATCCAGATTGAGGTCGTTCAACCTCTTGTCTATCTCCTCTCTTATTGAGGAGATACTCGCTCCTATAAGACCCTTCATCTCATCCATATCCTTAGCAATGGTTCCATCTCTATCCACAATCCTTCTCTCTACATCCATTAGTAGAGAGTTTATCTTCTCCTCAATCTTGCTAGCTAAGGCATTAAACTCATCTCTTATGCTTTCTATCTTTAGATAGAGATCGTTATTGATAGATTGTGCTCGCTCATCTATAATGGTGTTAAGCAGGGAGATCTTATTGCTATACTCTTCTCTCATCTTCGCTACCTCTTGCATTATATGATCTGTATAAGAATGATCATTCTTGATCGATGATATCTTCTCATCAACATGCCTGCTCAGATCTGTAACCTTCTCATTAAGCATATCATTAATCTTATTAACTATCCTCTCCTCAATGTTATACATGCTATCATCACTCCTCCTACCCACATCACTAACAGAGTCTATCATTGCTTTGATGAGTTTGAACTTTGGATCCTTCTCAACAACATACCTAATGTAGTTATCCTTTGTCCAGTAGGTTATTGCTCCACCCTTCTTGTCAGAGAAGACGAGGCCAGATGATACTAACTCTTCAACATGCTTATCCACATCATCACCAAACTCCTTCCTAAGATCCACTCTCCTAACACCGTATATACCTGCTACCTCTATTCTACTGTAAACCTCGCTAATCATCACTATGCTTTAAGCTAAGATTATTTATGTAAAAGTGTGAGCGTTATTTGCTAAGCAGGTTAATTTGATTTAATTAAGAGTATAATTTAATCTATAGTCTCATCTCATCTTATCTATATCTAGCATCTGTTGAACGATACTCAAATACACTGGCTACTGGTATATGAATAAAATCTCTACTTTATTCTAATTATTATCTCTTATCAGAGCGTTGGGTTAGAGCATAGTACCTAAAGATGGTGTAGAGGTATGGTAGGAAGAGGGTAAAAATCCTTATAGGTAGATAGGTTAAGTAATGGTATCCATATTATATAAGGATGCTCACAGATAACGCTATAGTGCAGAAGGGGATGATAGATTCTGATATAAAGATTATGCGTAGATTAGAGGAGTGTACTCTGCAAGTATAGCGATGGTGTTGGTGCTGCTATAGACGTATGAGTAGGCGGGTTTATGTTACCAAATCTACCTGCATATTAGATATGAATATGCTCCTTCTAATCTAAGGTATAATAAGGGTTCATAATGGTGTAGCGATCTCTTGCATTACTAGAAGAGTGCTATGGAGTATGAGTGATATAAAGAGTGTAACGATAATCTGGTAGTAACTTGTTATGTACTATATGAATGGAGTAATGAAGAGAGGAGGAGGGAAGAGGAGTAAGAGGAGGAGAAGGAAGGGTATGCTTGAGGAACTCCTAAGCAAGGCTATCTATGCAGATGATGCAAGTGCATATACTGTGATCTATAGGGATAGGGATATACTGAAGGAGTTGAGCCTTGAGGAGTTCCTTAGGCTATCAGAGAACTTCCAGAGCATACCTGCAAGCAGGATAGTATGTATCAAGAGGTATGGGACTGAAATTTATTATTCTGCAAGAGCAAAGAAGACGAGTGTGCTCAATGATGAATACAACGATGAATAAAGTGCTCATCTGTATGACTTCTGTCTCCTCCTCCTTGCACCAGGACCGCCAAACTTCTTCGGCTCCTTCCTCCTTGGATCCCCTATGAGTAGGTGTCTATCATGCTCCATTATCCTCTCCCTTATCTCCTCCCTAGTGCTCTTTGGTAATGGATGATCCTTTACCTCGATCTTACCCTTCTTATAACCCGTTAATGCCCTTGCTATAGCGATTGCAGACGCCAATGCTTGACCAATAACGCCCCCGCCTTTGACCTTAACCTTCAGATCGATCTTATTCCTAGCCTCTCCAGCAAGTAGAAGTGGGGTTAAGATGATATATCTAGCAACCTCTGGCTCTAGTATCTCAACTGGGATATTGTTTATCCATACCCTACCATTACCCTTGCTGATCACTGCAACTGCTCTCGCAGTCTTCCTAGCTCCTGGGTAGAGTTCTAGCATGCTACTACTGCTCATATGCTCCACCCTATTGATCTAGCGAGATCATATATACTTATGTAAAATGATTCTGGCTTCCTTATCTTTGCGTCATCGAATACCTTGAACTCCATCTCTGCATACTCCTCTGGCACACCTATGTATACCCTAAGCCTCTTCATTGCGCTGATCCCCTTTGGTCTCTTCCTTGGGAGCATTCCCCTCACCATCCTCCTCATTATGTTATCTGGTCTCCTAGGATGGAACGGGCCATGTTTAGGATGTACAACGCTTGATATCTCAAGGAACCTATGCCACTCATCTATAACTGAACTCCTATTACCGCTTATGAAAGCCTTCTCAGCATTGACTATAACAACATAGTTGCCATTGAGCAGTAACTTTGCTACATATGAGCATAACCTTCCTGCTATATGACCTGTGGCGTCAACGATTATGGGGTTGCTCTTACTACTACCATTGCCATTACTGCTACTACCATCCTTATTATTATTATTATCACTACTCTTAACATAATTCACACTTGTACTCTCAGACAATTATCCTCACCCCAGTACCCTTTGGGTTCATCTTAACCAACTCATCTATGCTCAATACCTTCCCTTTAGCATCAAGTATCTTCTTTATAGCAGTGCTAGAGAATGAGAATGCTGCTACAGTCACAGGATGCTCTATGCTTCCAGAGCCGAGTACCTTCCCTGGTACTATCACCATGCTACCTGCACTACTATACCTTGCTATCTTTGCTATATTCACACTAGCCCTCCTACTCCTAGGTCTTCCAAGTAGTTCTCCTACCCTCCTCCATATTGGAGCATCATGCTGCTTTGATGCCCTACCAAGCCTCTCTATCAACTCAACCAATACTGGACTTTGCATCTGCATATGCTTTCAACCCTCCTATACTATCGCCTAGGGTGGTGATCTTCTCCTCTAATATGTTTATGGCCTCAAGCAGTATATCCCTTGCAGGTAATGAGCCTACAGACTCTAACTCAAGTATATAATCATCCTTGCTGCTATCGACCTCTCTAACGATAGAGACTGTAGTAGGCTGCCATTTTGCATGCATCTTCCCTATACCTAGTCTTGCATAGGCCTCAAACCTTACGCCTTGATTCTTTACAAGTGTGACTATTGGTATGTTATCGCTTATAGGCCTGACAGACTCGTCCTCAGATACGATATCCCCAGAGGTTACTACCCTACCCTTCTCATCTGCTCTAACATCAAGGTAGAGCAGTACCCTACACCTTGGGCAACCTAGAGGACTCTTACACTCGCACTCCTCCTGCCTTACAAATCTGTGTAGGGGAGTGGATAATGGTATCAGACCTAGCCTATGTGCAAGGACCTCATCATGCATGACTGATGAGTTCTCATATATAATGACGTCATCTATAGCCATTATTGGAACCTCAACCATAGCGATCCTCCTCAGAGCATTAACATACTGGATAGGGTAGCCTATGAACCTAACAGCTATCCTTGACTCTGATTGCTCTATAACCTCGATCATGCTAACCTTCTCTCTCTGCAAAGAAGACCACTTAAAAATCTACCGATTACCATCCCCCTGAATGACCGGTAAGACAGTAGTTATGGCTGATGGTTATAGCATGGAACTAGACTATGACTATGACTATGACTATGACTATAAAGATGGTTAGAAGGTATACGTTAATACTCCGATTAATGTTGGGTTAACAGTATAGGATGAGGAGGCTAGATAGGCTCTATAAACTGATGCATACATGAGCCTCTTAGAGTCCAATCTTCACCATAAGGCCGATACAGCATCCTCTCGTTATATTGCATATTAATATATAGGTGTATATTAGAGTTTAATACATGGCAGATAAACTGAGCATAGTTAGACTTGTTATAGATGGAGAGAGGTTCGAGATACTGGTAAAGCCAGACCCAGCACTAGAGTACAAGATGGGCAAGAGGACTGATATCTCAAATATACTTGCAAGTGATGAGATATACACTGATGCAAACAAAGGGAGTAGAGCATCTAGGGAGAAGTTGGAGAAGCACTTCAGAACCTCCAGCATTACAGATGTTGCAAAGATGATACTTGAGAGGGGTGAACTTAACCTTACAAGTGAGCAGAGGAAGAGGCTGATTGAGGAGAAGAGGAAGCAGATAATCAACATAATAACCAGATCGTACGTTGATCCGAAGACCCATCTCCCACATCCACCATTAAGGATAGAGCAGGCTATGGAGGAGTGTAGGGTATCCATAGATCCATTCAAGAAGGCTGAGGATCAGGTCAAGAGCGTCGTTGATGCTCTAAGGAGCATACTCCCGATGAAGTCTGAGAGGTTGAAGTTCACTCTTATAGTGCCAGCACAGTACGCTGCGCAATCATACAGTGTTATAAAGGGTATGGGCGAGATCGTTAAGGAGGAGTGGCAGGCAGATGGCTCTCTAAAGGTTATAATAGAGATACCTGCTGCAATACAGGCGAGCATGATGGATAGGTTAGCATCGATAACGAAGGGCACTGCACAGGCGGTGATGATGAGATGATAGTCAAGAGGTACGTGCTACCAGGGGACCTGATAGTTGAAGGGAACCCTCACATTAAGCCTCTAGCAAATGTTATAAAGATAGGGGATAGGTTGCACTCTACAAGGATAGGTATAGTTGAGGTGAGCCAGAATGGTGTTAAGGTCATCCCCCTCTCTGGAATATACATACCTAGGGTTGGTGACCTTGTTATAGGTAAGATAATAGACTACTCAGCGCTTGCATGGGAGGTTGATATAAACTCATGCTTCCTAGGCCATCTCCCAGCACAGGATGTCTTCGGCAAGGAGTTCACGCCAGGTAGGGATGATCTAACGAAGAGGTTCGATAAAGGTGATGTTATAGCATGTAGGATACTCAACTTCGATAGGACTAGAGACCCATTGCTCACGGTTGCAGATAAGGATCTGGGCAAGATAAGCGAGGGGGAGTTGGTGAAGATAGGCCCAACGAAGGTCCCAAGACTTATAGGTAAGAGGGGTTCAATGATACAGATGATAGAGCATCTGACAAGATGTAGGATAGTGGTTGGGCAGAACGGTGTGCTTGTAGTGACTGGTGCAGATAAAGATATGAGGGATGTTGCAGTTAAGGCTATAAAGATGGTTGAGGAAGGTGCACATACTATGAACCTTACAGAGAGGGTCAAGGAGATGCTTCAAGGGGTGCAAGTTGGAAGATGAGTAGGTTGATGAGTGAAGAGGGTATAAGGATAGATGGCAGGAGATGGAACGAACTCAGACCAGTGAGGATAGAGGTTGGAGTACTCAAGAATGCAGATGGCTCATCATATATAGAGTTTGGTAAGAACAAGATAGTGGTTGCTGTGTATGGACCAAAGGAGGTTCATCCCAAGCACATGGCGCTCCCAGATAAGAGCATATTAAGATGTAGATACCACATGCTCCCATTCTCGGTTGAGGAGAGGAAGAACCCTGCACCATCTAGGAGGGAGATAGAGATATCGAAGATAACTAGGGAGGCCCTTGAACCAGCACTCATCCTTGAGGATTATCCTAGAACAGTTATAGATGTCTTCATAGAGGTACTCCAATCGGATGGTGGCTCAAGATGCGCTGGTATAACTGCTGCATCCGTTGCATTGGCTGATGCTGGGATAAACATGCGTGATCTTGTTGCTGCATGTGCTGCTGGTAAGGTTGGAGGGAGGATAGTGCTAGATATAAATGATGAGGAGGATAAGATGGGTGAAGCAGATATGCCTGTAGCATACCTCCCAAACCTCAAACAGGTCTCACTACTCCAACTAGATGGCAAGTTGACAGCAGATGAGTATAGGGAGTGTTTGAACCTAGCCATAAATGGGTGTATGAAGGTCTACAATATGCAGAGGGAAGCATTAATGAAGAAGTACTTCAGTACAAAGGATGAAGAAGGGGGTAGTGTGGAGGATTGAATGGTAGAGAGGAGTTGGTTACAAAGGTTGCAGATGATCATGATAATGAACATCTACCTATGATTATAGAGGAGAGGAGGTTGTAGTATGGGATGAGTGTAAAGAAGACCACAACCATAGTAGAGCAACTCAGGAGGGCACAGATGAACGAACTCCTAGCATTGAACAAAAGGCTGGATGGTAGAGGGTTGAAGGACCACAGGGAGTTGAGGATAGATGTTGGGTTGATAAAGAAGGCCAACGGCTCTGCCCTTGTCTCTCTAGGCAATACACAAGTTATAGCAGGGATAAAGGTTGAGGTCGATGAACCATTCCCAGATATGCCAGATAAAGGATTGTTCATATGTAACGCTGAAGTCCTCCCATTGGCATCACCATATGCAGAGCCAGGGCCACCAGATGAGGATGCGATAGAACTTGCTAGGGTGGTTGATCGAGGCATAAGGGAGTCAGAGATGATATCTCTAGACAAGTTAGCGCTTATAAGCGGGAAGAAGGTCTACGCTGTATTCGCTGATGTTAGCGTACTCAACGCTGATGGTAATCTGTTTGATGCAACATCTTACGCTGTAGTGGCAGCACTACTAACAGCAAGGGTGCCAAAGTACGAGGTGCAGGATGATAGGCTCGTTAAGAGCGAGGAGACTATACCACTCCCAATAAACACAGTACCAGTATCAGTTACAATGGCAAAGATAGGCAATAGCATTATAGTCGATCCGACTGCAGAAGAAGAGGCGTGTATGGAGGCTAGGATAACAATTGCTACAGATGAGCAAGGAAGGGTATGTGCAATACAGAAAGGGGGTAGTGGCACATTCTCTGTAGAAGAGTTGAGCGAGATAGCAACCCTAGCCGTAAGCATAGGAAATAATGTGAGAGAGAGGATAAAGAATGCAGTAGCGCCAGCAAGTACAAATAATGATAATGATAATGATAATGATAATGATATAAATAAGTAGTAGGAGTAGGCATAGGGTAGTGAGCAAGGTATGAGAGCCAAGAGCGAGAGTCTAAAGGGTTTAGGCGCAAAGTATGGTGCTACTCTAAGGAGGAGGTATTCCAAGATATACTTTATGCTAAAGAAGAGGCGTACTTGTCCCATGTGTGGTTCGATAAGATTCAAGCGTGAAGCCGTAGGTATATGGAAGTGCGATAAGTGTAGCTACAAGGTTGCTGGCGGGGCTTATGATCTCTAGCGTTAACACCACGATAGAGATAGAATGCTATAGTAATGAGAGGGTAGATGATATAGTTAGATCTATCTATGTTGCGCTAGAGCCTGAATGTAAGGCTAGTGGGAAAGGTAAGGGTGAGGGTGAGGGTAAGGGTAAGAGCAAGAGCAAGAGCGATGATACTAAGATCGATATAATATTTGATGGTACAAAGGTTATGTTAAGCATAGATACAAGGGAGATATCGACCCTAAGGGCCTTACTCAACTCATATCTAAGGTTTATAGATGCTGCTTATAGGTCGCTAACAATAACTAAATAAAATAGATAGATAATGCTATAGTGGTGATAAGTAAAGTAATATTTAGTTTGGGATATAGGCCGTCTCATCAAGTAACATCCTCTATCCTATATGAATTTATTTCAGTGCTGTGTATGCTCTAGCATGAGCGAGCAAGAACTACCACCATGGCTAAGGGAGCAACTGGCAAGGTTGAACCAACTACAACAGAACCTACAGGCTATACTTATGCAGAAGCAGCAGCTTGAGATAGAATCGGTTGAGATAGACAAAGCAATAGAAGAGTTGAAGAAGGCTGGTACAGATGATGCTGTATACAAGAGCGCTGGACCCGTACTCATAAGGGGTAAGAGGGATAATATATTGAAGGAGTTGGAGGAGAAGAAAGAGTTACTAAACACTAGGATAATGGTGCTTGGTAAGCAGGAGAGTAGGTTGAAGGAGAACCTGAAGGAGGTACAGAGTAGGATAGATGAGATGATAAGAGGTCAGAGTACTGGGGTTAGGGCTGAATGAAATAGCAGAAGATGTATGTGGATTGGTAAACTTGGTAAGATCTAGATCTAGATATTTCTACTCCTCTCTATGATGGGTTAGAGGTAAGGCATCTTTACAGATGAGGGTATAGATGTTATTAGTTTATAAAACATGATATCATTATTGTTACTATCTAGAAGTATGAACCCGATTAAAGATGTTAAGCATCTATGTATAATAACTCATAGACTTGCAGATGTCGATGCGTACTGCTCAGTCTACTCTCTATCAACGCTATTCAAGAGATATACTAAGAATATAACTACCGTATTCCCAGAAGGGTTGAATGCTATAGCAGATAAGGTTATGCATAATCTCCCCTTAGATGCTAATATGATCATCACTAATGAAGATAAGAGGTATAGCGATAATAGTGGTAGTGGTAATGGTAATGGTAATGGTATAACTAGATATGCAAAGGATGAGGTAATAGACATGCTAGGGAGTTATGAGGAGGATGACCTCATAATTATAGCTGATACAAATAATCCTGTCATGTTGGCAGGTCTATCTGAAGCAGTTGCTAATAGCAAGGCTAGGAAGATGGTTATAGATCACCATCCTTTAGCTGTTGAGGCATCTAGATTAGGGTTTGATGAGGTGCGTGTTGATGTTGATGCATCATCTACATGCGAGATGATCTACAGGTTGTTCAAGGAGTTTAGGAGGAGGATCAGCAGAGATGTTGCAAAAGCACTCCTTTTAGGGGTGCTGACTGATACACAGAACCTAACCATAGCAAAGTGCACTACTATGTCTATGGTAGCGGAGATGTGTAGGCTGGCATCACTCGAGGAGTGTAGAGGAATATTGGCGGTAGAGAGAGACTACTCTGAGAGGATTGCAAGGTTGAAGGCTGCACAGAGATGCAGACTATACAAGGTTAATATCAGCAGTACTACAAATAGAGATGGTCATAATAGTAGTAACGCTCCTATAATAGTTGCAGTATCAAATGTTGGCTCCCATCATGCATCTGCAGCAAAGGCACTGGTAGACCTTGGTGCTGATCTATCCATAGTGGTTAGTAGCGAAGGTTCTATAGCAAAGGCAACTTTAAGATCTACTCAGGGCTTCTATGCAAGGACTATGCTCCATTTAGGCAACGATGTGCTTGCAAGGGTTAGTAGTGCTGGAGGAGGGCATTCAACGGCAGCATCCATAGCAGTGGAGATGGATGAGGATGAACTGACCAAAAGGATACTCCAAGTCATCAAGGAGAGGCTTGGGAGGCTTGACACATTGTAAGGTATCTCCCTATAAATATATAGTTAGGGGTAGGATATGAATGAGTAACAAGAAGGAGAGGTTCAGAATAGTTGTAGATGAGAGGGAGAGGAGGAGTAGAGTACCAGATGCATTAAAGGAGTTAGGTATGGATGTTGAGTATGCAATGCTGGACGTTGGAGACTATATAGTGTATGGGGACTGCTGCATTGAGCGTAAAAGCATCGATGATCTTATTAACTCTATATACGATGCTAGGCTCTTCGTACAGGTTGATGATATGCTAAAGCGATACTCTAGACCAATAGTTATAGTTGAGGGCTCATCAACATCTATAGCAAGTGTAGATAGGCCAGAGGTGATGTACGGTGCATTAGCATCGCTAGCAGTAGAGTTCAGGGTACCGATACTCTTTACACCATCTTATATGCATACAGCAGTTGCTATAGTTGCTCTTGCAAGACACTGTAATAGCAAGAGTGAATATAGGGAACCTCTCCTCAGAAGGATAAAGAAGAGTAGTAGTGATGGATCGAGCAAGGAGCAACAGTTGAGCATTATAGCGTCTCTACCAGGGATAGGTGGTAAACTTGCATCTAGACTACTCGAGAGGTTTGGATCTCCAATGGGTGTATTCAGTGCATCTATCGCAGATTTAGCAAGGGTTGAGGGTATAGGGTATGCCAAGGCTAGGAGGATAAGATATGTACTTGATTCAAGTATAGGTAGTAAGATAGCAAAGTATCGTATGCTAGATGATTATACACATGTAAATCTAGATGATGTGAGTGCTAACGGTGGTGATGTTAGTTAGGATTGATAGATGGATGAGGATTGATGGGGATGAGAGTTAAGGCATGGTAGAATAATGCTATATCATTACTCCTTATTCATTATTACTTACTTACTCTTTTAACTCTAATCAACCTATACTTGAGTACACTACCACAGATCTTACATACCTTACTTGAATCACTGTAAGTTACTCTACAGATCTTACAGTATCTTATCCATGAACCTATATATCTTATACCCTTGTTTATTATATTTGATATACTCAATCCTATAGCACTTGCTACATTCGCTATACTATAGTCATCGGTAACTATGGTAACCTCATAGGATCGTTGAAGCATCAATGCTAGTGCTATGAGCGAGATATCTGCATCAGATAGGGCATCATGCTCACCCAACTCCTCTGCATAGGATCTGGCATCCTCAACATACTCTTGATCTGGGTCAAGTACCGTTAGGTTACCTAACTCTACCAAGAGATCTATAGCCCCTATATCCTGCTTTATATGCCTGACCTCATTCAGAATAGCCGTTGTAGTATAATATCTGGATGAGGATAAGAGTGGTATGCCAGCGTAGAATGCTGTTGCATCCAACACTATTACTCTATCCTCTCCATTCTTCTCATCTTTCTTCTTCTCCTTCTTCTCTTTCTCTTTCTCTTTCTCTTTATTTTTATTTTTATTTTTATCTGTATTTGTATCTTTATTTACATCCATTATCATGATCACATCCTGCTCATTGAGATATATATCGCTATCACTATAACTCATCGTTGTATACTTGTCAATTGCCTCAAACCTCTAGGCTCAAACCTCACGAACAGAGCGTCATGCTCATACCTTCCTATACTTATAGCCTGACCCTGCTTTACACTATGTGTAATCTGTCCATCTATAACCAACTTTGCATCCATGTTGCTGCTAACCTCAACGGTTGTTACTGGAACGACTATGCTTGGTAACCTATCTATAGATGCTATAGGGGTTATCATCATCGCCTCTAACCCCTCATGTACTATAGCCCCCCCAAAGGATAATGAGTGCCCAGTTGAGCCTGTTGGTGTAGATACTATAAGCCCATCCATCCTGTATGCTAGTTCTGTACCCATGATCCTTATCCTGTAAGTTGGTGTTCTAGTTAGACTATCCCTTGCTATAAGTATCTCGTTCAGTGCTGGTTGTGTTGCTCTACCATCCACACTTGCTATTATACGCAACCTCCTCTCTATATAGAAGGAGTTTGAGAAGAGCCTCTGTATTGCATGCCCTATATCTGATACCTCTGCAGCAACCTCTGCAAGCACGCCTTTACTTGTTGGTAACTTTATTGCAAGGATAGGCACTTGCTTTGATAACCATCTAGCAGTCCTAAGAACTGTACCATCCCCTCCTACAGTTATCGCTAAATCAATATCGAGAGAATTTATCATGCTCTCATCTATCTCCTTTGCATATCCAACAAGTGGGTTTACCGTATAGATACCGCAGCCTCTAGCATGTACCATATCTGCTATGCTTAATGCGAGTTCTGAGGCCTTCGTACTCCCATACCTAGTTGTTATCAACACATTCTTTATCTGCATCATACATACTCTCCATCTATAGAAGATAAAAACTATGCCTTACACATATATAGGATGATCAAGGGATTCTCACAATGAATAATGCTAATGTATTGAAGAATGGGCAGTTCTTCATAATATATGAGTGTGATGATGCGTTTGTGCTAGAGGATAAGACGAAGAGGAATCTTACAGTACTTGAGAGATCTATTGATGAGAGGTATAGCGTAGAGGCAGACAAGAGCATCATATACGATGCGGATGGTAGAGGGCATAAGGTTAGCATAAGATTATACTTCCCCAAGGAGAGCTACAGCATAGAGGATGTTGTTACAGTAGCAAAGGGCATTGATGAGTTCTATAGAAGGTTAAGGGAAGAGACATGCCCAGACTGAGTGAATTATAAGATTAGTAAATTATAAGATTAGATAAGAATAGAATAGAATAGGATTAGAATAGAATAGATACTAGTATCATTATCAATGCGTCATCTGCCCAGATACTATGAGCATTATGTTGATTGTTATTATAAGCGCTACAGCAACTATACTTGCTATCCTTGTATAATACCTTACCATACCCATTCTAGATGCTAACACTACAAGTGGTACAGCTACAAATGGTAGCATCAGAGATAGCACTACCTGCGAGTAGACCAGTATATCTATAGCCTTTATGCCTATAGATAGTGCTATGAGCAATGGTAGCATGTTGATCATCCTAACTACCAACCTAGCCTTCCATTGCGTTATACCCTTACCCTTTATACTCTCCATTACCTTCTGTCCTGTAACCACACTTACTAAGGATGAGGATATGCCAGATGCTAGAAGGGCTATACCAAATGCATAGGCTGCGGTAAAGCCATAGAGTGGGATGAGTGTGTTGTAAGCCTCTGCCATATCTGTAACCTCTATACCCTTTGTGTAGAATGCGCCATACGCTGCTATCTGCAGCGATGCATTTATAATGGCTGCCAATGCTAAGTACACTATAGTCTCCCTTGTATGCCTCTTCAACTTGTCCTTCATACCGTTCCATCTCTCAGCTGTAAGATAACCATGGAGTATCAGGGCATGGGGCATAACTGTTGCGCCTACTATACTTGCTGCTAGGAGTACCTGCCCTTCATCAAGGGTTATGCTTACACTCTTCTCTAGCACTAGCGTAGGCTCTGGAGAGAGTAGGTAGAGTTGGACAACATAGCTCAACCCTATGACTATAACCAATGAGCCTATAGTCAACTCTAACCTCCTCCTCTTCTCAGATGCTACCAGCAGTATAAGTACATCAAGAACCGCTACCCCAGCTGCTACATGCAATGGTATAGCAAAGAGTAGGTGGAGTCCCAATGCTATACCTAGGAACTCAGCCATATCGGTTGCTATAACTATTACAAGTAATGGTATGGAGTATACTGCCTTTACTGCCTTTCCATATCTATTGGTATTCAACCTTGCCAAGATAAGATCCACTACAGACTTCCCAGTGACTATTCCAAGTTTACCAGATAGATATTGGAGTAGCATTGCGACTATACTTGCCATCCATACAACCCATAATAGATCTAATCCATGGAGGGAGCCAGATGCTATATTGCTCCCAAAGTTCCCAGGATCTACATATGCTACACTAACTATAGTAGCAGGACCGAAGAGCCTTAGTAAGCGCCCCACCCTCATATCCAATTATAAAGATTTAGACTATTTTAACTTTCTTAGACTAGACTAACTTATATGATATAAAGGTTTTTAGGTTAGTCCATCGTAACAAAGTCGATGTCTTCACTACTAGAAGATAAGGTGTATGCTGTACTCTCAGAGACTACGAAGCGTGGTATATACCCCCTCCATGGATACAAATACGGCTTGTATAGGATACCAGTCGATCTAACGAGTAAAGAGGATATAGAGAGTGTTATAGCATCTCTAAGAGGCATATTCAAGGTTGATGCTTATGCTGATAGGATATACGTTACATACAGGTGGAAGGAGCAGGATGTAACCTCTGTGAAGCCAGAGGAGTGGAGAGAGGTTGAGTTGGAGGTTACTGTTGAGATAGTCACTGGAGAGGTTATAGACATAATATATCAGGTGAAGCCACTAGATTACTTCCCAGATGCATACTGGGTAAAGAACTACAGGATGAAGGCCGATAACAATGCAAAGATGGTCATAGATACCATACTTAGGAGTACCATCATAGGAGAGAAGTTGGTTAAGGACTGGATGAGGAGGTACAAGATGGATGAGCAGACTGCTAGAAGGAGGCTTGAAGGGCTAACGCCATTGGCAAAGATGGTGGAGGCCATCGTAAGTACTCCAACTGCTCAAACACAGGTACTACAGCAACCACAACAGGCAGTAGCGCAGCAGCAACAGGCAGTAGCAACTACGCCTCAAGCAAAACCAGCGGCTGCAACAAAACCAACTGGTGGAGGAGCTCATACAGGTACAGGTACAGGTAAGGGTATAGATCCAAACTTTACCAAGAATAGACAGGTTGCTGGAGAGCATGCTGGTCATGCTGTATGGGGTCCTGTTAACCCTCCACAACTACTAGGCATACATGGCACATATGTTGCTGTTGACTTTGATATATGCATTGCAGATGGTGCATGTATAGAGGCCTGCCCAGTGAATGTGTATGAGTGGTTCGAGACTCCAGGGCACCCAGCCTCTGAGAAGAAGGCAGATCCTGCTAGGGAGGCTGACTGTATATTCTGCCTTGCATGCGAGACCGTATGTCCTCCAATGGCCATAAAGATAACCAAGAAATCATAAACAATTATCTACACAAGTGATTTTTATCACTCAGCCCTATAAATATGATCAGTCTTTCTCCTAATCGTTTTAATAATTTTTTTAGTATTGCTTATATTATTATTCAACATGAGCATTAGGCGTGATAGAGTATCTTGCGTATGTGATATTTGTTACTGTATCATGGATGATGAGCATTTACGGTTTCAACTTTTACTATCTATTCTTCCGCTCAATCAAGAATAGTACACAGAGTAAATTGTTAGTTAACAGGAATAGTAATGGTAATGGGAATGGGAATAGAGATGGTAATGGGAATAGTAATGGGGACAGGTATGGGTATAGTAATGGGAATGGGAATGGGTATGGGTATGGGTATGATGGTAAAGGTTACAATGGTGATAACGGTGAGCATAATATAAGATTAAGTAATACAGATAAGCAGTCTATCGACCCTCCATTAGTAACCATTCAACTCCCCATATATAATGAGAAGTATGTTGCTGAGAGGCTGATAAAGGCAGTATGCAGGATGGACTATCCTAAGGATAGGATGCAGATACAGGTTCTGGATGACTCTACAGATGAGACTAGGGAGATATGTGCTGAACTAGTGGAGTACTATAAGGCTAGGGGGTATAGGATTGAGCATATAACAAGGAGGGAGAGGGTTGGTTACAAGGCTGGAGCGCTCAAGGAAGGATTGAAGAGTGCAGATGGTGAGTTCATAGCAATATTCGATGCTGACTTTGTGCCTCCTCCATGGTTCCTCAAGCGTGTTATGCCTTACTTTGCTGATAGAAGGATTGGGCTAGTACAGTGCAGATGGGGCCATCTGAACGAGGATTACTCTACACTCACACAGGCACAAGCACTAAGCCTTGACTTCCACTTCACAATAGAGCAGAAGGCGAAGAGTCTAACCCATCTCTTCATGAACTTCAATGGTACGGCAGGGGTATGGAGGAGATCATGCATAGATGATAGTGGAGGATGGCATGTTGGTACACTCGTAGAGGATCTAGACCTCAGTTATAGGGCACAGATGAAGGGCTGGAAGTGTGTATATCTTGATGATGTGGTTATAGATGCTGAACTCCCAGTGCAGATCAACGCTGCGAAGAGGCAGCAGTACAGATGGGCCAAGGGCTCCATACAATGTGCAATAAAACTACTTGACAAGATACTCCTAAGTAGGCACCTCCCATTGGATACAAAGATCCAAGCGTTCATACAGTTGACTAGGCATACTGTGCATCCATTACTGCTTACACAGTTCCTCATCCTACCCCTCCTTCTAGCAATGAACTACAACATATACCCTATACAGAGTGCCCCCCTCTCCCCATTGATAGCATATGCTATACTAGGCCCGGGGTTCTACATGTATGTCATGAGGAGGCTCTGGCCAGATAGATGGTTTGCAAGGGTTAAGGCATACTTTTTCCTTATCCTGTTCTTCACAGGTATATCTGTAAGCAATACTATAGCAGTATTCGATGCGCTCCTTGGGAGCAGATCAGAGTTCCATAGGACGCCAAAGTTTGGTATAGTAAGGAAGGGTGAGGATTGGAGGAGCAAAGATTACGTTCTACCATTCACCAAGACTACACTGCTTGAGATATTCTTTGCTGGTTATGGTATAGTTGGCATATTCATATCAATATTCAATGGTAATGCTGTATATGCTCCATTACTTGCACTCCAGACATCTGGCTTTATATATATAGCAGCGCTAAGCATATCACACTCAATATTTAATAACAGGAGGGGGGATGGTAATGGTGCTGGAGGTAGGGTTAATGATAAAAGGAGTGCAGATATCGAGATCTCTTATAGTTATGGTAAGGAGATTGGAGGAGGGGGAGGAGAGAAGAAAGGGAATAAGGGTTATAGAAGGCAAGTCAAGGGAGTGGAGGTTGGCTATGGTATGAAGTACACGTTTATACTTGGTGGTATACTTGCGCTCTTGATATTTGGTGTTGTCATGGCATATGTAGGCTATGCATCTACTGTGTACCCCCTTGAGAAGGCTAGAGGATACATAGCAGTAGCAGTGACATCCAATACCCCAACCACCATACTAGAGTATGTTCTAGAGATAGAGGAGTTGATACCAGAGAAGGGCAATCCAGTATGGGTATTCCCAACAGCGAAGACAGACTTTGCTATGATGCATAAGAGCATAGATGAGATAAAGGAGAGGCTGAGGATCATAAGTACGCTACCTAGGGATAGTGAAGCGTTCAACACGGCCATGAGCGATATTAGAGGACAACTTGCCCAACTTGAGGATAACATAAGGGAGGCTATACCATATGTGTATGTGAGCTTCCAGAATGTTATACTCAGCGTAATATGGATAACTGTAATACTCGCAATATTCACACTCATGAAGAGGAGTAAAACAAGGATAGAGAGGTTCGAAGATATAGAGAGTGAGAGGCTAGGCAGTAGTCAGTAGTCAGTTGATGCCATATCCTTCATGGATTGATATACACTATCTTGATGTTAGAGTTGCTTGCTCTCATCCTTGTGTCTGCAGTGACTATTACAGCATTGAACTTCTTGGCCAATGCTATCATATATGCATAGGCCAT
This sequence comes from uncultured Nitrososphaerales archaeon, assembly GCA_938030895.1. Classification (GTDB taxonomy): domain Archaea; phylum Thermoproteota; class Nitrososphaeria; order Nitrososphaerales; family Nitrosocaldaceae; genus Nitrosocaldus. The sequence goes on along the minus strand of CALHIV010000005.1, from coordinate 27,318 downwards.
TGGAGTATTTGGGTTTGAGGCTTTTATCCTTCCTGCATCCCTTATCAACTCAAAATCAACGTTGATCAACCTTATGTTTGAGTTCTTTATGGCTTCTAGTCTACTACTTGCTACCGTGTAACCAAAGTGTTCAACCATCCTCTGGAAGAGTTCTGCTAGCATAGGCTCTAGTATATAGCCATATGCGTGCTCCTCGATTATACTCTCTATAATCCTCCTTGCATCCTCATTGCCTATGAAGTAGAGGAGGAGTACCGTAGGATCTATTATATATGCTTCTACATTCATGCCCATGATCCATACACCCTTTTCCATATACCTTTGTATGGTATTAATAGGTACATCCACAGAGTAGAAGTCATATCGGCATGGTTGTGGTCCTCCTACTCTCTAGCATCTCCCTCAATATCCTCATAACAACATCCTTACTATCCTCATCTATACCAAACATGTTTCTGAGAGATACCAAAGGTATCAGTCTTATCCCATCATCGCCATCTATGAACTTCATCTTTGAGCCCTTCGTTATCCCATACTTACGCCTCAGTGGTACTGGTATCGATATGGTACCTAACTTGGTAACTGTATGTATGTACTCCCTCTCTCTACTCTTGCCTTCTATAACCTCTCCTCCATCATCCTCTTCCTTATCCTCACCTTCCTTCTCCTCTCTATCACTATGTCTTAATATGTCGTCCATATTATTGTCCACCGTATAATATAAGATAGTTACATATTAATAATCTTTTTATTAATAAAAAGATACTTACTTATTCTGGAGTATAATTGAATAATCCCCCTGCCTCTATTATCCTCTTTATAAGAGGTGGGAACGGTTTCATAACATATACCTTCTGCCTGCTTATGTTCCTAACCTCATTCCTATCCAAATCTATCTCCAACTCATCGCCATCCTCTATCTCATTGTATGCATCTTCACCTATCTCTATTGGTAGTAGATAGGCACCATCTACAGCATTCCTGTAGAATATCCTTGCGAATGACAATGCTAAGACAGCGCTTATACCAGCATAACTCAGTGCTATTGGAGCATGCTCCCTACTTGAGCCACATCCAAAGTTCCTCCCAGCAAGTATAAAGTCTCCTTTCTTGACCTTCTTGACGAAGTCTCTATCCAATCCTTCCATCGCATGCTTTGCCAACTCGTTATGGTCCATTATCTTGAGGTATGGACCAGGTATGATAACATCAGTATCTATATTGTCCCTAGCATACTTGTGTACCTTACCTCTAATCATTGTGTATCACCCTAATAGTCATAATGATGAGCCTTTTAACCATAACCATGCTCATACTCCTAATCATACTCATCATACATCCCTAGGATCTGTTATCCTCCCTGTTACTGCTGAGGCAGCAACCACCTTTGGAGATGCAAGGTACGTTTTAGACTCTACATGGCCCATCCTCCCTGGAAAGTTCCTGTTCGTAGTGCTGACACATACCTCATCCTTTGCTAATACACCCATGTGTGCACCGCAACATGCACCACATGTTGGAGGACCTATAACTGCTCCAGCCTCGAGGAATATGCTGAGCAGTCCATCTCTGAGTGCCTTTATGTATATGCTCTGTGATGCCGGTAGTACCTCGAGTCTAACCTTAGACTTCTTACCCTTGATTATCTTTGCTGCCTCTAACAGATCTGTATACTTTGCACCTGTACATGAGCCTATATACGCTCTATCTATCTCTACGCTACTCAACTCCCTAGCATATGCTATATTTGATGGGGAGTGTGGTTTTGCTACTATAGGCTCAAGCCTATCAACCTCATATGTGAATACCTCCTCATACTCTGCATCCTCATCGCCCTTGATGGCCTTGAATGGTCTATCTGTCCTCTCCCTTACGTATTCTATGGTCTTCTCATCCGCCTCTATTATACCGTTCTTTGCACCAGCCTCCGTAGTCATGTTTGTTAGGGTGAAGCGCTCATCCATAGGCATAGCTCTTACTGCAGAGCCTGCAAACTGCATAGCCTTGTAGTTTGCAACATCAGTACCATTATCACCTATTATCTTAAGGATGATATCTTTAGCCATTATATAGGGAGGGATGCTCCCCTCCAACTTGAAGAGCAGGGTCTCTGGTACTCTGAACCATATCCTGCCATGTATAAGCACATAGGCTATATCTGTATGCCCCATACCAGTAGCAAAGCACCCTAATGCGCCAGTGGTATTTGTATGCGAGTCTCCTCCAACGTACACCTCTCCTGGTAGTACCATGGCCTCTTCATGGGAGAGTGTATGGCATATACCATACTGCCCCATCCCGTACCTGAAGTGCTTCTTTATACCAAACCTCTCACTCATCCTCTCTAATGTCATTATATTCTCAGCAGATATCTTATCAACTGCAGGTACAAAGTGATCCTCTGCGATCCAAACCCTATCAGGATCCCATACCCTCTCTATCTTCTTGCCCCTCCTCTCAAGTTCCCTCAACACCATCATCACCCCAGGACCAGATACATCATGTACCATGACCTTGTCCACATTTGCAAATACCACATCGCCTGCTGAGACCCTCTCCCTATTCGATGCCCTAGCAAGTATCTTCTCAGTTATAGTCATCCCACACATGGCGATGCTTATAGGATAAGCCTTTAATAATGTTTTTGAGATCTAGCCTATATGAGGGTTATAGGAGTAAAGGTTAAGCCTAGGCATGATAGGTTCGATCTCTTCAGGGTTATAGTAGATAGCATAAGGGAATGTAATGAGCATGTAGAGGATGATGATATAATAGTTGTATCGAGCAAGTTCGTTGCCATGAGCCAAGGCAGGGTTATAGATATGAGCGGTGTTATACCAGGAAGGGATGCGATTGCTGTAGCCTTAAGACATAGTATGGATAGAAGGATGGTTGAGTTGGTACTTAGAGAGGCCGATCATGTATTCAGTGGTGTCCCAGGGTTCCTACTCACTGTAAAGGATGGCATACTTGCACCCAACGCTGGGATAGACAGATCGAATGTTATGCATGGTCTATCCATACTCTATCCTGTTGATGCTTTCAGGGTAGCGGATATGCTAAGAGACAAGTTCCTCCTATATGAGGGGAGGAGGGTAGGTATTGTAATAACAGATAGCAGGCTCATGCCAACTAGGATAGGAACATCTGGGGTAGCAGTAGCGGTCTCTGGGTTTGAGCCTGTAAATGATAGGAGAGGCAGCAGGGATCTCTTTGGCAATGTTATGCGTGTCACTTTACATGCTGTAGCAGATTGTATAGCATCTGCAGCAAATCTGGTCATGGGTGAGACTGATGAGTCTACACCGGTAGCAATAGTTAGGGGATCGAATGTCAAGATGAGCCATAGAGAGCAGTATGATTGGAGTGATCTTGCTATAGGATATGAGCAGTGTATATATGTTAGGGGACTTGCCCATGGAGAATACCCTAATATATACTAACTTAACTTAACTTAACATAACTTAACATAACGGTACCCATTGACCCCATTCTGATCGCTACATACCAACTAATCTATAATCTATAATCTATAATCTATAGTCCTTATCCATGCTGATACTGCTCATATCCTTGGCATATCCCATCTCCACCCTTGCCTATCCTTATCCTCCCTCCCCGGTCCTATACCGATGTTGAACTGTGAACCCTTCTGCATATACTTCTCAAGCTCTAGCAGTCTTGTTAGTTCGCCTTTCAACTCCATCTTATTCTTACTCTGAAGGTATAGTACTGCAGGTCCTTTCACCTCAACCCCTAGACCCTCTCCCCCTAGTATGAAGGTCTTCATACCGCCTATCTTCACAACCTTGTAATCTGTTGCTGCACTCATCGCTACGAGATGGTAGTTATCTATAACCATCCTCTCCCCTTCTTTCAACTCCTTTCTGAATAGGCTGCCATATGCGTTGACGAAGAGCATGCCATTCCCATCAACCTTGAGCATGAAGAGTTCTGTACCGAATACCCCCTTTACCATACCCTGGAACTTTGTGTCCAATGAGATACTGCCTGTTGATGCTACATATGACCCAGATTGGACTATATAACTGCCATCTACACTTATACCCTCAATATCCCCTATCATTGGACCTGCAAAGCCTAACATGCATTTACCCCTTGCCACATAATCGTTAAGGAAGAACGATTCACCCCCAAGTATTGTGCTCTTCACCCTACTGAGGAACCCCTGCTCCCTTATCTTGGTGCTTGTTCTCACCTCGACATCACCTTGCATATATACTAGTGCGCCAGGCTCTGCTGTTATAACCTCGCCTCTATCCATCACAACCTCCAGCATACCTAATGGGTTCTTACTTATCCTCCACTCCATACTATTGCATAGCATAACTTGTACATAAATATTAAGTGATAACCTGACCCCATCACAGGATATGAATGATTGGTTGATCTACGGGCCCGGTGGGCTTCGATCCCACGACCTAGGGCTCTCTGCCTGCCTTGTTGACAACCGCAAGCCCTCGCCATATCCTGACTAGGCCACGGGCCCATTACATCTCTTCTACTATTACATCGGGAGCGATGATTAATAAATTAAATCGTTTCTGATGGAATAGGAGGATGTGAGAGAAGGTTTTTAATCTCTATTGTAGCAAGAGGATCTGTTGAGGTTTGAACTGCCTAGAGGAATGAGGGATATAGAGGATGAGGAGTACATGCTCATAGAGCATCTTAGGCATAAGTTCATAGATGCTGCTAGACTCTTCGGCTTCTCAATGATCGAACCATCTCCATTGGAACTACTCTCTACTCTAGAGGCAAAGAGCGGACCTATGATAAGCAATGAGATATATGCGTTCAAGGACAAGGCTGGTAGGGATATAGCATTAAGGTTCGATCTTACAGTTGGTCTAACAAGATACATAGCAGGAAGGAGAGATTTGAAGATGCCGATAAAATTAGCAGCGTTTGGGCCTGTGTGGAGGTACGATGAGCCACAGATGGGTAGGTATAGGTGGTTCCACCAATGGGATGTAGAGGTGTATGATAACTTTAACATTGAGTCTGATGCTGAGGTTATAGAGTTCACAAAGTACTACCTCGACTCCCTTGCAGTACCAGTTAGGATAGAGGTATCTGATAGGAAGATGCTTGAAGGGATGATAAGGGAGAGGATAGGGGTAGAGGATGGGCATATTGTGCTTGAGATGCTTAGAGCGATAGACAAGTTATCGAAGAAGAGCAGGGATGCAATAATACAAGAGTATACAGTGAAGGGTATCGATGCTGAGAGGTTGGGATCATTACTTGATACAGTGGTAGCACTGAAGGGCAATATCGATGATATATTGAGTAGTGATCATCTTAAAGGTATAGATGTAGATGCATCTAGACTAACTACACTAGTAGACTCTCTCAAGGCTAGGGGCATAGATGTAGTAGTGAATATGAGCATAGTTAGAGGCTTAGACTATTACTCCAGCATAGTATTTGAGGTATTCTCAGAGAAGAGCAACCTTGCGTTGGTTGGGGGAGGTAGATACGATACACTGCTAGATGTATTCGGGAGGAGTGATATTGGTGCTACAGGTGCTGCTGGAGGTATTGAGAGACTGATATTACTCCTAAAGGGTAGATATGAGAGTGGTATACCGCATGGCAATGATAAGGTCGGTATCTTCGTAGCCTATACAGATGATAGGTTAAAGGGCAATGCTATGATGTTAACATCCAATCTTAGAAGGAAGGGTGTGAAGAGTGAGTGTATAACAGCAAGCCTAAAGAGGCAACTGGACTATGCATCGAGCAAGGGTTACAGGTTCACTGCCATACTTACAGGTAAGGTGGGAAGGGAGAGCATAGTGTTAAAGAGTATGATAGATGGAAGCGAGAGGACTGTTCAACTCGATGCGTTGCTAGCAGATCCATCCGCTATTATAAGTAATAATCGTTAACTAACTATTCTACATAAATCATCCATGCATGTATAAATATGCAGATCATCGATAGTTCATGCTTTGAATGCCCTACTCAGCATAACCATCTCTGGACCAGTTGTGAGTGAACCTACCACCACAGCCTTTGAGTTTGCTACTATACCAGAGGATACGAACGGTACTCCTCCATTAACTGTTGCTGGTTCTACATCAACCTCTAGTATGCTGCTAACCCTCTCTATCTCCTCATCGCTTGCATCTGGATGCACAACCGCTCCCTTGTTTGTACATGAGAGTACCGCTCCCACCTGATGGTATGATGCTATGCTCATCTGTGCTACCTTCACGCTTAGAGTATCCTTTATTAGATCTATGCATCCATCAAGTAACGTTGATACTATAGCTGCTCTATCATTCACTGCTATAAGGTTGCCTACTGCAGTAAGCCTAGAGTTGAGTCTAGCAACCTTCAATCCAGTAGATCTAAGTGTGCCAAGTTCATCATCATCCACTATACCTGCAACGATTATGCCATGGTTATTAGCAACCATCAATGGTCCAAGCAATCTGGTATAGGCTAGAGATACCCTAACGCTCTTTACGGATAGGAACTCCTCCAACCTAGAGGCTTTGGTATGTGCGAAACCCTTTGGTATAAAGATGTAATCATCATTAGCCCTCATGAATATTCCTATGTTAGCACTTCTATACACCCTATACTTATATATTGACACATGATTATGTTCAGTTACTGCAAATATGAACTTATAGTATGGGAGGTATGATAAAGAGATTATGATAGAGATACATACACTTTATCTAGCCTTAGCATAAGATAATAGATATGGTATGATATGAATGATATGGTATGAGTGATATGGTATGAGTGATATGATACAATACAATATCGTTTATATAACATTATTACATAAGAGGCATGAGGTAAAGGCATATGCCTATAGATCCAGACTTTCCAAAGGGCTATCAAGTGATAGGGAAGCACTACAATAAGGACGGGGAGCACTTCCACTTCGTCTGGGGTCCTGGAAGGCTCAAGGATGCTGCAGAGAATGAGGAAGTAAAACGCGATTATGCTGCTAGAGGAGAGGAGATAGTGCCCATAGGGGTTCATGGTACTATGGTTGCTGTTGATTGGGATGCATGCTATGCAGATGGTGCATGTATAGAGGCATGCCCTGTGCAGGTGTATGAGTGGTATAGAACAGCTAACGATGTACCAGCAATAGAGGCATGGAAGTATCCAGGAGGTAATGGTGAGACTACAAAGGATCACAGGAAGGACCATACAGACAAAGCAGATCCAATAAGGGAGCATGACTGCATATGGTGCATGGCATGTGTATCCGTATGCCCACCCCAGGCAATAAAGGTCGATCAGTCGAACCTAGAGTACCATGAGAAGGCTGCTGGAACTTACAACCCTGAACTTGCAAAGAGTGCACAGCCTCCACCACATGGCCACCATTAATTGATTAGTCAGGAACCATTCTAAATTTTTTCATTATCAGTGCCTATAGTCCTTATCATCCTCTTAACATCTAGCACTAGAACCTGTTTTGGTATATTTATATTGAACATCTTCTCATCTGGCTGGTTGAACCTTAGTATATGGATTAAGATATTATCACTACTGCTAGAAGATGATTGCCTCATCCCTGTACTTCTCCCTCTGCCTCTACCTAATCTGCTTACAGGCAACCTTCTCTTCTCTATTACAACCTCCGGCTCAAAAAGCACATCAAACGTATAGATGTATGAGTTGCCCCATAGCGAGAATGAGTACTCAACCCTATAGTATGGTATTGATAGTCTAGGAGTACTTAGACTACTGGATGAGTGAATGATCTCCTCAGCATCATAGAACCTGTTATGGAACTCATCTATAAAGGGTATCCTTGCATAAACGCTCCTCTTTAAGCCCTTCCTCTCCATTATACTTGCGTACTTTAAGAACTCATGCTCTGGTAGTATTGAAGGACCATATCTATGGTCGTCACACAGCATGATCCTTCTATTCACTATCAACCTACCATCACTGCTTATATTCAAGAGTCTAACTACATTCTCTATGAACTGCTGCTCATTGCACTCATATACTGCCAAGCCTCAGCACCTCGCCTAACCTGCTTATGGTGTCATCACTAGCATACATGCTTATCACTGGGTCTCTAGGGTATGCATCGCCTATCTCCTCAGATACACTTACACACTCACTGCCCTTTGTGAAGAGCATCTTTCTCCAGAACCTACCATCGCTTACTATAGTTGCCTCATCCTCTAGTATAAAGCCTAGCTCAAGGAGGCATGATGTAACCCTCTCTAGGGGTATAAGTACTGCAACTGATTTTGCCTTTAGCTCAACCATCATACAGTATTACATGTATACAAAATATAAATTTGCCCTTCATCCCTACTGTGCAGATGAGACCGGTTGGTAATGTATTGCTATTGCTTTATAGACCAATAATTATATTTAGGCTAAGGGAAAGGAGTAGAGTATGTGCAAGGTAGCTGTTATGTATGGCAAAGAGCTTGCAATGTACGGGTTTGCAGATGCACACCCATTTGGTAGCGATAGACTTGATGCGTTCTGGTCTATGTTCAAGGCACAGATATTAAATAATAATAGCAACAAGAATGATAGTAGTTATAGCAATCTCAACTCAATAGTAATAGAGAGGCCTGTGATGATAGATGAACGTATCCTACTTGAGTTCCATGAGAGGGAGTACGTTGAGTTTGTAAAGAAGGCATCGCAGTTCGGCATAGGCTACCTTGATTATGGGGATACCCCTGCGTACAAGGGTGTATTCGAGGCTGCATGTTACGTTGTTGGCAGTACTGTAAGGGCATTAGACATGGTACTTACTAGAAGTGTGGATCACGCATTCAATCCAATAGGAGGGTTACACCATGCAAGGAGAGGCTCTGCTGGAGGCTTCTGTGTATTCAACGATATAGGTGTAGCAGTTATGCTTGCAAGGAAGGTCTATGGACTCAAGAGGATAGCCTATGTAGATATAGATGCTCACCATGGCGATGGCATATATTATGAGTTTGAGGATGATCCGCTGCTATTCATTGCAGATATACATGAGGATGGCAGATACCTCTACCCTGGTACTGGGTTCGAGTATGAGGATGGCAAAGGTGAAGCAAAGGGCACTAAACTGAATATACCTCTCAGACCATACTCAACGAGCAGGGATTTCATGGATGCCCTCAAGAGGGTTGAGAGGTTTGTAGAGGATGCTAGACCAGAACTGATAATAATGCAGTGTGGTGCGGATGGTATAACAGGGGATCCATTGACACACCTATGCTATGATAGCAATATACACTACCATGCTACTAGAGTACTACATAGGATAGCCCATGAATACTGTGATGGGAGGATGATAGCATTGGGAGGTGGAGGGTACAACAGGGATAACCTTGCCAAGGCCTGGGTCAATGTTGTTAGAGCGTTACTTGCTGATACAGAGAGTAATGGCCATGAATGACTATATATACCATATACGTTGCAATCTTCTAGGCGCCGGTCTGCCGGGATTCATTCATTGTGAGCCCGAGGGCAGAGTGGACTAATGCGCCGGCCTTGAGAGCCGGTGAGCCGCAAGGCTCGCAGGGGTTCGAATCCCCTTCCCGGCGCCAAAACCTTGCTTCTAAACCCAAGCCCAATAATTATCCAATGTGGATGATAGCAATGGTAGTAATGGTGGTATGATGATAAGGGTATAAATATCTAGCATAGCACAAGGATCTGAATCATGTCAAATACCATCCTTATACATCGTATATCATTATCATATGCATAGTATCTATTAAGCCATATATCTTGAGTCTCCATTATTTACCTATATAGAATTATAGCCGAACCTCTATCACAAAAGTTATCTATAACCAATAAGAAAGGGACTCTATGAGGCTGGTAGAGAGGTTCAGCATAAAGTCAAAGGAGAAGATCGTTAGATTCCTAAACAGTGTATATTCAGGCACATTGGGTAGCATAGATGAGAATGGGTTCCCTCAACTTATACCCATGAACTTTGTGTATGCTAATGAAGCAATATACATGCATTCGCACCATGCTGGAGAGAAGATAGATAATATAAGGAGGAATAACAGGGTTGGGTTCGAGGCCCACAAGCACGTTGAGTTCCTACCATCATACTTCTTTGATCCAGAGGATGCCTGTAGTGCAGATACCCTATACATAAGCGTTGTTGTAAAGGGCTTAGCATCATTGGTTGAGGATCTGGAGGAGAAGTCTAATGCATTGAACAGCCTCATGGAGAAGTACCAGAAGGAAGGTTACTACAGGAGGTTAAGCAAGGGTATGGATAGCGTTAGGCATGTTACTGTTATAAAGGTCAGGCCCATAACCATGACTGGTAAGTACAAGTTAGGGCAACAGTGGTCAAGGGAGTATAGAAGGTACATAGCATCAAAGATACTTGAGAGAGGTTCCCCTACAGCGAGGGAGAGTGTAGCATTGATGGGCTTCGATCCTGACACGCTTGAGTATATTCGTGAGCCAGACCTTATATCAGTAGATGCAACCATGTCTTAAGCAAAAGCAAGATATCGATCCATGTTACCATTATTACAATCAATGTACAGGAGTACAGGGGTTAAACGCTTATAGAATGTATAAATATTTTCGTTTCTTCTTACAGTTATGATCGAATGGAGTAAGATAGTAGAGAAGGTTCTAACGCTCCCTGCGCACGAGGATGTTATGGTGAAGAAGAGCGCTATAATACACCCTACCCTTGTAGGATTCAAGCGTTCTGTAGGAGAGCCACACGGGCAGAGAGCAGATTACAGGTTAAGGCTTTACGATGGTAAGAGCATACATGTTAGAGAGTACAACGATCACTATAGAGTGCACTGGGATAAGGTAGATCCCTCAACTAGCGTAATAGCTCATCTTAAGCATGATGCGCCACACATATACATGCTCCTTTTAGGCATATTAGGTATATCTTCAGCACTGCTAGCCAATATAATACTATCAAGGTTAAGAAAGGTCTAGTTCAGCTCTAGTTTAACGTGTTCTGCTCCAGTCTAACGTGATGCCATAGCAATCCTCTCCTGCTCATTCTTCTTCTTTATCGCAAAGCTGTTTGGATCATTGCTTGCAGCAAGTATTATCTCATCAGCCAAAGCCTCCTCTATCGTCTTTGGGTTTGAGTAAGTTGACTCTCTAGCCCCCTCTGCTATAAATCTTAATGCAAGATCGATCCTTCTCAATGGGGATACATCTACAGATACATGGTATACAACCCCTCCATAGATTATCCTTGTGGTATCCTCGTTTGGTGAGGCATTCTCTACCGCTTTAACAAGAACCGCTATGGGATTCTGGTTGGTTCTAAGGTGTATTATATCTAGTGCGGTCTTTACTATATTTATTGCTCTAGCCTTCTTACCGGCCATCCTACCTGTATTCTTGGCATATCTCTTACCGAAGTGCATTATACTGTTCACTAAACGCTCAACTATATTCACATCGGCCTTACCGAACCTCTTATGCTCGTGCCTCCCAAAGCTAATAGGGACTAGCACGGGCTTTAAAGATAGTGCCCTCTTCAACCCTGGATCTGTAACCTTGACCTCGCTGAAGTCCCATCTGTTGAATAGCATGAGAGTTGGTTCCTCTTTACCCATCTCTATCTATAAGACCTCTACACTCCTCTCTTATTTATCTTCCCTTTACTGCTAACAGAATACATATCCTCTATTCGCATCTATACTGCACATCATCGCCTTGGCTTCTCCTTCCTTCCCCTTACCAGCTCCTTTAGCGATACACCATTAACCTTGGATACCTTCCACCTGACGCCTGGTATATCGCCCATTGCTCTCCCCATGGAGCCTCCTATACCCTCTATAACCACCTCGTCATGCTCATCTATGTAGTTCAATGCGCCATCCCTAGGGCAGAATGCTGTCACAACATTACCATTCTTTATCAACTGTACTCTAACACACTTTCTAACTGCAGAGTTTGGTTGCTTCGACTCTACCCCAACCTTCTCAAGAACTATACCCCTTGCCTGTGGTGCTCCCTCTAGAGGGTCTGCCTTCTTATCTAGCATGAGTACTCTACGCTTGAACTTCCTCTCAGACCATCTGAATCTAAGCCTCTTCTGCTTAAGCGTTCTGGCAGCGAACATACCAACTGGTGAGTTTGCCATCAGATACTCGCCTCCTGACCCCTTATTATAACATTTGCCACGTCGAAGTAACGCTTCGTTAGAAGTCTAGCCTTCTCTACATTCCTCCCTTCTCTACCAACAACCATACCCTTCTTCCTTGAATCGACTATGACCGTTACTACCTTACCATGATTGGATGAGTGGTTACCTATCTTCACATCGAGCACGACCTCCCTCCCAAGCATGTTCTTCACAAACTCTGCAAGGTCATCAGAGTACTCTACAAGTTCTATCCTCTTCCCTATCATATTCTGCAGGGTCCTTATTGTAGAGCCATTCCTACCTATGGCTAAGCCCATATCACCCTTGTCTATAACGAATATCACCCTATCCATCTTCTCATCTATGACGCAGTCCTTAGCAGTAACTGTAGTTATGCTCTGAAAGAGAGACATCAACCTTAACTCGTCTGATGTTAACCTTATACCTGTCATACCGCTTTATAACATCCCTCTACTATAGAGCCACATTTAAAGATAACACTCCTCCTATATATAATAGGATTAGTAGTGAGTAATTGGGTTGCAATACAATGAATTGCAATACTAAAGGTAAGTAAACTTATATTTAAGTTGCTAGAGAAGTATAGGAGAGATAAGAGGATGCCAGCAAAGAAGAGTGGTAAGGTAAGGGATAAGTGGAGGGATAAGAGATGGGTTGTTGTACACGCACCAAGTGTATTTGCAAATCAGCCAATAGCATACATACCTGTAACCGATGAGGAGAATGCAGTAGGTAGGGTGATAGAGTGTACTCTATTCGATCTCTGGCATACAGATCCACAACAACATGCAATAAAGTTATACTTTCAGATAGAGAGGATTGAGGGAGAGGATGCCTATACCTATCTAAAAGGTCACGAGTACTCTAGGGAGTTCATAAAGAGCCTAGTGAGGAGAGGCTCATCCATGGTCAACTTCATAAAGGATTACACGACTGCAGATGGTTACACGTTCAGGATCTATACAGTTACCTTCACACAGAAGAAGATCAATACATCGAAGAAGCATGATATAAGGAAGGTTATAGATGATGTATTAAGCATGGAAGTGCCAAAATTGAACATAGATCAGTTCATACAGGCAGTTGTAGGACCAAAATTGAATGCAGATATACATCACAGGGTTAAGGATATAATCAATGTTAGATTTGTAGCAGTATGGAAGAGTAAACTGCTGAGTAAGAAGCCTCTGATTCAGGTACAACAAGGGCAACAGACAAAGTAATAAATACAGATATAGCGGAGATAAGGATTAAATATTAAAATTCCTTATTCATATCTAGTAAGATGTACATACCAACAAACGATATATTAATTAAACATCTAGCCAAGGCAAGAACCGTTAGATATCTGGATATAAAGATCCGCCATAGCAGATGCACCAACCTCATCTTTAGAGGGGATACTATGGCTGTAAGAGAGGAGGAAGATATGAGCATAACCGCTAGAGCATTATCTAATGGTTATGGTATAGCAAGTATGAGTAATCCCTCTAGGCATAATCAGAATGAATCGATCTCATCCTCATCATATACCAGCAATCTTCACTCCTTAGATCGTCAGATAGATGATATTGTAGAGCAGGCGATAGAGCATGCTACTTCATCACATGCATACACTGGGAGAGGCAATTCTTTAAATCTCGTAGAGGTTGATGTAGAGAAAGGGCATATTACACCATCTACAACAGAGAGGGTTAGAGATGGGAGTTTGTACGATATAATGGAGTATGTAGTATCCATGCTCAGGAATAGGCTGAACGATTTTGTAAGGGTAGAAGTGAGCCTATCCTATGAAGAGGATGATGAAGGGTTGGTGAGTAGCGAGGGTACCGATGTTAGAGAACTGATGGTAAATGCAGTTATAGAGATAAGGCTTATGATGAGACATCATGGGGGTATCATACAGGTTAGCAAGAGTATGGGAGGTAGAGGAGGGATAGATGTAATCAAGCGTAAGAGTATGGATGATGCCCTAGATGATATGATAAGCATGATGAGACATCTGATAGATGCGAGGCAGTTCTCCATACTAGAGTCTGGTAAGAGATTCAAGGTTATACTTGATGGTGAGGCTGGTGGTGCACTTGCAAGGCTTATAGGGAGGATGCTTGAAGCGGATATCTTCAATCCAAAGGTATTCTCATCCATCCATATGCAGGAGGGTGTTGAAGTTGTAGATGACCCAACGCTACCAAACGGTTATGGTTCGTTCACATGGGATGATGAAGGGGTAAAGGGTAAGAGGAAGGTACTCCTTAACAGTGATACCATTAGCCTACTGCATACAAGGCTTACAGCTTATAGTGATGAATACTCTACCCCAGGCAATGCAAGAGGAGGGCTTGATGGGATACCAAAACCAACCATAAGCAATGTATATGTAAAGCCGATGGACTGGTATGTAGATGAGATGATCAGCGATGCTCAAGAATGTATACTCATGAGGGGCGTGAGTAGGGCAAGTGTAGATACCGTCACAGGTATAATTGAGATCAAGCCTGTGATAGCATACTATGTGAAGGGGAGAGAGATGGTGCATGCTATAAAGGGTATAAGTATACAGGATAGTGTTAGGAATATACTGAATGGCATGGATGCCATAAGCAGGGTTGCTATACTCAAACCATACAGGGATGAGCAGTATGGATTCAAGATAGGCGAAGGATCCCCCTATATAAGGCTAGAGTCTGCTAGATGTGTATATTCCTTCATGTAGCACCAGTAGTTATAGTATAATATAATGTAGTATAATATAATATATCCTAGTCCATGGATGCTCAAGGTATGACAAGAGATGGAGAAGAAGAGAAGATGGATGCGAAGAAGAATCTAAATGCGATCTTCACATCTGCAGATGTAGAACTTATAGTGCATGCTACAGAGGATCTGGATAAGGTTATCGATGCCCTACACAATACCCTAGGTATAAGGAGTGGTATGCTGACTAGAGAGATACTGACTGGGCATCATGGTAATGAGATAATCCTACTAAAGGGAAGCATTAAAGGTGATGATGCAGGGCATCTTGCTAGTAGAGTTATAGGATCGTTGAGTAATGCTGATATCTCATCCATATATAGGGAGTTTGATCTCTACACTGATAATAGATCATCACTCTACATAAGGATAAGCAAGCAAGAGATGGTTGATGGGAGGATAAAGCTCTCTCAATCAAATGCTGTAAGGATAAGGCTCAAGGTTGCAAAGCGTATGCATAGAGCAACCTTTGAAGTACTGAGAGATGCTATTGGTGGTTCAGATGAGGTATAAGAAGAGGTATATACTTGCATGTATAGATACTTTACATGGGTATAGTGATTACAAGGCAATCGTTAAGAGGATAAGGGATGCATATGCTGAGAGGTTCGGTAGGGAGGAGCTTGAACATGCAAGGATCTCGCTTGTATACAGCAAGGGTAGATACAAGGGCTACAGTGAAGATAGGAAGAAGGGAGAGGAAGGGGGAGGGAGTATACAGCTATCAAGTATTACAATTGGCAAAGGGTTAGAGTATGATGCTAGAGAGAGTCCCTCTAATGGTAGAGTAATGCTAACCCAAATCATAATCAGATGTGCACTTGAGCACTATGCCAATGTTATGCATATACTCTCTATACTAGGAATACGTACTCTAAAGACGTCTGGGACGTTAAAGGCATTACGTAGGAGTTATGCAGACAAGACAGGACAAGATAGGGGAAGATATCACAAGGGAAGGATTATTAGGGTCAAGGAGTAATATAGATGGGGATGAGGTGAGAGCCGCTCCAGGCTGAGCCTAGCAAGCAATGAGGACCTCGCGACAATCCGACCCAGCATACCTAACCTTCATCAGGATTAGCCAACGGTAGATGAGTTGATCAATGGCATAGGTAGAGGTAAAGAACAACCTTGAAGAAAGAGTTTTTAAGTAGCAGATGCCCTATGCCTTGCATGTCTGGTAACAGTTATGATTATGATATAATAGTTGCTGGTGCTGGTATAGCAGGTACGATAGCGGCTATAAGCGCTGCAAAACATAACAATAGCCTTAGGATACTACTGATAGATAAGAATCCAGAGGATGAGGCAGGCAAGAAGACCCTGACTGGTTGGGTATGTGGTGATGCTGTAGGCAAGAACAACGTTGACTATCTAGCAAAGCATACAGGATTGAGATGGGATAGGCCCGAGATAGAGCATAATGTGAAGGGGGTGGTAGCATACTCTCCAGACCATGAGACCGCTATATACTTTGAGGGTGATGGCTATATACTCAATAGAAGAGTACTACCATTCAAGCAGATAGAGTATGCAAGGAAGTTAGGCGTAGAGTTCAGGTGGAATGTAATGCTTAGGCAGGTGATAGCAGAGGATGGCTATGTTAAAGGTGTTCAAGGCATAGATATGAAGAGTAATCAACCATTCAAGGCTAGAGCAAAGGTTGTGATAGACTGTACTGGTATAGCATCAATGCTTAGATCTACCCTACCGATACGCACGTATATTCAGAGGAGCATAGACAAGGATGATATAGAGGCAACTGGGAGGTATATCCTTACATTCGATCCTGCTAGAGAAGATAGGACATACTTCGATCCAGACTATGCGATAATACATCTTGACCAGATGATAGCTCCAGGGGGTTATGCCTGGGTATTCCCCAAATCGGATAGGAAGGTGAACATAGGCCTAGGAGTACAGCATCGAAGTCTTGAGTTGAGGAATGCTATGCTCAAGAGGAGTGATACGCTCAAATCGCTCATAGATGCTTACGTAGCAAGCAATCCAGCCATAAGCAATCCAAGGCTTGCAGATGGGAGAGATGATGATGGCAATGCATGGGGCACATGGCAGGTATCTGTTAGGAGGCAGAACGACTGCCTTGTAGCGAACGGGTACATGCTTGCTGGGGACTCTGCATGGATGCCAAAGCCTCTAGATGCTGGAGGTATAGGTCCAGCAATAATAGCAGGGGTTATAGCAGGTAGGGATGCTGTGTATGCTATTGAGAGTAATGATGTGAGTGAGCAAGGGCTATGGAGATATAATACAGACTTTGTTGATGAGTATGGTTACAAGACTGCAGGGCTTGAGGTATTCAGGAGGTTCCTGCAGACACTCTCTAATGAGCAGATAAACTATGGGATGAAGCACTTCATATCAAAGCTTGATGTTGAGAAGATAAGCAAGGGAGAACATCCAGACTTTGGGTATGTGGATAAGATAAGCATGCTGATAAGGGGAGTACTGAATAAGAGGACTGCTGAAGGCTTGAAGTATACAGCAGATGTAAACAGGGTACTGGTTGAGCATTATAGAGACTACCCAAGGAGTCCAGATGGGTTCAGAGAATGGCATACAAGGCTAATGGCAATCTTGAATGATGCGTTTGAGAGGTTCAAGGTAAGGCCTGAGATCTACGCAGTGAGTTAGCAGCGTTATGTGCAAGCCTCAATGGCTCAGGCTCCAGTATGGATCTTTGTGTGTGCGTATATGAAGATGCAGATGTGGATGTGGATGTTGATATTGATATTGACGATGATTCTCCTACCCTACAATATATCAACGATCTAACTATACTCTCTGCACTATCCAGACCTATCTTATGCCCTATGCTAACATAGATCCGCCTGTTATTGTACCTTATTACTCTAGCAACTTCTCTACCATTCAGCATAACTGCACTGTACCCATTCCTATGATGAATTGTACCACAGAGGAGGGACTTGCTAACCCCTATGGTTGGTTTATCTATGATGATGCCTATATAGCATGCTAATCCGAAGAGTCTTGGATGTAACATACCATTTCCATCTACAAGAATTATACACTCGCCAACTCTGCTACCTATACTCTTTATTAGGCCCATGAGTGCTCTAAGTATAGGTGCGCCCTCCCTAAGGAATAACAGGCCTGGCATGTATGGTATGTAAACCTTGCTTATGCTACTATGCTTACCAACTATACTGTAGTTTAGCCTATCAACCATGACCGCTACTGCAAATGCTGTATCGCCCTTGTATGCAACATCTACACCAACTGCATACCTTATACTTCTAACATCGGTGACATCATATGCTACAACGTTATTGGCCATTCTAGACTGATACCTCTTAACTAACTCAAGATGTTCTTTTGTGAACGCCTTTTCTATCAACAGATATCCCTCTTCCATGCTATATTGCTACTTGCTACTCTTATATTACCCTGTTACTGCTAGTTGTTATCACTATTGTTATCACTATCGTTATATTGCTATTATCTATCATCTACCTACTCTCAGTACCCTTCTCAATCCTCTGCATAGCCTCCAACATTGCACTCCTTCTAACCTCTTCCGTAAGCATAGCTCTAACATCCTCTATAAGCATCCTTGCAACATCTATCTTCCTCCTTATCCCTTGAACTATGTTATCGTAAGCAGAGAATGGGAGTAGCATGGAATATAACGACTCCATTATGCTGAATAGCCTCAATGCATCATCGTTCTTACCCTCTCTAACCTTATCGTATACTTGCCTCTTCAACTCTCCCACACAGTCCAGTAAGCCAAGGAGATACGCCTTTATGCTAGTGATGCTCAACCCATCTGCAACTGGTACTCTATACTCTTGAACTATACTGTAAAGGGTCTTTGCCTCAACGAGTTCTGTCTCAGCACCCACAAGATACACCTGTAGGTTGGGATTATCCATCGCTACTTGCCTCAACTCATCCATCATGCTTGTTGCTCTCGCTATCTGCTCCCGTGCTGTACTGAGGTCATTTACATGTATGCTCACTATGGCCTTACTGCATAGCATGAGTACATCCCTTGAGCCCTTGATGAGCCTCTCCCTCCTCTCCTCCAGTGCCTTGAGTGATTCCATCATACCATCTAGAGAGTCCTTAAGGTAATCCAGACTCATACCATACAATACCATACAATATCTAGCAGATATGCTATAAATAAATACACCTTCCATATAGGTTCTGCATATGGATGCTATAACTACGGAAGAGATGATGAGGATAGAGGAGAGGGCTCATGCCATGGGTGTTACAAGGCTACTCATGATGGAGAATGCTGGAGCAGGTGTTGCCCACCATATAGTATCTTCATACCCTGATGTTGGGAGGAAGGATGTCGTTGTAGTTGCAGGCCTAGGTAACAATGGAGGGGATGCGATGGTTGCAGCAAGGCACCTAACTTACTATAAGGCAGATGTAACAGTTATACTCCTTGGTAAGGGCATCATGGATATAAAGACTGAAGAGGCAAGGACGAATTGGAGGATACTGGAGAGGATGAGCAGTAGCCTGAAACTTGTACAACTCAACGGTCTAGATGATGTAAAAGAGATTATAGCAGGTGCAGATATAGTAGTTGATGGCATATTTGGTACTGGTATAAAGGGTAGCATAAGGGAGCCTCACTCAAGCATTATAGATGCAATAAATAACAGCAAGGCATACAAGGTTGCTGTAGATGTGCCATCTGGCCTAGATCCAGATACTGGTAGGTATGACAAGTGCGTTAGGGCAGATGCTACAGTAACATTCCATAGAGCAAAGAGAGGCTTATCTGCAAGTAGTGTATGTGGTAAGATAATAGTATGGCCTATAGGTATACCGCCAGAGGCTGAAGTCCTCTAGGTTTGTATCATGGTTTGTTTATGGTGGTGATAATAATGATACTCAAACAGATCAAGGTAGGAAGGATGGCAAACTTTACATACATTGTAGGGGATGAGGCAAGTGGACTTGCAGCTGTTATAGATCCATCATGGGATCTAGAGATTGTGATGGATGAACTGAAGCGTAATGGACTAAAGTTAGAGTATATTATAAATACGCATACCCACTTCGACCACGTGCTAGGCAATGAGCAGTTGAAGGTATTAACTGGAGCAAGGATAGTAATGCATAAGAACTCCCTTCTAGAGAAGGATATCACAGTCGATGATAATGATATCATAGCGCTGGGTAACCTCAGAATCAAAGTATTCTATACTCCTGGGCACTCAAAGGATAGTATATGTTTACTAGTTGAAAACAAGCTGTTTACAGGGGATACACTATTCGTAGGCTCTTGTGGTAGGGTCGATCTGCCTGGAGGGGATGCTAACGAACTCTACGAGAGCCTAAGGAGGCTTGCTCTGCTGGATGATAGCATAGAGGTATATCCTGGCCATGACTACGGTTATGAGCGGTACTCAACGATAGGTAGGGAGAAGAGGAGCAACCCTGTAATGAAGGTAAAGAGCAGGGATGAGTTCCTAGCCATGGTTGGTGTTTAACATGCTTGATAGTAGTAGCAATAACAATAATAGCGTAGGGGTAGCGCTCAACAAGGATAAAGGCATCGAGTTTCTAGATGCCATAGCAGAGAAGGAGTTCAGGTTTACACTAGTAATATCCTATACCGAGACTGCAGAGATAGATGGTATAACCGTTGCTGGAGCAGATAAGGACCTTGTAAAGTTCACACCAGCAGCAGATGCAGAGTTACTCTACCATGGCAAGTGTAAGAGTATAGCCTCTATACCAGCAACCCCAGATGGCAAACCAACGCCGGCTGTTATAACCAGAGCAATGCTCAGACTTGCAGATATACCACTAACCATAATAGACTCTGGGAGTATTATCAAGCCCCTTGCTCCGCACTACACATTAAGTGCTGCCCATGGTAAGAGTATAATGAATGGTAATGCTATTAGTAGGGAAGAGGTTGAGCAGATATATAGGCATAGCATAGAATTGGGAAGGGTACTTGCAAAGAGTACCGGTTGTCTAGTTATAGGTGAGAGCATACCTGCTGGCACAACCACTGCACTAGCAGTCATGCTTGCCATGGGCATAGATGCTAGGTTCAGGGTAAGCAGTAGCATGCCTAACAATCCCCATCCATTGAAGTTGAAGGTGGTTGAAGAGGGGATGAGGAGAGCAGGGGTTGGATTCGGTTCCCTGAAGGATAGGCCAATGGATGCTATAGCTATGCTTGGTGACCCAATGATGCCATGCGTTGCTGGTCTTGCAATTGGTGCTGTAGAGTATGCCCATGTTATACTCGCTGGTGGTACTCAGATGGCAGCTGTTCTAGCACTGATCAATACTCTAAGTTCTAGATTAGATAAGATCGCTATAGCAACCACATCCTATGTAGTTAATGATCCTACAGCAGATATAAGGTATCTAGTGAAGAGTATCACTGCTAACGATGTATATGTACCATTGATCTATGCAGATCCTATGCTCTCACTATCCAGCAAACGAGGGCTTAGGGCGTATGCTGAGGGCTTTGTGAAGGAGGGTGTAGGTGCTGGAGGAGCATGTGTAGCAGCATCGGCAAAGAGCGGATTCAGGATCAATGCTAGGGATATACTCTACTCTATTGAGATGGAGTATGAGAATACTATAGAGGCCCCTATGAGGTCTGTTATGGGTAAATAAGTAAAACCTAAAGCACTATATAGTACCACCAGCCTTCTTGTACTCCTCAACGATTATATTGTATACGGTCTCAAAGTATAGCCTAGATGAGTAAGGCATCTCTTGTAATGTATCCTCCATAACCTTAAGCAGTAATGGCACCACACGTTTAGATACGTTGAGCCTGAACTTCATAGGCAGTATCTCATCCTGCTCAACCCTTACCTTATCCCTCAACTCCTCTGGGCATAGTACTCTAGTCCTCTCAACTATTATGGAGTACCAGAAGGCTAGGGCATCTGGTACTAGACCACTCCTTGCCTCGCTAACCACCTTGGCAAGTATGAGATCTATACTCATATCGCTATTATAGGACTTGAATAGATTAATGGTTAGATCAACTGTAATATAGCATAGTGTTGAGGAGAATAGACAGATGATACTTAGACTATTATGGTTATAGATAGATGGATGGTTAGGTAGATGGATGGTTTACTTGTCTATTGGTCTATTATTCAGTCAGCTATCGATCGATCAATCCATACAGATCTATTTTATTATTTTATTTTATTATTTTAGAGATATCCTCTCCTCCTCTCCCCTCTGCACCCAGTATCCAGGTCTATCGACCCTCCTATCGCCTATCATTACATGCCTATGCACTATCATCTGCCTTGCCTGTAATGGAGTCTTTGCAAGGCCCTTTCTGAATACTATGGTCTGGATTCTACGCTCCAGTATATCCTGAACCTTGAGGTTGAGTACATCATCTAGTGTAGCATTCTCCCCTACCAGACCTAGCCTATTCAGTGATCTGAGCAGTTCCTTCTCCCTCGCACTCCTAACCTCTACTGGAAGTGCTAGGAGATCCCTTGCCCTCTTCCTTATC
The DNA here is from genome assembly GCA_938030895.1 of uncultured Nitrososphaerales archaeon. Taxonomy (GTDB): domain Archaea; phylum Thermoproteota; class Nitrososphaeria; order Nitrososphaerales; family Nitrosocaldaceae; genus Nitrosocaldus. The sequence continues at coordinate 4,891 of CALHIV010000005.1, read as the reverse complement.
CTTGATAGTTCTGATTGTGCCTTCCACAACTCACGCTTATTCCTCAACCCATAGTTACCAACTATCTCAAGTTCCTGCATCAACAGGGTAGAGTCCCAGTGCCTCTTCGGCCTATGGTATGTCTTCCTTGGCTTCTTGATATCGCCCATGATCCCACCCTAGCATATCACTTCTGTTGCTGCTGTTGTGCCTGTGCAGCTTTGCCTCCCTTCCTAACACCTACAGTACCTCCCTTCCTCCCTGTTGTTCTAGTTCTTTGACCTCTAACCTTCAAGCCATACATATGCCTATACCCTCTCCAGCTCATAACACTCTTCTCCCTCTCTATATCACTCTTAACCATAAACTCCAGATCTGAACTGAGCAAGTGTATATCATTGCCAGTATCCATATCCTTCTGTCTGTTTAGGTACCATGCAGGGAAGCCTATACTTATAGGATCCTTCAGGCCATTCTCTATCGCTGTTATATGTGATTCTGATGCAAACCCTATCCTCATGTTTGGGTCTATCCCTAGGGTTGTGAGCAGGGAGTAGGCGAAGTTGTATCCTACGCCCTTGAGTTCTGCTAGCGCAGCGACTATCTTCTTGCGCCCATCTACATCTTTACCAGCAACCCTAACTATATGCCTAAACTCCTGAGCGCTTGTACTCATAGCCAACTAGGTGCTGATCTAGCATACCTAAATAAAAACCATGCTACTTGCATATAAGATACCATCATAAGCAAGAACCTTTAAATTTAGTGCTATGCATCTCATACATACATGGATTCAAAGAGGATCAGGGAGTTGGTGTATAAAAGTTACTCCTCTAAACCAAGCTACATTGAGATTATGCCTGGTGTACCTGAAGATTACAAGAGGATAGAGACTCTTGGCCAATTGCTAGAGATAAACTACAAGTACGTTAGCGTGGATGAGCAGATGAGGAGGAACCTTATAGCAAAGAGGAGGGAGAAGAAGAACCCATATCCAGGGATAATAGGTTATGATGATGTCATAGCTGCAACGGATAGAGCGATACTTGCTGGGCATGATATAATCTATATAGGGAAGATTGGCCAAGCAAAGACCAAGCTCGCTGAGATTATAGCAAGGAACCTACTCTCCCCTATACCCGCTATAAAAGGGTGTATCATACATGATATACCAGTAACACTACCTCCTGCTGAGGAGCTTGCTAGACTGCTCTCTGGTAATGATCCAGAGCATACATCTCTAGAATTCCATATATGCAATGAGTGCGAGTATAAGATAAGGGATGAAGGGTTGGATACAAGGATAGAGTGGGTCGATGGCATGTCTAGGTATAGATATGTGCTTGCTACTCCAGATATATCTATAAAGGACCTTGTAGGGCAGATAGATGCTACAAAGGTTGCCAAGGGTGCTACTCTATACAGCATAGAATCTTACTCTCCAGGGCAACTCCTCCAAGCAAGGCATGGTATACTCTGTATAGATGAACTGCCTGTGCTAGATCCTAGGAAACAGGTTGTGCTGTTGAGCGTACTCCAAGAAGGGAAGTTCACCACAGGCTCCTACCCTGTTATATTCAAGCCGTATGTTAGGGTTATAGCAACAGCGAACCCCATAGATTATACACATGCGAGCAAGATAATAGAGCCATTGGTGGATAGGTTTGAGAGCCATATAGTAACGCACTATCCTTACACTCTAAGGGATGAGATGGCCATAATGGTGCAAGAGGCGAAGGTGTATAATACAAGCAGTATACTACTGCCCATATTCATGCTCAAATTACTAGCAAGGATAACCCATCTTGCTAGGGAACATCCAGATGTCAACAAGGAGAAGGGTGTTAGCGTTAGGATGAGCATACACTCTCTAGAACTTCTAATAAGTGAGGCGGTTAGGGTTAGGGCACTATACAACCATATAGCAGCTGTGCCAAGACCATCAGATATATACGCTATAGTACCAGCAGCAAAGTTCGAGTTATCTGAGTTAGAGGATAGCAGTGAGAATAGGAGGAGAGTCTTGGAGCAGATAATGGAAGAGAGCCTTAAGCAGACATCGGTAGAGTATATGGTGGATATCACACAGGAACAGTTAGCCAGCATAAGAGAGGAGTTCAAGGGCAGATCACTCATCGTATCCCAAACGAGTCTATGGAGCTATAGCAATAGTTATGAGGGAGATGGTTATCAAGGCAGTAATGGAGATGCTTATAGTATACAACTAGCAAGATTCAAGGCGTTGCTAAGCCTCATAGACAGTGTTATGCTCAAGGTGGAGAAGGAGCATGTGGAGTTCATGGAGCATCTGAGGAGGCATGGTATAGAGACCAGTCTGCTAGAGATAGGCGAGAATGGTAGTGAGAGGATAGGTGAGTTGAAGGCATCCATACTAGAACTTGTCCTCGAGGGTCTGAGGCATCTGAGGCCTCCAGTACTGGATAGGAGGGAGAGGGGTGTCTATGTGGCTGCCTGATTCTAAGGCCTATGAGTACTATGAGAGTAGAGGTAGTAGTAGCAGTAGCAGTAGCGATGCCCAAGGAATACCAAGGGAGTTGATGAATAGGGTGCTACTTGCGATAGGGGATGAGATACTCAAGAACAGCGATAGTACAAGCAGAGAGGAGTTGGAGAAGATGGTCGAGAAGATGATAAAGGGAGAGATGTTGAGGAGGAATGATAAAGATAAGGATGCTAGTGAGAAGGTTGAGGATAAAGGCAAGGATGAGATAAATAGCATGGGTAGTAGATCCATCTTGGCATACCTTGAGGAGGAGGGTTATATAAATAGGGGTAGTAGGAGGCTGCTCACAGGCAAGGGTTTCATGAGCATAGGTATACTCATGCTCAAGGATGTACTGAAGGCATTCAAGAGCAATACGCTTGGGATGCATGAGACAAGCAAAAGTGGTTATGGTACGATGATGCTGGAGAGTAGCAAGAGGTACGAGCAGGGTGATGATCTCAAGGCTCTCAATGTGCCAAAGAGTATACTCAATGCTGTGGAGAGGATAATGAGGGAGAAGGGTATGGTAGATCTACCTATAGAGTTCAAGGTCGATGACCTCGAACAGTATGAGATGCTCAACGAGGTGAAGGTTGCTGTCGCCTATTGTATAGATCTAAGTTCTACTATGCGCTACTCCTCACTCAACGATGATGTGAGCAGGATAGAGGCTGCAAAGAAGGCGCTCTGGTGCTTATACGTCCTTAACAGGAGGCTATTCCCATCAGATACTATACACATACTAGGCTTTGGTGCACTAGCAACGAAGATAATGCCAAAGGATATACCATACCTGAAGACTTTTGAGCCTGGGCATGACTTTTTACACTATACAAACTACCAAGCAGCATTCAGGTTGGCAACGAAGATACTCAACAGGGAGGATGCTACAAAGAAGAGGGTGGTTATGATAACGGATGGGCAACCTAGTGCATGCTTCATCGATAGTGAGAGCGAGAGGGAGAGGATACTCGATGCTAGACCGTATTCACACTTCTACAGGCCAGATAAGATCACGCTCGATATGCTAAGGGGTGAGCAGGGTATAAGAGTGGATACCACTAGTGGTTCACTTGTGTATCTATGCTACAGATATAGGCAGGTTGATCCATACATTGCTACAAAGACTATACTAGAGGCTAAGAAGTGCAAGAGATCTGGCATAGATATCGATACGCTCATGATTAGCGAGGAGGATGTACTCCTCAAGTTCGTTAATGAGATGGAGAGGCATATCAAAGGTAGATCATATTATATAAGCCCATCAGACCTGGGTAAGGTGCTCATAACAGATTATATACAGCATAAGAGGCAGATGGTCAGGACATCCTCTACCTACAGATAGATGATCTTTGCTTATCTATCATGTTTTGTGCTCATAATATCATGGATTTACAAGGCTGAGATCGATGTTAGGGTTCATCCTCTTAACCTTCTCCCAATCGGCAAGGAAAGTACTCAAGCCCTTATCGGTTAATGGGTGCTTCATCATCTTCTCCAAGACATCTGGTGGCATTGTTATAACATCTGCCCCGATCTTTGCTGCTTCTACAACATGCAATGGGTGTCTCACGCTTGCAACCAGAACCTTTGTGCTGAAGTTGTAGTTCCTGAATATCTGCACTGTATCTCTTATAACCTGCATACCTTCATGCCCAGCATCATCCAGCCTTCCTATGAATGGACTGACGTATGTTGCCCCAGCCTTCGCTGCCAGCATCGCTTGGTTAGGAGAGAATACTAGGGTACAGTTGGTCCTTATGCCCATACTTGATAGTCTCTTTATTGCCTTGAGACCATCTGGGGTCATGGGTATCTTTATCACAGCGTTTGTACCGAACCTTGCCAACCTTTGAGCCTCCTCAAGCATCCCATCTATATCAGTACTTATAACCTCTAGGCTCACAGGACCCTTGACTATCCTGATGATCTCCTTCATTATCTCTATAGGATCGCCATTCTCCTTTGCTAAGAGTGTAGGGTTGGTCGTTACGCCATCAAGTATACCCATATCGTTGTACTTCCTTATCGCATCAAGATTCGCAGTATCAAGGAATATCTGGACCATACTCCTTGATCTACCTAGAGCCTATTTATTTATTATTACTATTAGGCTCTGTAGAGACCATACCATAAATACAGTTAATCTATGCATGTAGGCAACTACCCATGTTGTAGGCAATTACACTACACTACACTATCCTACCATACACTACCCCTATCCTATACTACCATGAACATCAACCCTATTCTTCATCCTAACAACTTGCTCTTCACGCTCTCCAAATAGCCTTTATCATGGATAGTATATAGTCTCATTCTTCTTCTCCTTGGTAGTATAAACGTAGTATAAATGTAGAATCTACTCTTCCTCTTCATCTTCCTATATCTGCCATATGCTCTATA
>CALHIV010000004.1 GCA_938030895.1 uncultured Nitrososphaerales archaeon | reverse complement strand
TACAAGCTTGCACTAGAGGGCAAGCTCTACAGCAGGAGCATACCATAGAGTAAGCAGATAGAGGCTAAGGTAGAGGTAGATACAGCAGAAGGTGAGCAGATTACAACGCCCTAATGGGCAACTCCTCTTCTTTTTTATTTTCATTTTGTTATACATCAGCAAATCAAAAGTAAACTTTAATAATACATATGTTTAATTATTCTTAATGTCAAAGAAAGAGGCGCCCAAGGATGAGATAGAGAGGATGATAGGTAAGAGGACTGAGCATATGAAGGGCCTATACATAATTGGAGCGATAATGGCGTGGGCAGCAACAGCATTTGGTGTCTGGGTAGGGTTCACATACTATGCATGGGCATACCCATTCAGTTCTGGGATGTATGCGCTGAGCGTACTGACAGTCATAATTGTCTTTGGATTCATCTTCATCTGGAAAGTTGCTCACGAGAAGCCAGCCATCCCATAGAATTATAAATATTTCTTAATTTTATTTTTATTCTAATAATTTATTAGCATTAGCCTAGAGTAAGTTTTATATATATGGGTATAGTACATTATTCTAATGGTCTGGATTAGGCGCACAATACACTACCTGTTCATAGTGGTAGTTGCAGTGAATTCTACACTGTTGGTCATCAATGCTGGAGACTACATCTTCTACTCTGACTGGATGTGGACCTCCTTCGTGATCTTTAACCTGAGCCAGTCAACCATGCTTGTTGTTGGTGCCATCTACTATCTGCTATTCACAGGAGTGCCTGGTACAGCAACATACTATGCTACAATAATGACCATCTACACCTGGGTTGCAAAGTGGGCCTGGATTGGAGGTCTAGGTTATCCATATGACTTCATGATAGTTCCAGTGTGGATACCAAGCGCAATGCTACTAGATCTAGCGTACTGGGCAACGAGGAGGAATAAGCATGCAGCGATACTCATAGGAGGCTCTCTACTAGGTATGTCGATGCCACTCTTTAACATGATAAACTTGCTTACTGTGCATGATCCTCTAGAGATGGCATTCAAGTACCCAAGGCCAACACTCCCAGCATATCTAACACCAATCGAGCCCCAGGTAGGCAAGTTCTACAACAGTCCAGTAGCACTTGCAGCAGGCATTAGCGCTGTCATATGTGTCCCAATGGCTGCTCTAGGAGCAAAGCTGAACACTTGGACCTACAGATGGGCCGCTGCGTGGAGCAAGTGGGATTAAAGATAACAGTAATACCCACTATCTTTTTGTTATTTTGGTACCACGATTCCATTGTTATTAAATAACATTCCATTGTTATTAAATAACGATAGTGTTATAATAATTGTATCTAGCGAGAAGAGACTACATAATTGTAACATAGCTCGTAACATAGCTCACGAGTAGGAGAATAAAATAATAAATATAATAAATATAATAAATAAATAGGCTGTTCTTTACCTCCTAGATCTTCTCGCTGATATCACTATAAAGTACACTATACCAGTGCCTAGACCAACTATAAGGGGTAACCCTGCAATTACCATAGAGTCAGGCCTACCCCATGTCTGCGCATATGCACTTGGCATGATTGCTGCTATTGCTGCTACAGCTACTATGGCTAGTACTGCAAACATGTAGTTCTTCATCATCACATATACTAAAACTAACTTAAATATAACTATAATGGTTGGGTCAGATAGAATATGAGGATACGCTTCTTCCAGAATGATAAATGTTAAATCTAACTCTATGGGTTATAATCTTATGCTACTCTATATGATAGTAGGAGCATGTGCAATGGGTGCTGCTATGTTAACAGCATTCCTGATGCTCATGCCTTATTCTAACGAGGATTATGCGCTCGATGTCGATGCGTTCAAGGATAAGATAGATGTGATGGATATATACAGGGTTATCATTACAAACACTGGTAGGAACGATGTTACAAATGTTGTGGTCGATTATGGCACATACAAGGACTTTATACCAAGGATCAAGCCTGGAGAGAAGATATCCCTCTCGCCTAGAGAGGATGCAAACAAGGAGTATGTTGTTATCACTGCTGAACCAAACATGCATATAATGAAGGAGTATAGGAGTATGCCCAAGGCTCCCGGTATGATAGGAGGGATGAGGTGATATTACCAGCTTATTTATTAGCAGCATATGTCTATAACTTGAATAGTATCCATTCCTTTGTAGAATGATAGATACGCTGTGAGCGCTGGTGTATGCGTATGAGTAGGAGGGTATACATAGGGACCCAAGGTCTTCCAGCCTCTAGTAGGAGCAATGGTTTAGAGGCTGGTCTGAAGAGACTGAACGAGCTTGGACTCAACGCTCTAGAACTAGATTTCGTTCATAGTATATACCTTAGTATGGAGGAGAGCAGATATATTGGGAGATTAGCAGAGGAGTTGGGCATAAGGTTATCTATACATGCGCCTTACTACATAAACCTATGCTCAGAGGATAGAGATGTGATAAGGAGATCTAGATATAGGATACTAGAGTGTGTAGAGAGGGGAGAGGCTATGCATGCTGATATAGTAGCAGTACACTCTGCATTCTACGGGAAGAGGAGTAAGGAAGAGGCATATTCTATGGTTAGAGCAGGTTATGAGTCAATAGTGGATGAGATGAAGAGTAGGGGTATAAGGAATGTGAGGCTTGGAGCGGAGACCATGGCGAGGAGGAATCAGTTTGGGACACTAGATGAGGTGCTGAGGCTCTATAAGGATCTGAATGGTTGGGTTAGACCGTATGTTGATTTTGCACATATATTTGCTAGAAACGATGGTAGGATAGATTATGCGCATATAATAGATAGATTGCTTGATGCTGGGCTAGAACATATAAATACACACTTTACAGGGCTTGCAAAGAAAGGCTATAGATATGTTGATGTTCATAGACCCATAGGGGAGCCACAGTTCGAGCCATTAGCGTTAGAGATAGTGAGAAGGAGGTTAAGTATAACTATAATATGTGAATCTCCATTACTGGAGCTCGACTGTTTGAGGATGAGGAATATACTTGAGTTTATGAGTATGGAGTTAGATATCGACCCAATTTAGTATTATGTGGTTCTATATGAGAGATAAGCAGTATATGGGAAAGAGTTATTATTGACACGAACAGAGTTATGCTATGCACTTTGAGAATCTGCTAGAGCCAGCTCTTCAGGGTAAGAATCCGATAATGATAGCATCTATGCAGGATATGGGTAATGTAGGGAGTATAGTGATAGACTTTATAAACAAGAGGCTCAAGACAAAACCGTTCAGAATCGTATATGCACACTATCCTCCATACGTTGTAGATAAGGGAGGGTACATAGAGTTTGAGCAGGTTATATGGGAGTATAGATATGTTGATAGAGTAATAGTGTTTGGAGGTTCAATAGGTCAGCCAGAGTCTAGCAGTGATCTATACATGCTATGTCAAGATGTGATAGATATTGCAAAGATGTACTCAGTTCAGTTCATGTATACAATGGGCGCATTTCTAGTAGATGAAACTGTAGGCAAGAACCCTAGAGTCCTTGTAACTACTACAAGTCCTATGCTAACAGATAGTATAGCAAGGGTTGGACTGTACCCTACACGTGGCACATCACTCATAACTGGATTCAATGGTCTCATACTGGGCTTTGCTAAGATGAATGGTATACATGGCATAGGGCTATATGGCGAGATAGATGATCCTAGGATACCGCAGTATAGAGCAGCAAAGAGCATTATACAGGCATTAGAGAGGTTAACATATCTTAAGTTCGGTAACCTAGATGAATTGGATAGACTGGCTGAGGGTATTGAGAACTCTACAAAGAAGCGGGAAGATGATGAGGATAGAGATAGGAGAGGAGGAAGATGAGAAGACATGAGGGAATGGAGAATAGTGTGTGTATGATGTTATAATAGGCTATATTTATGCTAGCACGTTAATGTGAGAGATCGTTGCTATTTGTAACATACTACAATCTATTGAACTCATCCAACACTTCTCTATGCCTTTGGCATAATCCCCCATATCTTATATGTGCCTCTATCACCTCATCTTGCCAATGAGCATTATATAGTATGCATCTCTTCTCATCGCAGAATGGCACATCCTTCAGTATGCTATAGAATACTGCTTGCATTACGTACCCCTTTACTATATCTGTGAGCCTTGGATCATCATGCTCAAGTATCACATCCTTAAATATGCTCTTGAGTTCATCTATGCTGACAGTAACTCCTTGTGATAAGTAATAGTAGTATAGTGTGTAGAACTCTTTTGGCTTCGCTGGCGCCTCAACTATCCCAGTAGTACTCACTATGCTGGGATATCCCAAGACTACAGTGTTAAGATGGTATCTCATATCCTCTTCATTATATGTTGCTATCAACATATCTGTTATGATTATATGCACATGATCTAGAGAACTCTCCTCTCCACAGATCATGTTAGAGTAGATGCTCTGTAGACAGAATCCATCGTATACTGTATTGGGTTTAGATTGAAGATGCTCGCTAGGCATAGACTGTTCATACCCTTCCTCTATATCATCTTCAATCGATGAATTGGAGTAAGCATCTTCTCTGAGTAAATCTCTGAATACATCGTTAACTCTGCATTTAGCATACATCTTTACAACATCGCCCAGATAGTGCTTATATAATACATCAGCACCCCTCCTCTCTATATTACAATTTATCGTACCACTAAGGTAAGTGAGTATTGAATTGTAATCAACCTTCCTGGATAACATGTAAATATATAGATGTTTAAACCTATTCATCCCAATTACCTAACTTTTATATCCTCTCTTGCTTATTAAGAATATGGCCAACATTATATCATCAGCGGAGTTCATGCTCTTACTTACAATATTACTAGGCTCTGCCATAGTTGGTAGCCTACTTGCAAGGAAGGCTAGACTACCATCTGTTATAGGTTTCATACTGGTCGGCATGGCCATAGGACCATATGGTTTCAGAGTTGTAACTGATGTGCAGATAGTTAACATACTAGCAGATATTGGTGTTATACTACTCGTATTTGTAGTTGGCCTAGAGTTGAATATAAACAGGTTTAGGAGGGTAGGTGGTGTAGCATTAATAGGCGCCGTTGTTGAGATAGGGGTAGCATTCTTCCTAGGCTTCATGGTCGTCCTTGCCATAGGGTTCAGCAGTATAGAGGCACTGTATCTTGCAGGGATAATAAGCATAACCAGCACTGCCATAGTGCTCAAACTACTCAAGGACGCTGGTATACTCCATACAAGGGAAGGGGAGTTCATAATAGTGGTAAGCATAGTTGAGGATATTTTCTCCATAATACTGCTTGTTATACTCCCAGGCATAGTGAAGAGTGGTACAGCAGATCTATTCAGTATAGGTCTCATAATTGGGCAGAGTCTAACATTCTTTATCATAACGCTTGTTATAGGGCTGAAGGTAGTACCTAGGCTTATAGAGCATGTATCGAGATTAGATCTGGATGAAGCTCCACTACTCCTTGCCATAGTGATGGGCTTCGGCCTAGCACTGTTAGCAAACTATCTAGGCTTAAGCATGGCCATAGGCGCATTCCTCATGGGTATGATGATAGCATCATCGCCTAGAGCAGGTGTGATAACTGAGAAGGTTGTACCGTTAAGAGATCTATTTGGGACTATATTCTTCATATCCATAGGGATGCTTATAAGTATAAGTGCTGTATTGGATAATCTGATCATCTCTCTACCTATAATGGTTATTGCTATATTGAGCAAGTTCATAGGTAACTTCATAGCAACGAGTATAGTTGGTTATGGTAGGGATAGCGCATCCACAGTTGGGATAATGATGATGCCTAGAGGCGAGCTCTCGTTTGTGATGGCAAAGCAAGGCGTAGATCTCAATGCAACTAGAGAGGCTATAATGCCTATAACGATGCTCATCTCCCTAGCAAGCATATTCGTTATACCATTGTTTACAAAGATCTTACCAACCATAGCCGATCCGAGCAGCATCATACCTGTAAGATTACTCAACATGTTGGAGGCTCCTGCAAGGGTTACAAGAGGAGTACTCAGAAATATACAGCAGGGAGATAGTGCGTTGGGAATAGGAAGGATATTTACAAGACTGTTGATAAATATAGCGATAATAGTAGCAATGATAACGATAATACTATTCAGCGATGGCCTCATAACACTATTATATAACACATTCTCCTCCCTTAGGATCCTACCTTACAATATATTCAAGGTTGTATTCATGGCTGGGGCGGTAGTTTATCCTCTACTCAACATATTCGGTAGAGCAGGAGAGATGATAGATGCCATATTCGAATCTATACAGAGGAGGATAGTAAGATATCCCGTTGTGACACGTAGGATGGATCACTTGCATAGAGTGGTAAGGAACATAGTCCTTAACATAGTGGTGCTTATACTAACATCGTTCATAATACCCTCTCTAGCATTTGGTAGCATGGATATAGTACTACCAGCATCGATAATAGCAGTTACTGTATTCGTATACCTCTTGCTGGATACATTCATAGTAGTTAACAGGAAGATAGAGAAGAGCCTGATCGATATATTGGTTAAGGAGAATGAGGATACATGAGTCTGTAAAGGATTACTAACCATATAAAACTATAATTCTATCTATCTCATCTGAACAACCTTACCAGTTTTGCCATAAGGTTTATAGCTATGAAGAATACTACCCAAGCTATAGTAGAGCCTATCATAGATGCTTGATATGCTTCTACCCCTACTTGCAGTAACTGGTACTGGCTTGCAAATCTGGTTATAGAGAATATGATCTCTGCGATAGAGAATGTTGCAAAGAGTCTCTTCGCATCATCCTTTATCACATTTAAGTTCCTCTTACCAGTTAGGGGATCTGTATACCTTCCCCTATTATCTATGTAGAATAACAGTGTAAATAGCGGGATGTAAACTGCATACTCCATCACTAGAGCAAGTATAGAGTTTGTAAGCTTATCTGCATAATGCTCAAGATGTACCTGCGAGATGTATGCACTAGCAAAGAAACCTCCAGTACCAGATATTAGCAGGTTCTTGTTGAAGAGGATAACTTGTCTATACCGCTTGATGAATCTATCAAATACTCCATCGCTACCATGTTCATATGGCATAAACTTATATGGCAAAGTCTCTTTTTAAATATTATTGCATTATTACTAGTTATTTAGAACTTTAAACTCCTATACATCTTCTCAGCCCATTCTATAGCCTTAACTATATCAGTTGTATAGTAATCTATGTATGGATATGGAAATGTATCGCTTGCGCTTACACTTAAACCCTCACCTATACCCTTGCCTTCACCATCACCCCTATCCTTACCCTTATCCCTATCCCTATCCCTATCCTCAAGTACTCTACCCCCACCAACCATAACTAGTATACTTCTCTCAAGATTCTCCTTTACAGATCTTACTAACTCATTCAATCTAGGCAGTTCATCTTTTGTTGCAGATACATAAAGAATAGACATACCTCTCCCCTTATCCCTCCATATCTTGTTGATGAACCTAACTAGATCTATGTCGAGGAAGAGTCCAGCCTCTGATGCGATATTACCTAATAGGAATGTACTCCAACCCCTTATGTAGAATGCTACAGATGCCGCCTTCATATCCGTAACCTCTCTACCCCTCTCATACATGCTTATAAATACAGCGTAAGCATCCTTCTTCACCTCCACTCTAGCAGAGTTGAACTTTATAAGATCTAGAGATTCAATCGCAAGATTGGTAAGGTGTGTCACATCCATAGTATTCATTCTTCCTCTTATATACAACTCCTTGGCTGTGTTGACTGTTGGTATAACAACATCGCTCATAAGTAGTATAGGATCTATGTTAGAGTATATCGCATTAAGCAGTATGGTTCTTGCCCTATCCTCCTCATATGCAAAGAGGGCATCCATATATATCTGCTGTAACTCGAGGAGGTCTTTGCTACTGATATCTATACCATGCTGTATATACCATATGTTAACAGGGCCTACACTCTTCCTCTTTATTATACCCATCGCCTCGAGTATGTTAAGATACTTGGTTATCGTAACCCTGTTTATACCAGTCCTCTCTGCTATCTCTATACCAGAGAGTCCAGAGTCTGATTGCCTCAACACATCTATTATCCTCTGCTTGACCTCCTCAAGGGAGTAACTCTTTGGCATACTTTACATAGCCTAATCTGAATAAAAAATCTTTACAGTATCGTGTAGAAGGATTATCATAAGAATGGGTCTCATGTATGTAATACACTTAACGATTAAATGCTAGAGTATCCAATGCTATACAAGTTGGGGTTGAAAGGCTATCTTACAATATCAAAGTTGAGGATAGTTGCTGTACTGAATCTTGTAGCCATAACATCCCTTCTAGCAGCAAGTAAGGGGGATGTAGATCCATGGGATGTAGCATTTCTACTCTTGACTGGGAGTATGGCATCGATGGGCTCAAGCGCACTAAACCATTACTATGATAAGGATATAGATGTACTTATGAATAGGACTAGCAAGAGACCTATACCCTCTGGCATAATGAAGGCTAGCAATGCTCTAATCTATGGTCTAAGTATGAGCATAGCATCGGTTGTTATAGCATTATTCACACTTAATATAACGGCAGCATTCTTCATTGCCCTAGGCATACTCTTCTATGTATTAATATACACTGTATGGTTAAAGAGGAGGCATATATCAAACATAGTGATAGGAGGCTTTGCTGGCAGTTGTGCATCATACGCTGGTTGGGTAACCGCAACTGGCAGTCTCGATCCATTGGGTTTCCTAGTTGGACTCATAGTCTTTTTATGGACGCCAACACACTTCTGGTGCCTCTCCATCGTTGGAAGGGAGGAGTATGCAAATGCTAGAGTACCTATGCTCCCTGTACTTGTAGGAGATAAGAGGGCAGCACTGTATATACTTGTTAACACCATAGTGCTCGTACCATACTCTATTGTAATAGCATTTCTAGGCTTGGGGTTGGTGTACCTTATAGCGTCAGTAGTTGCTGGTATGATGCTCCTACACTACAACCTTAGACTTGTCAGGAATACTAACAAGGAGGTTGCATGGCGTACATACAAGCTCTCGAGCCCGTATCTTGCAATAGTATTCATAGCATTGATGCTTGACTCCATCTACTATTATCCACTACCTATCATAGCATCTCTCTCATAATATACACATTTTATACCTCGCTAATCCCTCTCCGTAATCGATTCTACATCCTCGCCTATCGTCTCTTCCATTACTCCCATTTCTCTCTCCCTCTCCCTCTCACTCTCCCCCTCCCTATCACTCTCTTCCATCTCCCTGACCTCTATCCTCCTCTTATCCTTGCTTATCCACCCAACCCTTACAAGTCCAAATATCTCAAGATCCAGCAGTATCTTGTTGAGTTCAGCCTTTGTAAAGTCAAACCCTTCCTTGCTTAGCATGTTTATTAGTTCCATATCTGTTATGCTCTTTGCACCCTTTATCTTCTCATATATTATATTCCTCAATGGGATAGCCATCCTATCATCACTTACCCATAGAATACCTTATCTATTGGTTTTGGCATGGCATAGGTCAGATTCTTGTTTATGCTGTTGTACCAACTCTCTATCTGAGGGGTTATTGAGGGCCTTACACGCTTCAATGCATAATCAAAATCCTCCCTGTATACACTCTTCCTCCCATTCCTCATAGCATTTATTGCTGCTTCCCTGCAGAGAGCGTTCAGATCTGCACCAGTGTAGCCATCTGTTATGCTTGCTATCTCCTCAAGATTTATCTTATCACGCTGTATGGGCATCCTCCTAGTTAGTATCTGGAGTATCTCAAGCCTATCATCCCTGTTTGGAGGCTGCACATACACTATAATATCTAGCCTTCCAGGTCTGAGCAGTGAGGGATCTATTAGATCTGGTCTATTGGTTATACCTATGGTTATTACACCATCTACAAGGTTATCCATCTCAGTGAGCAACTGACTAAGTACTCTATCATTGACCTCAGATACTTCAGACCCTGCCCTAGGTCTTGCTATTGCATCGAGTTCATCGAAGATTACAATGCATGGGGACGATGCTCTAGCCTTCTTGTATATATCCCTTATAGCCTTCTCACTCTCACCAACCCACTTGCTAAGTACCTCTGGGCCCTTGACCTTTATCGAGTTTGCACCACTCTTATTTGCTAGTGCTAATGCTAGCAATGTCTTGCCACACCCTGAAGGGCCATAGAGTAGTGCACCTCTAGGAGGGGTTATACCCATCTCCTCGAACCTCTCAGGCTCATTCAGTGCCTTGACTATATTATCATGGAGTATCCTCCTTGCATCATTCAAGCCACCAACATCATCCCATGTTACCCTCTGCCCCTCTACATAGAACTCTCTCAGTGCTGTAGGCACTATCTCCTTCATAGCATCATGGAAGTCCTTATTCGTTACAATCATCTTCTCGAGTAGGTCTGGAGGGACGGTCTCGCCCTCAAGATCTATCTCCGGTAGGTATCTCCTCAAGGCCTTCATAGCTGCTTCCCTGCATAATGCCTTGATATCCGCACCAGTGTACCCATGCAGTTCTGCAGAGAGCTTCTTCAGATTAACACTCTCTGCTAGAGGCATCCCTCTAGTATGTATCTGGAGTATCTCTAGCCTCCCTTCAGCATTTGGTACTGTTATCTCTATCTCCCTATCGAACCTCCCTGGCCTTCTTAATGCTGGATCGACACTCTCTGGCCTGTTCGTTGCCCCCATAACTATAACATTACCCCTATCTGCCAACCCATCCATCAAGGCTAGTAGCTGTGCTACAACCCTCTTCTCAACATCACCAAAGACCTCTTCCCTCTTTGGTGCTATAGCATCTATCTCATCTATGAATATTATTGCTGGAGAGTTCTCCTTCGCCTCCTTGAATATCTCTCTCAACCTTGCCTCGGTCTCACCATAGTACTTGTTCATTATCTCAGGTCCGTTTATGGAGTAAAAGTTTGCCTCAGCCTCATTTGCAAGCGCTTTTGCTATAAGCGTCTTTCCACACCCTGGAGGGCCATACAACAGGATCCCCTTTGGAGGCTCTATGCCTAGACGGTGGAATACCTCTGGATGCTTCAATGGTAGTTCTACTATCTCTCTCAACCTCTCTATCTGAACCTTCAAGCCTCCAATATCCTCATATGTAACCCTAGGCTTCTTCTCTACAGCAGTACTCGAGAGTATATTTAGCCTAGTTGACTGTTCTACTCTTACTATACCCTTTGGTGTGACCTTCTGTACCTTGAAGTCCATAGAACTGCCAAGTATAACCACTGAGACCTCGTCACCTTCTACAACTGGTATGCATCTCAGCCTATTCTTAACGAACTCGGAGAACTCCTTGTCTATGCTCATCTTGAAGCTCAATGGTGCAAGGGTTATGCTCTTTGCTGCCCTAGCCTCAACCCTTTTAACAGTTATCATATCGTTTATGCTCACACCAGCATTCTTCCTAGTCTGCCCATCTATCCTTACGGTATGATCATCTATATCATCATCGTTCCATATTATTGCTACAGTACTCCTCTTTCCTACAAGTTCAACAACATCCCCTGCAGATGCCTGTAGCATCTCTAGCACGTTACTACTAACCCTTGCCCTCCTCTTACCAACATCCCTAGCCCTAGCCTCTGCTACCCTCAACTGTATTGGTTCAAGTACGTGCTTCATAGTCTAGCAGACTCTCTACTCATGCTCACTACCTCGACCTCGCCAACACCATCTATGCCCCTTAACCTATCTTCCAGAGAATCCGTACTAGCAGTATCCTCATCCATCACCATATCAAGTATTAGCGCGCTTATCCCAAATGCTATAGGCTCTTTGTTGTACCTCTTAACCTGTATACCATCTGGTATGTTGCCCTTAACCCTCTCTACTAGCGCATCGAGGTTAACATCAACATCTGCAGGCATTATCTTTACTCTTGTTATCAATCTACCCATATCATCATACACCCCTAAGCATACATATATAATATGATGTGATGATTACGGCCCTTCGAACCCACACTCCTTGCACCTGTACGTCCTTGCAAACTCTCTGCATGACTCACACCTCCAGATCAGGAATCTGTTACACCTTGGGCAGTTGAACTTAACACATCGGTCTTTAGGCATTATCACCCTATTGCATGATACGCATGATGGTAAGACTATACTCCTCTGCATGAGTTGCTACCCTAGCAGATCTAATTTATATCTTTGCAAGGTTGGCAAGAAACCTTCTGAACTCGCTCCCAAGCATAGCCTTGACTATGCTCAAACCATCTCTACTCAGTAACATTTTTGCCATTGTAAAGGAGTGGAAGTCAAAGTCACCAGATACAGATATCTCATCCATCTCTGATCTAATTGCTAGCAGTATCCTTTCTATGGCCTTGTTATCAAGACTCTCGAATACTCTTCTAAGCATGACCATCCTCTCAAACTCTCTACCGAATAGATCGAACCATCCACTCTCATACCTGTGCAGCATATCGAGGCTATTATACTCTAGCGCATCTGCTATAGCACTTCCAGCAATGACTCCCCCCATACCAGATGTGTATATCCCTCCACCCGTTGTAGGCTTTGCCTGACCTGCAGCATCGCCTACCCTTACAACCCTCCTCTCCCTTATGAACGGTCTCTGTGGTCCATCAACCCATATCGGTGCGAATACCTTCCTTAATACAACGCATCTACCACCACTGCTATTGCCATCATCACTGCCATCATCACCATTAGAACTGCAGTCTCTTAGCATCTCCTTCATCCCTATGAATCCCTCAAGCCTCTCCATGGCATTTATACCCTTACCAGATACACCTACCCTTCCCCTCCCTTTACCACTAGGTATTATCCATGCGAAGAACCCTGGATACCTATCCTGGTCTATGTAGACCTCAACCCTTCCAGCATCTACCCAAGGTGCATGGTCAACCTCGTACTGTGCAGATGGAAGGAAGCCCTTGCCACTACTTGCAGGTATGGAGCACCCTCTAGCATCTACAAGCACTCTACACTCCATAATACCCCTCCCAGTATCTACCTTAACCTGTTCATCCTTAACTGCGAATGACCTTGCCCTACACATGAGCATTATATCAGCACCGTTCATGCTGGCCTGTTTTGCAACGTACTTGTCTAGAGCCCTTCTATCTATTGCTACTACATCCTGCCTCTCAGCATCTATGCTTATGGTTGTGTTTAGCACACTTACAGTTGCATGCTTGATCCTAGTTAGTATGGTATACTCGTCTATACCCAATGCCTTGAGCGCATTCCTACTAACTAAACCTCCACAATGCTCTGGAGTACCTATCTCAGCATCCTCCTCAAGCACAAGTACGGAGAACCCCTTTCTTGCCACTTCTCTTGCAGCTAGTAGCCCTGCTATGCTACCACCTATAACTATGGTATCATACAGCATAGGAAAGATGATATCCCTATCTATTTAAGCTTGAGTAGTGTATGCTATGATAAAACAGGCTATAGTAGTTAGAAGAGATATACATATGGGTACTGGGAAGCTCGCTGCACAGGTTGCACACGCAGCAGTGCTTGGGGCAGAGAAGGTTAGAGTTGCTAGACGGGAATGGTTCGAATCATGGATCATGCATGGACAAGCAAAGATAGTGCTCAAGGTCAAGGATAAGGATGAACTGATGCAGATAAAGCACAAAGCAGAATCTCTCAATCTACCAGTTGTGCAGGTTGATGATGCTGGACTAACACAACTTGAGCCTGGGACAACAACATGTATAGCGATAGGTCCTGCTCCAGCAGATATGGTAGATAAGGTTACTGGAGAACTCAAGCTGCTCTAACTAGGTGAGTTGATAGATGGGGCTGAGGGATGAATGGGGCAATATAATAAGAGTACTCAGGGAGATAATCCCTGTATACGATAGGGTTAACACGGTCATCTCTCTAGGCAAGGCGGAGGAGATGAGGATGATAGGCATATCTGAGGGCATCAATGATGGCTACCTTGTACTCGATGCAGGCTCTGGATTTGGTAACATGAGTAGGAGCATCTTGAGGATGTTCCCCCATGTTAGAGTTGTTATGCTAGACCCAATAGGAGAGATGCTCTATCTTGCAAGTGAGAGTATTGACAAAGGTAAAAGTAAAGATAGAGATAGGGTATCATTAGTATCTGGCATATTTGAGTACATACCTTTCGATGATGGTACATTCGATGCAGTAGTCTGCGGGTACTCATTCAGGGATGCTGTGGTCATGAGAGATGCTATAAGGGAGTTTTATAGAGTTCTTAAGGACGGTGGTAGGCTTGTGATAGTCGATATAGGCAAGCCAGACGATCCATTTGCTAGACTTGGGGTATCGCTATACCTTAGGTTTATACTTGCTATACTAGCATTCTTTGCTGCAGGTAGACTCGGTCTAAAGTTTGGTGCAATATACAATACATACAAGAGGTTACCCAGGAACTCTGAGTTACTTGCAATGCTAAGAGAGCGGTTTAGTAACGTCAGGTTGATATCAAGGCTTCTTGGCGCAGCTATAATACTCATAGCATCCAAGTGAGATATAGCAAGTATGGGATGATGGGAGTGATAATATATACATTCATCTAACCGTATCCATGGGTAAAAGTAGGGATAAAGGGTATAATAATGGCAGTATGACACTACTCTACATCTCTGCACTCTCCATGGGTATAGCGTATGGTGCCCATGTGCCACTAGTACCAGTATTTGCCAGAGAGATTCTTGATGCAACATACGTTGAGGTTGGTATGATAGGCATGGCTAACTATCTACCTTATGCATTCTTCCCTCTCATAGTCGGCCTGTTACTAGATAGGCTGAACAAAGGAAGCATGCTTCTAGCAGGGCTGAGCATGGCACTAGTATCTATAGCCATGTTGAGCATAGCAAGGAGCGTGATAGACCTTGCACTTATAAGAGCACTCTCTGGCATAGCACATGCATTCTTCTGGCCTTCTGCAGAGGCTATAATAAGCATGAGGATGAGTAATGATTATGGTAAGTATGGTAACGATGCTAGCAGTAGTGATATCATTACCAACAAGGATGGTAAGAGCAACCTAGGTACAGTAAAGTCTATATCAAGATTCACTATGGCATGGGTCTCTGGCTATATGGTAGGTCCACTGATAGGCTCATCGTTATTCCATCTAGGGTATACTCAACTATTCATATACTCATCAACAATGACCATACCAGCACTCATATGCTCTATAATCTTGCTAAAACATGGTCAAGGTTCCAATTCAATAGATAGTATGAGGAGGAGTAACGGGGATAGAGGTAGTGGTAGAATACATCCAACCCTTACAAGCATTATCAAGGGTAGGATTATGCTGATAGCAATGATAATGTATTATAGCGCGTCATTTGCAATACTGCTCTCAATAGTGCCAAGTTATATGAAGGATAATGGTATAGATGAACAACTCATAGGTCTGCTCTTCTTCATATTTGGTATAGCAAGGTTACTCACACTATTCTCCATAAAACTCTTTGCAAGGTATGAGCATATAAGCATACTAGTAGCTAGTGGTGCTATAGCATCAGCGATGCTCATAATGTATATTACACCAACATCGTACCACTTTGGTATAGCACTGTTAGCATTAGGCTTTGCCTTCAGTATCTACTTCCCTATAACACTTGCCATGCTTACACGTAATGTACCTAGTATGATGATAGGCAGTATGGTAGGAATATATGAGACGATATTTGGGATAGGATGGGCATTAGGGCCTGTAGCCTCTGGCATAGTTGCCGATACATTCAGCGTAGATGCTCCCTACATTGCCATCTTCTTCATAGGCATTGTAATGATACCTCTCTATATGGTACTTCACCTAAGGGCTGGAACCACTATAGCTAGATAACATACAAATGATTTGCTATATCTGTGCCAGTATTTGCAATATAATTATCATCTTCTAATAATAATCATTGCTATCACTATAGCCATCACTACTACCCATCCATCTCTCCCTCATGTACCTGAATCTTATCTCCCTATTACCAAACTGCCTCCTCGTACCTAATACTACACCTCCAACTATACTTGCTTGGTAGAGAGCATAGAGGAGTACCTCAAACTCCGATGGTATATAGTCTGAGAATATGAGGGCAGAGGTTACGAAGACCATAACAATACTTATTATAAGCAAGAAAGATCTCCTGTAATCTCTGATCCTTAACATACTAAGCAAGGCAAATACGAATATGCTAATAGAGAATGTGAGTAGGGTAGTAGGGTTGCTTATATCTATGAACCTGCTTATCATTGCAAAGCCCTCACTGCCATTCAGTATTGGAGGTGTATGGATCTTCTTAGGGCTTATGAACCTGATCACATTTGTAAGTGCATTCAAGGCAAAGAGAGTAAAGAGTGCTATCGATGCTACTCTGGTATGGAATGCTAGCCTTGGGAACCTCTCAACTATAGCCTCCCCTATTATAAGGCCTTGAGTAGCACCTACACCTATAACTATTGCATATGTTAATGGTGCTAGAGCCTCTGCAGTCTCTATCACTATGGCTGTATCGAAGTATTGAAGGAATGGCAAGTATATTATCCCTAGGATGGATATGAGCATGGATGCAGAACTTCTAATTAGAATATATATGATGAAGAGTGCAGACTCTAACCTAACTGTAAGGGAAGTTTAACAAACTATAGTACAGTTATAATATGAGTTGGACTCAGATAGATGGCTTTGCAAAGTTTAACAAACTATAGTACAGTTATAATCCATAACGCCTCTTCCTGTTCTGGTACATCCTTATCGCTCTAAGTAGATCTATCCTCCTGAACTCTGGCCACAGGACGTCTAGGAAGACCAGTTCACTGTATGCAGACTGCCAGAGCAGGAAGCCACTGAGCCTAACCTCCCCAGAGGTCCTTATTATAAGATCCGGCTCCTGTTTTGGTAGATCTTTGGTGTATAGATGCTCCTCTATAACCTTCTCATCTATATCATCTGGCTCGATCTCTCCCCTCTTAACCTTCGCTGCTACCTTCCTTATACTCTCAACTATCTCCCCTCTCCCACCGTATGCCACTGCTAGTGTTATATAGTATGCATCATGGTCCTTGGTAGCCTCATCGAGTCTATGTATCTTAGCCCTTATACTCTCAGGTAGCATCCCTGTCCTTCCTATGGCCTTTATCCTCATCCTCTTCTCGTACACGATAGGATCATGGTAGAGGTTATCCAACTTTGCTTCCAGCACCCTGAAGAGTGGTTCCAGATCCTCCTTACTCCTCCTAAGATTCTCTGTAGATAGTACATAGAGTGTTATCTGTCTAACACCTAAACCTATGCACCACTCAACGGCCTTGTACACCTTATCTGCACCCATTACATAGCCATTCAACCTATCGAGCATAAATGAATCGGACCATCTCCTATTCCCATCCATTATTATCCCAATATGATTGGGTATCTTGTTAGGATCCAACTGCTTCTCCAGATACCATTCATACACCTTATACGCTCCGCTAATGTTGAGTATATGCCTTATTATGCCTATCAACATGCGCATAGCACCTCTCTTCCCCATCCTATATGCTGACAGTACCCATTACAAGGTATTTATACAATTGTAAATAACAAGCATTCCTACATGAGTTCTTAATGAAGGATAAATATGAGAGTTGGGAATGGTAGATGCTATGATCAAGATAGAGAACTGCGCATTCGATGATACCTTGCTGTACGATCTTGAGAATCTTGTATGGGTTAGAGTAGAGGATAGCAAGGGGGGAAGAGGGATGGTTGAATCTAGAGGGATAGATGAGCGCAGTGATGAGAGTGTGGTAGGGGAAACACCAAAGGTAAGGTTGGGAATAACAAGCATACTAGCGTATGTTGCAGGCAGGCTTACCAGTGTAAAGATAAGACCCGAAGGCACAGAGATAGAGAAGGGTAAGAGCATAGCCAGTATAGAGAGTTTAAAGTACTTTGGGGTAGTGAGATCCCCAATTAACGGTAAGATAGTTGGGATCAATAGGTTGGCGGTTAGTAAACCAAAGGTAGTTAATGACCATCCTTATACTGATGGTTGGATAGCACTGCTAGAGGTTCATGATTCTAAAGACCTTAGCATACTTGAGCCTATAGAGAGATGTAGAGATAAACTTGCTGAGAAGATAAGAGAGATGCATGTGAGATGCTTCTCTGCATTCCCTGATCATGAGATGGTAGAGATAGGGGTTGAGTGTGCTGCAGTCATCCCAAAGTTGGATGAGCTGATAGCAAGGGTAGAGAGGGGAGATGTTATACATATAGTATCTGATGATCCTACAGCTGATATAGAGATAGTTAGATGGAGCGAAGAGAGAGGACAGGAACTGCTGGAGATCAGGAGGGAGGATCCTCTGATACACATGCTGGTAAGAAGGATCTAACTGCATATCGTATAATATGGTAACTAGGACATAATAAGGCATAATAGGGCAGATCTAGGCTCATAATGGTAATAGTTAAATATGCTCTTATGGCATTGTTCCACATGGTTACAACAGGGTACAGAAGTGAAGCATCTAGCATATCATTACCACTGCCATTGGTATATGGTAGGTTAACACTAGAATGGTTAGGGATGTTCAGTAGCATGCTGAAGATATCTTATACCTATTCTAGTGTATTCTATAAAGCCCTCATGATGGTTCTGCAGGAGGACGATATAGGTATAGGTAGAGGTATAGGTAGAGGTAAAGAGAATCCATACATGAGGCTACTCAACATCATGGATGCTATGTTCGATGAGGAGTTAAAGTCTGAGGGGTTTGCTCATATGCTCACTGACTACCTTGACTCATGGCTTAGCATACATTCTATGCTTAGGAGGTTCTACCCTGTAAGGCATTACGATACCATACTAGAGGATATACTTGCAGAGCAGTTCAGATCGTATACAAGGATGCTCTCATACATGTTATCAACATATGATCTACCAATGGATACTAGCAGTTACGATGTGATATACAGTAAGGGCAAGGTTAGGCTTCTACATTATAAAGGTGGTAAGATAGAGGGTAAAGGAGAGAGATATCCTATACTCATAGTCTATGCCATGATAAACAGATATCATATAATGGATATAAGCAAAGATAAGAGTCTTGTGAAGAGACTCATGGATGAAGGGCTCGATGTCTTCCTGATAGATTGGGGGCATACGGGTTATGATGATGGAGACCTCTCACTCGATGACTACATACATATGCTGGATGAGGCTGTGGATAAGGTTAGAGCATTAAGCGGTAAGGATAGGATATCTATGCTTGGATACTGCTGGGGAGGCATAGTCTCGCTTATATATGCCTCTCTCTACAGATACAAACTCAACAGCCTAATAGTCATGGCAGCACCAGTAGACTTCGATAAGGATGATGGTATACTTGCTGTATGGGCCAAGGCTATAGATGCTAGAAGGCTTGTTGCAGAGTATGGGCATATGAATGGGCAGGCGTTGGATGTTGCATTCCTATTGCGTAACCCTATAAGATACACTATAATGAAGTATCTCAATCTCTTCAAGAGGATCGATGATAGAGCATTCGTAGAGACGTTCTTTGCAGTTGAGAGATGGCTTTACAATACACCAACAGTACCAGGGAGGTTCTATGAGCAGATAATAGAGGATCTATACAAGGGCAATGCGTTGATAAAAGGCATACTTACTGTAGATGGCAAGAGGGTCGATCTTAAGAGTATAGATCTTCCACTCCTCACGATAATTGCTGAGAACGATGATCTTACAGCACCAGCCTCAACACTCGCAGTGAATGACCATACCTCAAGTAGTGAGAAGAGGGTTATGAGCATACCTGGAGGGCATGTCGGTCTATGTATAAGTAGCATTGCACATAAGCGACTCTGGCCTAGCGTTGCAAGATGGGTGATTGAGAAGTTTGAATCTAGTGTAGAGGGTAGGGGAGGAGGTATGGTAGGTGAAGGGAGTAAGGAGTATGTAGGTACCGATTTACCTTCTACCGGTGATTAGATGGTCAGCGATCTCTCAACATTATTCAACCCAAGGAGCATAGCTGTGGTAGGGGCAAGTGATGAAGAAGGCACCGTAGGCTGGAGGCTCATAAAGAACCTCATGGAGTATAAAGGTAATGTATATCCAGTGAACATAAGGAAGGATGAGGTACTAGGCGTAAAGGCCTACAAGAGCGTAGAGGATCTTCCAGAGAAGGTTGACCTTGCTGTAATAGCAACACCAGCACCAACCGTACCAGGGATAGTTGAGCAGTGCGGTAAAGTAGGGATAAAGAACATCATCATAATCTCTGCAGGGTTCAGGGAGGTTGGTGAGGAAGGCAGAGCATTGGAGGCAAAGATACTAGAGGCTAGGGATAAATACGCTCTAAACATAATAGGGCCCAACTGCCTCGGCATAATAAGGCCTAGTATCAACCTTAATGCAACATTCCTGAGCAGGATACCAGAGTCTGGGAGCGTAGCACTGATATCCCAGAGTGGCGCTCTAGCCTCAGCCATAATAGAGTGGGCAGTGAACGAGAGCATAGGGTTCAGCACATTCGTATCCGTAGGCTCAATGCTAGATGTTGACTTTGGTGACCTTATAGAGTACTTGGGAAAGGATCCAGAGACCAAGAGCATCCTCCTCTACATAGAGGGGATAAGTGATGCAAAGAGGTTCATGAGCGCTGCAAGGCACTTCTCTAGGACGAAGCCTATAATAGTTGTTAAGGCAGGCAAGTTCGCAGAGAGCGCTAGAGCAGTGCAATCACACACAGGTTCCCTTGCTGGCGAGGATATCGTGTACGATGCAGCATTCAAGAGGGCAGGGGTAATAAGGGTCGATGAGATATCAGAACTATTCAACTGTGCTGAAGCATTAGCAAAGCAGTCGTTACCAAATGGTCCTAGACTAGCAATAATAACAAATGCTGGGGGACCAGCGATAATGGCCACCGATACACTCATTGCAAATGGAGGAAAGTTGGCAGAACTAGACCCTTACACAATAGAAGAGCTCAACAGAGTGCTTCCAAAACATTGGAGTAAGGGGAACCCAATAGATCTCATAGGGGATGCAGATGCATCGAGGTATAGGAGGGCATTGGAGTTATGCTTGAAGGATAACAATATCGATGGTATACTTGTGATACATACACCAACGGTAATAGATGCTACAGAGATAGCAAGAACAGTTGTAGAGGTGTGTAAGGGCAGTAATAAGAGCAGTGGTAAACCAGTACTTACATCATTCATGTTCCAGCCTGAAGCAAACAGGATACTCAACGAGAATGGTATCCCTACGTACGATACTCCAGAGCAGGCTATCAAGACCTTCATATATATGTACCAGTACAAGCATAGGCTTGAGATGCTCTACCAGACTCCAGAGGCATTGATAGACTTTATGCCACCAAAGAGGCCATTACTCACAATGATAAGTAATGCAATAGCAGAGAAGAGGAAGATACTAGATGAGGTAGAGTCGAAGGAGTTCATCTCATACTACAATATACCAGTAGTAAGAACCCTAGTTGCAGAGAGCGAGGATGAGGCAGTCTCTATGGCATCAAGCATAGGCTATCCAGTAGTACTCAAGGTCTACTCCAAGGATATAACCCATAAGAGCGATGTTGGAGGGGTAGCGCTCAACCTGAATGATGAGTATGAGGTTAGGGAGGCATACAATAGGATATTGCAGAATGTCAAGGCTAGGAGGCCAGATGCTAGGATAGATGGCGTTA
The DNA here is from genome assembly GCA_938030895.1 of uncultured Nitrososphaerales archaeon. Lineage (GTDB taxonomy): Archaea > Thermoproteota > Nitrososphaeria > Nitrososphaerales > Nitrosocaldaceae > Nitrosocaldus. Next base: position 87,478 of record CALHIV010000004.1, on the reverse strand, counting down.
CAGTTCAACCTATGGTAAGTATGAAGGGTATAGAGATTATACTTGGTGCAAAGCACGATCCAATATTTGGGCCAGTGGTACTGTTTGGGATGGGAGGCATTGGGGTTGAACTCTTCAGGGACTTTGCTGTAGGGCTACCCCCACTAAACCAAGTACTTGCAAGGATGCTCATGGAAGAGACCAAGGTCTACAAACTACTCAAGGGCTACAGGGATATACCAGCAACGGATATGAAAGTATTGGAGCAGTTACTCGTATCATTCTCCCAGATGCTCATAGACTTCCCAGAGATAGAGGAGGTTGATATAAATCCACTGCTTGTCTATGGCAATAAGATAGTAGCGGTTGATGCAAGGATAGTTGTAGATGAGGCAAGGGCTAGAGCAAGGGAGAGCAGGAAGGATCATGAGCATTATAGGCACCTTGTTATAAGCCCTTATCCGAAGAGGTATGAGAGGCTATGGACGCTCAAGGATGGTAGGATAGTGCTCCTCAGACCTATAAAGCCTGAGGATGAGCCTCTCTGGCTTGATATGTTCAAGCATCTCTCGCAGGAGAGCGTATATCAGAGGTTCTTCACGATTATAAAGGATACACCACATGAGCAGATTGTAAGGTACTGTAACATAGACTATGCTAGAGAGATGAGTATAGTTGCTGAACTTAGCGAGGGTAATGTGAAGAGGATAATAGGTGTAGTAAGCCTAGTTATAGATAGTAAGAGGAGTAAGGATGGCTATAGAGAGGGTGAGGTAGCGGTTATAGTAGCGGATCCATGGCAGGGCCTTGGGCTTGGTACAAAACTTGTAGATTACATACTTGAGATTGCAGAGGATATGGACGTAAAGGTTGTTAGCGCAGTTATGCTTGCTAATAATGCTAGGATAATAGATCTTATGAGGAGGATGGGCTTCAGACTCGAGGCTCTAGATGAAGGGACAGTGATAGGTAGACTAGAACTAGCCTAGATACTTCACAACTAACTGATAAAAAATAGAACATACGAGATCTTTACTTCTCTATAGGTACCCCTACCGCATTACCCCATTCGCTCCATGAGCCATCGTAGTTCTTCACATTTGGATAGCCTAGAAGGTACTTCAGTACAAACCATGTATGTGATGATCTCTCACCTATCCTACAGTATGTTATAACCTCCTTATCCTTGGTAACGCCCTTGCTCTCATACAACCTCCTCAACTCATCAGCACTCTTGAACGTTCCATCCTCATTCACTGCTTGCGCCCATGGTATGTTAATTGCAGTAGGGATATGCCCTCCTCTCTGTGCTGCTTCAGTTGGGTACTCTGGTGGAGCAAGTATCTCGCCAGTGTACTCCTTTGGAGACCTCACATCTACCAGCACTTTATCCTTCATCCCAAGTATGCTCTCAACATATGGCCTGAATACCCTGATAGTCCTATCTGGATCTCTACCCTTCCAGTTACCCCTATCAAATGTTGGTACATCCTTTGTAACAGGCCTATCCTCTTCAAGCCACTTCTTCCTACCTCCATTCATGAGTCTTACATCATCATAGCCGTAGTACTTGAAGACCCAGAATGCAAATGCAGCAAACCAGTTGTTGAAGTCACCATATAGCACCAATATGGTATCGTTATTGCATCCTGCCCTCTGCAGTAGATCCTCACATGCCTCCTTGCTCAATATATCCCTCCTCACTGGATCGTTTATATCCTTCTTCCAGTCGAAGAGTACTGCATTTGGTACATGCCCAAGCATGTAGTTTGATGTTGGATCGTAGTCAACCTCTGCTATCCTTACCTTTGGATCGTTGAGATGCTCCTGCACCCATTGCGTGCTTACAAGTACCTCAGGATGTGCGTAGCTCATGCCATTATACTATTAGCATGGTATTTAAAGATTTGACGGTTTGTTTATCTGTTTATATATGCGTGCATAGATCTCACAACCATCCGATGAGGTTTATCAGATTGAGGGGCAGAATCCAATATTATGAGGCTAATCAAGATATAACTATGGCTCTACTGGTAGATGGTTGATGGATCCATTTGGGTAAAAGCAGTTAAATATACTTGTTAGCGCCTTAGTTGTAGTTCAGGTATATTGTATTTATAGACACTAGTCACTACCAGATCCTAAATATGGATGGCATAATATAGCATAGTACTCTGCTATAGCAGACTATTTACAATACTCTCAAGGCTCTCATCATAACCAAAACTCACATGCCTAAGGATACCATCTCTATCTATAACTATGGAGGATGGAGTACCTTGAAGAGCATACTCCTCGAACGTCAATGGTATATACTCCTTGCTTGAGAGGTAATCTCTAACCCTCTGTATAAGCAGTAACCTCTTAGCCTCTCCATACATATGAAAGTCTGGTATCCTCTCCTCTATGTAGTTTATAACCATCTCATCTGTAATCCTGCCATCGTTCTTCACAAGCATATCCATTGCTAGTGGGAATGGTATCTTGTATGGCAGTGTACCATCGCTCTTGAGCATACCATACTGCATAAGCGTTCTATACGTCTCGCCTATAACCTTGCCAGTACTTGCTAGTAGTTCAAGATTCTCCAAAGTATTCTTATCAAAGTCCTCGAACGCAGTTGCTAAACCTAGCACTCTAACCCCATCGTTCCTGTACTTACTGTAGATCTCTATGGCAGTTGGTAAGCCGTATAGGAAGCACCCTGGGCAGTTGACTTGGAAGACCTCTACAAGCACAACATGGTCCCTCTCCTTATCTATATTCGTTGGTATGCCTTGGACCCACTTACTAACCTTGAGGTTTGGAGCCTTCTCGCCTATCCTTGCAGGCATATGAACTGTACTTGTGTACCTACTTAAAATCATTGCTTAACCTAGCCTGGATAAAATTAGTTTTCTCTCTATAGATATTCTATAACTCCTATTATAGAACTATCTAACATATGTATTTATATAATAGTGTGAATAATATATAAAGCGATGTATATGGATAGGAAGAAGAGTAGTAGTGTAATAGGAGTGGTAACAGCGTTAAGCGTTGCAGCAATGCTCCTCAATATGCCAGTACAACAGGCCCATGCTCAGGCATACAGTGTGAGTTATACAGTGAATCCAGCACCAATACCAGCCCCTGGAGGTACAACAACTATAACCCTGACCATAACATTGCCTCCTGGAGCATTTGTACAATTACTATACCTAAATGTATATGAGCCTGATGGCGATGTATGCACTATAGTAGAACCATTAGCAGGCAGTGGTCCAGCAACACTAACATTAACGAAGGTATATCCTACTAATGCTGCTCTAGTCTGGAATAATGCAAATGATGGTTGTGATACCAATGAGGCTCCTGGAAGCACATGGCTGGTTTATGGCGCTATAGTAGGTAGTTTTGGTACAGTATGGTTCTGGGATGATATAGTGCTGCCATTCATGGTGGTGCCTGAGAGCGTGCTTGGTGCAGTAGCAGTCACAGGTGCAGGGATAGCAACATTCGCAGGTTACAAGGTACTTAGAACCAAGAGGGATTGATAATCCTCTCTTTTCTTTAATCATCCTCTCTTTCCTTTACCTTTACCTTTTAATCACTCTCTCTATTTCTTCTTCTAATTCACCCTTCTTCCTCAGCAGATAGTATAGTTCTTCAGTGCTAGCATGTAGATCCATACCTATTATCTGAGCGATGTATGTTGAAAGATAAGATAGCAGTAGTCTTCTAAACACAGCATCATTGCCATACTCCCTAGCCTCATACTCTATCTCTGCTATAGCATTCCTTACATGCATCATAAGATAATCATCCTTCTCCACCCTATCCTTGCTGTAGAACCATAACGCTCTAGCCCTAGAGTATAGATGCAGATACTCCATAGCCTGTATGAACCTATCATTCAGTGATGGATCCTCGCTGAGCACCTGTGAGAGAAGATCTGCTGCTGTAGCCTCATCTATACCGCACTCACTCATAACAGTATAAATAACATGACAGGCAAAGCATTCAACTCCACTGCCTATACCTTTACCCTTGACATCATCAACCTCCCTTGCTACGATCTCCCTTACCTTTAACTTCACATCATCCATACTACACCCATAGTAATACTATATTCCAACTCTTAAACTTAACAACATTTATTAGCATCTATCCTATAAGACTCTCCAAGCAGAAGACCCAATCTATGACTGCAATATATGCATTGCTCACCTTTCTCTTCGTCTATGGGCTTATAGCAGTAAGGAGGATAGGAGGGTTCAGCATCCCTGCATGGATACCAATGCTTGTAGGCGCTCTAACGATGCTTGCTATGCAGGCCATAAGTATAGAGGATGCATATAGAGCAGTTAAGATGGATGTTATACTCTTCCTTCTTGGCATGTTTATGATAGTGGCAGTGCTTGAGAGGACAGGGATTATACAGCATATAACTGTAAGCATACTCAGACATGCAAAGAGCATGGATAGGCTGTTACTCTTCATCTTGCTAGTTATGGGTACTCTATCAGCCTTCCTCATGAATGATACAATAGCATTGGTCGCAACGCCTATGATACTGAGCATGTCAAGGTTTGGTATAAAGCCTAAACCACTACTTATAGCACTTGCATTTGCTGTTACAATAGGGAGTACTATGACACCAATAGGCAATCCTCAGAACTTCCTGATAGCAGTTGAGAGCGGTATGAGAGCACCGATGCTTGACTTCCTAAGGTATCTAGCATTGCCCACAATAGTTAACTACATTGTAACATACTATCTGCTCAGATGGTACTATAAGAGTTATAGTAAGAGTATCAGCACTAGCATCAATCTTGCTCCTGATTCATTGAAGAGTATCACATACGAGCCTAGGATGGCAAAGATCAGCATCTTTGTAGTATCTGCTGTGATACTTGGGTTCTTCACAGTCAGTATAGTAAGAGCAGTAGTAGGTATTGAGCCCATGCTAGGCATGAGCCATATAGCATTGGTTGGAGGGCTAGTCATGTTTGCATACTCAAAGGATAGAATTGCTATACTCAAGCATATGAACTGGGGCATAATAGTGCTCTTCATCGCTATGTTTGTATTCATGGATGCCCTTGCAAGTACAGGTGTTATAGCAATGATCTCAGGCGTACTATCCCCACTCCAGTTGGATGGCTATGATGCAAGTACACCAACAACGAGCCCATCAACCATACTTGCCATAGTATCTACAAGCACATTCCTGAGCCAGTTCATGAGTAATGTACCCTTCGTTGCATTCTACACCAACATCATGCATGAGCAGGGCTTCTCAGGCGATGATATCAAGGCATGGGTCGCACTTGCTGGAGCTAGTACCCTTGCAGGGAACCTTACTATACTTGGTGCAGCTAGCAACCTGATAATACTTGAAGCGGCAAGGAGGGACGGGTTCACGTTCATCGAGTTCTTCAAGATAGGCTCTCTAGTAACTCTACTCAATATGCTCATCTTGCTAACCTTCCTCATAGTTATACCTTGAGTATCTATATAGATTATATAATGTATGAATAATTAAAAGGATTATCATCAATCAACCTTATCGATCTTGCTATAATCTGTAAGGTCTAGGGACGCTCCACATCTGCACCTTACCTTGACTCTCTTGCCATCAAGCACATATATTATGTTGTCAGCGACATCTGGAGGATGCTTAACACTTGATCCAGGCTTATGGTAGTGTATGAACATCTTCAGGTTCTCGCTCTTACCATACTTCGCTACCAGTTCTTCAAACCTCTTTATCAGCATCTGCTCCTGCTCCCTTGCTTCCTCTTGCCCTTGCCCTTGTTCACCATCCTCTCCCTCTAACATACCAGAGCACAGCAGAGCATGCAAGCAAACATAATATATAGTTGAGGATCTTCAACTATTGAGTTGGTTGAGGTAATAGACCACGATGTTATAATAGTCGGTTCGGGTCTTGCTGGACTTAGAGCATCTATAGAGGCAGCAAGGACAAGCAAGGATATAAGCATAGCAGTCATCTCAAAGGTGCAGGTTATGCGCTCCCATTCTGTCTCAGCAGAGGGAGGCACTGCAGCAGTCCTCTACCCTGATGAGGGCGACGATCTAGAGTCTCATATCTATGATACAATAAAGGGGAGCGATTACCTCGCAGATCAGGATGCTGTTGAGAGGTTTGTAAGCATAATACCCCAAGAGGTGTACCAGTTGGAGCACTGGGGTATGCCATGGTCTAGGAGGGATGATGGAAGGATAGCGCAGAGGTGGTTTGGAGGCTACAACTATCCTAGGGCAACATTCGCTCAGGATAAGGTTGGGTTCTATGAGATGCAGACTCTATATGATACGGCATTAAAGTACGATAACATACACTTCTACAACGAGTGGTTTGTAACATCTATACTCCATGAGAACCATACATTCAAGGGCTTCACAGCCATAGATATTGCTAGTGGGAACTTTAGCGTATTCAAAGGCAGAGCAGGGATAATAGCGACTGGAGGAGCAGGGAGGATATACTCCTTTGCTACATACGCACTATCATCAACACCGGATGGGATAGATCTAGCGTATAGGGCAGGGCTAGCATTGAAGGATATGGAGTTTGTTCAGTTCCATCCAACGGGGATAATACCATCTGGCATACTGATAACTGAAGGGGCTAGGGGAGAGGGAGGGTACCTTATAAACAAGGATGGTGAGAGGTTCATGAAGAGGTATGCACCAAACAAGTTAGAACTTGCAAGCAGAGATGTTGTATCAAGGGCAATAATAACTGAGATAATGGAAGGTAGAGGCTTCAGGGATGAAGAGACTGGTATGGATTACGTGCTTCTAGATCTTAGGCATCTAGGGGAAGAGAAGATAAAGGAGAGGTTGGCAGGGATAAGGGAGATAGCCATAAAGTTCTCTGGCGTAGACCCTATAGATGAGCCTATACCCATTAGACCTGTCTGCCACTACATGATGGGAGGGATACATGTTGATATAGATGGGAAGACTGAGATGGAAGGTCTATACTCCGCAGGAGAGGCAGCATGCGTTAGCATAAATGGTGCAAATAGGTTAGGGGCTAACTCAACTGCTGAATGCCTTGTATGGGGTAGGATAACAGGAGAATTGGCAGCAAAGCATGCCCTCAGGCTTATAAGCAAGAAGAGTACTGCTAACAGTATACCAAGTGATGCTATTGCAAGCGAGGAGAAGAGGATATACGATGGGATCTTTCATGGCTCTGGTGATGAGAACCCATATGAGGTAAGAGAAGCACTGACCAAGGTCATGGATGAGCATGCATATGTATTCAGAACCGGAGAGTCTCTAGCAGAAGGTATAAGGAAGGTTAGAGCATTGAGGGCAAAGGCATGGAGGCATGTAGATGATAAGGCTAGAGAGTACAACACAAACTTCATACATGTTCTTGAACTGGATTCCATGCTAAGGGTATGTGAGGTAGTGCTTGTTAGTGCGTATAGAAGGTTAGAGTCTAGGGGGGCACATGCAAGGCTTGACTATCCAAAGAGGGATGACGTTAACTTTCTCAAGCATACACTGGCCTACTATGGGGAGGACGGGCCTCAGATAACCTATCTGCCTGTGAGGATAACCAAGTACCAACCTGCAGAGAGGAAGTACTAACAGTAGTAGTACAGTACAATCTTAGATAGATTAGATGAAGCCTTCTAGCTGTATCACTATCAACTGGAGCTCAGTTACTCATATATATGCAGGCATAGCCACTCTTGCATATGAAGGAGAATAGAGAGGGTATAAAGGGCTGGCTAAACCCAACAAGGTATGGGGCGAATAGATTTGCATACTGGCTCCAGAGGCTTACTGGCTTGGGATTACTGGTATACTTTATAGCACATGTGATAGAGACCAGTAACATAGTCTATGGGAGGAGTGCATGGGAGAAGATGCTTGCATTCACACAGACCAGTGAAGGGCATATAGTGCTTATTGTAGTTATAGGGATGTGTGCATTCCATGCTGCAAACGGTGTTAGGCTATATATTGCAGAGCATGGTAAGGGTATAGGGAGGCCAGGGAGACCAGAATATCCTTACAAACCAGCATCTCTAGGGTTAGGGATGAAGGCATGCATATGGGTAAGCGTAGCACTTGCTGCCTTGGCGATGATGTATGGGGCATACGTGCTCTTCGGAGAAGTATGATCTAGGGTGTTTATGATGGTTAGAGAGAGCAGTATAATGAGGATCCATTACTATACTGGTTTAGCAGCCATAATCCTTGTTGCCATACACATACTCTTCAGGCTGACGGTGCCAGAGGGCTACAGTGCAAGTCTAGAGTATGAGAATGTTATAGCAAACTACAAGAATATCTCATATGCACTAGTACTGGAACTAATACTGATCACTGTAGCAGTCCATGGATTCAATGGACTCAGGGTTATACTGCTTGAGTTGAGGCAGGGCGATGTATGGGAGAGCACTGTAAAATGGCTTTGTATAGCTGGAGCAGTAGGTATAATAGCATATGGTACAAGGACCATAATCCTTGCTAGTATGGTATGAGCAATGGTATATAGGTAGGTGAGCATGATGAAGAGTGTTAGGATCAGGGTCTTCAGATACAATCCAGCACACGATGCAAGTGCAAGGTACGATGAGTTCGAGGTAGAGGCTGAGCGCTGGACCACGGTGCTAGATGCACTGCTATACATAAAGGCTCACAAGGATCATAGCATAGCATTAAGGTACTCATGCAGGATGGCATCCTGTGGCTCCTGTGGTATGGTAATAAATGGTATCCCTAGGCTTGCATGCTATACAAAGATATACGAGTTGGATAGCGATGTGATAACCTGTAAGCCCTTGACAAACTTCCCAATAATAAGGGACCTTGCAACTGACTTTAGTGCATTCTTTGCAAAGCATAAGAGTATGAAGCCTTACATAATCAACGATGCTGTAGATAGAGTAGATGGTAGAGAGTTCCTCCAAAAACCTGAGGAGGTTGAGAAGTACCTTCAGTTCTCATACTGTATAAAGTGCGGACTATGCTATGCAGCATGCCCTACAGTCGCTACAGATAAGAGGTTCCCTGGACCCCAAGCTCTAGCACAGATGTACAGATACCTTATAGATAGCAGGGATAGCGCTACAGATGAGAGACTTGGAATCGTAGATGATAGACATGGAGTATGGAGGTGCCACTTTGCTGGCTCATGCAGTATGGTGTGTCCAAAGGGTGTAGATCCTGCTCTAGGGATACAGTTGCTTAGGGCATACCTGTTGGGTATAGGTAGGGATAACAAGATCGTAGCAGAACTCTACAGCAAAGAGCCTCCCAAATGATTTATTCTGTTCTGCATTTACTTACTTGTATACGCTACTACTGAAACCCTCATTAACCTGCTTATTTATGATCTCTGCCATGAAGTGGTTGCTTACTATAACCTTTACATCCTTGACACCCTCTATCCTCTTCAGATTATCCCTTATATCCTGTGCAATCTTGAACCCAAAGACAGCAGGGCAGAACGGACTTGTGAGGTGTAGTTCTACCTTGACATTGCCATCCTTGATCTCAACGTTGTCTATCAACTGCAACTCCATTATCGATACATTTATCTCTGGGTCTACGATCTTGCTCAACTCCTCAAATATCCTTACACGCATCTCCTGTATACTACTCATACCGATCGTACTCATGGCAAGATATTTAAAATTAATTGATTGATCTATTAAAGGCTAGAAAGGCCAAGGCTGAGGCTAGCAAGGATGTGGCTAGAACTCTGCCTGCTTCATCTTGGAGCCACACCTTGGACAGGAGCCGCCCTTGAACCTATGCCCACAGTTTATACACCTATATGTTATACCAACGCTGAAGGAGCCTCTACCATAGTTGAGCATCCTTCTATTCACCAGTATGTTCAGCAGTATGAATATGGCAAAGGAGAGTACAAGCCCTATTATGAGTCCGAATAACCTTATCAGTATGAAACTGATCGCAGCACTTATAGCCATCCATATCAGCATTCGCATGTAATAATTCCTTATCATCGCATAGTATTCACTATCCATGCTTAAATCTTTTGCTGAGAGATGAGGATGAAGTACAGAGGTTAATAATCTACAAAATCTTTATTTTATGTTGGATTATAGGTGTAGGTGTGAAGGATAAAGAGAGAGGTCGCCATGGGATGGCAGATACCTCGCATAAGCATGGAGATGGTTCTGAAGGGGGCGAGAAGGCGAGTGAAGAGTATTTGGAGTCCGATGTGAGGGTGATACTCCTGACCCATCTTAGGGGGTTGGGCTTGGATGCTTATATCTCTAGTGATAGAGAGGTAGAAGAGGGGCCATATTACAGCTACTACTTCACATCCATGCCAAGGATTGTAACAAATGTATGCTGTATAAAGGTGAGCGGTATGAACTTTGACTGCATAAACCTACTAACTAGAGGCTGAGTCATATGGCGGATAACCCAACTACCCTACATACTTATGGTGCATTGCCATTCTACCAGATACACTTTGTAGTTAAGGGTAATGGCAAGGTCTTCGAGGAACTACTCGTGGCAAGGACTAGGAAGAGGGTAAGAGGAGTGATAAGTAAGAGCGTGGAGGATGTATGGTGGGAGGGAGGCAAGATAGCGGAGAGGCTAAACAACGATACAAGGTTGAAGCAACTACTTCTTACTATATTAAAGGATGATGATATATTCATAGATCCTGTCGAGAATGCTGTAAGGATATATAGTAGGTTCAAGATAGAGAGTGAGGTTACAAGGCACCTTAGTAGAGAGGCTATAGAGGCTTACAATATAATAGCAGGACATGTGAGGAGCATAATGAAGGAGTTCGAATGATAAGCATCGATCCTAAGCATCGATCCTAACCTCTGCTAGATCTTGCTAGATTATGCTAGATTAGATTTAGATCAGATGTGCCTATTGATGGTTTAGTCTATTGATCAAGCCCTCCACCAGTCAAAGGCTAGGAACTCAACCCTCTTCTCTCTTACCCTTGCAACAGCAAGTATGAACTGCTTTCTAACTGTAGTTGCTAGCCTACCAGAGAGTACTATCATGGTTGCTGTTAGGAGATCGCTTGGATTAACGACTTGTACAAGGTATGGTGCATGGTCTATCCCTGGTCCATGCTCATATACAGCAAAGTCGCACCCAAACTTAATCCCAGGGGTTACAACATAGCCTTTATCCCTCAACTCCTTGAATACCATGTACTTACTATCGAACCTAGCATACTCCTTCCTGCATATAGAGGCCATCTCCTTCAAGGATATACCGACTATTGAGCCATCATTATCAGCATCCCCTCTCTTACTCCCATCATGCCTATAGATAGATAATATGCCCTTCTTTGCTAGATAGTAACCCTCTATGAGGTCTAAGATGAGCGGAGCATTGAACTCTGCATCCTTTGGTTTTGGTATGCCCAAGGGTTTGCCATAGAACCCATCCTTGAACAGGGTCCTAGAGTGCTCTACATCCCATATGACTATCCTATTCTCTATCAGCTCCCCTTTTATACCCTCTACCATGGTCTATATCATACCATCATCTGTACTCCTACATGTTAAGTGCAAGTATTATCATATGATCAGATGCCTCTAGGCACTTGTCTGCCATGCCTTCAACACCATCAAGCACATCCTTGAGCAGTATAATATCCCTTGTATCTGTAATATTGCTCAAACCTTTGACTACCAATGCTCTATACTTATCATCTATCTGCTTCTCCAACCTCTGCACAGCAGGACCCATCTCTATTATGGTCATGGGGTTCATGCTCAATGCTCTAGCCATCTCATTCAACTTGAACAGCTCATCTAGCACAAGATCGAGCATTGACTGTACCTCACCATCTATACTCTTGAATATATCTGGTCTTAGGGCTGATAGCCTGAACGCTATACCGCTCATATGACCTGCTATCTCATCCATAAGGTATATCGTTCTCAACAGCTCCTCTCTATTAACCATGAGGGAGCCTATCTCACATATATCCATGGTTATCTTCCTCCTAAGGGTCTCGATCTCCTCCTCGATGCTCTTTATCCTCTCCAGATTCGCACGTACCCCATCGTCATTGCCATTTAGTACCATACTGTATATTGCTAGAAGCGATCTACCGGCATTAAGGAGCTTGCCTATCTCATCTTGGAGCACTGCAAGTGCCTTCCTCTTAGCCTGTAGTTCAAGCTCCCCACTATACATGAGTAGATTATAACAGGAATCATCTTATAAATGTAACAACATTCCATCTGATTTTCATAATAAATTATCAAAGTATGTACCTGTGCAGATGGCAGGAAAGGTTAAAATCTCATGCCATGTAAGCATACCCATGCAGGTGATAAAGAGGAGATGGAAGAGGATAGCAGCATTGGCATTGATATGGTTCATAGCATTATTTCCTATACCAGTACTACCCCTTTGGGGCGTTACAGTGAATGAGCAAGCGCTAACAGCAATAATAATCATAGTAGCGATAATCTCTGTACCAATGACATTACTTGCAGTATTCATGAAGTAGCATCCTCTTCTCTACATACTGAATATACAGCATCAACCACACCCTCTATTATCCTTGAGGAGGATGCTAGGTGCTTCTCTGCATCGAATAAAGAGTCTACCTCCTCTACAGAGAGGAGTGACTTGATCCTTGGATCCTCCTTTAAAGCATCTCTGAACTCCATACCATTCAAACTTGCATTGAACGCTATACTCTGTACTATAGAGTATGCCTTTATCCTATCCATACCCTTCCTTATCAGAGTATCTAGCACAAACTCAGCGAATATCTGCCCCTTGCTTACATAGATGTTCCTCCTTATGTTATCAAGGTTGACCACTAGACCAGATATAACACTTATCATGCTATCAAGCATCTCATCGAGTAGGATTATGCTCATCGGTATGATGAAACGTTCATTTGCAGAGTTGCTCAGATCCCTCTCATGCCATAGCGGGATATTCTCGAGCGCAACTATCAGCATAGAACGCATAATCTTTGCTATACTCGATACCCTCTCGCTCTTTATTGGGTTCCTCTTCACTGGAACTGCACTGCTACCCATCTGCCCCTCCTTGAACGGTTCCATAACCTCGCCTATCTCTGTCCTCTGCAAGTTCCTTATCTCAACCGCTATCTTCTCTAGCGTAGATGCTATGAGCGCTAACCTTGCTACAAGTTCTGCTATCCTCTCCCTTGATACTACCTGTGTTGCAGCATCTATAGGCTTCAGTCCGAGCCTCTCAGCGACCATAGACTGAACATCGACTGCTCTATCGCCCATGAGCGAGCCTGTACCAACAACCCCTAACGTCTTGCATACAAGTACTCTATCCTTAACATCGTCGATACCCTTGATATGTATCAACATATCTGATGCCCATACAGCAAACTTTAAGCCAAATGAGATTATGCTTGCATGCTGCCCATGGGTTCTACCTACAGCTGCTACATCCCTGTATGCTACTGCCTTCTCTGCCAGCAGTAATGTCAACCTCTTCATCTTCCTCTCTATTACTACTAAAGCATCCCTCAACTGCATGGCTATCCTGCTATCGACCACATCGTAGCTTGTGAGCCCATAATGTACCCATGGCTTTGCTACATCATCACATACCTCTACCAGTGCCTCAACCATGGCAGCAACATCGTGCTCCCTTACAGCCTCCAACTCCTTCACACGCTCAAGCCTTACAATACCAGATCTTGCCTTCCTTGCTATCTCTATACCAGCATCCCTAGGTATTATGCCTAACATGCTCTGCACCTCAGCAACACATGCCTCAAATTCAAGTGAGTACCTTAACACTTGCTCATCATCGAATATACTTCTGATCTCTCTACTACCGTATCTTCCAGCATCTATTGGTAGTATAGGCATGGCTACTGCTATTATCCTGCTATACATAGTTTAATTTAAATTATCTTTGATCGTAGTATGGAAGATGATGAGTGGTTACATAAAGAGAGTAAGCGATGTCGAGTATAGGATAGAGCCTATAGAGAGTAAGGGTATGAGGGTTCCAGTCACGATATATGCAAATGAGCAACTGCTAAACAAGATGCTCTCTGATAGAACGATACAGCAGGCAATGAACGTTGCCACCCTTCCAGGTGTACAGAAGCATGTTGTAGTACTCCCAGATGGGCATGAGGGCTACGGGTTCCCTGTTGGAGGAGTAGCAGCAATGAGCATTGAGGATGGCGTCATAAGCCCTGGGGGTGTAGGCTATGATATAAACTGTGGTGTTAGACTGATAAGGACAGATCTTGATGAGGAGGATGTTAGACCAAGGTTAAGGGAGTTGGTCAATGAGCTGTTTAGAGCAGTACCATCTGGTGTTGGGAGTGAAGGAGTAGTTAAGTTGAGTAATGCAGAGTTGGATGAGGTGCTCACAGAAGGGGTGTACTGGGCGATAAGGAATGGGTATGGCTGGGATGAGGATGCCGATGTATGTGAGGAGAATGGGAAGATGAGAGGCGCAGATCCAAGCAAGGTATCCAATATGGCAAGGAAGAGGGGCGCACCACAACTCGGCACTCTAGGCTCTGGTAATCACTTCCTTGAGGTGCAGAAGGTCGATAGGATATACGATCAGGAGGCAGCAAAGGCTATGGGTATAGAGCATGAAGGGCAGATAACTGTGCTGATACATTGCGGGTCTAGGGGATTGGGGCATCAGATATGCAGTGATTATCTCAGGGTCTCGGAGATGGCATTGAAGAAGTATGCTATAACGCTCCCAGATAGGGAGTTGGCCTGTGTACCCAACAACTCAGATGAGGGGGAAGCATACAGGAAGGCGATGTACTCTGCACTCAACTTTGCATGGAGTAACAGACAGATGATAACTCACTGGACTAGGAAGACATTCGAGAAGGTCTTCAATTCAAGCGAGAAGGACCTTAACATGCGTCTAGTTTACGATGTTGCCCATAATATAGCAAAGGTTGAGGAGCACAAGGTTGATGGTTCACTAATGAAGGTAGTTGTGCATAGAAAGGGTGCAACAAGGGCATTCCCTGCTGGTAGGGAGGAGATACCAGAGAAGTATAGGGCTATAGGGCAGCCAGTACTCATCCCAGGCTCTATGGGTACTGCAAGTTGGATACTCCTAGGCAATCCAAAGGCTATGGAGCTGACTTTTGGCTCTACAGCACATGGTGCAGGAAGGACTATGAGTAGGGCAGCAGCGAAGCGCTCATACACTGCTCAAGATGTGCAGAAGAGGCTAGAGAGTAGAGGGATATACATAAAGGCATTGACTAGAGAGGGTGTGGTTGAGGAGATCCCTGAGGCATACAAGGATGTTGATGCTGTAGCTGATGTGAGCCATAGGGTTGGTATAGCAACAAAAGTTGCTAGGCTGATCCCAATAGGTGTGATCAAGGGATGAGCCCTAGTAATATAGGCGAGGATGCTAGCAGTTCAAAGCATAATGATGATGGTGATTATGACCCTGCAGAGCAGATCATAAAGGTCAAGAAACTGCTAGATATGAAGAGGAGGATGCTAGAGCAGAGGCAGAAGAGTGATAGGGAGATACTCTTAGAGCATCTAACCGATAGAGGGGAAGAGGTGCTGGAGGCTGCAGAACAACAGTATCCAAAGGAGATGAGATTCATAGTCCCAAAGTTCGCAAGTCTTATAAAGAGTGGGGAGGTGAAGGGGATGATAACAGGAGCAGATCTCCTAGCCATATTAAGGTCTGTAGGCTTGAATGTTAGGCTGGATAGCAGGATAGTGATAGAGAAGGATGGTAGGTTCATCCCCCTAGCAGAGAGGTTAAAGAGGAGCAATGATGATAGTAAATGATAGCAGTGAATAGAGAACACTATAATATATAGCCTATTGGATGCTTCTAGCACTAAACTAATATCCTCTATCATGGTAGAGCGGTTATGTACGATGATCCCATAGAGAGGGAGTTGAAAGGCAAGACGCTACAGGTCTACCTCTATATGCTCAAGAGAGAAGTGCCTGTAGGTGTGAGGGAGATACAGAGGGATCTGAACTTCTCAAGCCCAAGCGTAGCAAGTTACCATCTAGATAAGTTAATGGCCCTAAGCCTTGTATCCAAGGATGAGTATGGTAGATACTACATAGCAAGGAAGGCCGAGATAAGCATACTAGAGTCGTTCGTTAACATCCTAGGCTATACCATACCTAGGCTGACATTCTTTGCTATATTCTTCACAACCCTTCTAATAACATATCTGGTAGTAAACCATCCTTCACTTAACATACATGCACTTATCTTTGCTATAATTGCAAGTGGAGCGTTCTGGTTCGAGACTGTAAGGTTATGGAGGAGGAGGCCATTCTAATGTCCGATGTTCTAATCTATAGCATTATATCTCTGGGCGATGAATTATGTATATGAAGGGCATATTTGTACTATGGGGGTCTGCACCTGCACTTGCCATTGCAACAGTGCTCATACTCAACATACTATCTGGAGCAATGCATGAAGAGAGGGGGGAGGAGGCAGTAAGCATAGATGTAGGAAAGGGTAGAGGTTCTACAGGTGAGGTAGAGGAGCAGCATGCAAAGGCAGGAGATGTAGGCATATCAAGTGAACCAGAAGAGAGTGAAAGGATGCTAGTGCAAGAGCCCTCTATGCAGATGGCTCCAGTAAGAGAGGCACAGGTACAAGGGCAAGAGCAGTACCTCATGCTTGTATTACCATACCTCACCAGTATAGTAGCAGCATCGCTATCATTCATGATAGTTAGAAGATTTGTATACAAGTAGCTATGAGAGGATAATATATTAGGTAACAGTTATTATTCTAGCTATACTTCTATCTTATACTCTCCTACCTCTCCTTCCTCCAGGTTTCCTAGTTGAGTCATGTGGTATTGGTGTAACATCCTCTATTCTACCTATCTTGAACCCTGCCCTTGCTAGTGTCCTTATTGCTGCCTGAGCACCAGGGCCAGGGATCCTTGGGCCTACTCCTCCAACAGCTCTAACCTTTATGTGTAAACCAGTTATACCCCTACTCTTCGCTATCTCTGCAACTGCCATCGCCGATTTCATCGCAGCATATGGAGATGACTCATATCTATCAGCGGTCACATGCCTTCCCCCAGAGCTTATAGCTATCGTCTCCGCCCCACTAAGATCTGTTATATGCACTATTGTATTGTTGAAACTGCTATATATATGGGCTATACCCCACTTCTCGCTCTTTATATCTTCCCCCTTTACAGTTGACATGACCTCTTAGTTGGAATTAGGGCATAAAAAATCTTTCTACACGTAATGTATTGAGGCGAGACAAACATTTAAATAATAAATAGTAGCGCATTTACTGATGGAGTTAGAGAAACTCTACAAGAAGGGCAATGTAGCAAGGGCCGAAGACGGTTCTCTTCTTCTGGTCAATGATGACAAAGTAGCATACTCTGTTAACGAGGTAGTCATAATGATATGGGATGTCTGTAATGGTATATCATTCAATGAGTTGGTCAATGTTATAGCAAGTAGTAGTGGAGAGGATACTGCTCAACTCAAACCAGCACTGGAAGGCTTGATAAATGAGATGGTAGAGGCAAAACTTATAGAGGTAAAGTAATCTACAATTAGATGGCAGTAGTGGTTAGGATATCTAGGATACGATCTCTAACTGTTGTTTTTATATCAAGCACCACTCTATATCATACGCTACTTCAGCCCTTCTTCAATCCTATGATGAGTCCTAGGCCAAAACCTCCAAGCAAAGGGATGTTTGTTAGTACTGGGGTTGCTGGAACTGCTAACTGATCTGTTATACTGCCTCCTATCCTACCAAAGGCCTCCTCGAACTTCGCATAGTTTATCACTATGTATCCATTGTACTCAAGGTAGAGCAACGCTATGAAGAATATACCTAGAATGAATAATGCCAACTTGGTTATCTTCTTTATCGCAAAGCCTATAAAGAAGCCTATTATCCCTCCTATTGCTATCTGAGATGTTAGTAACCCTCCTATCCCAAACGGATCCATACCGATAGTTATAGAAGGCCGCTTTATAACATTACTATCAACGTAATTTACCAACTATTAAAAATTTATGTTCAGTTAAATAACCTTGATACTCTGGCACCTACATTCACCACCGTATAGAATAGTACAGATGCTGCTATCGATGAGAGTAAAGCTGCTTGATAGGGCTGCATGCTAACGTTAAGCAAGTGGTGTGTATATACACCCTAGCAGTTATATATACAATCTCTGCTACTGATAGCGTGCTTATCAACTTCTTTGCATCTCTAAATACCCTGCTCCATAACACGCAGTCAGAGCCTCTATACCTTCTCTTGTTATCCCTGTAGTATAGGTATGCGAATAATGGTATGTATATGCCATACTCCACAGCAACGCTGAGCGTTGAGTTGATAGTAGCACTCCTATTTATGATATAGTAAGCCTCTGCCATAATAGCACTTGCTAGAAATGCACATACCCCTGCTATGAAGATATTCCTATTAAGCATCAAGTAACCCTTATACCTATTTAAAATCTCAGTTTTTATGCTCATGGATTATGAATAGTCGAACCTATATTAAAGTTTTATATATATCTACCAGGATTAACTTAATTTCTTCCATATAGTCCTATCCTTATGGTCGACTAGTTCTATACCCTCTGCCCTCAGCATCTCCCTTATCTCATCTGCTTCCTTGTAACGCTTCTCTACCCTAAGCATACTCCTCCTCCTCACCATCTCCTCTATCCTTACCCTCTCCTCCATGCTCACCTCGCTCCTCTTGAGGCCTAGGATGAACAGCATATCGTTCAGTCTCTGCATAACTGCCTCTGTAGCACTGCTATCAAGCATCTCCTCTCCAGCATACCTGTTGATCGTCTTCACAGGGATAAGCAATGATGCTACTGCCTTAGGTGTATCCAGATCATCATCCATACTCTCCATGAATATCCTGTATGAATCATCTACAATGCTCCTCAACTCACCTGCTACCCTTCTCCCATCATCACTAGCAGGTATATGCATGGAATGTTCCAACTCATAGAGCGCATTCTCTATATCCCTCCACACAGCTAGTGATTGCTTGAGTAGCATCTCATCATACTCCAAGGGCTTCCTGTAGTGTGCTGATAAGCAGTATAGCCTTATTGCATTTGGACCCCATCTGCTCAGTGCAGAGTGTATCGCTTCTATGTTCTTTAGGGACTTTGCCATCTTCTCACCCTTAACATTGACCATGCTAACATGTACCCAATGCTTTGCGAACTCCTTGCACGTTAAGGATTCAGATTGAGCAATCTCATTCTCATGATGAGGAAATATAAGATCCTCACCCCCTCCATGTATCTCAAACGTCTCGCCAAGGTACTTCATGCTCATTGCAGAGCACTCTATATGCCAGCCAGGTCTGCCTCTACCCCATGGACTATCCCATGATGGCTCATCATCAGTAAACTTCCACAACGCAAAGTCCAGAGGGTCAAGCTTCTCCTCATCGACCTCTACTCTGGCACCCGCCTTTAGTTCATCTATGGGCTTTTTAGATAACTTACCATAATCGGTATCCCTTGCTATATGGAAGTATACACCCTTGCTTGTTCTATATGCGTAACCCTTATCCATCAGCCCTCTTATTAACCTGTGCATATCCTCTATATGCTCAGTTGCCCTAGGGTATTTATCTGCCCTTAAGACGTTAAGCCTATCGAAGTCCTTGAAGTACTGCTCTATGAAGTACTGAGCAAGCTCCAATGGCTTAACACCCTTCTCCCTTGCTGCCCTTATTATCTTATCATCAACATCTGTGAAGTTCTGCACAAATACTACTTGGTAGCCTTTATGCATGAGATACCTCCTTATAACATCGAAGACTATTATAGTTCTAGCATGGCCTATATGCGAGTAATCATAGACTGTTACACCACATAGATATATTCTCACTATACCATTGCTTGGTTTGATCTCCTCAACCCTTCCACTCAATGTGTTGTAAAGCCTCATACCTTTTCCTAGAGTCATAACTCTGGCCTTATGAATATCTTCCCATCCATCATTGCTATTGGTCGCTCTATCAGACTTGGATCCTTGCTCATCATATCTATTATCTCCTCCTCTGTATACTTGCCATCGATTATATCCTTGTATAACCTGCTCCTCTTCCTTACAAGTGCCCTTGCACTTATCCCTGCCCTTGCAAGTAGATCCTTTATCTCATCCTTGCTTAGCCTATCCTTGAATATATCCCTCAACTCAAGCTCATACCCCTTCCTGCTCATAGCCTCTATGCTCCTTCTACATGTTATACACTTGCTGTAATGATAGACTTTGGCCTTGCTCATAAGGTAGACTATACTATACCCTCTTATCTGTATAACTGTCTATATCTTTTACTTCCACCAGAGTGTCAAGGCTCTATCCCAGCCCCGTGAGACCTCATACCATGCTATCTCGCATAGATTATCATCCCTCTCCCCAATATCTATATGATCTGACCTTATATCTGCACCATATGCAAGGCAAGAGATATCATGGTACTGCTGCCTATATGTTAAGTATAGACTGCTTGGATGTCTTGCTTTTATATCTCCCTTTTCTTCAAGCCTTGCAAGTCCCTTGTAGAGCCAGATGAGCAGATCCACATCATCTCCATCCTTAACAAGCATATAGAATGCAAAGTCATCTACAAGTGACTCTTCTCTGCTGCCAGTGTGTAGATCTGCTATCCTTATAACCACATGCCCAACCTCATGGTATACAATATACTTTGTAAATATCCTGAATGCACCATCCTTATCTGATACCAGTCCATTACTATGCATAGAATCAACCCAATCACTTATCTTATCCAATGCCTCAACGCATAGTACCATCTTGCTAACCTTACGAGTGTATACTTCATACTCAACATATGCAGCATACCATACATCCCCGCAGTTAGATACTGTTACAGGTATATCGTATGGTAGTTTGAGCCTTGAGTTTAGTGATCCAACTATGGGATCTATTATAAAGGCGTACTTGTTACCAGCATCGTACCTAACCTTAAAGTCACCATTATCCTCTCTATAGGTGTATCCCTTCAGATCATCCTCAACGCTCTTCAGCCTCTCCTTAAGGGCATCGTAATCTGCCCTTAACTCTTTGAGTGATCTGAGCGTACGCTCATGCTCCTCCCTACTCTTATAGAGCTCATCCTGAGTATGGAGTAACCTCGCCTTGGTGTTACTCAACTCATTCCTTGCATAGTTAAGGTCCACCCTACTCCTCTCCAACTCCTCCTCAGTGATGCTCAGCCTCTGCTTAGTGCTATTAAGTTCCTCATTGGTGCTCTTGAGCATACCCCTTGTAGAGTCCAGCTCTTCTCTACTCTTCTCGAGCTCTGTCTTGGTATCTTTGAGGTTCTGCATAGCATCATCAAGATTCTGCTTGAGCATTGCGTTATCTTGCATAACCTTGCCAAGTTCTGCCCTTAACTCATTGCTCTCAGAGTAGAATACAAGGCTCATGATACCAGTTATGGATGCAAATGCAAATCCTATGATAGCAGTAATAGTCTGGCCGTTCATAAATAGTGCTAGTTATGGATCCTCATATGCTTTAGTGAGTAAGTGTATAAACACACAAGAGAGCAACTATTAGTATATTTTAACCAGACTTCACCCAAGGTCTGAGGAGCTCACTCCAAGAACTGAGTGCTGATGAGTACTCATGGAAGCATCTATACGCTCTCTCACTAGGAAGATCACCACCATTGTACTTTGACGGCTTACTTCCATAGGCTAAGCATAAGATATCGTAGTACCTCTGCACGAAGAGCATATGCGTATCCCAATACTTGGGGGAGGTGCTGTTGGCATGCTTATCCTCTCTCATGGCATAGTATAGCCAGATTATAGGATAGATATCATCTAGATGACATGTTCGTTATGTGTGATATTCATACTCTGTATAGCCAGATTATAGGATGGATATCATCCCCCTCATCCAATATGGTAACTATGGCAAAGTTATCTGCTGCATACCCTTGCATCCCAACTATAGGCAGTTTATATACATCGATCAGTGCATGTGCAACCTCATGGTAGAGTAGAAACTTCACTAGCGTAGAGAACCTTGCAATATCATCTGGATAGAGTCTCATGAAGTTATCTATGCTGGGGTAACAGAGTACTATCCCCTTAGTAACCTGCTCATAGTAGCCAGATGCACCCTTACATCTCTCATCCTCATCAGCCACTACACTTATATGAGGAAGTATGAACCTTGAGTTAGGGCATTAACATATTCATCGAGCATCTCTGATATGCTTAATGCACTCTTTACGTTAGAGTACCTAGCATCATCCCTCATATACATTATCCAAGTCCCCTAGATCCTCCTCTCTACCCTCTAATCCTCTCTCCGATTTGTTCTATAGAGTGAGTGAGTATATACCTCAATGTATAATTATTACTGTTACTATTACTACTATCATTATCATTGCTATGTATATTAACCAACTTGTATCTTACATCATTCAATACTCCAGCCACATCATTTAACTCAAGCAGTTTAGAATCTATGTCATCGATCTTCTCCTCCATAGCATTATATCGCTTCTATAGTTCATCAACTTCAGCAAGTATACTCTTACTAGCATGAGATCTACTCTCGTATCGGTTCATCTCTATAGCAATATTGCACACCAGTAGCATGTTCGTAATCCCCAGTGCTGTTAAGGCAAAGAGTGTTGGTGTATGCTCTCCTTCCTCATAAACATTGCTATCTATATCTATATCTTTGTACTAAGTAGTAGTATATGTCATCTATAACTTACACCTTAAATATAACGATCATACACTATTCTATGATGGAGAATATAATAGTGATCTACTGCAATAGTGCTAGCAGTGTTACCAGCAGTCATGAAGGTATACATCCTCAAGAAACCATACCGAAGCATATAAGGAATAGGCTTGATACCGCAAAGAACCTCTCCTCCAGACTCGCTAGATCTCATGTAGATGATAACATGATCAAGACCATCATCTTTGCAAGGAGCAAGGCTGAGGCCGAACTCTATGCAAGGCTCTCCTCACTCCCAGTTGCTAATGTTGAGGAGTGCACGAATATAGGGGATATGGTAGAGAAGGTCCTTGCCACTATAGGCTTCTATGAGAGGGGGAAGGGTAGTAGCAATAATTCAAACTCTACAGGTAGGAGGGTCTACTTTGTACTCTCTAACTGGCAGTGGCAGTACATAGAGCCCTTGCTTAGGCTTAAGGATCAGCGTTTTAGATTCTTCTTCGAGGGAGCATTGGATGAGAGGAGTGTAGAGGAGATAGAGAATGAGAGGAGGATGGAGAATGTAGTCAGGGTAAAGGCAGAGAACTCTATAATAGATAGGTTCATGGGTATGCTCACCAGCGATCTCAAGGGTTAAAACCATATCATATCATATCATATCATATCATATCATATCATATCATATGAGATTACTTGCAGATATTGAATGAAAGTATTTTATACTCTCTTGCTCAAGATGCATTATGCTAGACCTCTACGCTGTACTTAAACTCGTGGAGCAGGAGGTTGAGGAGATGAAGAGGAGGCAGCAGTATGTGATAGCAGCATATCAGCAGCAGACACGGGAGGAGTTGGCAAAGAGGTTGGTTGAGGCTGGGGAGGATATACTTGCTACAGCAGAGGCTAAGGTGAAGGAACTCAATGGAGTAGAGCATGGTAAGCCTTACATCATCGCTACTGATAGGCATGTACTCTACATATCAGTCAAGAGGTTCGGTTATGAGCATCTCAGCGTGAGTATAGATCCAATAGTGTACCCTACACCATTCAACCTCAGATTCATAATAGACGAACCATGCGTAGCTTTGCATACGATATCATCAAGCACAGGTATACTCTCGCTTAACAGGAGGACCGTTATAAGGGGCATAGATGCTATAGAGCAGGTTGATAATAGCACTATAGAGGAGATGGTTAGGCTATGGCTAAGGGATTATGATGATGACTCTACTGCCTCCAGAGTGATCAAGGGCATAGCATCTCTTAGGAGTATGAGCAGATTGGTTGAGTATATACTTACGTCTGGCAAACATGTAAGGATGAGCACTATATACAAGTGCGAAGAGCATGATTCAGATCCAATGCATAAGCACGATACAATGATACCTACAAGTTCTATAATGGACTTCATAAGATACCATCTCAACATCTGAATGGTATAGTGATAACTAGTTGATAGAAAGATTATTTATGTAGGGTTTAGTAAGTAATGATATGGCAGACTACATGCTGTTATACCCTAGGACCGTGAGCCTAGTAAGAGGCCTTATACACCTGATCAGAAGGGATGAGGTCAAGGATGGTCCACTCTACCTTCTAGTTAGAAGGGATACTAAGGATATCGTTGAAACATTCCTAGCAGAGGGGTTCCATAAACTACTCTTCTGTGAGAATAGGAAGAGGATGCAGATAGGGCATGGGTTAACAAAGATGCTGAACAAAGGGTGGGAGATGCATGTTAGGCTTCTTCGTGTTGATGGTGCAGATGATACAATAGCTGTAGGAGGGGAGGTGGAGATATCTAGGAGGTATATTCAGCATATATTCAGTGCTAGGGGGGCAGTGCTGTACGAGCTTGCAGATATGCTGAAGAGGAATGGTATAGATTACAAGATATGGAATGCTAATCTTAACGAATATGTTAGCAGGATAATAGATAATCACAAGATCAGGCTTAGAGGGATACCATTACTTGTACCATGGGTACCATCATGCTTCGTTGGTGGAGGTTATGGACTCATACACCTGCTCAGGTTCCTAGGCATGATTTAGGAGTAGATAATAAATAAAATAAGCATTATACCTTAATATTACAATGTATGCAAGGTTGGTGCATAGAGGTCTATCCCAAGCTGAGGTAGAAGCGCTATTCAACCTACTCAATGAGAGGTTCGAGGTTATAGAGGAGGTTGTGAAGGATGAGCAACAGCAAGAGGAGATCGTTAAGGACTGGGATTATAATCTTATTGATTGGGTAGGTATGGAGGAGAAGGGTAGTAATAACAGTAGTGGTAAGGGCGGTAAGGAGAGCATGGTATTGATTAGCATATTAGGCATAGATCTACCCATACAGTATGATATGAACTTCGTAAAGGGCATTGGTTTTGAGAGATGGGAGATGCTGAAAGAGATAATCAAGAATATAAAATGGAGGAGGGGTAGAGGTAGACTAGCATTTAGACTTAGATTTCTAGGCTCACCAACCATAGTATTCAGTACTGCAGAGAGTAATAGCAAGGTATTCAAAAAGGCCATAGAGGCTGTAGAGCATGTTGTAGATACAGTATTATTCAGATCCCTCCCAGATGCTGAAGAGGTAAGGTTCGTCTTCTCAAGCGAAGAGATGAGATGGTACCCAAGGAGTGCATATCTCGATGGTAAAGAGTACAGGTATATGGGAGGCGTATGGAGTATGATCGCATGAATGCTATTAAAGCGTATTACAAGTGCTATTTACTATACATATATCATGATTTTGGCCCATCCAGTAACGAATGCTCATTGAGTACATCGCTCAACTCCTTATACTTCTTATCTATGAAATCTACAGCCTCATCCAGTCTCTTACTCTTACCGTATCTATACCTTATCAGTTCTCTATGCCTCCAGTAACTGTTATTCTCATCCACTGCCAATGTGGTGAAGTAATCTGGCCCCTTGAGGCTATCAGGGAGTTTTGTATTGTAAGGCAGAATATACTCTACGATGAACCACTCATCACCATCAGGATAATCACACCCCGTGTATAGGTCGAAGAAGAGGTGTAGATGATCATTCAGAGTCATGCCCTCCCCCTCTATATTTGGATGCTTTACGCTCGATCTCTTGTAGTTACGCCTCATCAGTTCTGGCTCAAAGTATATACTGACTATAGCCCTCCTCAGTATCACGTTTGCCTCGCTTAAATTCAACAAGTCTAACCCGTTATAGTATTTTATAACTTTTTAACCGAAGGGTCTCATTCTTACATAGATTGTAGAGTCAATCCGATGGCTGCAACCCTATTCTAATGCTCCTCTTCTCTGTAACTATCATGTTAACTCTAACATCGCTCTCGCTGTGAGGTATGCTGCTAAGTACTTGAAAGTCATAAGCAAGCCCTATCTTTGCAGCATCTGGATTACTGCTAAGATACCTATCGTAGTAGCCCTTGCCATACCCTATCCTATATCCACGCTCATCCCATACAAGTCCTGGTACTATTATTAGATCTGGCTTAACCATCTCACATGAATCTGAAGGCTCAAGTATACCATACCTGCCTAGAGTAAGATCCATTGTAGGATCTCTAACTCTAGCGAATACCATGGTGTACTTATCCTCTATCCGTGGATATGCAAGTACCCTACAACTCTCAATCACTCTCTTTGCAAGTGTAGAGGTATCCACCTCAGAGCCTATCGGGCTGTAGAGTCCAACTATATAGGATGAGTTGAACTCATCAGACTCTAGAACCTTCTCCTGTATAATTCTACTTACTCTGACCATCTCTTCCTTGCTAAGAGAGTCCCTTAGGTTCAGCATATACCTCCTCAACTCCTGCTTCCTCTTGCCTATCAGATCTTCATACATCTCTACTCTACTTTACTCTACTCAAGAGGTAGCCTAACAGCACAACATATATTAATTAACTATCGATCCGCATGCAGGGCCAGATCTACACCTTCACTCAGCGCTGCTGCGATTACTGTATTCCTTAGGAGCATAGCAACGGTCATAGGCCCAACTCCACCAGGCACTGGAGTTATATACGATGCTTTCTCCCTGACATCTGTATCTGCATCACCAACGATTCTACCATCAACCCTGTCTATACCAACATCTATAACGACTGCTCCATCCTTGACCATATCCTTGCTCAAGACGAACCTGGATCTATCACCAACAGCGGTAACCACTATATCTGCCTCTCTGCACCTCTCCTCTAGATTGGTAGTCTTTGAGTGGCATACAGTCACTGTAGCATCCATATGTAGTAGCATAATGCTCAATGGTTTGCCTACAAGCACGCTCCTATTCACTATAACAACATGCTTACCTGCTGGATCTATCCTGTAATGCTTCATCAACTCAACTATACCAGAAGGGGTGCATGGAAGAAGCTTTGCAACATCGTATGCTAGTAGCCCAATGTTGAATGGTGTCAAGCAGTCAACATCCTTACTTGGCTTTATCATGCTTGTGATAAGGAACTCATTGATATGCCTTGGGAGCGGTAACTGAACCAGTATACCATGAACCCTCCTATCCTCGTTGAGCATCTCTATCAATTCCATGAGTTGGTTTGTACTGTAATCCTCAGGGAGGTGATAGTTCATGGTCTTAATACCAACCTGCTCACATGCCCTATGCTTGTTCCTAACATAGGTTGCTGATGCCTCATCATTCCCTACAAGCACAGTGGCAAGAGATGGTTCTATACCCTTATCCTTTAGCATCTCAACCGTTCTCTTAACATGCTCAGTCACCTTACCTGCTACGCTCTTACCATCTATCAATACCGCTGTCAAGTCAGATATTGCTCTCTTCTATAGCAATTAAAATCTTCCTATATCAGATCCATGGTGCTTGTTCTCGATGATCTTCTTGATAAATGCAAGTTCGCTCTTGAGCATCGATACATGTTCCTCGAGCATCTCTATCCTACTCTCAAGTAAAGAGTAGAGTGTGAATACATCATCCTCCTCTCTATGCTTATTCATATTCATAGTTAGATATATTAAGGGATTTATTAAGTACTCTCTAAAATGATAAGCTAAAGATATACTTTCTATATACAAAATGCGTAATATAGATATATGCTAGAAGAGGCTTGAGCATTATGAGCGAGCAAGAGAATGCTGTGATTGTAAGGTGTGAGAGATGCAACGGTTGGCTTGCATCAACAAACCCTAGATTCATAGATGAGCATATAGCAAATTGCTCAGGTACCAGTAAGGAGAATGTAGAGGGTCTTGAGGCAAGAAGAGAGCAACAGCAACAGGTAAGATACATGCTTGTGCGAGAGCCAAGGATAGAGCATAACCAGATCGTAAGGTGTATAGCAGAGATAGATGGTATCAGAACCAAGGTGGTTGTATTACATATAAGGAGGGGCAAGTTTGTAGTTCTAAGCACCAGCATCTACGAGTATAGATATCTTGTAGGGAAGGTTATAGACGCATCCGATATATGCGCTATAATGCTTTAACCTCGCTATTATATTTCTCTCCAACTAGAGTATCCTTACCAACTAGAGTATCCTTACCCTTCTACCCTCTATCCTTAACCTACCCTCAGCAAAGAGTTGCACCGCTCTAGGGTATATCATATGCTCCTTCTCAAGTATCCTCCCTGCTAGACTCTCAGCATCATCATCGTCCTTAACCTCTACAGCCTCCTGTAGTATTATAGGTCCTGTATCAACCCCCTCATCTACAAAGTGTACAGTACATCCCGTCACCTTCACACCATACTCAAGCGCCTGCCTCTGAGCATTCAGACCCGGGAATGCAGGGAGCAGAGATGGATGTATGTTCATTATCCTCCACCTATAGAGTTGAACAAACTCTCTGCTCATTATCCTCATGAACCCTGCAAGGCATACAAGCCCGTTATCTGGCCTAACATCATACTCTTTAAGAGATTCTACTATCCTCTTATCATACTCCCAATCTGCACCCTTCCTACCATTATCATCTATAACGATAGTATCAACACCATACTGCCTTGCAACATCCAATGCCCTAACATTTGGCTTATTGCTTATAACGACCTTTGGCACTACTCCCTTTATCATACCATCCCTTATGCTCTTCAGTATAGCCTCCATGTTGCTCCCCCTACCAGATACAAGTATTGCAAGGTTTATGCCCATACACTTGCTTCAATGCTTTATATATAAGTGCGTATCTACCAAATCTTAATAAGGTATCAGTGATCCCTTACTCTGATGCTCATCGGTTCAGACTCTGGGATCATTGTAGAGTATAAGGGTAGGAGGGTAGCCTTAGACCCAAAGCATGATGTGAGAGCAGATCTTGTATTTGTATCACATGCACATACAGACCATATGCATAGGGCATCAAGCATAGGCAAGGTGTTAACATCAAAGGAGACGTTAAGGATAGCAGAGGCACGTGGGTTCAGATACCCTAATGCTAGCCATGAACCCGATCCAAGTCTAGAGATGATAGACTCTGGCCATGTTCTAGGCTCCAAGACGCTCCTCATAGATGATAGAATACTATACACTGGTGATATATGCACAAGGGATAGGGCATTCCTGAAGGGTGCAAGACTACCTAGATGTGAGATCCTCATGATAGAGTCAACATATGGTAAGAAGGGCTTCAGATTCCCAAGCGTAGAGGATATAGTGCATAAGGCTAACATGCTGATAGCAGATATGTACTCTAGAGGTCTTCCAGTGATACTGATGGGCTACCCATTTGGGAAAGCACAGATCATAACAAGCCTCTTCAGGCACTGGGAGCCCCTCTACATATATGAGAGTGTAGCAAGGATGAACAGCGTATACAGAGAATTGGGAGTAAGGCTTGGTGATGATCATGCTACTATAGTTCGTAGCAAGGATATCGATAGCCTAAAGCATGGCCCATGGCTTATGGTTGCGCCAAAGCAGAGCAATAACTCTCTCTTCGTTAGGATGATGAAGAAGCATTATAATGCCGTAACAGTGGCATTCACAGGTTGGGCACTAGCCTACTGGCATTCAAGGTTCCATGATTACACCTTGCCTCTAAGTGATCACTGTGACTTTTACGAACTTGTACAGGTTGTAAACAGTTGTAAACCAAACAAGATCTATACCTTCCATGGGTTCGCTGAGGAGTTTGCATCATATCTTAGAGGGATGGGTTATGATGCAGAGGCTATAGGCAGTAAGTGCAGTAAGTGCAATATACTTGATTATATATAGTAATGGATTCAACGTAATGAATAATAGGACTTCCATACTTGCGTAAATGTGTAATGATAAGGCATGCTGATGAGCTCTACACCTACAGGGATGAGGATGTAATAGATATGCTCGATAGTGTTGTTAGGGAATGGTTCAAGGAGAGGTTCAGGTCGCTAACCCCTCCACAGAGATATGCAATACCAAGCGTACTCCAAGGCAATAACACCCTTGTAGCAAGTCCAACAGGTTCTGGCAAGACTCTCAGTGCATTTCTAAGCATAATAAGCGAGCTTGTAAGTCTCGCAAGGAGAGATCTGCTTGAGGATAAGGTATACTGCATATATGTGAGCCCACTACGCTCATTGAACAATGATATAGCAAAGAACCTGAGGGAACCTCTCGCTGAGTTATCTGCAATAGATGCATCGGTAAGCAAGATAAGGGTAGGTGTTAGAACTGGGGATACACCGCAGAGTGAGAGGGCAAGGATGCTCAGGAGGCCTCCCCACATACTCATAACTACCCCAGAGAGCATAGCGATAGTGCTATGTGCACCAAAGTTCAGGGAGAGACTCAAGGATGCAAGGTGGGTTATAGTAGATGAGATACATGAGTTATGTTCATCCAAGAGAGGTGTACACCTAAGCCTGAGTCTAGAGAGGTTAGAGGAGCTATGCACAAACAGGCTTGTGAGGATAGGGCTAAGCGCTACACTCCACCCACTGGATGAGGTTGCTAGGTTCCTTGTTGGTTACTCTTACAATGATAAGGGAGATGCTATAGAGAGGGATTGTGTAATAGTCGACGCTAGGTTCGTGAAACCAATGAGTATCATCACAATATCTCCTGTCAGGGATATAGTACATGCAAAGGCAGATGAACTGAACAGGAGGCTCTACTCTCTTATCAAGGATGTTATAAGGAGTAGCAAGACCACGCTCATATTCACGAATACTAGATCTGGAGCAGAGAGGGTTGTGTACCATCTATCGAAGATGAACGTAGTTGATGCAGACGATGAGCTTGCAGCACATCACAGCTCCCTCTCAAGGGAGATAAGGCTCGATGTAGAGGATAGGCTCAAGAATGGTAAGATGCGTGCAGTAGTTACAAGTACAAGTTTGGAGTTGGGTATAGATATAGGGAGTATAGATGCTGTTGTACAGATAGGCTCCCCAAAGTCTATAGCAAGGTGTATACAGAGGGTAGGTAGATCTGGGCACTCTCTAGAGCTTGAGTCCAGAGGCTACCTGATCGCTATGGATAACGATGACCTTGTGGAGGATGCTGTTATGTGTATGAATGCTATGCGTGGTAAGATAGATAGTGTGCATATACCAAGGAACTGCTTAGATGTTCTTGCACAGCATATAGTAGGTTTGGCAATAGAGAAGAGATGGAGTGTAGAGGATGCCTATAGGCTTGTGAGGAGGAGTTACTGCTACAGGGATCTGAGCATGGATAGTTTCAGGAGGGTTCTTAGGTACCTTGCTGGTATGTACAAAGGCCTTGAAGGGCATAAAGTCTATGGTAAGATATGGTATGATGAGGCTACAGATGAGTTTGGGAAGAGAGGCTCTACAGCAAGGATGATCTATGCTACAAATATAGGAACTATACCAGATGAGGTTGCAGTCAAGGTCTATACAAGGGATGGGAAGTGGGTAGGGAGCATAGAGGAGGAGTTCCTTGAACGCCTTAGCCCTGGGGATATATTCGTGTTAGGGGGCAAGACATACGAGTTCATATCAAGCAAAGGTTTGACAGCAACGGTTAGAAGCGCTGAAGGGATGAGACCAACCATCCCAAGTTGGTTTAGTGAGATGCTCCCCTTGAGCTTTGACCTTGGAGAGGAGATAGGGAGGTTGAGGGGTGAGTTATTCTCAATGCTAGATAAGGGGATGGAGATGATCAAGAGTAAGGATGGTGGTAGGGGTAATAAGGGTAGGAGGAGAGGCTATGCCAGCATTGACGCAATAGATGCAAAGGATATAGAGAGATTGAAGGATAAGATAGCAAAGATGATCATGGAGAGGCTATATACGGATGAGAATGCTTCACATGCCATAGTAGAGTACATCTATGCACAGTATAGATTCCTCAAGGCATTAGGGGTTAAAGCATACCCAAGCGATAGTAACCTGTTGGTAGAGCACTATGTTGATGAGCATGATAGGCATAACCTCATCTTCCATTGCGTCTTTGGAAGAAGGGTTAACGATGCACTTGCTAGAGCTTATGCCTATGCTGCTAGAGTCATTATGAGGAGGAATGTTGCAGTTACGGTTAGTGATAGTGCATTTATGCTTACGCTAGGAGAGTATGATGAAGATATCCCATCCATAGTAAGTAGGATAATAAGTTCAGTCAACTCATCCAACATAAGATCGCTCTTGCTTAATGCGATAAAGAGTACCGAGATGGTTAGGACGAGGTTCAGGCATTGCGCAACCAGAGCACTGATGGTGTTGAGGAACTACAAGGGTTACGAGGTTACAGTTGCAAGGCAGCAGACCAATGCAGAGATACTCATGAGGTTATGTGAGAGGCTCGATAACTTCCCTGTGCTAGAAGAGACATACAGGGAGGTTATGGAGGATCTGATGGATGTGAAGAGAGCTGAGCAGATACTAATGGATATTGAGCAGGATAGGAGGAGGTTCATACTCTTCAGCAGTATGGATGTACCATCGCCATTCAGCCATATGCTCATAGTCTCTGGCTATAGCGATGTTGTCCTCATGGAGGATAGGAAGGAGATGCTTGAGGCATTGCATGAGATGGTGATGAGGAGGATAAGCGCTAAAGGCTCATAACTAATTAACTAATTAACTAATTAACTAATTAATTAACCACAAATAAGAATATACTCTATCATCACCAATCTACTAATGGGGCACAGATGGGTATAGAACTGATGGAGTTGGAGGATGGTGTCAGTATAGTAAGTCCATACCCATGTGTGTACCTAGAGGAGCATGATACACTTCTCTTCGCTGATACGCATCTAGGGTTGGAGGAGCATAGAGAGAGATTGGGTATACATATACCATACCCTGTTACCCAGCATATAATAGACTGCATACTTGGACCAGTAAGAGAGCTATCATGCAGAAGGGTTATCATACTTGGGGATGTAAAACATGAGTTCGGTAAGCCAAGTGCAGATGAGTGGTACTCCCTGAAGAAGCTTGTTAATGCTCTACGCAAGAGCAACTGTGAGTTGGAGGTTGTAAGGGGCAACCATGATAACTACATAATCTACATACTGAGGGAGTTGAGTGTGAGACTACACGATCCTCATTTACTGCTTGAGTGTAACGATGGTAGCAGTATACTTCTCATCCATGGTCATATGGAGAGCGAGGTTATCTATGATGAATCTACCAACGTAAGGCTTGTGGTTATGGGGCATGAGCACCCATCAGTAGCGATCAAGGACGAAGTTGGTACAAAGCACAGGTTCAAGGCATTCCTATATGGTATTATGAGCTGTGATCGTACATTAGGTCATGATGGTACAAGTAGTGGTAAGAATATCCATAAGAGGAGGGGTAAGAGCATCATAGTTCTACCATCACTCTCTCCTCTAGCCTATGGTAACCCATTGAATGAGAACACAGTGGTAAAGAGTCCTATACTGAGGCGTATAAGGGTTGAGGAGTTGACACCATACCTTATAGAGGTTGGTCTGATGGTGAAAAGATTCCCTGAGATGAAGTATCTCATGTCTGCTCATTAGTTACATTACGCTATATTGCATCGATAGATTCATGATATTCGTACACTCACTTGTGTGAGTCCCTGAAGTATGGGATGACCTTCTTACCAAAGAGTTCTATGTTCTTGTAGTAGCCCTCGCCCCAGAACCTTATTATAAAGTGCTCAACCCCAGCCTTTATAAACCTCTCTATGCTCTGTATTACATCATCTGGCTTCCCTATACCTATTGCTGTTCTAGCAATACTATCAGGGATCTGTTGTGCTGCCTCCCTCATCTTCTGCATGAGATCTGGTCTTGACATGGCATACTCTGTGAAGTACTGCCTAAAGTCAAAGTCCTTCGGCATCTCCATGCTATAGACCTTGAGAAGTTCGGGTTTGTAGAGGCTTACCTTCACTGCACTCCTTAGTTTGAGCCATGCTTCATCAGGATCATCTGTAAAGTAAACATCGAAGTCTAGACAGCGCTCAACCACATCCTCTCTGCCATGAGCCTTTGCCTTCTCAGCTATTATCCTTGAATGGTGCTCATACAACTCTGGCGTATATGCTATTGGTAGCCATCCATCCCCATACTTTGCTGTTATCTCTAGCGTTCTCTGTGCACCTGCCGCTATGAAGATTGGGGGTCTTGGCTGCTGTATGCTCTTTGCCTGTAGACACGCATTATTGAGTTTATAGAACTTCCCTTCAAAGTTCACTCTATCATCTGGAGAGGACTGGAAGAGCAACTGTATAACCTGTAACTGCTCCTCCAACCTCGATACAGGCTTATCCCATTGTATCCCAAAGTCGTTTATATTCTGTGCCTCACCAGCACCTATGCCTAGTATCGCTCTACCCTTCGATACCCTGTCGAGTGTTACCGTCTGGAGCGCTACTGTAGATGGATGCCTTCTAACAGCATCTGTAACACAGGTTCCAAGCATTACCTTCTTGGTAACTTGGGATGCAGCAGCAAGGAGTATCCAAGCATCGTTAACTATTGCCTTTGGCCACTGAGGTACATTTGTATGGTCCATACTCCATACAGAGTCGTAATCTAGTCTATCAGCAAGCATGTATGCCATGAGTTGTTGATCCTCCCCAAGTCCTAGCCTAGCAACGTTCAACCCATTCTGTATCCCAAACTTTATCCTTCCATCTCTAACCATGCAATTACTCATATACAGGTTACTAATAAACTAATTCGTAATGACTAAATTAAAGAATGGGTATATATTGCAGAGATTTAGCGTGATAGTGTATGTACATAATCCGTCTCAGGCAACCTTTATCACAGCTCTACCCCTTATACCACCCTTCTCCAACTTCTCAAACGCTTCATTGACCTCTTCAAGTTTGAACCTCTCTGATATCATGTTAGCAACATCTATTGCCCCTTTGCTTACCAACGCTATTATATCTGGCATATCTATTCTAGGCTTCCCTCCATAAGAGCCTATTATATGTACACCCTTCCTTACTAAGAAGTTTATCTCAAATCCTGCTTCATTACCCTTTGATGATAATCCTACAAGCACTGCTCTTCCTCCAGACCTTACAGATCTTATAGCAGCACCTATGGTCTCCTTCATCCCTATAACCTCTATAGCAGCATCTACACCCCTTCCATCCGTTATCTCCATTATTGCTTTAACAGGGTCATCCTTCTTCGAGTTTATAACATGCCTTGCTCCAAGGCTCTTTGCATACTCCAACTTCTCATCCCTTATATCTACTGCTATTACATCGGTATTGAATACCTTGCTCGCTATCTGCACAACATTGCTCCCTACACCACCTATACCGTATACAGCAACCTGCTCTGCTGGCTTAAGAGACGCATTTCTACATGCCCCATACGCAGTCATTATTGCACATCCTAGGATCGAGGCATCATCTAGGTTCATGTTATCTGGTACCTTGAATACAGATGTGGCTGGTATAACAGAGTACTCTGCATGTGCAGCCATGGAGTACATGTACACAGTACTACCATCCTTTGCTGTTAACCTGCTTGTACCGTCGTAGTAGACTCCTCTAAGCCTGTTATAGTTATAAAAGTTCTCACATAGGTCTTCATTGCCTCTAATGCATAACCTACACTTCCCGCATGGTAGTATGAATGGCCCAACGACCCTATCCCCTCTCTGTATGTTATCAACACCATTACCTACACTCTCAACTATGCCAGAGACCTCATGCCCAAGTACGGCTGGTAATGGAAATGGTATATGCCCTCTAAGCACATGTAGATCTGTATGGCATAGCCCTACAGCATTCACCCTTATCAGTACTTCATTATCCTTTGGCTTTGGATCATTCAACTCCTCTATGCAGAGTCCAGACTCTACAGATCTTAGTACTGCTGCCCTCATGGCATAGGTTAATGAGCATGTATACTTAAACTAATCTCTCGTATGTATAGCAGGTCCATAAAACCTTCTAACTATGCTTCTTACTTGTTACCCCATTATTACTCCTCTTCTGTACTGGCACATACTCGCAGCCTAGAGGTCCACAGTACCTCCCAACGTATGTTGCTGCTGGCCTGTAAAGTACTGGTTTAGGCTGTGCCTCTGCAAACTTCTCCTCTATCACATGCGCACACCATCCAGATATCCTTGCTATTGCAAATATGCATGTGTAGAGGTCTATTGGTATATCCATTGTGTAGTAGACAGATGCACTGTATAGATCAACATTTGCATATATCTCAACCCCCCTTCTCCTCTTAACCTCATCCTTCGTTACCTGCTCCATCCTGCTTGTTATGGAGTACCACTTGCTACCTGTCCTTGCTGCTAGCCTTCTGCTCATCTCCCTCAAGATCTTTGCTCTAGGGTCATCAGTCTTGTATACAGCATGCCCAAGGCCCATTATCTTATCTCCAGCATCCAACCTTGCCTTAACCCACTCCTCAACCTTGCTCTCATCCCCTATCTCTAGGAGGTTCTTCATAACGGCAACGTTAGCACCACCATGCAAGTCTCCAGATAAGGCTGCTATAGCAGCACATATACATGCATACATATGCGCCCTTGTAGATGCTACCTGTCTTGCAGCAAATGTCGATGCATTGAAACTATGCTCAGCATGGAGTATAAGGCATACATCGAACATCCTTGCAATCTCCTTGTCTGGCACGCTCCCTAGAAGCATGTAGAGTGTATTTGCAGCATGTGAGAGATCTGGATTGGGCTCAGGTATCGGTCTGTTACTCCTTATCGCATCCCATGTAGCAACTATAGTAGGCAGTCTTGCTATGAGGTTTATGCTCCTCTCTATATTTGCTGGTTTACTCTCATCCATAGAGTCGTAATCTGCCAGCATTGCAACTGAAGAGATAAGCACATCCATAGGTCTTGCGCCCCTTGCCCTATGTATCATGGCATCTATAACCTCTCTAGGTAATGCTCTAGCCCTTCTAAGCTGTTCATCGAACTCATCCAACTGCTCCTTGGTTGGTAGATCTCCATAGAGTAGGAGGTATGAGGTCTCCTCGAACGTGGAGTTCTTTGCAAGATCGAATATATCATAGCCCCTGTAGAGTAGCCTACCATTCTCCCCATCTATGAGGCATAACTTGGTATCTGCTACCTCCACGTTCCTCAGCCCTATATTCTTTATACTGAACACATACTTACTTTCGTTAGGGGATTATTAAAGTTAAGGCCTAGAGTTAAGGTTACCATACTAGCGTTAATCGAGCGAAGCATGAAAGATTAATATAATTTATTATCCATAAGAATGGTATGGTCTGGGTGTATGTTGTAGTAGGTCTGTTGATAATAATAGTACTGATAGTATTATTGAAGGGAGAGAAGAGTATGCGTGTAGGCTATAGCAGAGGTTATAGTAGTAAGAAGGTTACAGATACGCTCGGTATATGCTTATCCTGTGGTAACAAGTTCAGAGGCTCAAGATGCCCTTACTGTGGGTTCGAGCATGCTGAGAATGAGCATAAGTTATAGAGTATATAAGCCTATATCTCGCTATGCTAGACCTCTTGATTCGATAGATGTAATATGAGGGCTGTTATAAGGGTTGGCGCAATAGTTGTTATACTTTTGCTCATACCCTTCTCATCCTTTATAAATAGATCTTATGGGGGCAACAATGGCAATAGGGTAGATCTACTCTATATCTGGACAGTGCCTACTCAGGTGATCGTAGGAGATGAGTTCAGGATAAGGGCTATAGTTGCTAATAATAGCAATAATGTTATAACATACAAGGGACTATGCGAGTCCCCACTCTCTGTAGAGTTTGATAAGCATGTCAGTGTAGAGAGCGTACCATCATGCCTTGGATTTACTGTTCATGAACTTAACCCAGGTGAGAGCGTGGAGGTTACAGGTCCCTCATCTGGTATAGTGTATAGGGCAGTGTCTGCAGGTAGCGTAAGAGCAGATGTAAAATTCACTTACTTCATAGATGGTAGGATGGAGAGTATCTCAAAGGAATTGGTATTCAGTGTATACGATGGTGTATCTGCCATTTCTGATGAGCCATTCACATTACCAATAGGGCAGAGCGCTAGAATAATGATAGATGAGAGAGACTCGATACTTGTTAGGTTCGTTGATATTCTGGAGGATTCAAGATGTCCTATAAATGCATACTGTATACGTGCTGGGAGTGCAACAGTTCTGCTTGAGGTGACAAGCGTTTATGGAAGCATGCATCTAGATCTTGCGGTTGGGGATAGGCATAAGAGTGCAGTAAGGGTCATTGGTTATACTCTAAGACTGCTAGATGTACAGCCATACCCGGTTATAGATAAGGGGATTGATAAGGATGATTATACCATAACACTTCTGATATCAAAGAGCATAGCGATAGAGCATGGTGCGGTAAGGGCATACGGTGATGATGGGAGAAGGATGATAATAGTATGGAATGAGCGTAGTATGAAGGGATTCATGGTGAGTGAGAAGGTAACAGCGTTCAGGATAGAGCATGAAGAATGTATAGGCATCTATGATGTATGCTTCAATGCAATTACAGAAAGGGATAGAATTGCAATAAGCATAGATTACGATGATGATATGCATATGCTAGTCGATGGGAGAGAGTTCGATGTGAAGAGGATGCTTATATTATTCGATGGCATACGTGTAGAATATACACAGACTCAACTTGGTATAGGGGCAAGTGATGGCCCAGTCATGGTGATGGATATACGTGAAGATGGTTCTGTTACTGCAATAAACTACCAAAAGTACCCAACAGAGGCAAGTAGACCAGTGGTATTGGAGTCTGGTGATAGTATAAGCAATGGCTGTACAGTAACGTTCAAACTTGTAGGTACCAAATTACCCACAGTAAAGCAAGGAGGAGTAATGGAAGAACAGTTAGAAGCCAGGGCCGTATTCATAAAGGAGGTAGTAGATAAGGATAGATGCCCAATCTACTCCATTGCTACTACACCTATGATTACTGAACCAATAGGCTCATTAACTCACTATATTAATTCAACTCACTAACCCATTAATTCAACTCACTAGCACATGAATCACCCAGTTACCTTCTTGAACTCCTCATATATCCTTCTAACCTCATCTATAGATGCCTCATCCTCAAGTGTGGTTGTATCACCAATCTGCGCATTATTAACTATAGCCTTGAGTACTCTACGCATTATCTTCCCGCTCCTTGTCTTTGGCAACTTGCCTACAAAGTATATCTGCTCTGGCCTTGCTATTGGACCAAGAGTATTCTCTACATGCTTCATTATCGATACCCTTAACTCATTGTAATCTGCATAGCCCTGCTTTGGGACTACGAATACAACTATGCCCTCTCCCTTGATAGCATCTGCCTTGCCTATAACTGCAGCCTCTGCTACTGCTTGGTGTGCAACTATCGCACTCTCAACCTCCATGGTACCAAGTCTATGGCCGGCAACCTTCAGGACCTCATCTGCTCTACCTAGAAGCCAGAAGTAACCATCCTCATCCACTATAGCATAATCTGCAGAATAGTATGCGTTGCTGAACCTTGACCAGTATACCTGCTTGTATCGTTCATCATCCCCCCATATAGTAAGCATCAGCCCAGGCCACGGCCTCTTCACTATAAGGTAACCCTTCTCTCCTCTAACCTCATTGCCATCATCATCCACAACAACAGCATCTATCCCTGGCAAGGGGATGCTTGCAGATCCAGGTTTCATGGGCAAGAGTTCTATACCTGCTGCATTCGCTATCATCGCTGCTCCAGTCTCAGTCTGCCACCATGTATCGACTATTGGGCACCTCTCCTCCCCAACCACCTTGTAATACCAGAGCCAGACCTCAGGGTTTATAGGCTCTCCTACGGTGCCCAACAACCTTAGGGATGATAGGTTATGTGCTTTAGCATATTCTATGTTGTAGCGCATAAGCATCCTCAATGCAGTTGGTGTTGTGTAGAATATGGTTGCTTTATACCTCTCTATCAACTCGAACCATCTATGCACTGAAGGATAGTCTGGGGTACCTTCATACATTATGATTGTGGTTGCATTAAGCATCGGTGCATATACAACATATGAGTGCCCTGTAACCCATCCTATATCTGCTGTACAGAAGTACACATCCTCATCCCTTATCCCAAATATCCATCTGAACGTTGCATTTGCATATGTAAGGTAGCCTCCAGTTGAGTGCACTATACCCTTTGGTTTACCTGTTGTGCCGGATGTGTAGAGTATGAAGAGTGG
The DNA here is from genome assembly GCA_938030895.1 of uncultured Nitrososphaerales archaeon. Taxonomy (GTDB): domain Archaea; phylum Thermoproteota; class Nitrososphaeria; order Nitrososphaerales; family Nitrosocaldaceae; genus Nitrosocaldus. The sequence continues at coordinate 47,157 of CALHIV010000004.1, read as the reverse complement.
CTCATTACTCTCAACCATCTCTGGCTCACAGTTAGCATCTTGATCATCAACTATATCATGCCAGTCTATATAGGGTACATCGCTCCTACCCTTGCTGCTACTAGCATTACTGCTTCCATCTATAAGCCTCTTGAGTATAATTATATGCTCAACGCTCTTACATGCATTTAGTGCAGAGTCAACGTTATCCTTTAGGTTTATAACCTTGCCCCTTCTATAGTAGCCATCAGCAGTTATTATAAGCCTTGATCTAGAGTCATTAAGCCTATCTGCCAATGCACCAGCACTGAAGCCAGAGAATACGACTGAGTGTATTACTCCAATCCTTGAGCATGCAAGCATTGCTATTGGGAGTTCAGGTACCATAGGCATGTATATCGTTACCCTATCACCCTTCCTTAGCCCTAGACCCTTTAGTGCATTTGCAACTCTGTTGACCTCTCTATGCATATCCCTGTATGTTATGCTCCTCCTCTCATCATCATCCTCCCCCTGCCAGTATATTGCAACCTTATCACCCTTGCTAGGAGTATGCCTATCGAGTGCATTGTATGATGCGTTTATAAGCCCGTTTATGAACCACTTTGCGAATGGGGGGTTCCAATAAAGCACTTCATCCCATGATCTGAACCACTCTAGTAGTGATGCCTGTTCAGCCCAGAAGCGATTAGGATCTCTTGCTGCACGCTCTCTCATATCCATAAGCATCCTACCATCACTTGTACCCTTCGTTATCTTGGTCGAACCTACGAGCATAATCAAGATAAGCAACTATAATTAATAAAGATGTAGTCATATAGTCTTCATTACATGGGCATCAACATTTTAATAACCTTGTAGGCAAGTGCATATATGCGTGTTGAGTACGATGCATACAATGTAGATGATATACTGCGTATGATGATCAGGGATGGTGACTGGTGCTGCACATTTCTGCAGAGAGGGAGCATGGATGTTGGCGTATTGCGCTTAAAGCCTGGGGAGGAGGATCCACAGGCTCCACATGTCAACGATGAGGTGTACTACATCATAAAGGGAGATGGGTTCATAAGGATAGAGGATAAGGATATACCCGTAAAGGATGGTAGCGTTATATTCGTACCCGCAAGGGCAAGGCACAAGTTCCATGGCAATACGAAGGAGTTGGTTGCACTCTACATATTTGCTGGTAGGGATGAGGATCTAACGATCACGGAGAGATAGTTAGTTAGATAGGAGGATGGATGGATAGATAGGTAGATAGATAGGTAGATGGATAGCTCTATTACCATCCATCACATAACTGCCTTCACGACTAGTACTGAGCATCTACACTTCCTAAGCACCTTCTCAGATACACTACCAAGCAGCATAGACTCTATCCTACCAAGTCCTCTACTCCCTATAACAACCATATCTGCGTGGATCCTCTCAGCAATCTCACATATCTTATCTCCAGCATCACCATACTGTATCATAGACTCCACAAGTATGCCAGTAGAACCCCCAAAGTACCTATCTATGAGTTCTCTATGATACTCAGAGATCTTCTTCTCCTCACTTACCATCTTAGCCATATTGACTTCTCCTTCACTTGCGACTAGAGGGAGATCCACAACTGTTAGAACAGTTACATCAGCACCAACCATCTCTGCAATCTCTGCAGTCTTCTCAATAACGTATCTTGCGCTATCCGTAGTATCTATTGCAGCGAGTATCCTCTTCCTTTTACCTCTATCCATCATAGTCTAGACCTCCTCTCATCATCCTATCCCACGATTCGTATATAGCACTTCCTACCATCTCATACCTATACATTCTTTGGGACAAACCTCTTCGCTATTATTGTAGGTACTACAGCACTTAATATAACTGCTATAACAGTTATGGAGAACTGCTCCTGTGTAAGGAATCCTAGATCTCTTCCTATTGTTGCAGTTATAGTACCGACTGTAAGTCCAGTGCTAAACAGCAGTGTTGAGAATGTTGGTGCCTCTGGCAGCCATCTCCTACATAACATATAGCATCCAGCGAACTTCGATAACATCTTAACCAATAGGAGCATGAGTACCATGAGTATGTTCTGTGTTATCGCATTAACAGATATCAGCATCCCTGCTCTTATGAAGAATGCTGGAGAGAGGATGGTGAATGTTACAGTCCTCATCTTAGCAAGAGTTCTATCATGCCTCTGCAGTGTATTAGCAGATATGAGACCTAGCATGAATGCACCAAATACAGCATGCATCCCTGCCTCATCGGCAAAGAATGATACTAGCAAGAGCATAGCAAATATGAACCTCAACTCTACCTCAACAACCTTCTCCCCATACCTTGCTATCAGCCTGTTGGTTAACCTTGGTATTACCAGTGCTAACAGAGCCAGTGTTGGTAGGAATGCTACTGTTACCATGTTGAACCTTGGCTCTATGAGGCTTATCCCTACTATTGTTAGGATATCGTTCACGAACGTTGCTGCTACTATGGTCTTTGCGAACTGTGTGCGCATGATCCCATACTCAGTAAGAACTGCATAAACAACTGCTATGGACGTTGTTGTCAATGCTAGGCTTGCTGCCAACTTTGCACTCCAACTCCAGTCGGTGAAGAGTGTAAGGAAGACCAACTCCCCTATCAATGGCACTAGGAATGCTAGAGTACCTATCACACTGCTAACCTTTGCCTTGCTCCTAAGCAACCTGCTCTCAACCTCAACACCAGCAAGGAATGTAAGCGTTAAACCACCAAACGTCCCAAGGAAGTCTAACCATCCCTCTATCTTTAGGGATAGTGCATTTGCAAGAACTATACCCAAGGCAACCTCTATTATTGAGGATGATATCTTTGCTCTTGAACTTAGAATGCCAGATACAACTATGGCTGATGCTACTACCGCACTACTATACAGATCTACCAATCTGCATCATCCCCCAACATGCCTTTGCCACCATTATACATCAACGGTAGGCATCATCAGCCACGGGGGCGGTTCAGGCATCCCTACTAGGATATGCCTAGGCTGATGCCATAGCCTGCTGCTGCTTGCTTATCCCTTCAGTATATTAAACGTTACCCTACACTCTTAATAATTCTGGATATAGATGGGAGGGAGATCAAGTTTAATCAATAGCAGTCCACTATTATATAATGTTATAGAAGTCTTTTTACATTTAATTTAAGGTATGTATAGATAATAATAGGTAGAAGATGTCTGCTTCTAGAGATAGGGCTTTCAGACTGATACTCCTGCTCGGGCTTGTTAGCCTCACTGCTGATATGGTTTATGAAGGTGCTAGAAGCATAACTGGGCCATACTTGCTTATACTAGGAGCAAGTGCTACTACAGTAGGGTTGGTTACAGGGGTAGGAGAGGTTTTTGCCTATGGCTCAAGGGTACTCTTTGGCCATATCACAGATAGGAGTGGGAGGCATTGGATTCTTATAGTGACTGGGTATATGATGATACTCTCACTCCCAACGCTTGCATTCGTTAACAGGCTTGATTTAGCATCTACACTAATAATACTTGAGAGGTTAGGCAAGGCAATACGTACACCTGCAAGGGACGCTCTTGTAGCAGATGCAGCATCATCTATAGGCAAGGGCAAGGGCTTTGGTATACACGAAGCGTTGGATCAGATAGGTGCTATTGCTGGTCCATTAATTGTTGCCTTACTCCTCTACCATGGAGGGTATAGCAGTGCATTCCTCTACCTATTCATACCAGTGATTGCTACAGGTTCATTGCTTGTTTATACTAGAAGGTTTGCTACGCCTAGTTCATATATAGATGCATCGCCAAACTCAAACTCAAACTCAAATTCACGTTCAAATTCAAGTTCTATCCCACGTATATTCTGGCTCTACCTAGCCTTTGTATCCATAAGTGTAGCAGGGTATGCACACTTTCAGATCATATCATACCATATCAAACTAACTTCAGTTATAGATGATGTGTATATACCTATCCTGTTTGCTCTTGCAATGGGTATAGATGCATTAATGGCATTGATGGTAGGATATCTATTCGATAGGCATGGGCTTATAGTACTGATGCTAATACCATTGGCTAGCATACCTATTGCACCTTTAACCTTCTCCTTGAGCAGTACTTACCTAATTATTGGTATCATACTCTGGGGCGCTGTGATGGGTATACAGGAGACTATAATGCGTGCATCTATAGCAGCAATGGTTGATAGAGCAAGGCTTGCAACTGCATACGGGATATTCAATAGCATCTATGGTATAGCATGGCTATCTGGGAGCATGGTGATAGGCAGACTCTACGATTTATCCATAGTTAATGCCATTATATTCTCAGTCATTCTATCTGCAACCTCACTCATACCACTCTTAGTCATGTTAAAGGGTACAGGGTTGAGGGCACCTAGTACTTAATTTATATTATATATTAGCAACTATATAACATAATATTTGGTTTCAGTTGATTCAGTTATATAGTTAAGTTGTAACGAAACAAACGTCGTTGTTAAGCAATGAATCGTACCATGATCTTAAGATGATCTTGAATAAGCCTAGGAAGTAAATATAGGAGGAAAGGAGATTGATTAATACAGTAGATGATAGACAGAGCTTACAGTAGCATGTTTATGTATGTCAACTAAGATTCTAAAGAGGTCGCATCTTAATAGAAGTAATATTAATGCATAAGCATCAGTTCTATTAGATAGTTATATTAGCATACCAAATAATTAATGCATGTATTAACACTGCTTAACCAACAAAATACGATAGAGATATTTTAAGAAAGAAAGCAACGATCATCTCCATCTAGATAGGAGTACTGCTATCATGCTTGCCATTATCACTCCTATTATTATATATTCTAATGGCAGATTATTGTTGTTATCTGTTACTTTCTCCTGTGGTTTACTATTATAAGCCATAATTGCTAGAGCAGTTGTTTCTACGTTTGCCATGCTACCTATACTCATATCCTGCCTATAATGGGTATATACTTCTCCAGTGTTAGGATCACGCATCACTGCTATTATTCTTAGTGCTTCCTTAGCATCTCCATATCCTGTTATATCACTTACTACCTCCCATAACGCCAGTTTATATGTAGTGTGCCTATTATCATAGAATGCCCCATCTTTAAACCCATACCCATCAAACATGATAATACCATGTTCATAGCATGCCTTTGCTTCTTTATACTGCCCTGCACGATAATAATGGATAGCCTTCAAAAATGCTATATCTGCATAATCTGAACATGATAGATCCTCCCCTGTTGCACTTGCGATACTAGTCCATACATTGCCCACTATGTTAATATCTGTTACTGGCTTAAAGTAAGCAGGCTGATTAAAGAGTACAGCGATTGGTTGTCTAAACTGTAACTGGTAGCTACTAGCAGACTCTAACCTTATTGCTTATCTTTGCACTTAATGCCATATCTTTATCTTTAAGTAAGCACATGACTTACTAGCAGATCATCAATCCATAACCAATATCTATCTATTGATCCATTCTCTCTAACCAATTGCATTAGTGTTATATTGTGCTATGATGCGAGTATGCCTTATCGATATTAAACTCATGCTCTTTAACTAATGCTGATGATATCATCAGATCCTCAGCAGTAGCATTAACCCAATTCATACTATATCTACGTCTATAAGCACTGTACCATCATCGGGGTTGGTTGCATCAAGCCCTATCTGCATAGTTTGATGTATTGCCAACATTGTACATTACACCTATGTGATCACTATATTGTATTATATGAGTCAGGAATAGTAAATGTATATCTTTACGATAAAACAGTAAGCGAGTCAACTTGTATACGATACATTTGAATATATGTATAAACAAGAGTAGCCAACGGGAGTAACACAACAAAAGATATAGGTAGTTTCATTACCCATAACTCTCTACCTACGTTCATACTTATTCTACTCTGAATGCTTTGTCACATATAGATAGTAATTCATTATAGTAAGATGCATCAGATCAGACCTAGAATTGTACCCTTTCTTCTTATTCCTTTTAGTACATAATTGCATATCCGGTTATAAAGCAATCGTAGGGATAATCTCTTTGGCCAAGAGCCTCGGGCGGGATTCGAACCCGCGACCTAGCGCTTACGAGGCGCTCGCTCTAACCTACTGAGCTACCGAGGCATACAGATGTCTATGGTTTTGATAAGACGTGATAAATAAATTACACTTAAACCTTAGCATAGAGGTTGGCTTGAAGGTCTCTGTATCTGGTGTTAGGGGCAGATTCCCTGAAGATCTTACGCTGGAGCATGTAATGACATTTACTAGAGCATTCTCATCCATGATTAGCAATAGGTGTGCACTTGCAATGGATACTAGAGGATCGAGCAGGGTTATAGCATCTGTAGTATCAGCGGTGCTAAGAGAGCATGGTATAGATGTGTATAACTTGGGTGTAGCACCAACACCAGTGCTAGTTAGAGAGTCACATCTACCTAGTGTTGGTGCAGGTATCATGATCACTGCTTCTCATAACCCATTGGAGTGGAATGGCCTCAAGTTTGCTCTTAACGGAAGAGCAGTACCAGCAGATCTGCTACATAAGAGTAAGAGTGTTAGTATAAGCAGTATAGGCATAGAGCATATAGGTAGAGAGCATAGATCAGCACCATCTTACATCGATGATCTCTTCAGATCCCTAGCATTAGATTCTTATAGCGCTGGTGTGGCAGTAGCAATTGATACTGCACATGGCTCTACTAGATCCTACATCCTTGAGATACTTGCTAGACTTGGCTTCAAGCCACTCCTTATGGATAGGGTTGGTGTTGACCCAACCAACTCAGATCTTACACACTTGAGCAGTGCTGTTAACAATGGGCAGTGTAGGCTAGGAATAGCACTTGATATGGATGGGGATAGAGCAGTTGTGCTTACAGGCCCAAGATACAAGCCAGATGATACCCTGCTAATATGCCTAGCGAGGGTAGTTGAGGAGATTGGATGCAAGAGTATAGCAGTAAGCATAGATACAAGCAATGCAGTAAGGGATCTTGCAGAGGCGATGAACTGCACACTCTACTACAGCAGGGTTGGGGAGGCTAATGTTGTAGATGCAATGCTGAAGAATGGTTGTGAGGCTGGAGGGGAGGGGAGCAGTGCTGGTTTCATAATGGCTGGGTTTAACTTATGCAGGGATGGGCTTCTAGCATCAACGATAACACTATCCATGCTCGATAGGCTCGATGAGATATTGGAGTACTCTAAGCGCTACAGTATAAGGAGGGGTAAGGTCGATGCTAAAGGCATCAGCCATGATAAGCTTATCGATACACTCCTTGAAAGGCATGACTTCTCCGAGTCTATAACCCTAGATGGTATCAAACTAGTTATGGATGAGAGCACATGGGTACTTGTAAGAGCATCAAATACAGAGGATGTTGTAAGGCTATCTGTAGAGTCAGATAGCATAGAGAGATGCAATGAATTATACAGGATGTATGAGCAGATTATAAAGGGTATAGGATGAACGGTATGGTTGGAGAGAGGAGGGTTATAGAGATAATATCATCCCATATAGGGAAGCGATGCTATGACGATGTTGAACTTGTGCATGTCAATGGCCTTGAGGTTGCCCTAAAGTGTGATATGTTGGTTGAGAGCACAGATGTGCCTAGAGGCATGGAGCCATGGCAGATCGCAAGGAAGAGTATAGTTGCATCCATTAGCGATATGGCAAGCAAGGGTGTGAGACCATCATACGCTCTGATCTCCCTTGCACTCCCTAAAGGAATAGACGAGGATTATGTAAGAGGTATGGCAGGGGGATTCCGTAAGGCTGCGAGGGAGTTCAATATAAAGATAGTGGGAGGGGATACCAATGAGGGGAAGGAACTCATAATAGACTGCTGTATGCTTGGTATAGTGGAGGAGGGGAGTAGGTTTGTAAGGCGCTCAGGCGCATCTAGTGGTGATCTTATCCTTGTATCTGGACCATTTGGGTATACGAAGGCAGGGCTCAAGATACTGCTTGAGGATGCAAAGGCCAGTTCATGGTTCAGGGCAAGGGCGTTGAGGAGTGTATTGATGCCTAAACCAAGGCTAAGGTTTGGGCTCATGCTTGCTAGGTATGCAACATCTGCAATGGACTCAAGCGACGGTCTAGCATATACTCTTCATGAGATGAGTAGAGCAAGTGGGAAGCGCTTCATAATAGAGCATAAGCCCATAGGAAGAGGTGTTGAGAGGTTTGCTAGGGATAACTCCTTGAGTATAGATGATCTTGTATTCTATGCTGGGGAGGAGTATGAGATAGTTTCTACAGTAAGGAGGGAGCATCTTGAAGATGTTATAAGAATAGCAAGGTCAACAGGCTGCCAGATGATGGTAATAGGAATAGTTCAGGATGGCAATGGTGTATATATAAGGGATGAGCATGGGGAGAGGGAACTGGAGAGGTATGGTTGGGAGCATCTAGCCTTAACCTGAACCTTGATAGCATCTAGCATCCTAATATTCGACTTTACTCTACCTAACTCACTTCCTCTTACTTGCAGAGACTATGGATATCACATCCCTATCCTTCAACTCATAATCTGCAGGTAACCTTAGCCCATCCCTCACATCTATAGCATAGAGCAGTCCCTTAGCAAGGTCAGTATGTATCTGCTTTGCTAGGTCCTCGACCGTTGAGCCTGCTGGCAGTAGATACACATCTGGAAGAACATTACCATCCTTGTCAGATAACCTTGATGCATCAGCAACAGGGTATACTGCATTCATCTTCAGCAACTTGAATACAGCAACGTTTATTGCATGCTGTACACCTGTACGCATATACTCCCCAAGCACATCCCTCCTTATGAAGTTGAGTGCCCACCTCTGCCTCTCATTCAAGCCATCATGCTTGATCACCTCGAACCTCTCATCCCCTGGTATATATCTTATCAGCCCTTTGCTCTCAGCCCTCCTTAGTGTGAGCTCAGCCTCTGCACTTGCTGGGACAACTAGCATATCCCTGTACTCCTCCCTTATCCTCTTGAAGTTCTCAGCAGCAGTAGGCACATCTATCTTGTTTGCTACTATCAGCGTTGGTTTGGAGATATCCCTTAGAGACCATGCCAATCTCTTGCTATCCTCCATGCTGTAGTTATCGAACTCCTTGCCTTGGAGATTGCTATCTATCAATGCCTGCTGGACATGGTGCTCCTTAACCCCTACACCACCCATAACCCTTGCTATCGCTACAGTGAGCTTCTCCCCGCTACTTACAGCCCTCGATATCTTATCCCTATTCCCTTCTAAGAGTTTGAGGTACCACATCACCAACTCCTCCTCTATATCCGCTATATCTGCTAGTGGATCTCCAGTGCCCGGCTCTGTTATCCTACCTGCAGCATCTATACTTCCAGATGCATCGACTATATGGAGTAGTGCATCTGATTGTGCAGCAACTGCAAGGAACTGATTCCCAAGGCCCTTGCCCTGCCATGCACCCTTGATGAGCCCAGGTAAGTCTATCAACTCTATTGGTATGAACCTCCATCCATCCCTACAGAGGGAGTTCTTTGGGTTATCTGTAACGTTGAACTCCTTATGTACGCACAGGGTTATAGCGTATGTTGTGCCATAGTTTGGCTGCTTTGTAGTGAACGGATAGGTTGAGATCTCAGCATGGGATAGGGTAGCAGCGTTGAAGAGCGTAGTCTTCCCAGTATTTGTCTTACCTATAAGACCTATCTTTATTGGCACATAGATACTTGATGGTGTGGTTATTTAAGCTTCTCTCCATCCATCCCTCCATCCATCTTTATCTTCTCTATAGCATGATACAACTCTACTGCTCTCCATTCAAGCTCATCAAGCTCGTTTCTATCCAAGTCAGCATCCCACCTCTCAAGCAATATGTTTAGTATCTCTGCTGCATTGTATGCTATACTCCAGTATGGATGATGTTCTGCTGTAGTATATGCAAGTTCTAGTACATCCCTAAGCCCTGATCTCGCCCTCTTGAGCATATCCGCTCCATCTGTATAGACCTTCAGTACATTATTCTCATCATCCATGCTAACCTGTATGCTTAGATTCAACCTCTCTACTATGCTCTTCAACTCATCCCTCAAGGCTTCCATACGTACAACCTCTTATGCTCCTGCATCATACACCTATTGTATACAACCTTTATCCCATGCCTCCTTGCTTCCTCTACCGCTTCCTTGTTGTATATACCAAGTTGTAACCATATAACTTTCACACCCTTTCTTATGGCATCCTTTACTACTGGATGGACCTGATCTGAAGGCCTGAATACATCAACAACATCTACATCATCTGGTACATCCATGAGGCTTCTGTACGACCTCTTCCCTAGTACCTCGTCTGCGAATGGGTTAACAGGGATTATATTATAGCCATTCTCCATAAGGTACCTTGGCACGATATGTGCATCTTTGCTTGGATCCCTTGAGATACCAACTACTGCTACATTCTTGAGTGAGAGTATACTCCTTATCTCCTCATCAGAGTATGCATCCTTCTCCATCATCGTTACATAAGTAACCATCAAGTTAAATATATCTCTAATAGCATCATACCCATCTACATATGATTATTGGTAGCGAGAAGGCTAGGCTGAAGGATCTGGTGAGTATTCTTAGGGCAGATGAGTATGTATCTGGCGAGTATATTGGTAGAATGCTCAAGGTATCAAGGGAGGCGGTATGGAAGCAGATATCCACGCTGAGGAGATATGGCTACAGGATAGATGCAAAGCCTAGACTAGGCTATATGCTGATTGATAGGCCTGACAGACTCTATCCTTGGGAGATCATGTATGAGCTTGGGGGCTCTGCTATGGTGAAAGAGGTTATATACTATGAGGATGTGTCATCTACTCAAGATGTAGCATTGAGGCTTGCCGAAGAGGGCAAGGACTCTACACTTGTAGTAGCGGAGAGACAGAGCAAGGGGAGGGGTAGGTCATCAAGGCGATGGGTATCGCCATATGGGGGAGTATGGTTCTCCCTAATAACTAAGCCAAAGATAAGCGTAAGGAATGCTACACTACTCTCACTTGCTACTGCTCTCGCTGTATGCAATATCATAAATAGCAACCTCAACATCCCTGCTAGGATAAAGTGGCCAAACGATGTGGTTATCAACCACAGGAAGGTAGCAGGCATACTCATAGATATGAGCGTAGAGCATGATATCATCAACTATTGTGTTATAGGGATAGGGGTAAATGCAAATCTGAGCATAGAGAGTATAGAGGGCATGATGGACGATGAGGATAAAGGCTATCATTACTATGGCTCAACATCCCTTATGCATGAGATGGGTAGAGCAGTAGATAGAGTAAAGTTCGTTGCATCGCTATTGAAGGAGATTGAGGGCATATACTCTAAATTATCGTACAGGGATGAGATACTCGCATCTATACGTGCCATGATGCTATTCGGTCCTGTTAGCATTATAGAGGGCGAGGGTAGAGATGCTAGAACTAGAGATGGTATAGCGGTAGATGTAGATGGTGATGGCTCACTATTGGTTAAGACCAATGAGGGTATAGAGAGGATCACATCTGGCTATGTGCATATAAGATATTATAAGATGCATGGTAGTAGATAGGATGTAGAATAATATAACTTCTATTGATTAGATGCTATACAAGTATCATCTAGCCCTTGAGCTTGAGGTAGATGCAAGCTCCCAGTTCTGGCCTGGTCTTCTGTTGTACTTTAACCTCTTAACATAGTTGGATCTATTCCTTACCTTTGGTATAGGACTATCCTTTGGTCTAGCCTGTAACTTTGGTGTCTGGCTCTTAACCTTGCCAGCCTTTGTTATCGAGCCATGGGTTGGCATCTATCGGATCACCTATACATACTCTCCATACCATATATTTAAAAATATTGATCGATATGATTCCTTACGATCGTTACTATTGCTGCTTAATTATTACCTCTCCTCCCTTCAGTTCGTTGAATATCTGCCATGCCTCATCGACGCTAGCATTATCATGCACTATAGCCCTGACCGCTCTTATCATCGCTACGGGATGGTCAGACTGCCATATGTTCCTGCCCATATCGACACCCGCTGCACCGTCCCTTACAGCATTATAAGTTAACTGGAGCGCATCCCGCTCTGGTATCTTCTTCCCTCCAGCAATAACCAATGGTACAGGGCAACTATCAACGACCTTCTCAAAGTTCTCACAGTAGTATGTCTTGACGAATCTTGCTCCCAACTCTGCTGCTATCCTACATGCCAATGCTAGATATCTAGCATCCCTAGCCATCTCCCTCCCTACCGCTGTTACTGCTAGTACTGGTATACCATAACGCTCAGCCTCATCGACAAGCCTTGCTAGGTTCACCAACGTTCTATGCTCATGCTCTTCACCAACGAATATCGAGAGTGCTAGGGCAGATGCATTGAGCCTTATCGCTTCTTCTACATTGGTTGTTATATCCTCATCCGATAGATCCTCCTTGAGTATGCTAACTCCTCCAGAGACCCTTAGTACTATGGGTATATCAGCCCTAGCATCAACACAGTTCCTGAGAACGCCTCTAGTCAGCATCAATGAGTCTGCATACGGAAGGAGAGGTTCTATGGTGCGCCTAGGATTCTCTAACCTGCTAGTTGGCCCTTGGAAGTAGCCATGGTCCACTGCTAGCATAACCGTTCTCTTATCACTCTTGAAGATCCTTGATAGCCTATTACTCATGCCCCAGTCCATGCTCATAGATTAATGCATGATGGATGAGTATTTAACTCTGTTGCTCCTGCTCTTTATAGGATGTGATTAGAATCTGATATGCTTAGTAGATGCTATGCTAATAGTAGATGATATGCTAATAGTTAGCAGGTAGTGATCGGATACATACATAGATTTATTAGTTGGTATCTCTACCATCTTATGCGGCACAAGACCATAATGTCAGAGAGCAAAGGTGTTAGGTTAAAAGCACTCAACCTCTTAGAGAACTCATCCCTTGGCGCATCTGCGCTCTTCATACCCATACTTGCCAATACACTGACAGGCTCATATATGCTGGTCGGGATAATAGCAGCAGGGTATGGTGTAACCCAAGCGCTCTCATATGCATACTTTGGGAGACTTGCAGATAAAGATGGCAGAATGGTCAGGTTTGTAAGGCTAGGCTTCCTTGCATCGTCATCAGCATTCTTTGCCCATGCACTAGCATACGATGGCTTAACTCTTTTGCTTGTAAGGCTTGCTGCTGGTGTTGCTACTGGCATGTATGCTGGGGCCATGCTTACATTATCGCATGAGAGGGGTAACAACGGTAAGCTTGCTGGTATAGTATCCTTCGGCTCATTGGGATGGTTGTTGGGGAGTATAGCATCGAGTGCTATACAGCAGTTGACGAGCAGTTACGCACTAGTCTTCATACTTGCAGGCTCGATATTCTTTGCTGGGTTCATGGTATCCCTTAGCCTGAAGGTCAGCTCCTATGCAGACAGAGGCAGGGGTCCTGGCGTAGGCACATCACTCCTACATGTTGTAAGGAAGAATTACAGGGTATACACATCGTTCATGCTTAGGCATATTGGTGCTGCAGCAACATGGAGCATATTCCCCATCTTCCTGAACCAAGAGTTGAGGCTTAACGGTCTAGAACTAGGTAGCCTATATGCAATCAACGCATCGACCCAGTTTCTATTCATGAATACCGTTATGAGGAGGGTTAGATCGGATGCTAACATGCATAGATTGGTACAGATGGGCGCACTGCTATCATCACTTGTATTCTTAGCATACTATACAGCAAGCACATACATGTATATGGTATCAGCACAGATACTGCTTGGGGTATCATGGAGTATGATCTATCTAGGCTCGCTCTATCTACTCCTCAACAAGAGCAACGATGGGGAGAGTGCATCATCAACGGCATTGCTAGAATCGAGCATAAGCATATCAATAATAATAGGTTCGCTCATTGGAGGGTTTGTGGCAGAGTTTGCTGGACTGAGGAGCGTGATGCTACTCTCATCACTCCTCTGCATAACATCGTTCATAGCAACTGTAAATTGGAGAGGTCTTATAGGCATGAAGAGCACATATAATATTAATATTAATATTATAGGCTATTCCAGATATGTTAAGATGATCAGGACGAAGTACTTGAAGATCTGAATCGAGCATGTCTGGCTATTGATAGATAAGCGTTCATCCTTCTGTTACTATAACCTTCATGGCATCACTTGCTCTATGTGCATGTTCTATAGCCTCTATAGCGTAATCCAGTCTGAACCTATGTGTGATTATCCTTGCTATATCTATCTCCCTCCTCTCTATTATATTGAATGCCTTCCTAGTATCATGGTCAGATGCAGCAAGGCTTGGTATGATCTTTATCTCGTTATTGAATAGATGGTTTAGATCTAGTTGCATGCTTATGCCCTTAGATGGTACACCAAAGAGTACAACCTTACCCCCTCTCCTGACAATCTTCAACGCTGTATACACTGCATTAACGTTACCAGTTGCAACTATAGCGATATCAACGCCTCTCTGCTCTGTAGACTCCCTTGCTATCTGTACTGGGTCATCCTTGCTAATGTTAACAGAGATATCTGCTCCAACCCTACTAGCAAAACCTAGTCTGAATTCATTAACATCAAGAGCGATAACCTTCTCTGCACCATTCAACTTTGCAAGCATGATATGCATTATACCTGCAGGTCCAACTCCTAGGATAGCAACGTTATCACCCTTTGTCATGGATGATGCAGATAGAGCCTTTATGCAGCATGCTAAAGGTTCTATCATCGCTGCCTCCTCGAACGTAACGTGCTCTGGAAGGACTATAACACCACCTCTAGCAACATTCCACTCTGGTACAAGGAATAGCTCTGCAAGCCCACACGGCTCTATGTTGCTCCTCTGATAATGCTCACACATGGTATAATCCCCATGGCTGCAGTAGTAGCAGGAGTAGCATGGCACATGATGGTGCACAAATACCCTATCCCCAACCCTTATATCCTTGACATTCTTACCTACAGCAACAACCTCGCCAGCAGGCTCATGCCCTAGCCTCCTAGATACTACACCATACCTTCCATAGACCTTCTCTATATCTGAGCCACAGAGCCCACATGCACGCATCTTAACCAGTATATCCCCTTCTCCAACCTCTGGTATAGGTATATCCCTTATGCTCACACCATTCTCATCTAGCAGTACTGCCTTCATCCTACCATACATAAGACTATGCTATGCTACTACCTTATTAACTATGAGCCCCTGTAAGAATAACAGATCATGATACCATCTGAATCTACCTGTATGCTACTATTATATTCCCAGTATCTGCTTTAGTAACGCTCTATAGTTGACCTGGACCTTCTTGCTTCCTGGTGCTGGTAACTCGAATATTATAGGTATGGGGTTCTTCGCCCTTATCTCTGTTAGTTCCCTCCTTATACCTGCTGCTATATCATCACTGACAAGTATGAGTCCGACCTCGTTACTCTTACCCACGAGGGCATTTATCTTACTCAGGGCATCGATCGGGGAGTCTACACTTATCCCCTCGACTCCAGCCATCTGGAAGCTTGTAACGAATACCTTGCTACCTAGGGCTACTACACGCATACCATCTATCTTATGGAAGACCAGTCCTAATCTAATTTATTCCTTCCCTCATCCCATCCATCCCATATAGGAATAGGATATCTAGGAAGAGGTAACATTGCATCGATCGAGCATCGATGATGATTGATAGTAGCCAGTACCTGCCCTTCCTCTATCAGCACTCATTCGAATATCCTCTCTATCAACCATTTAGTGCGCATATGCTTCGCTATATCAGATATGGTTACTATACCTACCAGCTTACCATTCTCAACCACTGGTAACCTTCTTATCTTGTTGTTGAACATCCTCTGCACTGCAGCCTCTATCGGTAGATCTGGCTCTCCAGTTATTATTGGGGCGCTCATCACGTCCTGTATCCTTACCCTGCTACTTGGTATATCCTTGGCACAGACCTTCCTTACAAGATCCCTCTCTGTAACTATCCCAACAACCTTGTCAGAGTCCATCACAACTACACTCCCTATACCATGTTCAGCCATAAGCCTTGCTGCCTCTTGAGCGGTCTTATCTGGGCTTATAGTTACCACATCCCTTACCATTATATCCTTCAGCAGTATATCCACACGTTAGCTCATGGATGATGGGTTTAAAAATGTGTCCTTTCATCTGTAGTATTTTTATACAATAATGATGATAAATCATATGCGAGAGAAGGGGATGGATTATGACTATGGATATACTTGCTAGTACCCTATTCATAATCACGCTACTAGGATTATGGGTTATAGTATCCATACCAGTCTACATATCAGCAAAGATACTAACTGCGGGGAGGGTAAGGCTCATCCATGCAATGGGGGCAACTGCTCTAGGTCCTATAGTGTATGGAGGCGTGGTATCTGTATCTGTAGGGTTACTTGGCAGCGTGCTTGGAACACAAGCAGTCATCCCTGCAATAATATTAGCATTCATAGCATGGCTATGGGTATACAAGAGCATCTTCAAGACTGGTTGGGGAAGGGCATTTGGTATAGCTGTTCTAGCATTAATAGTGTTCATAGTCCTTGCATTCATACTCTCACTTGCTATGGGTATGATCATACCACTTCTAGGAGAACGTATGCCTATACCAGAGCCTAATCCATTCCCGTATCCACAGGTATAGATGTATGGATGATAAAAGTGTTTATTTGGTTTAACCCTATTAACCAACGCATCCATCTATCTATCTATCGATCTAATCAGTAAGCCACTCAATTGAACTCCATTAGATCCTTAGTACTCTCCCTAGCGATACTGTCATGTATTTTATTCGATCTCCACTCGTCAACAGCGCTTATATCTCCACCAACTCTCTTCTCCTCAACCTCATCTATCTTAACTATAGAGGGTATATTGACCCACTGCCCAACTAGTATGGCTTCACCAACGTTGAGCGACGGTAGGTACTCTAGTAACTCTTTGCTAACGACTTCGCTGGCCTCATTTATGTACCTCTGATCCTCTGGGTTTGTAAGCCTTAATATTGCTAGAGAGCCCATCTGGCTAAGAACATCTTGGTCGAGCCTCCTAGGCCTCTGCGATACTATTATTAGGGATACACCAAACTTCCTACCCTCCCTTGCTATCTTACTTGCTATATACTTTGAATCTGTATCCCTGTTGTTTGGTAGGAAGACATGTGCCTCCTCTATAGCACATATAACTGGGGTATCGAACCTTACAGCAGATCTATCAGATCCATAACTACTGTTACCCTTTCTCAACCTCTCAGCCCTCTTCCTATCATCCAGTATCTCCTCTAGATAGTATGCTATCGCTATATTTGCCTGCTTCTCAGAGAACTCTATCATGTTGAGTATATTAACCTTGTTTGGTTCGAGCATATTCAATGGATTCAGCATACTTGTATCCAGTAGAGGTCCTAGTCTTCTGACTGCAGAGTCTATTATACCTTGGAGTCTATCGCATGCCTTTATAACCTGCATGTTCCTCCTGCTACCTCTGCTCTCTACCATATCCTTCAATGCATCTATATTGGCTTTAAGCGCTGCCCAAAAGTCCTCACTATTTCTAACATCATCTGTTAACACCATGCCTAGTACTTCCCTCTGCACACTAGCATACTCCCTTACCTCAAGGAGGTCAGCGAGCCTCTCAGCATCATTTATGTAGCGTGGGTTTATCCTCGCATCTATAACCTTCACATTTTTCATTTCAAGATTATACTCGCCATGATAATCAAAGATTATCATTGTACCATTCAACTCTGTTACCCTCTTTGCTATCACTGCCAGTAGATTTGATTTGCCCCCACCAGTAACAGATAGTATCGCTAGATGCCTACTTGCTACCCTATCTAGGTTTACTGAGACCTTAACACTGCTATTCCTGAGTAGAGAGCCTATCCTAATCCACGGCAAGTGGTCTATGCTGAATACACTGTTGAGTTCATCTCTACTAGCTTCAGATACTATACTTCCAGGCTCAGGTGGTAATGGCGGTAGTGTAACCTTGCCTTCTACAAGTTCATCTATGTAGCCTAGAACCCTGACCACTGCAAGATAACTCTTATCCCTTACATTCCTCTCTGCTATAGCCTTCCCCTCATATGCTGCATGGTAGTTGCTCACACCATCCATTATGCTACTCCTTATAGATGACTGCTCAACCATGCCAAGTATCCTCTTCCTGCTACTACCTGTATCAACTACAACATACTCTCCTACGCTTACAGCCCTCTTCGCTATGAATGTAAACCTGTATGGGTGAGCCTCTCCAACAACGAACCCTAACGGCCCTTCTGCACTAGAATCTTTGCTTGGATCTATTCTAGGGCTACTCATCAAGAACCTCCCTCCCACCCTCCTCTACGCTTAGCCCAAGCATATCCGCAAGTCTGAGCATATCATCATTGCTTATCTTACATCGCTCATGTGCAAGTCTTAGCACATAAGGGTAGCCTGATATACTCTCAGGGTAGAGCATGTCAAGCACCCCTCTAACCTCCTGCTCACTCCTCTCTCCAGGCATCTCAACCTTAACTATAGGGGTGCAAGGTTTGAGCCTAGCATATACAACAGTTATATCATCATTGCCTGCTTTCTGCATGCTTAATGCATAACCTGCATCGAGGGTTGCTTTACTGAAGTAGTATATATCTGCTAGATTACCATTGAGCATTCTATTGCTTGCAGAGCTCTTTGCTATGAATAGTGCTCTACCTCCTTGCATTAACCTCTTTGCATACTCATACACTCTTATGAACCTTCTATGCCTTCTATCATAGAACCTAGCAAGGAGCGAACCATCTATAAGTATGTAATCTGCCTTATCCATACTCTCATCTGCAAGGTCATGCTCTATCTCAATACATCTAGCAAGTAGCTCATTCCTAGGGCTTATGGGCTCATCATCCTCGAGATTGGTAGCATCAACCTCCTTTCTAGGCTGAGCGCGGAGATTGTCAACATCAACCTCCTTTCTAGGCTGAACGATGAATGATGCATCGCTCCTTATGGATACACCTGCAATAGCGTAGAGGTAGAAGCCTTTGTACACTATGTAGTTGAAACTGCTATCAACACCAGCAAGCATAGAGGGCTTAGGCGATGGTTCATACTTGACCCATCTGCTCCTTGCATTCTCTAGCAACTCCTTTGTATTCCTTACCTTCTTGATTATGTCATCTCTATTACTCAATGCATGCTCATACACCTCAAAGAGCATACACCTACTCCAGTTACAAAGCATATAAGGGTTTGGCATGTTATGTTTATATAGTGATACTAGCGATCTTTTTATAGTTGATGATTAGGATAAACTAATATGGTTAGACGCTATCTAATGCTACTACCGATAGCACTACTTATAACCTCTACAACAATTCCTTACAGTTCATACGCTGAGGATCTCAGCATGGATGAGGATCTAACGCTTATAGTTAGCATAGAGGAGATCAGAGGGCATCTCATGCAGGCTTTGAATAATAAGAGTAGAGGCGATGATGATATGGCTGTTGCTCATGCGGGGCATCCTGCAGCAGAGTATCTAGGCGAGATAGCACCAATTATAGAGAGGAGGAGCCCCAAACTTATAGATGAGTTAAGGGATAGACTTGTAAGGCTTCCATCCAAGGTACCAGCAGTCTCGTATGAGGAGTTGAGGGCAGAGATAGATGCTATAGATGCACTCCTTGAGGATGCCTCTAACCTTATAAGTGATGAGAAGAAGGGCAATCTCCAGTTCTGGTTAGAGGTGGTGAAGGTACTACTCGAGCATGCAGAAGAGGAGTATGAAGAGGGTGTTGAGGAGGAAGGCACTGTAAGCAGTAGGGTAGAGTATGAGGATGCACAAGCATTCATAGTTAGGGCGGAGCATGTATTCACAACCAAGATAAAGGAGAGTATAGGTTCAGATACAAGCGCAGTAATAGAGCGTTTCTTCAACAAGGTAAAGATTGCCATAGAGGAGAAGCGTTCAGCAGATAAGATAAAGGAACTGATAGATGGTGTGATGCCAGTCATACCAGAGTTCCCTATCAGTCTTATGCTAGTACTGGTTGGTGTACTCTCATTAGCGATAATGGTTGGTAGAGTAATGCCTATGAGGAGCAGTATGTAAGGGGTATATAAGAGAGATCTCTTTTTACTTCTCATCCATCTCATCTCTTTCTAATCGTTACTCATTAGCAGCATCTTGATGCTTATAATATCACTCACAAAGATCTCTCTAAGTTTGTTGTTGTAGATCACATACGCTGGATGGTATGTTGTAAAGAATAACCTTCCACCATGCTTCACATATCTACTCCTATGCTCCCTGAAGGAGCCATGCAGAAGCGTATCGTGTGCAGTTCTACCTAGAAGGCATACAACCTTTGGATCGACAAGCATGATCTCCCTCATAACATATTGCATACATGAGTGTATCTCATCCCTCCTAGGCCTCCTATTCATTGGTGGCCTACACTTCACTATGTTGGTTATGTATACACTAGCCCTATCTATACCTGCTCTAGCAAGGGCATGATCGAGTACTTTACCAGCAGAGCCTACAAATGGCCTTGCTAACATATCCTCCGTTCTACCAGGGGCCTCGCCTATGAACATGAGTTTTGCACTATCTGCTCCCTCTCCAGGTACAGCATTACTCCTGTACTCCGATAACCTGCACCTCTTGCATACTCTAACCTCCTCAGCAACCCTGCATATGCTATCACTGCTAGCATCGTAGAGGCTATCCAATCTACTACACTTACCCTGCAACGCTCTTAACAGTTGCTATGGCTCTAACGTAAGGGCCTCCATTACCCATGCGTAGTGTCTGCATAGGATCACCCTTACCGCAGTTGAGTATAGGCCTTATCTCATAGTGCTTGCTACATGCATCTATTGAGGCAAAGAACTCCGGTGCATTACCCATCACTATAACATCCCTAAGCATACCAGATGGGCCTTCAACTACCTCCCCATCCTCTATCCTCCTTGCGTATTGGCATGAGATGCTCCAGTTGTACCTGTACATATCTATTGAGGGTACCTTCTGTCCATGTATCATATAGCCATGCCTAACATCCTTGATCATCTCCTCGATAGAGTAGTCTAGAGGCTTTATGTAGGTGCATGCCATCCTTATCAATGGGATGAACTCGTAACCCGTTGCCCTCATCCCTGCATTAGGTTCAACATTGAATAGGGATGCCGTCTCCCTACTATGCATATGCCCTACCAGCACACCATCCCTCACCAGTACCTTCTCACTTGCCTTGACACCCTCATCATCGTACATATAGTGGCCGAGGCTACCTGCTATCGTTGGATCATCTGAGACGTTGAGCATCTCAGAGCCTATCCTCTTGCCAAGCATCCCTGCCCACCATGCACCACCAGCCCATGCCATCTCATACCCTAGCACTCTATCTGCTTCCGATGGATGCCCTAGGATCTCATGTGTAAGTAGCGCGACGAAGTCTGGGTCCATGATCACAGTTGCCTTATCCTCTCTAGCAGGTTTTGCATCGAGGAGCATTATAGCATTGGATGCTATGCTAGAAGCAATAGCAATAACATCGGTGCTCTCCAACACCTCAAGACCCCCCCTGCCTCCTTCAGTCCTTGATACAGTCTCATTCAGGCTACCTTCATGTGCAGTCACCGATATACTCATAACACTATCCATGTAGCTCTGGAGTATGTTGGAGCCATCGCTGCTAACGAATAACTTCTCAACGTAATCGTACCCTGCTGATATAGATCTCCTATGGATCCTCCTCTCCTTATCGATGCTCTTCACTGCATCATCTACATCCTTTGTAAGCCTTAGAAGTTCATCGAACATCTCCCTAGTATCCTTCTTGAATCCTATGCCCACCTTATCTCTGTATACCTTCATATCTGCAAGCCTCACCTTATCTCTATCCTTTAGCCTTGCACCAGATCCCTTTGCAAGTTTGAATGCCTTCTCAACACCATCCCTAACCTCATCACTGCTAGATGGTTCAGTGATGGCATAGAAGCCCCATGTACCATCAACCAGCACCCTTATACCCATACCACGCTCGGTACTGTATGCTATATGCTCTATCTTTGCATCATCAAGAAGGAGCCATCTACTCTCCCTATACTCATACCTTGTATCTGCATATGATGCGCCCAGTGTAAGGGCATGTCTTATTGCCATCGCTGCTAGATCCTCATCCACGCTCATCACATCATCTACAGGCGTATGTTATTTATACCTCTTCAGCATAGGTAGATATACAGCATCATTGGGTAAGACTCTATGCTACTGGTTCAGTTATCAGATCTCCATGTTAGCAATGGGTTCAGGAGGGATATGCTTGAGCAAGCGATAGATGAGGTTAACAACCTTGCTCCAGATATAATAGTTATAACAGGCGACATAACAGATAATGGTATACTCCAAGAGTATGAGAAGGCAAGGTCATACATAAACATGTTAAGGTGCAGGAATATAATAATGCTCAGCGGGAACCATGATTATAGGAATACTGGCTACCTTCTATTCAAGAGGTTCTTCACCCCTAAACAGGTTTACGAGGATGATCAATGCATAATAGCAACCCTAAGCACAGCAAGACCAGACAGGGATGAGGGAGAGGTAGGGTATAGACAGAACCTCTGGCTCCTTAACACTCTTACAGCAAGCAATGATGGGAGGGTTAAGATCATAGCAATGCACCATCATCTTATCCCAATACCAGATACGGGGAGTGACAGGATAATAGTTTTAGATGCTGGGGATGTTCTACAGACAGCGTTGGAGGCTGGTGTGAACCTGGTGCTCTGTGGACATAAGCATAGGCCATGGATATGGCAGCTTGGTAACCTTACCATAGCTTATGCTGGTACTACATCATCTGAGAGGATGAGGGGATTCTTCAAGAACAGTTACAATATAGTTGATGTGCATAAGGATAGGATAGATATAACGCTCAAGGTTGTAGGAGGGGAGAGTATGCCTTTAAAGGATATAGTCAAGGCTAGAGAGGTAATGGTGGAAGGTTAGCAGTATAAGACAATAGAGTAAAGTAGAATAGAATAGAGTAAAGTAGAATAGAATAGAGTAGAATAAGATAAAATAGAATAGAAGAGTGGAGGAGTAGAATAACGCAATGAGTAAAATAGATGAGTAAAATAGAGCAGAGTAGAGTAGGATATAGCCTGTATGGTTAGAGCAGTTATTATATATATAGCCTTATAACCTTGCCATCTATCTCCACCTCTCTCCAATCGATATTAGCATTGCTATCTGTGGTTATCTCAACCCTCTTTGCCCTAACAAGGTAAGCAAGTTCATCCCTGAATCCTTTAACCATCTCTATACTCTCATCATCGAGACCAGAGATGCATGCTACCTCAACCACATCTGTTGGATTGTAACCCTTCTCCTTCCTTAAGGCTTGTAACCTCCTCGCTATATCCCTAACCATGCCCTTTGCCATCAACCTCTTATCCCTTGCTGTTGAGAGTATTACTACTCTACCCGTCCTCTCATCCATCTTCAGTGTATATCCTTCAATAGGCTCTATAACAACCTCTACTTCATCTCTTGCTATCTCTATAACCTTACCTGCATCACCATCATCATATTCTAGAGCGAACCTATCCTTTGTACTCAACACTCTGAGTAGTTCAACCCTATCAATGGTAGAGAACCTCTCCATCACTCTTGGTAGATTAGCCTTTGCCTTACCTGCTATGCTCTTCAACTTGAGGTTAATAGTTATACGTATAGGCAGTTCAGCCTCTACCATCTTCAACGCCCTCTCTATACCATCTTTGGCATCTATAGCAATAAGCATCACATCCTCTACATTCATCTGGACCTTCATTATATCCATCAATGCCCTTAATGCATTAACCTCATCGCTGGCAAGGCATATGTAGGCACTGCTGAGTGGCCATCTCCTCTTCAGCATAGCCTTCATCCTAGCAGCATTTGCTAAAGATATGATCTCATTCAGTAGCATGAACGATCGCTCAACACCCACATCGATGAGTTCCTTAGAAGGTTTGACCCACTCTTCAAGCATTATGCTCTTCTTACGCTTGAAGCATGCAAGGTAGAGATACTCTGTGATGAACGGGCATATAGGATGGAGCAGTATATCTATGGTTAGGAGCGTATGTGCTAACACTGAATATATTACAAGCCTCCTCTCCAGCCCTTCACTGCTATCATCCCATAGTTCGTATCTTGTGAATGGTACGTATGTCTGGCTCAGATCATCTATTACGAAGTTCTCTACTGCTCTTGCAGCCTCATGGAACCTGCACTGCTCATAACCGTTGGTGACCTTCTCTATCAGTGCCTGTAACCTTGATAGTAGCCATACCTCACTGACCCTCAACAGGTTACTATTAGTAGCCCACTCTAGTGTATGCTTCTCATGCTCATAACCATCATAACTTGCATTCTGGGTAAAGTATATGTGTAGGTTGTATAGCGTGCTTAGAACCTGATACACCCTTCTTCTCATCTCATCTATACTGAAGCTTAGGGCATCTATCGGACTTGCCTTCCACATGAAGTAGAACCTGACCATATCCACTGGATTGTTCTTGAGCAGTTCTATGGCATCTATCACATTACCTAAACTCTTGCTCATCTTATTCCCATGCTCATCAACTATATGACCTTGGAAGAGGAATGCCTTGAAGGGTGCCTCATCCTTGCCCTTCATTATAACATTCTCCATTAGCAGTGTGTATGCCCATCCTCTAGTCTGATCTATACCCTCAGTAAGGAATGGTACAGGTATCAACCTCTCATACTCCTCATCGCTCATGGATGCGTATGGCGCTGCACCGCTATTATGCCATGTATCGAGCACGAATGACTCTCTATATGCTTTGGAGTTGCATCTATCGCATCTGATCACTACTCTATCTATCCATGGTCTATGGAGCTCGAATCTTGGACCATCCGGTAACTCTAACGCATTCTTAACTATATCATCCCTACTGAATAACGCTATCTTTGCCTTGCATGATGGGTTAGAGCATACCCATATGGGTAATGGTGTACCCCATACCCTCTCCCTAGATATACACCATGGCTTCCTCTCACCTATTATAGCAAGGAACCTATTCTTTGGCTCTGGATAAAAGTACTCAACCCTCTCAGCAGCACTCAATGCCTTATCTGCTATCCTATCGATGAGGTAAAAGTACTCCCTCCTCGCTATCCATACAAGTCTATGGTGTGATCTCCAGCATGTAGGGTACTCATGCCTTATCTTACCTATACTGATTAGCGAGCCTCTCTCTCTTAGGAGTTCAACTACCTTCGAGTCCGCATCCCTAACGAATAGACCAGCAAATACACCAGCCTCTTCTGTGAATACCGCTCCATCATCTATTGGATTGAATACTGGCATGGCTCTCTTACTTGCTACCTCAAAGTCCTCCTCACCATTCGCTGGTGAGAGATGTACTATACCAGATCCAGTATCTATAGCAACGAACTCTTCAGCAACTACAGTATGAACCTTATCTCCTATCCTCTTGAGCCCAGGGATGAGGTCTATGAGTGGATGCTCATACCTCTTCCCCTCCAACTCATGGCCCTTTACACCCTTTAGTATAGAGTATGAACCCTTCTCTATACCCAACTCATCCATCAATGGCTCAAGTCTATCCTTGCCAATTATCCAGACCTCTCCATTCTCATGCATCTTTACATATAGATAATCGGCATCTGGCCTTACCCCAACCATCTCATCAGTGACCACTGTGAAAGGCATGGTAGTCCATACTACCATGTAGATGGGATCTGTTACCCCATCACCATCTATTAGCCTAACCTTGTAATACAACGATGGATCATCTACAGTCTCATATCCCTGAGCAACTTCTGCATGGCTGAGCGAGGTCTGACAGCTTGGGCAGTAGGCTACAACCCTGTAACCCTCGGCAAGTATGCCTTGCTCCCAAGCCCTCTTCAGATACCTCCACTCCCTCTCTATATACTCATCCTTGTATGTCCAGTACGCATGCTCATAATCCATACTCATACCTAGCAGCGTATCAGCCTCTACCCACTTCTCATTGTACCTGTGTACCAACCTCTTACACTCCTCGACCAACCTCTCCATACCTATACTCTTAAGATTCTCTAACTTGCTTCCTGTAAGACCGAGTTCCTTCTCAGCCTGTAACTCTACTGGCAATCCTTGGGTATCCCATCCTGCCCTGAACACAACGTTGAAGCCTTTCATGGTATTGAACCTATACCAGATATCCTTCATGATCCTACCCCTCAGATGGCCTAGATGAGGCTCGCCATTCATAGTTGGAGGACCCTCTACAAACCCTATAACCTCTCTACCCTTGAGCCTATCTTCAAGGATCTCCTTTAGGTTTATGCTTGAATGGTAGTCCCTTACTATACTCTCCATGGACTTTGGTTCGAACCTCTTGAGTTCAAATATCACACCAGAGATAAGTTATGGAGAGGTTATAAAAATTAATACTAGAACTGCTAGAGTATGAGCATGAGGTTAAGAGTAGGGCATACGCCAGATGCTGACGATGCATTCATGTTCTATGCTATAGCAGAGGGTAAGGTTGGCATAGAAGGTATAGAGGTTGAGCATATCATAAGGGATATAGAGGAGTTGAATAGGATGGCAATTAATAATGAGCTTGATGTTACTGCAGTATCAGCCCATGCATATGCATATACTAAAGGATATGCTATACTTAGGAGCGGTGCGAGCTTTGGATTATCCTATGGCCCTATAGTGGTTGCTAGGAGTGCTATTAGTGCTGATGAGTTGGCATATATGAGGATAGCAGTCCCAGGGAGGTTAACAACGGCATACCTCTTACTAGATATGGCGCTGAGAGATTACTTCCAGAGGGATCCTGCTATAGTAGAGATGAGGTTCGATGAGATCGAGGATGCTGTGTTATCGAACAAGGTTGATGCTGGCTTACTTATACATGAGGCACAGATAGCATATAAGCATGGTCTGCATAAGGTACTAGATCTTGGGGCATGGTGGAGCAGTATAAGCAGTAACTTACCATTACCATTGGGCATAGATGTTGCTAGCCTCTCACTTGGCAATGCTCTACCTCAAGTAAGTTTACTACTCAAGCGCTCTATAGCATATGCATATGAGCACTTCGATGATGCCCTAGATTACGCTATGAACTACTCAAGGGGGAAGGATAGAGATACCATTGCAAGGTTCGTAAAGATGTATGTTAATAACCTTACCCTAGATATGGGAGATGTAGGGTACAAGGCATTGAAGAGGCTCTACTCCCTAGCAAGGAGTAAAGGCGTGATTGTAGACGAACCAGAGATCATCCTAATCTAGCATAGTGGAAGAGTATAATATTATATGATATAGTATGATATAATAAAAAAGGTTATTAGAGTATAACTCCATATTTAGTGTATGGATCTAAGAGTACTCATAGTGGGGGCAGTACTTATTGCAATAGGTGTAATCGTAGGTGTATTCTTTGGCAATGTAGTTAGAACTGGTCCGTTAGAAGAGTTCAACACAGCTAGAGGCTTGGCACAGATGGGAACCCTTATAGCAGGCATAGGTATCCTTATGGTACTGGTCAGCTTTGGGTTGAAGAGGAGGAGAACCCCATACGGCCCTGGGAGTGGGAGGAATAAGGCTCTCTGATTATATAGGGATTCTTTCTATAGCGAGATGTCTTTGCTTAGTAAAGCAAAGGATTTAAGGTTCCTTAACCATCATATAATTATGAGTCTATTCATTGCACAGAAGAGATTAGCAAGGAAGGATATGCATACTCTATATGATGCTGCATTCTCTAGGCTAGAGTCATTATCAAGCAAGGAACTGATCGATCTTGCGAAGGATAAGAATGCTAGCGATGAGTTGAAGGAGAAGGCACGAGATATACTCTGGAAGAGGCTAGATCCTCAGGATAGGGATACTGTGGAAGTTTGATATTGGATTGTATAGTAGAGTATAGTAGAGTAGAATCGATAGTAGAACCGAGGCTAGTGTATGCTAAGTATAATACGGAAGGGGAACTATTCCTCATCGTTCATGCATATATCTTTAGCGATCAGACTGATGCTTCTACATGGGTCTTGTTATAGAACACATCCAATAAATATTATATGTTCAGAAGTACCTCACTATATTATGGAATGTATCCCTTAATGCTGGTACCCTACCTATCTCCTTAACCATATACACCAACTCTTCTATGCTAGTTGCATTCTTTACACCAGTAGCCCTGTATATCTCCTCAGCGAACGCAGTACCAACTAGGTCATTGCCACCATAGCATAGCCCTACCTGAGCCAGTTTCTTCCCTAGCGCAAGCCAGTAGACTGAGATATTATCTATTGTATTTGCAAGCATCAGCCTAGACACAGCTATAATCCTTAGATCATAGGTTGATGGGCACTGCTCTCTTACAGCCCCCTTCTCATACAGTTCTGTATTCTCTGGACTGAACTTTAATGGTATGAATGTTAGGAACCCATTGGTCCTCTTCTGCACCTCTCTTAGCCTGATGAGATGATCTATCACATGCTCTCCTCTCTCTATATGCCCATAGAGCATTGTGCAGTTGCTCCTTATCCCTAGCCTATGTGCCTCTTCAGCAACCTGTAACCACTCATCCCCGGAGCATTTGCCTACAACTATCCTATCCCTAACCTCCTTGTGGAATATCTCCGCACCCCCTCCCGCTAGAGCATCGAGCCCAGAATCCTTGAGCCTTGTAAGAACCTCCCTTACTGAGTTGCGTGTGACCCTAGCTATGAAGAAGACTTCTGCTGGTGTTAGAGCCTTGATGGTAACACCTTTGAACCTAGCCTTTATAGCCTTGATCATCTGCTCATAGTACTCAAGCCCAAGCCTAGGATGGAACCCTCCAACTATATGCAGTTCATTGGCACCCATGGCAACACCCTCCCCAGCCCTCTTGACCATATCCTCTACACTTAGGGTATATGCATCACCATCCACCTCCTTCCTGTAGAAGGCGCATAGAGGGCATGAGGCGGCACATACATTTGTATAGTTTATATAGTATGAGCATGTGAATGTGACTGTATCACCCTTTAGCCTACCCCTGACCATATCTGCTACCATACCAAGGGCATGGATATCCTCATACTCCATCAACTCCAATCCATCCTTGAATGATAACTCCTCACCATTGAGAGCACGCTCCAATGCCTTACTAGCGTAGATGTTTATATTCACACAGGTATTGGCACTGATACATTATAATAAGCTATAACGCTAGTGCGTAATCAATTGATCAAGGATGGACCAAAGGATAAATAACATGCTTTTGATAGTGGTTAGTGGTGCAAGTATGATATGAGCGATATGGTAATGCATCTGATAAGGAGCGATGTTGAAGATATACTGGTTAGGGCATTGAATGGTGAGCAACTTGGTTACGATGACTGCATAAGGCTTATGAGATCCAGAGATGTAAACCTTATAGGCAAGGTGGCAAACCTCCTCAAGGAGAGGCTTTACGGCAAGACCGTATCCTTCATAAACAACCTTATCCTCAACTATACCAATGTGTGTATAACATACTGCAAGTTCTGTGCCTTCTATAGACCCCCAAAGCATCCTGAGGGTTATACTGTGGGCATCGATGAGTGTGTAAGGAGGGTTGGTATAGCAAAGGAGTTGTTCAATATAAGGCAGGTACTTATGCAGGGAGGGCATAACCCTGATCTTAGAATAGAGTACTATGAGTCTATATTCAAGGCAATAAAATCAAGGTTCCCTGATATTGCAATACATGCACTCTCACCTTCAGAGATCGATATGATAGCAAGGGTAGAGAGATCAAGCACTAGGGAAGTACTCTCAAGGCTCAAGGATGCTGGACTAGACTCTATACCTGGAGGGGGCGCAGAGATACTGGATGATGAGGTAAAGGCAGTGATAAGCCCACTTAAGATGAAGAGTGATGAGTGGCTAAGGATAATGGAGGAGGCACATAGGCTAGGGATACCATCATCAGCAACAATGATGTATGGCCATGTTGAGAGTATAGAGCATAGGGCAAGATCGCTCATGAAGATAATAGAGTTGCAGAGAAGGACAGGAGGGTTCATAGCATTCATACCATGGAACTTTGAACCAAACAACACAGAGTTGAAGAGGGAAGGGCTTGTAAGGTACTCATCTGGGGGTATGGAACTGCTCAAGATGATCTCTATAGCAAGGATAATGCTTAACAGGCTAATAGATCATATCCAGTCATCATGGCTAACAAATGGGATAGGCATGGCACAGCTTGCACTCCATTATGGTTCTGATGACTTTGGTGGAACACTTCATGGGGAGGAGGTTGTATCTGCAACGGGGGCAAGGGCAACAACACTCACAGAGGAGAGGATAGTCAAGGCTATAAAACAGGTAGGTATGACTGCAGTAGAGAGGGATAATATGTACAATATAGTCAGGTACTTCGATTAACCATTAGCCATCAAATCAATCACTAATAGATAATGCAGCCTAACCAAAGTATTCATCCCATCTTCTATCTACTAGAGCCTTTGTATGCTCATCAACCAATGCAGGCTCTAGCATATAGTATGCACCCTCCTCCTTCCACTTACTCGTAGCATCTATACCTATCTTGGAGCCTATGTTGCTGTTGCTTGCTGAGGGGTCGAGTGTATCTGTCGGCATATTATCCAGTATGATTATATCTCTAGCCGGGTTGCATCTTGCAGTTACTGCCCATATAACCTCATCCATGTTATGAACATCGATATCATCATCAACGACTATAATCATCTTCGTTAATGCTAGCTGCCCTAAGCCCCATAACCCTAGCATGACCTTCTTTGCTTGAGCAGGGTACCTCTTCCTTATCGATACCACTGCTAGTCCTTGGAACCATCCTGCTGCTGGCATCGCAAAGTCAACAACCTCTGGGTGGAACATCCTTATCAACGGCAGGAATGCTCTCTCTATAACATAGCCTATGTATGCATCCTCAAGTACCGGCTTTCCTACCACAGTTGTAAGGTATATTGGATCATCTCTACGCATTATACCCTTGAGGTTGAATACTGGATAGGGCTCCTGCTGACTATAGTAGCCTACATGATCACCAAACGGACCTTCAACTCTTAGATCTGTTGGGTCAACATAACCCTCAAGTACTATCTCAGCCTCTGCTGGTACCTCTAGATCCACACCTTTGCACTTGACCAACCTTACCCCTCTCTTCCTTACTATACCAGCGAATAGATATTTATCTAGCCCTTCAGGTACAGGTGCAACAGCGGAGAATATCGTTGCTGGATCAGCACCTATTATCACAGCAACCTCTATCCCCTTGCCCTTCTCCTTACTCATCAGATAGTGCTGTGCACCCCTCTTATGTATCTGCCAGTGCATTATGGCATGCCTATCATCTAGTATCTGCATCCTGTAAACTCCAAGGTTCCTAACCCCAGTATCCGGGTTCTTTGTAAGTACAAGTCCAAATGTTATGAACCTTCCAGCATCCTTGGGCCAGCACTTCAATGTTGGTAATGAGAGTAATGATGCCTTCTCACCATCCTCATAGACCTCGTTTATGGCACCACTGCCAACCATCTTTGGCGCTACATCTGCCATATCTGATAGTTTGGGGAGCATCTTTATCTTGCCCAATAGGCTTGAAGGTATCTCCATCCTTGCAAGGGATGTTATCCTCTCACCTATCTCCTCAAACTCCTCCATCTGTAATGCAAGTCTCATCCTCTCTATGCTACCAAATGCGTTGCCTAAAACCCTCATATTATAGCCATCAACATTCTCGAAGAGTAGTGCTGGACCCTTTGCATACATGACCCTCCTAAGTATCTCAGCCATCTCAAGGTCTACACTAACCCTTGCCCTTATCCTCCTCATCATATTTGCATCATCCAAGGCATCCATGTAATCCCTTAGACTCTCGAATGGCATAGCCTTACTCAGATGAATAGCTTATTTACTCTTACTATCTAGTGCCACAATCTCCTCAACTGCACTTATGCAAGTTGTTATATAGGAACTCAAGGTAGTTAGATGCTTTAATACCACTGCTAGATTATTGGTGTAGTTATGCAGTGATAATAGATACTCATCATCCTCTGTATAATCCAACTCCATCTTGCTCCAATCATACTCTCCTCCTCTGCCATCTTGCCTTGGTATAGATACCAACTCTATCTTGCCGAATGGGTTTCTATGCGCAATGAAGCCTTGGAACTCCTTCACCATCATAATATCCTTAGCAGTTATACTACTCACTACCCTACTTGCACTCATATTGCCTTTGACCCACGCATTAGTTAGCAGTGAGCATGCTTCAAGTTCATCATCTATGCTCTTACCCATCTCATCACGCATAGCCAACCTTATCAGGTTTATATGGGCGATGTAGTTCTTTACCTGCTCCTCCTTTATCGCTATTGCAGCTATGTTCATACCTTTACCCTTCATCCTAGTGAACCTTGATGGCCTAGCAGTGAAGTTACCCCTTGCTACTATTCCCTGTTCAGCACTCATAAGGGTGAACCCATTACTCATCATAGCCTTTGTGAACGCATCAATATCAGCAAGTATAGCCTCCTTAAAGAAGAGTTCCAGCGCTATGGTCATCTTTGTTATCTGCATCGCTCATCCACCATGGTAGTGTAGCGTTATACAACCCTTTCTGCTAGATGCATGCTACTCCTCATCGTAATTGTTACTCCACGCATATAGCTATGTAAATATATAGAATAGAGATGTTTCAAAATAGCATTATTTTTATCTTAATATTATCATAGTATTAGTAGATTGTTATCAAATACAAAAGGTTAATAATATGTTATAAGTAATAATTGATATGTTGAGTTCGAACGAGGATATGGAGGCTAGAGCTTTTGAGGAGTTCGAGAGTAAGTACCCAGAGGAGTTAAGGAACCAGATATACGATATAGTCTTGACTGCTATAGGAAGGTACATAGAGGGCAACAATCTAAGGGATAGCGACTTTCCAAGGATTGCATCATCAGCACTCTACATACTAGCACTATCCTTTGCAAGGAAGGGTCCTCTAGAGAGCGTAGAGAATGCAGAGAGTTATCTATTGGATCAACTCCGTAGCATACATGTGAAGGGTTACAATGCAATAGAAGAGATATACAGGAAGGCCATGGAGGTAGAGCACTAGTAATAGCAGCAATGATGTGTTAATTCTATCATTTTATTTGCTGATCATCTAACCCATTGATCTGGGAGTACCAATCCTGAGCTGTCTACTGAAAATGCCATATTGTTAAGTGTCACCTGAAACTTCATCCCGCCTCTAACTACTATAACTTCCAGATCATCTATTGCATCAGGATCTACACTTGGTTCAATCCTCTTTATAACTGCATGTATGCTCTCATGTGATATTATAGCATCTATGTAACGCTCTATATCCTTGAACCCACTGATACCATGCTTTGCATGCATCTCAGAGTTTATTATAAGCATGGTACTGCCTTCGTATGTGAAGTAGGGAGGGGAACCATCTATTGCACATGCAAACACAATATCATCTATGCACATGCCATCCATCAAATCATATCTTGATAAATTAAAAATTTTTAATCTTTGCTTCCGTGTATAGCCTCAATATATATCTGTATCTGTAGCTGTATCTGTATCCTCATTGCTCCTTTACTCTCATGATTCTATTCCTTCCAAGTACCCTCCAATACTCAACCTGTACCCCCTGTCTAACCTTTGCCTTTGCATCCTCCTCTATAGAGTCGGTCTCAAAGACCTCAAACGTCTCTAGATCCATTATCTGTAGCATGCTATTATTTATGGATATTATCTGTCCATTCCTCTTCTCTATTATTGGTACATCTACATTTGCATCTACAGGAGAGACTAGGCTACGCTTCACACCATCGAATAGACCTATCGCTACTACCCTAGCCTTAGCCGAACCATGCTATCTGGGCAACCTTACGTTACACTGCAAGGTTGCATACCAGGCTTACTCTTCTCATACGATACTATCTTACACGGTTCTCCATCTATTATTATGTAGGAGCCTTCCTTCACACTACCTAGATCCACTGGCTTGCTCATACAAGATTGCACATACAGGAGTTATTTAATAATTTGCATATTTAGTGGGCGTTAGACCTCTACCTATTTCAGCTGCTCGAGTATGGATAGACTCATCAGGTGCTCAACGTATATGCCCCGCCTTATCACATCCAACCTAACCTTCTCACAGTATCTCTGCTCACTTATATGGCTCTCATCACTATCCAACTGTAGGAGCAGTATATTATCAGCGTAAGGGTATGCGAACTTGAGCATCTTCTCTGGCAAGAGGCGCATATTCACGAGGTTTGCAGTCTTTATCCTCCACTGCTTTCGTTGGAATACACCCTCTAGGTCCTTAACCTCTACCTTGCCGTAACCACGCTTAAGCACATTAACGGATACAAAGTTCAACCTTGATATCCTTGGCCTATCCAATAGCTCAAGTCTATTTGAGAATAGTATGGAGATGTTGGATGGTATATAGGTGTATATATCCTCTACCACTTCCTCCCTATTATTATAGGTAGCAATAAGGTAATGGTTAACATACTCTGTAATGTATGATCTGAACTCATTGGACATGGTCACCGTAGCGAAGTACAGATCAATGATGTTTGGTGAGCCCTTCCAGTATGCCTTGAGCCTCTTGCTACCTTCATCATGCATGTAAGGTACACAGACTATATCTATCAATACCTAGCACTTTATGAGTAATTAAATATAAATAAGTTAAAAAGATGATGTGCATAAAGCACGTTATACATATGAGGTGATAGAAGAGGTAAAAGATAATATCAGAATAAGGATGAAGTGATGGATGAGATGGATGGGGATGTAGAGGAGGGAGAGGGGAAGGGGGAGGAGAAGGGAGAGGGGAGGTATTTAGAGTGTAGTGTTGCACTAATAAGCAATATAACCAATGGGATAGGTCTAGCCTTATCATCAAGACTTGCAGATATGGGCGTTACAGTCTATACCATTCCCCTTGATGGTGATAATGATTTGCATGGTATAACCTCTAACATGAGGATCGTTAAGGCTAATAGCAGTATCTGCAAGGTGGAGTCTGTAGGCAGGATGGTAAGGGAAGTAAAGAGGATAGATGTGCTGGTGAACCTTCCAGCATATGCATACTTGGGCACCATCGAAGATATAGAGATTGAGGAGTTGGTGGAGCAGTTCAACGCAAATCTATTCTACACTGCTAGACTGATCAAGGCCGTTGTACCAGTCATGAAGGTACAGGGGAGGGGGCTGATAATAAATGTCACCTCACTTGCAGGTATGATGGGGTTCCCTGCAATAACAGCATTTGCAAGTAGCATGTTTGCGCTAGAGGGTTTGAGCGAGTGCTTAAGATATGAACTGATGCAGTATGGGATAGATGTCGTGCTCGTAGAACCTGGGGCTGTGAAGAGCGACAAGGATATCCTGAGGCTACCAAGGATCGAAGAGTACTCAGATACACTCAAGAATGTGCAGAGAGGCTTGGCACATCTGATTGAGCATGGTCTCAACGCTGATGATGTTGCAGATACCATAATCAAGATAATAGAATGTTATAGAGAAGGATCTAGACCAAGGATGAGATATATAGTTGGGGATCATGCATATACCATGTTTGAGGCCAAGCGGAGTATGAGCGAGGATGAGTTCGAGGAGTTGGTAAGGAAGGATGTAGGTCTGGATTGATATACTGCTCAATCTAGAATTAACGAGAATCGATCTAGAATCAACCAATATATGGATCACTAGCCATCATCTGGCGCATAAGCATAGCATATCATAGCATCATCATGCCGTTAATCGTATCTAGGGCGACTCTAATGGATTAGGCCTCTCAAGGAGTGTTGCTCTCAGATCTATCATACTCCCATCCCTTATCACAGTCAATGTTACTTGATCACCAACAGACTTTGCTCTCTGCAGGTAAACAAGTATATCATTTATCTTCCTCACAGGGTTACCATCTATCGCTATTATCACATCCCCCCCAACCTTTATCCTTGAACCATCGCTTAGAGTAACACTCCTGTTACCCCCCTTGATACCAGCCTTCTCTGCTGCACTATTTGCAACCACATCTATGACAAGGAAGCCCCTAGCATCTCTCAGGCCTAGGATCTCTGCCATCTCTGCATTGACATCCCTTCCTGATACTCCTAACCATGGATGCCTGTACTTACCATTCTCTATGAGAGCTGGGACTATCCTCTTAACAGTATCTGACGGTATAGCAAATCCTATGCCAGAGAACTCTCCTGTTCTTGATGCTATAGCAGTGTTGACACCAACTACCTCACCATACATATTCAGCAATGGGCCACCAGAGTTACCAGGGTTTATTGCAGCATCTGTCTGTATAACATCTGGTATGTTGAACCCATTTGCTGTCTCAAGCATCCTACCCAACTGGCTCACTATGCCAGAGGTCATAGATCCACTGAGCCCAAATGGGTTGCCTATTGCTGCTACCTGCTCCCCAACCTCCAGTCTAGATGAGTCGCCTAGAGGTAATGGCCTTAACCTATCCATGCTTACATCATCAACCTTGATAACTGCAAGATCAGTATATGGGTCAACGCCTACAACCCTTGCTCTATACTCAGTACCATCCAAGAATGTTACACTTATCCTACCAGCATTCTCAATAACATGGTAGTTTGTGACTATATGCCCTTGCGTATCGTATATGAAGCCTGAGCCTATACCCCTAGCACCACCCTTCTGCACAGATACCTGTACTACGCTCTGCTCAGCGTACTTGAAGAGCTCTGTTAATGTCAGTCTCCTACGCGTATCCTCCTTCCCTTGCAGATCTGAGCCTTGCTGGGTTTGCGAATACTCTTCCCTTGTACTCTCTTGTGCACTAGCCTGCCTCCCCTTCTCTGTATCGATCTGTGGCTTTGTGACTTGGGATGGGTTCAGTAGGTTATAGTTGTAATAGGCTAGGGCAGCTATAGATACAATCGTAACTATTACTACTATAGTTATGAGGCTAGCCCTCATCATTTATATCACTCTACTCTTCAATTAATGTCTTACTTTCAGATCTTGAAACCATCTGCCCTGTACAATTCATATGTATAACTTCTATTCCTCCATCTAACACCATGCTTGCTCTTAGTCATCCCCAACAGGAACCCCATAGGTATGAGCAGAGAGCCCAATGGGGATGCTAAAGCGTATAGTGGGTTTATGCCTAGCCCCTTGATGATATGGATGAGTGATGTCACTGTTATCATCAAGCATGTAACGATGCTTGTTATTGCCATATACATGCTTAGACTCGATTGCATTGTGATAGTGTATGGTAATAGCAGGAATGGGTAGAGGAAGAGGAAGAATGTGATGAGGAATACCCCAAATGCCTTAGCCTTACTAGCATGGTATATGGGCACCATCAGCCTTGATAGACCATTCATCAATGTGCTTATATCCCTAGCCCATACTGCAGAGAAGAGGTCATCAGCAAGGAACATCCTCATCCTATATCCCTGCTTCTTAACCCTAGCCCCTAGGGCACCATCCTCTATTATCTCATTCCTCACACCCTTGTGTGTGCCTATAGCCTCATAGACCTCACGCCTTATTATGTAGTAACTCCCAAAGAAGTATCCTGTATCATGCTTGTTACTGTTAACCCTCAGAGGCGAGTATCTACTATGCAGGAATACTAGAAGCAATGGTAGCGTAGCCTTGGTCCATGGATCTATACACTCAAGTCTAGGTACAAGAGTTAGGGCATGCAACCCATCATTCAGCATCCTCCTCACTGCTAGAGGGAGGAGCATCTCATCATGTATGCTATCAGCATCTGTAAAGAGTAGGAGTTCAGCATCAGACCTTAGATACGCTTGGTAGCATGCCCAGTTCTTCCCTACCCATCCATCAGGCTTCTCACCAGCATGGATGAAGAGCACTCTGGCATCTCTCTTGGCGAACTCCTCCATGATCCTTGCTGTAGCATCACTGCTAGAGTCATCTACCGCTATTATCCTAAAGTTAGTGTACCTCTGCTTAAGTAGGGAGTTTAGGCACCTTGCTATGAACCTCTCCTCATCCCTTGCTGGCACTATTATATCTACTCTAGGCTTGGACGATGGATCATTATCATCATCTCTATAACTGCTTGAGAGCCTTGGTGCATACATGTATGATCTTATGGTGTATGCTAGAAGGTATAACCATGTGCCAAGAACCCCAAGCATTATAGCAAAGAGTATCGCATTGAGTACATCAACAACTGCAATCACCATATCCACTCCCATGCATGTCTAGCATATAGTCAGATATTTATGGCAACTGCATCCTTGCTTATCCTCTCAAGCGCATCATTCGTGCCCTCTTCTATATGTCCCTTAACCATCGATGAGAACATTGAGAGCATGCCTTTCAACCTTATATCCCAGAGTACATCGACCCTTGTCTTACCATTCAGATCCGTTAAGGTTACTACCTTATGCCCTATCATGGGTCCATCTAGTATATTTGTATCGATCCTCCTCTTCTCTGGCTCTAGAGTAACCTCTTCCTTGCATACTGAGTTCCTGAACGCTATAGTAACCTCTCTGCTTATCCTATTCCCATCCTTGTTGATGTTCTTTATACTCCTTGTACCATGCCAATACCTTGGCTCATTATCAACATCACTAACTATCTTCCATACCCTCTCTATTGGGGCATCTATCACCCTGCTAACCTCTAGCCTTATACCCATAACATCTAATTAATTACCCTCCTTCTTTTTTAATTTATCATGCCTATATCAAGTACTCTATACTTACCGTTGCTATTCTTATCAACGAACCTTATGAACTCCTTTGCACATCTAGAGCATAGAGGGATAGGTTCCTTTATCATAAGGTTATTCCAGTATACTGCATAGAAGCTCATATAACCCTTGTAGGATTCACAGTCAACGCACCTTAGGCTCTTGAGGTACTTAAGATCTATCCTCTTACCATTATGCATGTTTTAACTATACAGAAGATTCCTATGAGCAGTATTCTGTAAGATCCATTACATACATGCTGATCTAGCAGCGGGACGATACATACGGCAGATAAGTGTATAATAATCCAGTCTTGCGTAGTATAGGCATAATATATATGGTAGGCCTCCTTCAATCACTGCTGATGAGTATTAGTTACGATGAGTTCAAGAGGCTCGATATAAGGGTTGGTGTAGTGGTGAAGGCTGAGAGCATACAGGGGAAGAGCAAGATAATGAAGGCTCTAGTCGATATAGGTAATGAGACGAGAGAGTTGATAGTTGGAGGGGCTGAGTACTACAGGCCAGAGGATATGGTAGGTAGAAAGGTTATAGTTCTAGCTAACCTTGAGCCGAAGAGTATAGCAGGGGTAAGATCGCATGGGATGTTGCTTGCTGCAGATGTTGATGGTAAACCATACTGGTTAACAGTAGATGGGAATGCACCTGTAGGCAGCAAGGTAAGGTGATCAAGCAAATTCTACTGCAGATTATTGGATTATAGATGAATGATAGTAAATATATGCTAGAAAAGATGGATAAATGAATCTACCTACCCTCCTTCTCCCCCTCTTACTTCTCCCCCTCTCCTTCTATCCATATTCACCATCCTCAAGAACTCCAGTAATGCTGTATAATCCTTATCTGCCAACTCTGTCTTGCTTGCTAATCTGTACAACTGCTCAAGCATAGATGCCATCGGTAGAGATATATCAAGCGCTCTAGCAGTATCGTTTATAGTCTTGATATCCTTGAGCATCATCTCTAGAGCAAAGGACTTCTCGTACTCGCCCTTGACCATCCTTGGGCCCTTACGCTCACTCATCCCTGTCTTGAAGTATGTTGAGTTGAGTATCTCTAGGAAGAGCATGGCATCTAGACCTGAACGCTCAGCCAAGAGTATCCCCTCTGATAGTGCTGCTGCTATCATCGCTATCTGGAGGTTCAGTGCAAGCTTCATAGCATGGGCAGAACCATTGCCTCCTATGTAGAATATCCTACTTGCTATTGTGTTGAATACATCTATGAACCTCTCAAACTGCTCTCTGGAACCTCCAACCATCATTATAAGATTACCCTGCTCAGCGAGCTGAGGCCCTCCCATAACAGGGGTATCGAGCATAACTACTCCATGATCGTTGAGCCTAGATGCTATAGTCCTTGATGCAAATGGGTTTATAGTGCTCACATCAGCAAGGGTCAACCATCCTTTCTTATCCTCATCCTCATCCCTCTCTTTCTCTTTCCCTTCCTCCTTCTCCTTACCTCCTTCACCCACCTCTCTGGAAGGTTTTGCATATACCACACCATTGCTTGCAAATAGCACATCCTCCAATGCATGCTCATCCTTAACCACTGTTATAAGCAGATCTACCTGTTCAGCCACCTCTCTTGGTGTGTTTACTACTACTGCACCTTCGCCCTTCAGTGCTTCAGCCTTCCATCTACTCCTGTTGTATACTGTAAGTGCATAGCCAGATGCTAGCAGCCTCCTTGCTATTGCACCTCCCATCATACCAGTCCCTATTAGGCCTATCCTTGTACCTCTCACACGTTGGCTGTGTTTATAGAATAATTTAATCTCTACTCTCTACTGAATGCCATATGCTCTAGATATGAGTTCTACTGTTAAGCCAAGGTCCTTCCCAGAACCTTCCTCTATCTGTAGCCTACATGACTCCCCTGTTGTATATACCTTCATGCTACTAGCCTTTACTGCATCGAAGAGTTCCTTGCCTATAAGCATGGAGAGCTCATAGTTGCCCTTTATGAATGAGTATGAACCTCCAACACCACAACATCCCTTCTCAAGTACACTGAACCTAAGAGAGGGTATGCCCTTGAGTAGCGATATAACATGCTTATCGTAACCTTGGACTATTGTATGGCAGTGCATATGCACTAGTATATCCTTCCATTCCTCCCTATCCTTATCCTTATCATTCCCCTTCCCCTTCCCCTTCCCCTTATCATCATTATCATTATCATTATCATTATGCTTGAACTCTACAAGTTCAGATCTCTTCATCAGATCGTAAAGGAACTCATGTATATCCTGCACATTATCTGCAACTACTCTAGTTCTCTCATCATCCAGCACGCTAAGATACTCCATCCTCAATGCTAGTGATGCACTCGGTGAGAAGGTTACTATAGGTATGCCTCTTGATGCGTAAGAGTAGAGGTTAGCAACGTTGAACTCTACGGTCTCCCTTGCTATATCTATAGCACCTTCTAGTATAGCTGGTAGGCCAGAGGATAACTGATCTGGGAACTCAACCCTGTAACCATTGAGGTTCAGTATCTTTACGATCTTGAGCCCAAGCATAGGATCTATATACCTTATGTATGTATCTGCAAAGAATGCAACGCTCTTCTCTAATGCTGGCTGTCTATACCTATGGAAGAGCTCATCGAATATATTGCTACTGAATCTTGGTATCCTCTTCCTAGCATCGATACCTGCTACATGCTCAAGGATCAGCCTGAACAGTCTACTCTTGATCAGCATGTTCGATAACCATGGGTATCTGCATCCAAGTCTAGCATACTTATCGATCTCAGCAAAGTACCTGTAACCCTTTGGTAGTCCATTACTCATAGCATACCTAGCCCTTGCCTCTGCCATTATCTTGCCTACATTAACATTCGATGGGCAATCGATCAGGCACATCTTGCACTGTATACAGTACTTGTAGATCAACTCCTCATACTCTCTGCTAGAGATTATGTTAGAACTATCCAGAGTATCTGCAAGGTTTAGTAGCCATCTCATCACATTATTCCTACCTCTACACGATGCTACCTCATCATGTAAACCCTTGTAGACTGGGCACATCCTCACCTTGTAACTCAACTCCCTACACATACCACACCCATGGCATAGAGCAACCTCATCACTGTATCCTAGTTCATGGTCATAGCCAGTTATCCTCCTTACTAGATGATTATTCTTAGAACCCCATATTAGAGCAGTACTCCCATCATTCTCTCTGCCTGATCTCTTACTATAACTATAGCGGAGATTCTGAATAAATATCTCTCTCTTACCTGTATCTGTTATAACCTTCTTACCTGGATTCATTATATTCTTTGCATCTAAGATGCCCTTTACCTTAACGAATAACGAGTATATATCATCACCATAGAGCAACCTTACAAACTCTGATCTTGCAAGCCCGTCTCCATGCTCCGCAGATATACTACCATCCATGCTCTTAACTACCTTGAATACATCGTACGCTAGAGCCTTCATGATCCCAACCCCATCCCTACTGTTAAGATCCAGCATAGGTCTGGTATGGAGGTTCCCATCACCAGCATGCCCATATAGAGAATATGGTATGCTATACCTCTTGTAGATACTCCTCAAAGCATCTACCAGATCAGGGAGTCTATCCACTGGGACTACAGGATCCTCTATGAATGTTATAGGCTTGCTACTGCCCATCCTAACCTTCATAGTATATGCAAGTGCCCTCTTCCTAACCTCCCATAGTCTAGATATCTCATCCTCATCATACGAGCATGTTGCATGTATTAGACCCTTTACACTGTTTGAGAGGTTTAGCAGCCTACCCATCCTGTATCTAACCTCATCCATACTACCATCGAACTCAACGAATAGAAGGCAATCATAGCGATCATAAGCATAGCCAAGGCCCCCATCGATCGTCCTTGCCATATCTATTACAGTTCTATCTATCAGCTCTACGGCAGAAGGCCCTAGCCTAACCACATCCCTTGCATGTATAGATGCATTGTATGCATCATCGAAGGCAAGTATTGCCAATGCCCTGGAGATCGGCATATCTATAATCTTGAGTCTTGCTCTGACCACTACCCCAAGGGTACCCTCAGACCCCACGAATAACTTTGCGAGATCTACCTTATTGCCATCTAGAACCCTATCTATCCTATAGCCTGAGGAGTTCTTACTTACCTTTGGGAACCCATCCCTTATGATACCCATCTTGGGGGCAAGTATACCGTAGAGTTCTCTTGCTATCCTTGCCTCTACCGAGCCATTGCTACTGCCCTTACTCCCATCAAGATCTACCTTACCAGCATGTATCATGCTCCCATCCGCTAGAACCACATCCAGTTCCTCAACGTAGTCTATAGTGCTTCCATACTTGACTGTGTGTGCACCTGCTGCATTGTTGGCTACCATCCCTCCTATAGTGCAATAGTCAGAACTTGAAGGGTCTACCGGTATGAACTTGCCATACCTCTTCAACTCCTTATCGAGGATACCTTTGTATATACCAGCCTCAACTGTAACATACCCTTCATCAAGATCTAGATCAAGGATCCTGTTCATACCTGTAAGGTCTATTATTATGCCAGAGCCTATAGCCTGACCTGCAAGTCCACTCCCTCCTCCCCTTGCTATAACTGGTATGCCATGATTGTAGGCAACATTCACAGTGTTTATAACATCATCCACATCATTAGCAAGGACTATGCAGAGAGGCATTATCTGATAGGCACTAGCATCGGTAGCATACATGTATCTATCAACGATGCCAGCAAGTACCCTTCCATTCTTGATACTTGATCTCAACTCTTCTATTATCTCATCAGTATCAACATTGGCATCAGCATTCGCATTAGTACTAGCAGTATTAGCATCGCTACCTATCATACTCACTACCTATACCATCTAAATGATGATGAGATTTATAGGTTAATATATATAAAGAAAGGCTTTAATGTGTAGAGAGATAGGGATACACTAGAATGTGGCTTATGGATCTCGGTGTAGAAATGGGTGTAGGTATGTTGGGTATGGTAGTGATGGATATAAGCAGTATCTTGATGCAGATGAACCCTCTCTTCCCATCTGGGGACTCGCAACAGCAGTGGTGGGTATACCTGCTATGGATAATACCATTCTTCGTATTCCTCCTCTATGGGCAAAGAATACAGATGTGGATGGTACTCAATGATGTCTCCAGATCGTTGAACAAGTTGAAGATAATGAAGGATAAGGCTAGAGAGGAGGCTATAGCATATCTAAAGAGCATAAACCCGAACCTTGATAGTACTGAGAGGCTTGATATGATGATGGAGCAGTTCGCAATAACCCCAGTCGATATGGACCCATACGGTATAGTAAGGAAGGTACAGCATATAATAAGGCTAAGGGATGAGAGGATAAAGGCTCAGGTTAAGATCCTTGCTCCCCAAGCAGATGATGTTACAGCAAGTAGGTTGGAGAATGTGCTGGAGGTTGCAACTGCGCTCTATATGCTCTACAAGATAGTCAGGCACTTCTACCTCATGGGCAAGAAGACTACAAGCATGTTCTTCCTAGTCCAGTTGCAGATGCTCATGCCCATAATAATGCAGTCAGCAGAGGCATTCAACAAGGCCATCCCTGCCATAAGGAATGGGCAGCCTATAGGGGA
The DNA here is from genome assembly GCA_938030895.1 of uncultured Nitrososphaerales archaeon. Classification (GTDB taxonomy): domain Archaea; phylum Thermoproteota; class Nitrososphaeria; order Nitrososphaerales; family Nitrosocaldaceae; genus Nitrosocaldus. The sequence continues at coordinate 2,643 of CALHIV010000004.1, read as the reverse complement.
TGGTATAGGTCCTATGATAGTTGGGAGGCTTATGTTAAACAGGGCTAAGGTACAGATAGCAAGGGATACTCTCATGAGTGAGTATGAGTACAATGGGAGGAGGCTTTACTTGGTCAAGGCTCAAGGTCCTGGAGGTACAGTTGGGGAGCCCCATACCGCTGTTGAGAGGCTGATAAATGAGATGGGTGTGAGGGTGGATATGATAATAATGATAGATGCAGCCCTCAAGTTGGAAGGGGAGAGGACAGGTGATGTTGCTGAAGGGGTTGGTGCCGCTATAGGAGGCATAGGGGTTGAGAAGTACCATATAGAGGAGGTTGCAACAAAGCATAGCATACCACTCTACGCTGTTATAATAAAGCAGTCCATCATTGAAGCGATAACGGTGATGAGGAAGGAGATAGCAGATGCTGTAGATAGGGCAAGTAAGAGTGTGTTCAGGATGATAGATGAGCATAGCAAGGAAGGGGATAATATTCTAATAATAGGGGTAGGGAATACACTAGGTGTAGGGCAATGAGCCATGATACCTCTAGCAAGGATGAGAAGGATAAGAGATCAATAGTATATACGATAGAGGAGTGCCAGCAGTGCGGGGTTAAGAATAAGCGTATATTCAAGGTTGGTGATTATGTGTATAAGTTTGGCGGTTCATGCTTAAGGTGCAAGGGTAGTACGTTGATAACTATGATATATGCGGAGTATATTAACGGATCCTCATAATCCATTATAACCCAAACCTATACTATGACATTTGATATGCTATCTATTACACTCTAGTTATTATAGTTGTACCATCCATAGTTAGCATTATGGTATGCTCTGCCTGTGCTACATACCTATTATTGCCTTCAACTAGCACTGGATACGCTCTTATAACCTTCTTCTTCATTAGGAAGGAGATCATCTCCCTAGCATAGTTAGTATCCACATCACTCAACCATCTCAATGCGAATGGGAGTGTCTTGAACCTATCCCATAGCATATCCAAGAAGGCATCGGCCTCCTTACTACCTGTTCTCTTCCTACTCACTATAGAGTAGATGTTGCTTACATCGCCATTGTATACTACACCAGAGCCATCCTCTGTGGTTACAAATGGCTCTATAGCATAAACCTCGCCCTGCTGCAATGAGAATGAGTCTATAGTCCATATATTTGGTATGGATCTACCAGCATGTATGGTGTATCTTGCTATAGAGTGCCCGCTAAGGTTCTGTATAGGCTTAAGCCTGTATGACTTGATCGTATGCTCTATAACCTTGCCTATATCACTAGCCTTAACCCCTATCCTTGCTACCCTTATCGCTTCATTCAGTGCATGCTCTGCAGCCTCAACCAGAATGCTGTAAGAGGGATTATAGCATACGGTAACTGCAGTATCTGCTATCGAGCCATTTATATGCACACCTATATCTATCTTGAGCATATCACCATCCCTAACCTCTATACTCTCGTTGGGCTCTGCAGTGTAATGTGCTGCAACCTCGTTGAGGCTTACATTGCATGGGAATGCTGGTTCTCCTCCCTTTGCCCTTATCATCCCTTCTGCCTCTTCACATATCTCTAGTAGCGTTCTACCAACATGGTAACGTTTCCTCATATGCTCCCTAACCTCTGCCGCTATCCTCCCTGCCTTGATATAATCCTCTATACTTGTAAGCAACAACAGATCTACACCATAGGGATAAATAAAAGTAAGGTTAAAGTAGTGCAGAAGGCTTTTAGATTGTATATAATGGGCATACTGTAATGAAATGGTGGGGTCGTGGGCTAGCATGGTATTCGCTACTTGCTTGATAGGAAGGTAAGCAGGTAGATAGGAACAGAGTGCTTCGAGCCTTGGGCGCTCGAGGTCGCCGGTTCAAATCCGGCCGACCCCATCAGTCATGCGGTTCATAGTCCATTATTATATGGTAGGCAGAGTAAGGAGAAGAATAGTAGTAAGAGTAATAAGAGTAAGAGTAGTAGCAATAATTAACAGTAGCAATAACGATAAGGTAACAGTAAATGATAGGATTATCTATAACAGGGGGTAGATTAAGGTACTGGTTAAAGAGGACAGAAGAGTATGGAGATGAGAAGGGGAGGTATACAAGTTAGCTAGATACATGCTTAGGAGAAAGCCTCCTTACGGTCATAAGGTACATAACCATCCTACTTACTGTAAGGGAGTTCTTAGGCAAGCTATTTAGAGATGCAAGAAGGGAGGATATAGAGCATTACATAGAGTACTGTATAAGAAGGACTATAGTCCTTCGTACAAGAAGATAAGGCAAGTACTCAAGTACTTCTACAAGGTAATGTATGGCAATAATGAGTACTATCCTCAGCAAATAGAATGGCTAAAGATCAACATAAGTAAGGATAAGCGTAGAGAGTGAAGAGTTGGACTAGACTATGACTAACAGAGAAGTGCCTTATAGATACTGCAGGTACATTGCAGAAGCCTTTATAGCAGTAGCGTATGAGACAGGGCAAGAGCTGAAGAGCTCTTAAACATGAGGATAAGGGATATAGCATTTAGTAGTATGGCTCTACTATAATCAAGGGGTAACATGAAGTCAGATTTAGATGTCATAGACTGCAAGATCATAGTAGGATATGAGAGCAGAGAGGTTGAAGAGCAGACTACAGACCAGA
>CALHIV010000003.1 GCA_938030895.1 uncultured Nitrososphaerales archaeon | reverse complement strand
CTTCTCGATACAAAAGTTAACCATATCCCTAAAGTCCATCAGTATCTTTCTCATCTCATCATTAGGCTCATAGCCAAATGGTACTGATAACGTTAATTCCATCAATAGGGGAGTACACTAACAATATATAAAGTTAGCTATCTAAGAAGTGCTGACAGCTTCCATTTATTGACCGCCTTTTCCTACCCTGTAGCATTCACTCATCAACCAGTCACAGAACTCTCTAACCTTATCATCTATACCCCTCCATATATGAAATGAGCCTGGGAGTACATCTATCCTACCATCTCTAAAGAATATCTTAACCCCTTCATTATTCTCATATGCCATAGCATCCCTGATCTCAATAGCATCATCGTTGAAGATCTCTCTAGCCTTGCTCTTTATAACCTCTTTAGGGATACCGAGCCTGGTTCTGAACTTATCTATAACCACCGTTACATTCTCTCTCCCATAGGTATCGAACGCTAGAATCTTCCTAGTATCAAAGAGGCTCACCACAAGGGTTACACCATACCTCAAACCTACATTCTCGCTTAACCTGCTCAACTCATTGTAGAGCTTAAGGTTATTCCTCCTCATGGTTAGGAGTCTATCCCTCTCCTTCTCCACCTCTCTATAAAGATCATCTAGCATTGCTGTAAAACTCATAGCATACCTCTAGAAACGTCTGAGATGGCTTGGTCTGAGCATATGCGATCTGCTCTTTAGATCATCTATAAGTGCTACAACATCTGCCCTATCATCTGGGAGTACAGCCTTTATAGGGTATGGGTTTGAGGCATGATTGGCTCTGAAGATTATCTTGCTATTGCTGCTAGGCTCTATATGCTCTACAAGCATCTTGAGTTCATCCAAGACCTCTATATCGCTCAACGGTTCGAATGGTTCACCGAACTTGCTCATGAACTCATCCCTTACAACATCGTCTAGTAGTAGTGTTAGTGCAGCAAGGTACTCTGGTGCAATCATGCTTGCTACTCTAGCGCTCTCTAGGGCATGCTCCCTGCTATACCTTCTCCCCCCTAGGCCAAGTATGAGCATACATGAGAGTTGGATACCAGCGCTCTTGGCCTTAAGAGATCCATCTATTATGCCCTTCGATGTAGCGCCCTTTGTAACCTTCCTCAGCACTGTATCTGAACCACTCTCTATCCCTATGTAGAGTAGTTTAAGCCCAGCATCTCTGAGCGCTACCAACTCTTCCTTACTCTTCTGCAAGAGGTTCTTCGGCATAGCATAGCATGATACACGCTCTAGTTTAGGGAACGATCTGTATAGATGGTTGAGTATATTAAGCATGTACTCGGTCTTTATGTTTAGGGCATCACCATCAGCAAGGAATACCCTCCTCGTGTTTGGATACTCTTGGCTTGCATAGTCTATCTCTGCTCTGATCTCATCCCATGAGCGCTCTTCATACCTCTTACCTCTATACATGGAACAGAATGAGCATCTATTGTATGAGCATCCTATGGTAACCTGAAGTATCAGTGAACCAGCCTCAGATGGAGGCCTATATAATGGCTCTATATAAGTGAGCATGCTCATGCTACGGCTATGGGGTATTTTAATATTGATCATATTTCAAAACTCGAATTATGAAATAATAGATACGATCCAACTGCTCCAATCTTTCTAGTTTCCGTTAGGAGTATTGTGGGAACTGATATATTAAAAGAATTAATCAATATCTGGGAATAAAATGTAATCCCATAGTTTGATGCCCATCTTCCACTAAATATTTATATATACAAGGGAAGGGGTTAAATATGAACAATGCCCCCAGATGAGCCAAATCCTAAGCAAGAACAAAAATTGGAAGATCGTATTAAACGTCTAGAGGATGAGATTAAGAGGGTTAAGGCAAGAGATATGGAGGATAAGATAAAAGAGTTGAAAGAGGAGATGGAGACTCTGGATCTCTGGTTAACGGTTGCAAGTGAGAATGGTGTATTTACCAATGAAGGACATACAAGTATAAATCAGCAATCTGATGCAAACCAACCCAAGTCTATATCAAACACTGAGGAAGGGTGTATAGGTGTGCCTAAATCGTTCAAGGAAGCACAAGAGTATATGAAGTTAGTATGGGACAGGCTTTATGCGGAAGAGAAGCATATGAGTGAAGGTAGTACAGGGCAGGATAATAAACCTGAAGAGAGTAAAGATGCAAATGATGACACTAGATCTGGTGTAATGCTCTCCATCGGCGATTGTGAAACATACCTATCTAAGGTCTTTGAGTTTTACAATAGAAGCATTAAGGAGTTTAGTAGAAAGAGGTGGGGTATAAATAGGCTCCTCATTAACGGTGTACATATAATCGGATATCTTACACTGCTGTTAATACTTACAGTCTTAGCCACGCTAGTATGGAATGTTCACACCTATCTGAACATAGGGTTACTTGACAACAGGTATTCCATGGTAATATACGCTGCAACAGTCATTGGATTCATCGGAGGGATAACAAGGAGTATGTATAACATAGTGCACGAGGTAAGGCTACGGGTATTCAGAAGGGCATCATGGGCTGAATATATCATGGCTCCATTCATAGGTGGTTCTCTTGCATTCATAATAACAATTGGTATAATAGCAGGATTGATAACAGATATACAGCCTATACCACTACAAGGGCAGACAGGGCAAGAACAGCAGAACATACAGACAGAACGAAGCATGCAGCAACCATATGGGCTCTATCTCATTGCGTTTGCAACAGGTTTATTCTGGCGTAACGCTATCAATAAACTTAGGAATATTCTAGGCGAGAAAGGTGGGTTAGAGGATAGAGATGGTGATATAAGACGCATAGAGTAATTTTGAATCTGTTCATCTTTCTAACCACTATCATCTTAACAAGCCCATAGGGTATGTATGCAATAGCGCATGCATAATGGCATGTTAAGCAAAGGATGGGCATCTTTTACTTTTATTACATGCTCTATAACATACATACCCCTTCTAAGATGAATTTCTTGGCATATAAAAACCAGTGGGGTGTGTACGCCATAAGGCTTGGTATTAGCAAATAGTAAGATCGCTAGTTAGTCTAGTTTAATCTAGTTTAGTTTAGTTTAGTTTAGGAGTCTTGCCTTCTCCCTCTCTGGGAGGTCCAGTAAGAGTCTATCATAAGTCATCTCTAGATACTCTGCTATTATCCTTGTATTCCCTACCACAGGCATAAAGTTGGTATCACCACTCCATCTAGGCACTACATGCATATGTAGATGGTCTGCTATCCCGGCACCTGCAACCTTCCCTATATTCATACCTATGTTGAACCCCTCTGCTTTTAAAGCATCCTTGAGGATGGAGGTGCATAACCTTAGGTATCTGAAGATCTCAGCATACTCCTCATCGCTAACCTCCCTAGGGTCTGCTACATGCCTGTAAGGTGTTATCATGAGATGACCGTTGGTGTAAGGATACGCATTTAGTAATACAAAGACATACTCGCCCCTGATTAGGATGAGGTTCTTCCTATCCTTGCCCTCTCTAGGCTTTGTACAGAATATGCATTGATCATCTGATGGCTTCTCTATGTATGCTATCCTCCATGGGGCCCAGAGCCTCTCCATATATTACATACCTAACTGACAATTATATATGTTGAGCTATATATTACCCTTGTATAATGCTTGGCAGTATCAAGGATGCTGTAGATAGGGAGATGCCATCTATAGTAGATGATGCATCAGAGCTTATAAGGATACCTAGCAGGAACCCGCCAGGTGAGGAGATGAGGTGTGCAGAGTACATATACTCAAGGCTTAAGGAGTTAGGGATGCATACAATACTACTCTATGAACCGTTCAAAGATAGGCCTCAGGTTATAGCATACCCTCCCGATAGAGGGCCTGAGGATGCTATCATACTCCTCAATGGTCATATAGATACTGTACCAGAGGGTAGTATGGAAGAGTGGAGCATAGATCCATTCTCTGGCATAGTGAAGGATGGCCATATATATGGGCTAGGCTCATCTGATATGAAGTCTTCACTTGCTGTTATGATGCATATATGTAGGATAGTCAAGGATGCAAGGGTTATACTATGCTTTGCCATAGGTGAGGAGAGGGCTGAACCAGGTACAAGTACTATACTCAAGCACCTTCATAACATGGGTATAGATAGTATAAGGTATGGGATAGTCATGGAGCCAACATCGTTAAGGATAGCAAGATGCCAGATGGGCGCTCTATGGTTAAGGGTTACCATCAAGGGTAAGGCAGCCCATGCCTCAATGCCTAATGCTGGTACCAATGCTATAGTTAGAGCATGCAGAGTAGTGGATGCCTTGGAGTCATATGCTATGAGCATAGAAGCAAGGAAGGGTAATGATGGTAGCAGCTATGGTTATGATGTAACCAATAACAGTATCTGTTCTTGCATACCAAGATGCTCAGTAACTATGATAGAAGGAGGTGTAAAAGAGAATGTTATACCTGGTGAGTGCTCCTTAACGATAGATAGAAGGTTTGCACCACATGAAGATAGAATGGAGGTTATAGATGAGATTAAAGCACTGTTGGATTCGCATGTAGGAAGTTATAGAATGGAGGTTATAGCGGAGAGGAGCCCTGTAAGCATAGATGGTTCATCTATGCTAGTTAGTAGGTTGAGTTCTATACTAGCAGCAATAGGTATACACTATCATCCCTCATGGTGCTTCCCTGGCTCTACAGATAATGAGTATATAGTAAGGGAAGGTATAGAGAGTATAGTATGGGGTCCTGGGAGCATAGAAGGGGCACATGCTGTAGATGAGCATATAAGCATAGATGAGATAAAGATGTGTGTATATGCACTTGCATCACTCCTTAACACAATATCAGTATCGACATGACTGAACTCTTATATTGGATGTTGCATACCTGTATGGTATGGATACTGAGGAGATAATGCATATAGCGTTGAGTCTAGCAGGGATGGATAGCGTACCAGCAGATAGCATGGTTCATGTTAAGGGCAAGGATATAGAGAGGGTTCTCATCTGCATAGATGTTGAGCAATCAACCATAATGCTTGCAAAGCAACTAGGCTACGATGCAATTATTGCACACCATCCCATAGGCAAAGCATACATAGACTTCTACAAGGTCCTTGATAGGCATGTTGAGTTCATGCTCAATGCTGGGATAGCAAGGGATGTTGCTGAGGAGGCAGTGAAGGAGTTAAAGGAGAGGGTTATGCTTAGAGCACATACATCCATATACACGCATGTGACATCGTTTGCGGAGAAGGTTGGTATGCCATTGCTAAACATACATCTTCCATGCGATGAGTTGATGAGGAGGGCTATTCTAAAGAGCCTTGATACAGGTAAGGTGGAGAGGGTTAGGGATATAGCATCGTATGTTGAGCAGATTGAGGAGTTCAAGAGTGCATATACGAGGGTTAAGGTTGTACATGGTGATGAAGATGCTCTGGTGAAGAGGTACATGCTTGTAGTTGCTGCTGGTACCAATGGTGGCTATAGTATTGCCAAAGCATACTTCGATCATGGTTATGATACAGTTATCTATCTACATATAAGCCCTGAGGACCTTGCTAGAGTTAAGAACAGTAATCTGAAGGGTAATCTTGTAATACTTGGGCATCTTGCCGGGGACTCTCTGGGCATGAATATACTTAGCGATGAACTTGCAAGAAAGGGCTTACAGGTTGATAAGTTGGGTATAATAGATCATGGGAGAAGATAGATAGAGAGAGATGGATAGAGGGTATATACGATTAGCCTCTAAAATATTATGATAGGGATGGTAGATTAGAACGAGTCTCTAACCAGAATCTTCATAACTCTGCCCTTGACTATGGTCTTATCCTTCCAATACTCCCTACTACCTCTACTCTTTTTACTACTCTCATTCTTTACAAGGAAGATTATCCTGCAGTTTGTACACTCATATGCATGAGTCCTCTCCTTATTTGTAGCAAATGGATTGCTAAGATCCCTTCTATACCATACCCTCTTTCTGCAGAAGAAGCAACTAACCATAGCGTTAGAGTGCACGTCATAGAGATAAGGTCTTCTATCATAAGTACTAACTAATATTGTTAACTGCTCTAGACATTTCAGAACTCGAGTTCTGAAAGTTTATTAATGCACTGTCCATAGATAGCATATGCCTATACTAAGGTTAAGGCATGATCTGAACAATGAGCAACTCAGGGAGATGCAAAGGTATCTTGATGAGATGCCAATAGAGTGTATACTTGCAGGGCTAAGGTTCTCATACAAGAGATGGTTGGCAGAGAGGAGTGGTATGCTCATGGTTGGGAGGAAGAGCAAGGTGAAGCAGGAGGTTGAGATGCTTACTTTAGAGCAGGCTAGATGGAGGCTTGAGAACTGGAGCAAGATGATAAGGGTCTATAGGGAGAAGGGCTATAGTTACCCAACGATACATAGGATAAAGAAGGCATTGATGCGTATAGCTGGTATGCAATAAAAATTGTAGTATGTGTATATAGCATGATTACACTGCTACAAGATCCCTTGCACTACCATTACTGTTACCACTACTACTCATCCTCCTCGTCTGTCTGCTACTCCTTACCAGCATACTACTGTTGGTATCCATCTCCTCGGCCTTTATCTCTGGGAGGGTAAGCACATCCTGTGGTAGATCTGGGAGTTTGGCCTTTATGCTATCCTCAACTAGGCTTGTAGCCTCATCCAGTATGGCCTGAGCATCGCTATCATTGAGCATAGCACCTATTGGTATAGTGCTCTTAGATACCTGCGCTGTATCAACCATTATGCCATTAAACATATCGTACATCTCCTGCATCTTACCATCGAACTCTGGCATTATCCTGCTAAGGTCATTGCCTATACCTTTTACTACAGCCATTGCAGGGCTAAGTGTTACAACTATATCTCCTAGATCGCTTATAGTACTCAGCCTAAGGTTTATCTGCTCTAGAGCGATCTTGACATGGTTTACCATCCTACTCACCCTTCTAACCTGAGCAAGTTCGTTGGAGAGTATGGATGCATACTGCATATTCCTCTCCTGTATAGCCTGTGTAACCTTGCTGAATAATGTTCTATCCTTCTCAACCAACTTCTTGTGTATAGCATCCAACCTTACTATCTGAACCTGCATGAGTCTCCTAGCATCATCTATCCTTGGCTTCAATGCTGTATTATTGCTATGGGCATTACCCTTTAATACACTCTTTATCTTACTAGCACCATCACCATTATCGCTACCCTGTCTAATCCATTTTGATATGAATGCCACACTACCCTGATCCTATTATGGTTTTTTAATTCTGGTGTCAACTCTAGTTAATCAGATAAGGTTCAGATCTTTGCCAACCATACTAAATACATCTGCAACATACTTGAGTGTATCCTCATCATGTAGTGCTGTAACGCTAACCCTTATCCTTGCTGAACCTCTTGCAACTGTAGGGTATCTTATCGCTTGGGCAAAGATACCATGTTTTAATAGCATATCAGCAAATTCTAGTGCAACCTTCTCATCACCTATGAGTACTGGGATTATATGGGTTGAACCCTTGAGGTTGAAGCCCTCTCTTGCTAGAGCCTCCCTCAACATCTTTGCATTTGTGATAAGTCTATCCTGAGGATGTAGAATCTTCTTATTCTTATCCCCATCATACGCTATCTTACCATCTTTGATTATCTCCAATGCCTTTAGTGCTGCTCTAGCAAATAACGCTGGTAGAGAGGATGTGTATATGAATGTTCTAGACCTGTTTATGAGGTACTCTACAACCTCTTCGCTCCCTGCAATGTAACCTCCAAAGCATCCAAGTGCCTTGCTCATACTACTTATAATAACATCAACGTAATCTTCAGCGTTCATATACTCAGTAGTACCTCTATAGTTGCTGCCATAGATAAAGTCCCCATGCGCATCATCGACTATTAGCATCGCATTATACTCTCTACACAATCTACCTATCTCATCGAGCCTAGCCATATCGCCATCCATGCTGAATACACCTTCAGTAACAACGATCCTCCTTGAATGATGAGTGGATGTTGCTACTGTTGCCGTTGCTGTTGCTGTTGATGATGTTGATGATGCAAGTAACTCCTCAAGCATCGCCACATCATTATGCTTGAATACATTTATACTTGCCCTGCTCAACCTACATGCATCTATTATACTTGAATGATTGAGTTCATCACTATATATTATGGAGTGCTCATCTGCTAATGCTGCTATAGCAAGACTTGCCATGTAGCCTGTAGGATACACAAGTGCTCTCTCCATTGCCTTATGCTCAGCTAGTCTCTGCTCCAACTCAACAAGTATGGGATCGTTGCCTGCAACAAGTCTAGAACTACACTGTGAGATATTACTTAGTTCGCTTGTAGCATAGTCTATAACCTCTTTATCTGATGATAGGCCAAGGTAATCGTTGGAGCAGAGTAGTATAACCTCTCTACCATCAACTATTGCCCTGCTAGAGTCTATTATCCTTACATTCGTAAGCCTTCTGTAAAGGTTCTGCTCTGCAAGATGCTTCAACACATCAGCATAATTCATGCCTATTAGACCTTCAGGTTTAGCCTCCTTATCATCTCTATATCTTGCTCAGCGGTATTCCCCCCAACAGTCAGATATCCATTTGTTATTATCCCGTTTGCTCCAGAGAGTAGTGCTCTGCTCTGCTTATCTGCCAAGTGCATCTCTCTCCCTCCTGCAACCTTGAGTATACCTCTAGGCATTATGAACCTGAATACCGCTATTGTCCTAAGTATATCATCTGCTTGCACTGGAGCAATGCCCTGCAATGGTGTGCCCTCCCTAGCAACAAGGATGTTGAGGGGGAACTCCTCTGGCTCAAGCTTACTTGCCTCAAAAGCAAGCTCAAGCCTCTGCTCTATGCTCTCACCCATCCCTATTATTCCTCCACAGCATAGTTCTAGTCCATGCTCCTTGGCAAGCCTTGCTGTCTTGAACCTATCAAGCCATGTATGTGTTGTGCATATCCTACTGAAGAAGGTACTACTGCTCTCTAGGTTATGATTGTACCTCTTAACACCTAACGCTTTAAGCCTCTCAGCCCTCCTAGCATTCAGGAAGCCTAGGGAGCAGTTGACATCTATCCCAACCCTATCCCTTATAGCATCAACGGCAGAGCATATATGCTCAAACTCATCCTCGCTAGGCTCACGCCATGCGCATACAATGCAGAAGCTCTTCGCCCCAGAGCACTTTGCTTCATCAGCCTTTGCAACCAACTCCTCCACGCTTAGCAACGGGTACTTGCTTATCCTTGCCCTATACCATGCTGATTGGGCACAGAATGCACAGTTCTCTGAACAGTTGCCGGACTTTGCATTAACAAGGGACTCAAGATCGACCCTATCACCATTAAACTCCTTCCTTATGGTATCTGCTGCATCAAGCAAGTACTCAAGGTTATCATCACTAGCCATGATCAGCCTCATAGCATCCCTCATACCTATCCTCTTACCAGATAGTACACTGCTCATACACTGCTGGATAAACTCTCTCTCCTGCATATGGAGGATTTTTGTGAACCGCTAAATAAATTTTGGTTTACATTTATGCTGACATTTACGCTGCAGTCTGCTCAATCCTATACCATACTGCTTGCTATATCCTTGATCCTCTCATACCAGTTATCTGCCTTGACTATACCACTTGCAACTAACACACCTTTAGAGCCTAGCCTTATAGCAGCCTTCGAGTCGCTACCATCAACTATACCTGCACCACATATGATCTTGCTCTTCAAGCCAAGTCTACTTGCCCTCTCAACAGATCCAGTTATCACCTCAGGTTTACTCCTACTTACAGCATTCCCTGTACCTATAAGCTCTGGTGGCTCTATGGCAATATAGTCTGGCTCCAATTCAAAGCCTGCTATAGCATCCATCTCACTAGGCTCCCTAACACATACTACTGCTACCATATCTGATGTACGAAGAGCCTTAACTACACCCTCTATCTCTTTGAGTGAGAGTCTATGCTCGCTATGATTCACTATCGAACCTCTTATATTGAATGATCTGAGCATATTTACTGTATTGTAGCCTGTTGTGCTACCCTCTCCCTTATCATCAACATGCTGGGCAATAACTGGTATATCTATACGCTCCGCAACCAGTGCCAATGCAGGGTTTGGTGGTGCAACGGCTATACTCTCAAGCATATTCAACTCCTTTGCTACCTTATCAGCCTCTAGAGCAAGTGCTAGGCATCTCTTACCACTAGCCTCCATGTAGTTCTTGAAGTTAATGATCAGGATTGGTTCTTGCAACTTGACTCTGCTCTTCCTCCCTTACTGCTTTCGCCTTGAACTTCTCCCTTAACCTCTTCATCCTTGCCTCATAACCTTTGTTGTACTCCAACTCCTCTGGCACAAGCGTAGCGGGGTGTATGAAGCCTTGAGCCCTCATTGCCAATGCTCTCTCTACTGCTATACTCCTTATGTAATCCCAATCTGGTGTGCTGAAGCCATCGAATGGTTCTGTTAATATGCCATCATGCATACTGAATACTGCTGCACTTACTATAGGTATGGAGTAGTTCAGGCTTGCTGGAGTATTCAACTTTACAGGCATCAATGGTAGATGATGACTGCCCCTTGTATTCCCAGCAACGAAGTGAGGATTGCTGAATGCGCTGCATGCCTCCTCGGTTGCAGGAAACGCCCTCTGAGTTCTAACGATTGCTATGGGATCATCCTTACCAACATAAGTCCCTGCTATATTGTGCAGTCTATCGGTACTAGCACTAACTATTGGTTCGCCCTTCTTATTGTATATGCTCTCAACAACATATCTAGCAGGGTACATGAGCGCTGCTTCAAGCTCTGGTTTATCCTCCCAGAGCCTCAACTCTGCCACCTCTCCAGTCAGAACGTCCATAACATTGAATATAACACCTTCAGCTAGGTCTGGATTTACTATTATACCTGTATTGCTCAGACTATCAACGAACATCTTGTAGAATGGAAGGTTGAATGCCCCTGGCTCAGTCTTATCAGCAGCAAACATGACGAATGCTTCATTTGCCCTCTCCTCAAACTCCATCTCAGCCACTCCTGGACCCATACCCTTGACATTACCAGAGAATGAGTCCTTGAGCAGATCCTGACCAGCACCATATAGACCCTGATCCTTTGCAACCTTTGTGCCCTCGATGAATGCATCCCAGGCTAGTTGATGTATTCTAGTATTGCCTATACCATGTGTATGGCTCATCAGTATATGGATATCATCGCCGCAGAACCCAATGTAACAGTCTATGAACAATTTGCCCTTCTCAGCCATAACGAACTGCTCAACACGCTTGAGTAGTGCATTGCTAGGCCTTGTATGACCTCCAACCCCTCCTATATCTGCCTTGATAGCAGATAAGGTTACCTTCATGCGCTAGAGTATGCATGGGCAGGTTAAATATTTATCCAGAGTATAGATGTGATAGATATAGGTTAGACCAACCTAATCTTCCATTCTCTCTCTTTCCCCCTACTCTCCCTCAGCACGTAGAGGTTATAGTACTTGCCTTCCTTAGAATCCCTGTAGTTCCATACCTCTCTGCTAAGCCTCAACTCCTTGAATGATTGCTTGAAGTGATCTGGTAGGGTATCGTATACCCACTTCCCTACTACTATCTGCCATGGCTTTGCAAGTTCTACTATCTTTGCTGTTATACTCATCGTGTAACCCAGAAGGTCCAATGTACCGCCTAGTCTTACTATCTGATTCTCCCCTAGATCTATACCTATCTTTATCCTCAACTCTGGATAGCCATACTCCTTGAGCACTTGGTTTATAGCATACCTTGTTATGTTAAGCATCGCTCTAGCACAGTTAACCGCCCTTGTACATGCCTTACCAGCATCGTTGCCCACTGGGAAGAATGCTATGACAGAGTCTCCAGCGTACTTGAGTACATATCCATGGTATGCTGCTATCAGATATGACATCTCCTGCATGAATGCCTTGATCAGATTAGCAAGTCTATCTGCTGGTAGGTGCATGCTCATGCCTGTAGAATCGACTATATCAACATAGAGTACTATAACATCCATCTTCATGTTTATATGCCTCTCCAGATACTTCTCAGATGGTGCTATAGTACTATCGAACCTTAAACTATTATCGAGTATCTTCTTGACCCTTGTTTGGCTCTCCATTATGCTAGAGTATAGATCCGTTTTGCTCGTCTCATAATCCACATCCTGTATAGGTTGCTTGATCATCTCATCAAATATCAGTCTGAGCGCATCTTCAGAGATAAATATATTGGTACACTTATCAAAGTACCCCTTTACACCATCAACCATCCTCCGTTCATACCTCCTTGGATCGAGTATTATTACAAATTCAAGCCTGTCCTCCCCTTTACCGCTATCGATGACCTTCTCCAATGTAAACTCTAACCTACTATCGTTGCTGTTGCCATCTCCCTTCCTCTTACCCTTATGTGGCATGTTACTACACTTGCTTTCTTCTCGTATATACTCTATCAGTCATTCCCTTTATACTATGTTTATTGCGCTTACTAGATAGCCTTTACCCGTTTTGCTATTGGGGGTCTAACCTTCCTGAATATCCTGAAACCACATATACACTTCAACTCTGGTAGACTCTTCAGTTCCTCAGAGTTTGTCCTCGTACCACACCTTATACACTCATATACGACTATACCACCTTGCTGGTTCGAGACTTCTTCCATTCAGGCTGATTGGTTGATAAGATCAATTTAATGTTATCTATTCCCTGAGATTCAGATAAAGAGAAGAGAAGGGGAGGGAAGATAAGATGAGGGAATGGGAGGGAAGGAAGATAGTAAGATAAATAAAATGATGATAGAAGATTACTACTACTGTAGTAAGACCTCTATTATAACCTCTTCGGGTATCTTTAGCCTCATCAACTGCTTCATAGCTCTATCATCTGCTGCAAGATCTATTATCCTTCTATGTATCCTCATCTCCCATTTGTCGAAGGTATGTGTGCCCTGCCCGCTTGGAGCCTTCCTTGTAACAACGTTGAGCCTCTTCGTAGGCAAAGGTACTGGACCCCTTACCTTCACACCAGTCCTCTCCCCAATAGTCATTATCTCGCTACACATCTGCTCCAACTTTGCTAGATCTGTGCTAACCAGTTTTATCCTAGCCTGCTGAACCATTATGATCACTAGCTCTATGATATGGTTAAGCCTTCGCAGCTACCTTCTCTACTGTGTACTTCTCAGTTATCTCCTCAACTATACCTGCTGCTATAGTAGTGCCCATATCTCGTAGCGCAAACCTTCCAAGCTCAGGGAACTCCTTGAATGATTCTATGCATAGTGGTCTTACAGGTCTTATCTTGACTATTGCTGAGTCTCCACTCTTCAGGAACTTTGGATTCTGCTCAACAACATTCCCTGTCCTAGGATCTATCTTTGATATGAACTCAACGAGTGTTGCTGCTACCTGTGCTGTATGAGCATGAAGCACTGGTGTATACCCTGGAGCAATCGCTGTTGGGTGATAGATGACTATTACTCTAGCCTTGAACTCCCTTGCAACTGTTGGAGGGTTATCTGCAGGTCCTACAACATCCCCTCTCTTTATCTGCTTCTTATCAACGCCCCTAAGGTTGAAGCCTATGTTATCTCCCGCTATAGCCTCCTGCATTGGTGTGTGATGCGTCTCTATGCTCCTAACCTCACCTATTACACCTTCAGGCATAACTATCACCTTGTCCCCAACCTTCATCCTCCCCGTCTCTACCCTACCAACTGGCACAGTTCCAACACCAGTTATGGAGTACACATCCTGTATTGGTAACCTTAATGGCTTGTTTATTGGCTTCTCTGGCTCAACAAACTCATCCAAGGCCTGTATCAGTGTTGGACCATCGTACCAGGGCATCTTATCTGACTTTTTCACAACATTATCTCCAGTCCAGCCAGATGTGGGTACAAACCTAACCTTTGCTACATTGTAGCCTATGCTCTTGAGAAGGTTTGTAACCATTGCCTTGACCTCCTCATACCTCTCCTTACTGTAATTCACAGAGGAGTCGTCCATCTTGTTTATACATACAGCAAGTTGCCCTACACCCAAGGTTCTTAGCAGGAAGGCATGCTCCCTTGCCTGTCCACCAGGCTCTACAGCAACCTCGGTCTCACCCTTCTTCGCTGATACTACAAGGATAGCACAGTCAGCCTCAGATGCGCCTGTGATCATATTCTTCACAAAGTCCCTATGCCCTGGGGCATCTATCAAGGTATAGAAGTATTTGTTGGTCTCGAACTTCTGGAATGCAAGATCTATGGTTATACCTCTCTCCCTCTCATCCTTGAGCCTGTCTAGAACCCAGGCGAACTTGAATGTATCGCCCTTGCCAGTCTTCTCTGACTCCTTTGCATACTCCTCTATGGTCCTCTGATCTATCATTCCTAGGTCGAAGAGCAATCTACCTACCAGCGTTGATTTGCCGTGGTCAACATGCCCTGTAACTATTAGATTCAGATGTGGTTTCTTGCTACTACTCATACAGGTTAAGTATGACAAGGGCTTTATTTATATTTCTATTCGCTGTTGGCAATAAATGAGCGTATCAGCATATCATGCTGTAAACTTAATAAGTGGCTAATATGGTCTCCTCTACCATGTATAATAGAGTTGTATTCTTTGATGAAGGTAAAGGGTTAGGGAAGAGACTGCTAGGAGGCAAAGGGGCAGGGCTCGCTGATATGACTGCACTAGGACTGCCCATACCTCCAGGGTTTACAATAACCACAGAGGTATGCAAGGCATTCTATGCAAATGGTAGGGAGCTTCCAGAAGGGCTTATGGATGAGGTTAGACAAGCGATGCATAGACTAGAGCGGTTGACCGGCAAGGGTTTCGGTAGTACAAGCAATCCATTGCTTGTGTCTGTGCGCTCTGGAGCAGCCATCTCGATGCCAGGGATGATGGATACCATACTGAATCTAGGCTTGAACGATGATACTGCTAGAGCATTAACGGCAAAGACAGGGAATGAGAGGTTTGTATGGGATGCATATAGGAGGTTTGTGCAGATGTTCGGTAAGATAGTGCTAGGGATCAACGATGATCTCTTCTCCAAAGCATTGGAGGAGGTGAAGAAGAGCAAAGGTGTAGAGCGTGATAATGAGTTAGATGCTGAGTCCCTTAAGCAGTTGACCGAGGAGTTCAAAGCAATATGTAGGAGGCATGGCAAGGAGTTTCCTAGCGATCCCTATAAGCAGTTGGAACTAGCAATAAAGGCTGTATTCAACAGTTGGATGAGCGAGAGGGCAGTTGAGTATAGGAAGTACTACAAGATAACACCAGATATAGCTGATGGTACTGCTGTTAACGTCGTTGCTATGGTCTTTGGTAACATGGATGAGAGGAGTGCAACTGGGGTAGTATTCACAAGGAACCCAGAGAATGGGGAGAAGAGGCTCTATGGTGACTTTCTCATAAATGCGCAGGGCGAGGATGTAGTTGCAGGGATAAGGACCCCAGAGCCTATAGAGAACCTAGCAAAGATAATGCCAGATGTGTACAAGCAGTTGGTTGAGATATGTGATAGACTTGAGAGGTATTACAGAGAACCTCAGGATGTTGAGTTCACCATAGAGAGTGGGAGGTTATACATACTGCAGACTAGAGCAGCAAAGATGAATGCTATAGCAAGTGTAAAGTGCTCAGTAGATATGGTCAAAGAGGGTATAATAAGTAAGGAGGAGGCCTTGCTTAGGGTTAATGCAGATGATCTAGAGCAGGTACTGCATAGAAGGGTTGATCCAAAGACAGATGTAAAGCCTATAGCCATAGGGATAGGAGCATCCCCTGGGGCAGCGAGTGGTAAGGTTATACTAGACACAAAGAGGGCTATAGAGCATGCAAACAATGGAGAGGATATCATCCTAGTCAGGGAGGAGACCAAGCCAGAGGATGTACCAGCGTTCTTCAAGGCGGTAGGTATACTGACTAGTAAGGGGGGCAAGACAAGCCATGCTGCTGTAGTAGCGAGAGGTATGGGCAAACCATGTATAGTTGGATGCTCAAGCATAGTTATAGATGAGGAGCATAAGAGGTTCCTTGCTGATGGTATAACAGTGAATGAGTATGATACGATAACGATAGATGGTGCAACTGGTCGGGTATACCTTGGGAGGGTACCGATGGTTGAGCCTGAACTTAGCAATGAACTCAAGGAGTTGCTTGCATGGGCCGAAGAGGCAAAGAGGCTAGGGGTTAGGGCAAATGCTGATACACCAGAGGCAGCAGCAATAGCAAGGATGTATGGAGCAAAGGGGATAGGTCTATGTAGAACAGAGAGGATGTTCAACTCAAGTGATAGGCTACCAATATTCATTAGGATGATAATGGCTAGGAGTAGTAAGGAGAGGGTTGATGCTCTTAAAGAGTTGATACCGATGCTCAAGGAGGATGTGAAGAGCATACTGAAGGTGATGGAGGGCTACCCTGTAACGATAAGGCTTTTAGATCCACCTCTCCATGAGTTCTTACCAAGGCTTGAGGACCTTATGAAGGCTGTTTACGAAGGGAAGGATGATGCTCAAGTGATGCTGCAGAGGGTAAGGGAACTAGTAGAGGTGAACCCCATGATGGGGCAGAGGGGTGTTAGGCTAGGCATAGTGTATCCAGAGATATACGAGTACCAGATAAGAGCTATATTGGAGGCTGATGCTGAACTACTGAAGGATGGTGTAAAGGCTGAGCCACAGATAATGGTGCCCCAAGTGGGCATAAAGGAGGAGTTGGAGGTGATAAAGCAATTATTCCTGAAGGTCAGAGAAGAGGTTGAGGAGAGGTATGGCATAGCATTGAATGTAAAGTTTGGAACCATGATAGAGGTTGTTAGAGCGTGTATGACAGCAGATAGCATTGCTAGTGTGGTAGAGTTCTTCAGCTTTGGTACAAACGATCTAACACAGGCTGTATTCTCATTCAGTAGGGAGGATGTTGAGGGTAAGTTCCTTCCCCTCTATCTGGAGAAGGGTATACTAAAGAGCAACCCATTCCAGACTCTAGATAGAGAGGGTGTAGGCAAGGCGATGAGGATAGCAGTAGAGCAGGGAAGAGCAACTAATAGAAGGCTTGAGATAGGG
The DNA here is from genome assembly GCA_938030895.1 of uncultured Nitrososphaerales archaeon. GTDB lineage: Archaea > Thermoproteota > Nitrososphaeria > Nitrososphaerales > Nitrosocaldaceae > Nitrosocaldus. Next base: position 94,867 of record CALHIV010000003.1, on the reverse strand, counting down.
ATATGTGGTGAGCATGGAGGGGATCCAAAGAGCATAGAGTTCTGCGATACTATAGGCTTGGATTATGTGAGTGCTAGTCCTCACAGGATACCAATAGCGATACTTGCTGCAGCACAGAGTGCTATAAGGATTAATTCAGGTAGATAGATATAATATTATAAATGAGCATAAACTCTTCTATACTCATCTGCTCCTATCTTTATATCCTGGAAGAGTTCAGGGTGCACTATCTTTGCTAGTATCTCTAGCCCTCTAACAACTCTATGGCTTGGTCTACTAAAGTATGCGTTTGCATCAACCAGATATACCTGTTTCTTCTTCACAGCATCAAGGCTGAACCATCCATCATTCTCCTCAACCTTGTAGAACTCCTTTAACGCTTTATCAACTGTGAAGCCACAGGGCATGAAGATTATGATATCTGGATCTGTATCAAGGACCTCATCCCACGAGAGCCTCCTAGATGGTTCTCCCCTTCTACTTACACAGTTCACAGCATTCACCATCTCAACCATCTGGGGTACCCAGTGCCCTGCTGTAAAGAACGGCTTGAGCCACTCTATGCATAGAACCCTTGGTCTAATGCTAGCCATCATTGCCCTAGCACTTATCCAATCTATCCTGGACCTCAACTCAGCAAGGAGTTCCTTGCCCTTATCCTCGACCCCTAACTCTTTTGCAAGTTGGATTATGCTATCAAGTATACCATCGAGGTCGTGGGGGTCAAGCATTATCACTCTGGGTTGATAGCCTAGAGCCCTTCTAGCCCTAGCGATCTCGTTAAGGTAAGGGGAGCATACCTCGCATATGCCTTGAGCAACTATCACATCTGGCCTTGATCTCTTTAGGAGTTCATCATCCACAACGTATATATCCTTACCATTTAGTATTAATTCCCTTATCTTTGCATCTATCTCCTCACTACTCATACCTGATGGATCGAAACTGCTCTTGACCACCTTTGGCTTGCTAAGTGCCTCTTCAGGGTAATCGCACTCGTGTGTAACACCAACTATGCTATCCCCTAACCCTAGAGCATAGAGCATCTCCGTTGCACTAGGCAGGAATGAGCATATACGCATGCATCTATGAAGATGTGAAGATATTTATCGTTTATTGTAGAGTGGTAGCAACAAGTGTTAGTGAATGTAAATATAAAGTAATATAAAATAAAATAAAATAAATGGATCAGGCAGACCTTGCCCTCTTTATTATATCTATCAGCTCATCAAGCTTATAACTACCGTACTTTGGATTATATGCTATGTTATTCTCATCTATAGAGAACTTCTGTTGTGTGCAGCATACAAGATAGCCCTCCTCTCCCTTCCATGGCTGATCAGTTGTCACATACTTGAGGAAGAGTAAGACTCTCTCACCCTTCTTTAGGCTTACATTCCTGTTTATAACCTTCTCACCATCCCCAACCGTCTTTAACACTATAACCTTATCCTTATAATTGCCTGTCAACTCTTGCTCTATCTCAAGAGCCAATTCACCAACGACCTTGTATATCTTCCCATCATCATGGCTCTGTACTCCTACCCTATCACCAACCTTGCCTATAACTATAACATCGGAGAATCTGGATATCTCCTCTATACTCATATCTATCTCTGCATGTGTAACATACATTTTCTTCTCGAATATACCTGTAGCTGTGAAGAAACTAAGCACAAAGTACGCTGCTATGCTTATAGCCGCCCCTGCTACTATTATATTTGTCTTTGTACCCATACTCTCACCCATATATGCTACTTAACTCATTACTATCATATGACTTTATGCTATCCCATCTCTGGCAATGATAACCTCCGAACATCACACTACTAGGTTCCAGTACCATACATCATCAAACATGATCCAATGACCAAATTCATGTCTCATAACATAATCCAGTGTGTAAGGTGGTACAGTACATCTACCACTACTAGAGTAGGAGTAGTAACTGTTTATCTCTGTATCAACATCTACCAAGTAACCACCTTGCTGATTCCAGAATGTTCTTGCCAAGAAGTTTGAGTTAAAACTCGCTGCAGTTATCCAGTTATTACAACTTGTACTCCTCCTTATCTCAAATATGGATGGAAGGTTGTTCCAACTATTCCTTGCTTGATCTATCTCACTTGCAACCAAAGAGTATCTTCCCCCTGCTCCCATCTATATTTACATTATTAAGGCTATAAGAGTCGTAGCATGCGTAAGTGTATGGTAGAGCCCATCTTAAGCCAGTATAATGCGAGGCATACACAAGATGGATATTTGCTATCACTGCAGCTGCTATCATCAATGCTATAGATAGCATTGGTCTCATAATATAAGATTACAAATTCTGATATATATATCGATCAATAATAATGAAACTATGGTGTAGACCTAACTATACCAGCATGTGTAGATCATCACTTATCTTTATATGCCCTTGGGGTAACTGCAAATCTCCTGCTAGCATCCATATGGTACCTTATCACTAGACTAGGATCCTTCTGCCTGCCTGTGAGTATACCAACGACTATATCATCCCTCTTTATAACCTCCATCTCCCTCAACTTCTTTATCCCTGCTGGCACTGCCCCAGATGCAAGTTCACAATCAAAGCCATTGAGCCCAACCACTGCCATCCCATCATACATCTCGCTATCGCTAACCTGCTCCACAACCCCATCTGTGAACTCCAATGCTCTTAGACCCTTTAATAGATTGGAAGGTTTGCCTATCTGTATTGCAGTTGCCTCAGTCTTTGGCTTCATACCTTGCTTATCCATGTATGCATAATACTCCTCTATAAGTTCAAGATCGACCTTGCCCTTGTTCCATCTCAATGCCCTTCCATTGAACCTCCCATTGTAGAGCGTATAGAGGGTATTTGCACCTTCAGCATTTATTATGGCAAGTCTTGGCACCTTCTTTATCCAGCCCCACTCATACAGTTCCATCAAGCATTTCCCAGCGCTTGATGTGTTGCCCAGCGCACCTCCAGGATACACTATCCAGTCAGGAGGATTCCAGTCAAGGTACTCTAGCGCTCTATACACTATAGTCTTCTGCCCCTCAAGCCTGAACGGGTTAACAGAGTTTACAACATATGCGTTACTCCTTCTAGCCTCCATCAACATTATCTGCAATGCATCATCAAAGTTCCCATCAACCTCTACAACTTGGGCACCGAACTGTAATGCCTGCCCTAACTTCCCTATGGCTATCTCACCTCTAGGCACATATACCTCGCATAACATGCCCTCGTTTGAGGCATACATTGCTGCTGATGCTGATGTGTTACCTGTAGAAGCACACATTATCTTCTTCACATTAAGCATCTTTGCATGGGTTAGCGCTGTTGCCATACCATTATCCTTGAATGATCCACTTGGATTGTAACCTTCAGGCTGTAGGAAGAGACAGTCCTTATCCATACCAGCGTACTCTGCAACCTTGCTCATCTTGAATGGCTTTGATAGTCTACCTTCGGCACCATCAAGGGATACTAGATACTTCTTGCACTCCTCATACTCCTCAGTATCTATCTGTGCAAAGTTTATAAGATCCCTGAAGCGCCATACCCCGCTCTCATTGTATATGTTGTTGCCATGGTTCCTTCTAGCATAGAATACGTTCTTGAGGCTCTCATCTGGTGTATGAGCATACTTCACATCAAGGGCATGGCCTCTCTCGCATGTTATCCTGAACTCGTCTATGGGATACCCCAGCCTACATGATGGATCTATACACTCCTGATAAGCCTCCATCCTCATGACCCTAGTAAGGAGTCTATACCTACTTATAAAGCTAGGATCTCCACCTATATATTATACCTTATGATACTGGATGGTTAAGATCTTAGAGCCAGATCTAAGATGGAAGTTTATGCAACACTTGCACTCCTTCTCGAGGCATTCCTTATCCGATGTATGATTACATATACCACATTCGCAACGTGCCATGATATATTATAAACATAGCATAGATTTAAATCTATAGTAAGGTATTCCCTTACACTACAGTTCTCTATATAACTATATAGTCTAATGCTATTGCATTGGCAAGAAGGTCGCTGTGCCTATAACCAACTATATAACCATTCTTTATCTCAGATGGTGCAACCCATCTATTGGCTGAGCTGAAGTACCTCTTACTCCTTATCTCATTCTCTATCTCCTCAAGGTCTAGTTCCTTCTCTGTAACCTCGTTGGTTCTAAGGTTCCTTATTATCACAAGGACCTTCTTCACAAGTATCCTATGCCCGAACTTGAATGCTGCTGGATCTCTTGCATTCTCCACAACCTCAAGCAGTTTAAGCTTGAACTCCCATCTGTTCAATGCGTCTCTGCTTGTTATGAGCCTCTCATCGGTGTAGTAGCTCATAAGATATAAGATTATGATGATGGTTAAAAGTTTTTATTATATGTTAAGAGATAGTTTAGTTAGTGCTAATACACTGCCATAACTACTAATGCTATTGCCAAGGCATCTCGAATGGAACTAGAGTTAGTCTTATCCTTCTCTCATCCCCATTACCATTAAAACTGTCATCTGCATTAGGACTGGGATTTATGGGGGTAGCGGTATAATTCATGTATATGTAAAGGCTCCCATCATACCTACATGCTATGTATGCCTTCCTCTTATCCTTACTCTCTTCCAGTGCCCTTGCTATAACCTCTTTATCTGGAAGGGTTGCAGTTCTAGCAGTAGCATTCCATAGCAAGTAATAGTACTCCTGCAGTTCTCTATGCTCATATGTATCCGCCTTCTTCCACTTCTTGCTCATGAACTTCAAGGCAAGTATAGCATTCCTATGCCTGTATCTAGTGAATAGGTTGAGCCAGTTTATGCACCTTGCTACCTGCTCTATAGGTACCTTTATCGTATCGGTACTTGTACTCTTTGCCTCTATTGCTAGCATTACGCCTCTAGTATTGTTAACTGCTATGACATCTGGAAGCGAGACACTTGGAGAACCAAGCCTTATTGCCCTCCATCCATTGCAAGAGTTTATCCTTTTAACGAGTTCGTACTCGAAGCTGTAGCCCCTCTGCCTCCTAGTCCTGTTGGTCCTTACACTATCCACCCCCTTACATATGAGATTAAGTATTTTAAGTATTTTAAGTATGTAACCTCTTGAATAGATAGTATGGCTCATCGCTATCATCTATTATACCACATCCAACCATAACTACTAGGGAACCTACACTTGGCTCTTGCTTATCATCTAGAACCCTACCAAGCAGCCTTATCCCGTTCTCCAACTCTATGAACGCAAACCTTACGCCATTTATGTATGACTCTGAGACTGCCATTATCCTACCTCTGATCTCATCCTTACTAGGATCAGTATATACCCACTCTATATCGCTACTAAGGCATCTCCTGCATACAGGGTTTGGAGGCCATATGATAGAATGGCAGTATCTGCATCTAGCAGATGCAAATACACCCTTTGATAGTGCATCGAGGAACCTCTGCATAACCTAGTTGGTAGAGAAAGATATACTTAATCGTTCCAGTGCTCTATCACTGATGATACTTGGAAGGGAGTTCTATGCAAGGGATACCGTAGAGGTTGCAAAGAGCCTACTTGGAAAGATGCTTGTAAGGATTATAGATCATAACATACTCTCTGGCATCATAGTTGAGACTGAAGCCTACACGAGGGATGATCCTGCAAGCCATGCATATAGAGGTATGACAGCAAGGAATAGTGTTATGTTTGGAGAGGTTGGATATGCATATGTGTACTTCATCTATGGCAACCATTACTGTCTCAATGTAGTAGCAAAGAAGAAGGATGTGGAGGCTGGTGCAGTGCTCATAAGGGCTATAGAGCCTATACATGGTATAGATGTTATGGCAAGAAACAGGTCTGCTACTAAAGGCATCAAGGTAGAGATGCTCACAAATGGACCGGGTAAGCTGACAAGAGCATTAGGTATAGATTCTAGGCATAATGGGCTTGATCTCACAGTAGATGGGGAACTATACATAGCAGAGGGTTACAGTGTAAGCGATACGGATATAGTTGCTACAAAGAGGATAGGTGTATCTGAAGGTATAGATAGGCTCTGGAGGTTCATGATCAAGGGTAACAGGTTCGTATCAAAGGCTATGGCGTAATATAGTTTAGGATATCATAGTTTGGATTATTGGTATGATAGTACTTTATGAGGTCATACATCATCCTGTTTATCCTCTCTATCAGCAGAGAATCCCTCATATACCTCTTCCCCTCATACTCTAGTATCTCTGATATCTCCCCTATACTCATCATGCTCAGATGCTTAGGGTAGGAGAATCTAATGCTGAACCTATTCATGGTTATGTTAACATAACCATCCTTGTTTATGTACACCTTCTCAAAGTAATCACTCATCATCCTCACTATAGTTACCGAATCCTCCCCTTTGCTTATGGAGTACTTACTCCCTATTCTCATCGTTTCATAGTACATACCATTATATTCTATAATGGTAAATACAAATATTGCTATTGCATATGGTATACAACATAAAAGTATATAAGTAGGCTTTATAAGCACCTGCCCACTAGTATATTATAATCTTAATATAGTTGGTATGATGATCACTTGCCTATACTCCCCTCTAAACTCATCATTACTATCATTCTCAGGATGTTGCTATTTTGATCTCTTACTCTCACCATCTCCAAACTCATCATCATTACTATCATTCCCATCATCCACATCACTACTACTATCAGAACTAGAGTTCAACGTCCAAGGGAACAACCTACCTATAACTCTACCCCAATCAACCTTCACCATGAAGTAGATAGATACGCCTATTAGCACTATAGTACCTACTAATGATACATAAAATAATGGTGTATCCTCGCCACCTTCAACATACTCAAGCAGGTTGAACCCACTCCTTGCTCCCCATACAACCGCCTCAGAGATTAGCATCTTCCCTGCTAGGAGCGAGGTGAAGAACATGAGAGGATTGTACTTTGCTAATCCAAGTGGTATGTATACCAGATCATCTGGTATTGGTGTTGCTGCTGCTATGAATGAGGCGTACCATCCATACCTCTTGAGCAGCCTCTGCAATGGTCTCATCTTAATCTTGCTCTCCCTGCTTATTAACCTCCTCCCATAGTAACTGCTGTAAAAGATTATCACTTTGGCTATGCTTGCACCTAGTGCGCTGGAGAATGCTAGTAGATGGGGATCGAACTTTGGATCTATGCTCATTATTGCAAGTATAGGAAAGAACGGTATGGGCACAAATATTATTATGCTTGCAACGAAACTTATTACAAAGAGGCCTATGTAGCCTAGGCTATCCGCCAATACTATAAGCGTATTTATTATATCTGATAGCCCCATACCTTATCTATAATTTAGTATGCCTTTGCAAAGTATGCGATCTTTCCTGCACTCCTCCTACAGTAGATGCATCTAGTATCTCCTTCATCCCCATCTCTAACCTGCTCCTTCTTCATCATCCCCCCCTCCTTTAACATATCTGTATCATTAATACTATCATCAGTGAATGGTATAACTCTTATATCTGCGCCAGTCTCCTCCTTTATCCTTAGTTCACACTCCTGTGAGCCACACCAATACGCCCTTACAAACCCATGCTCTATATGCTCCTTGAACTCATCGTAGGTGAGGGTAGAGAAGGTATGACTCTTAAGGAACTCATATGCCCTTCTATATAGGCTATGCTGTATATCCTCTAGCATATTAGTTACTGCATCTAACAACTCTTCATCCCCTACACTAACCTTCCTGCTATCATCCCTCCTAGCAAGTACAACCTTACCCTGCTTCACATCTCTAGGGCCTATCTCTACCCTTAGAGGGACGCCCTTCAACTCCCAGTCATTGAACTTGTAACCTGGTGTATACTCCTCTCTATCATCAAGATGTACCCTGAACCTATCCCTAAGCAGTGCATATACATTCTTACACTTATCTATGACTGAGTGCTTGCTATCATCGCCATAGAATATTGGTACTACAACTATCTGTATCGGGGCTATCCTTGGTGGGAGTACCAAACCCTTATCATCTCCATGAATCATGACCAACGCACCTATCAAGCGCCATGATATGCCCCATGAGGTCTGCCATGCATAATGCTCTTTACCATCCTTGCCTAGAAACTTTATGTTGAATGGCCTTGAGAAGTTCTGGCCTAGGTTATGGGATGTACCCATCTGTAGTGCCCTACCATCTGGCATCAATGCTTCTAGCGTCAGTGTATAATCTGCTCCTACAAACTTCTCCTTATCACTCTTGTACCCTGCTATAACTGGTATAGCAAGATACTCCTCTATTATCTCTTTGTATATTGAGAGCATGAGTCTAGCCTCATCTTCAGCCTCCTCCTTACTTGCATGTACCGTATGCCCCTCCTGCCATAGGAACTCAGATGTTCTTATCAATGGTTTTGTAGACTTGATCTCTGCCCTTAGCGCTGTATTCCAGAAGTTTATCTTCAATGGCAGATCTCTATAACTCCTTATCCACCTCGAGAATATCTCATATGCTAGGGTCTCTGATGTAGGTCTTAATGCTAACCTCTCACCAAGTTCATCATTTCCAGCATGGGTAACCCAGAATACCTCTGGCTTGAAGCCCTCAAAGTGCTCAGCCTCCTTGCTCAATAGACTCTCTGGTATCAGTGTTGGGAGGAATGCATTCTGATGCCCACTCTCCTTGAAGCGCTTATCTGCCACTTCTCTTATCCTCTCCCATATGGCATAGCCATAAGGCTTCAGCACAATGAAGCCCTTGATTGGGGCATAATCGAGTAGGTTGCTCTTCAATACAACCTGTATATACCACTCTGCAAAATCCTCATCCTTCTTTACTGTAACCCCTAGATCATTCACGCCCTTTCACTTCATTACTAGCCAATATACCCTTATATAATATCCTTGATTATCTGCCTCGTCCTAATCTTTAAGTACTAGCATTTACAGCAAGAGGCTCCCCTTTGCAGTACACCTGCCCCCTCAATCTGCTTATGAAGTTTGAGCATACATAACACTCTATAAAGTTAACATCCTTGCTCAAGACCGGGCACTCTACATACTCCTTCTTCATCCTTGAGAGCATCTTTGCACTAAGACCCTTTATCTTCAACTTGCCCTTATCATCCATCATCCCTAACTCCTTCAACTCTCTCTTACCTGTATCCGATATCCTTATGCTCTTACCCTCCTTAACCTCTACAATGTACTTGTGCTGTATATCTCCCTCGCTCAATACTCTACTAGATGAATATATGGAATATAAGTATTGATAATGATGTGGTAAGATGGTATAATGAACTATACTTACACTTATATAGTCTATTATCACTGCTGATAGTAATCATGCTTGTAGTATTCGATGTGGAAGGTGTGCTATACGATGCAGAGTATCTACCAATGCTAGCCAAGCTTGTAGGTAAAGAGAAGGAGGTTATGGAGATAACTATCAAAGGCATAAGGGGCGAGATACCATGGGAGGAAGGGCTGCTAAGGAGGATAGATACGATAAGGGGTATAGATTATGATAAAGCATTAGAGGTAGCAAACAGCATGCCTATAATGAAGGGTGCGAAGGAGGTGTGCTCTTACCTTAAGCGTATGGGCTTCAAGATAGTTGCCGTCTCTGGAGGGTTCACAATAATAACAGATAGGCTCAAGGATGAACTCAAGCTGGACTACATTGCTGCCAATGAACTGATATTCAGAGATGGCAGACTAGTTGGGGTAGATATACAGGTTGACTCTAGGAAGGCAAATGCCATAGCAAAGATCTTGAGGGATTGGAAGGTGAAGAAGGAGCATATAACTGCTGTTGTTGATGGTGCAAATGATCTAACCCTCTTCGATATAGCAGGGCTCAAGGTTGCATTCAATGCACAGAATATAGTGAAGGAGAGGGCTGATGTTGTTATAGATGGGAAGGATCTTACTCTCCTCATAGGAGTTATAGAGAGGTATTACAGTGCCATGATAAAGCAATGATGTATGGTGGGTAGTAATAGAAGAGAAGGGCTATATAGAATCCATTATTACATCTTGCCTGTATATGGGAAGATGAACAAGGTAGAGATAATACCAGTCCATATGGCAAAGGATATCAAGATCTCCAAGGGTCATAATCTTGCATCACTCATACTCTATTCAATAAGGGCGAATGGATTGGAACTAGTAGATAAGGATGTTGTGGTTGTTACACAGAAGATAGTATCAAAGGCGGAGGGAATGGTTGTGGATCTAAGAGATGTTACCCCTTCGGCAGATGCAGTAAAGATAGCAGAAGAGCAAGGGAAGGACCCTAGAGTCGTTGAGCTGATGCTTAGAGAGGCCAAGAGGATAGTTGCGATGCAGAACGGGGTTATAATAACAGAGACTAGGCATGGCTTCATATGTGCCAATTCAGCAATAGATGGTTCTAACGTTGAGGATGGTTATGTTACCCTACTACCAATAGATCCAGATGCATCAGCAAGGAGTATAAGGGAAGGTTTGATTAATGCTACTGGCAAGAGGATAGCAGTTATAATCTCAGATACATTTGGAAGGCCGTTTAGAGAAGGGCAGGTGAATGTTGCTATAGGTATTGCAGGGATAAAGCCTATCATCGATTATAGAGGTTTGAGGGATATGTATGGTAGGGAGTTGAGGGTAACGAGTATAGCGGTAGTGGATGAGATAGCATCTGCTGCAGAACTGGTAATGGGTAAGAGTAGGGGTGTACCAATAGCAATAGTTAGAGGGTTAGAGTATGAAGATGCAGAAGATGTCTCGATCAAAGAACTTATAAGGGATGAGAGGAAAGATATATTCCTCAAACTGGCTACTTTATAATACTGGTTATTTATTACATGTTGCTCATATACGTTTAATAGGTTCTATCTCTGCTATCCTCCCTCCCTAGCACTATATACTCTGCCTTCATAGTCATACCCTTTACCCTCTTGCTTGCTCAATCAACTTATCGACTCCAGATCTATACCATTATTATAACAGCAATAAGCCTTATTGCCAAATATCTTGTATATAACCCTACTATGTATCAACTCCTAGGAATAGCTTGGCGCTTCTTCCTCTTCCATTTCCAGAAATACAAGAGTTCTATCTCCAGGAACCAAACCATCAAACCCATTATGGATGGGAAACGTCATCCCCTTATCTGTAAGATCACTCCCTACTATTCAGTATAACCTCCCGAGTCTTCCTCCAATAATCCAATGATCTCCACTCTTCTAACGATGGACTATTATTATCTACCCTATCCGTAGCATCATGACCCCAAAAGTACGCTTACATATGCTATAGCCAGTACTGTTAGAGGATGATTATTATCAAAACCACAATATTCTTATCTACTATCATCTTGTTAACCCATATATCTTACTACTCAGTACTATCAGCAGGCTTACGGAGTTTCTATAGCAATGATAGTTAGCATGCATGACAGACTTGGTCTACCAAACGTGTGATAAAATACTAGCATACTAGAATACTACCAATGCCGAACTCATGTCTCGCAAGAGTCCACTCTTTATAGTATAAATCACACTTTAGTGTTGTGAACCATTTGGCTCCTGTGTGAAAGTATATCATTGCTTGGTTTATATAACCATAAGGCAATCAGCCAAGATCATAATCACATGCATTAACAACACAAAGTATAGTAACAGCAGCTAGAGCAGGTGTATGCTATATTGTATATCTGCTGCATATACCCAGTTGTTAAGCACTGCCCACATATCCTCTTCAATGCAAACCTAGATGGTTGATCATTCAGTCATTCCTTGCTATAACCAGTTGTTTTACTGCTTTATTAACCTGATTGGCATCTCCATCTATCCAAGATAACTTACCATATGTATCATAGCACAGGTTCACCATGGTACCTTCCCATCTTTATGCATAATGGTGAGCATCTGTATTCATGCTCAGATTGACTAATAATGGTACCATTGCGATTGCTACCATTATTGCTATAATCGCCTCCATCAAATAAATACATTTAGTTAGGAACTCTACTATAGTTGGCTATTTCAGATCAGATATATAGCATATTCAGATATATAGCATATTGACACCATCTACAAAGGCAAATATTTAACCACCTAGCAATAACTGCTATGAGTAAGACAAGGAGCAGAGCTGCCAAGGGTATAAGTCCTAGGATGACTGCAGTGATAATACTTGTAGGCGTTATAGCAGCTATAGTTGTAGTAAGTCTCATGATCTATACTGAGAGGAGTAGACAGGAGAACTATGTTATAGCAATACAGAGGCTCAATGCTGAGGCAAAGCAGATAACGGAGCACTACAACAAGGAGTACGCTCTATGGGAGAAGGGCTTGATAGACGATGCTAGTATGATGGAGATAATAGATAGCATACTGATGAACCAAGAGAGGGTAATAAATACAATGAAGAGTCTTAATGTCCCTGATATATACAAGGAGGCACATGAATACAATGTAAAGTCTCTAGAGTATGAGTATGAGAGTAATAAGTACTTCAAGAGGTATCTAGAGAGCAAGGATGAGGTTGAGCTGAAGAGGTCTGAGGAGTTGTTCCAACTCTCATTCGAGTATGAGATGAAGGCATTGAACCTCTATAGGAGTAATGGACTATTCTTACCTTGATGATAAACATTAAATCTTGCATATAGCAAATCATGGTATGCTTGAAGAGTTAAGGAAGAAGGCTATATTCCAGAATACTGTTGATGTATGGATAGCATTATGCAATGAGAGGGGGAGGGAATGGAACGATGTGGAAGGGTATAGGGCGTTCATAAACCACCTCATGAAGAAGAATGTTAGGATGAATAGGTTCCCTCTATGTGTGAAGGATACCGGAGGCTATGAGCGTAGCAAGGATAAGTTAGCGCTACTAGAGGCGTTATCAACTATGAATACAGAGGATGCGTTGGTATACGTTGTTAAACTTGATGATAACACGTTGAAAATAATAAGCGGTTTTGATTATGTATGAGATCATAGTGAGGGGGCAAAACCATTACCGTTACCGTTAACATTACCGTTACCATTACCAGCATACAAGCGCTTTAGCGCTGATCTCCTTAACGATAACAGTGTAAGCATAACAAGTAGTGCTATGAAGAGTGTTAGATATGCTAGAGGGAACTCTGGAACGTATGTGAATGTTATTCTAGCCATCTCATCCTCCCCATCTATCCTATCTATTATCAGAGTATAGTTGCCTCTAGCCTCGAGTGTATAACTCTGAGTCCCTGTAACATTCTTCCTTATTGTATTGCTCAACATCTCTCCATCCTTCTCTAGCATAACATCATATCCTGCATTAACTACATTACCCTTCTCATCCATTATGGATACATCAAACCTTGACTCCTTGCCTATATCTGATGGGTACCAGTCTACAACGACTCTATACTTGCCAGTTGTACTTGCTGCTGTTAACTTTATACTGCCAGTGAACTCCCCAGTGCCTATTATGCTAGTTGTATACACATCTGGCCTCAATGCTAGATCACTCACAGCAAATATCTTCAGTTCATTCGTGCCTCTAGATAACCTTCCTGTATCATTACCTTCAAGCCTTATCTCAAACCTACCATCACTTGCTGGCTTGATATGCCCGTTGATAACAACATAACCACTTGTATCCTTCATGAAGTAGTATATGTTAATGTTCTTACTCAAATCTATATTTACACTACCGTCACCATCCACCTTAACGCTCCCAGTTATAACAACATCCTTGCCTCGTTCTATGGTCAATGGTGCATTAACGCTACTGATCTTTGCAAGTATTGGTTGTTCAAAGATCCTCCAGTGACCCTGCTCGAATGGGTATGTGGAATCCCTGAACGCCTTTATAACAATCGTTCTTGCTTCTGGGTTGTAACTCTCAAGGTAGAATGGTCCATTGCTTATCATCGCATGCCTCTTAGCATCGATCCAGCCAATGGATGCGCTATATCTAGCATTAGCATCGCTGTTGCTTACCCTATCCTTTAATGCAGCAGGGACGAAGTTAGATGATCTGAACTGTGCTAGAGCATCCTTTACAAGATTGGCATCATCAGCAATTATGAGAGAGAGCCATGGTACGTTCTTTGTATTTGCCTGAGACCTTGAGAATGCTGCCTTACCATCAATAACAACCTTCTCCATAGCAGCATATACCTCCCAGGGCATGCTACTCCATACACTTGCGTAATCTGCTATATAGTTTGGATCGAAGTGCCAGTAATCTACATACACCTCTACTGTATCATCATCTATGAACCTTACACCCTTGAGCGTGTTTACAACCTTCTCTACAGTTGCTGTATACTCTGGATCATATGTTGGATCATCCTCACTCTCCTTTGTACCCCACTCGAAGAGGAAGTATATTGCATATAGGATATCATTCCTATCCATCATTACTCCATGATGCCATTTGCTATACTTCAGATCAAACGTTACTCTGCTGGTTGCTTTAACACCATCACCAACCTGCTTCCACTGCTCAGCATATGCATCCCATACTATGGCATCTCTAGGCACATCCAACTTACCATCTGGGCCTCTAGTATCAACACTCCATGTTGCCCTAACAGGTATAACATCCCCTGTATGCGGATTGAAGAATGTTGCTGGATCTATTACAGCAGTAGATATCCTTGTAGCATACCAATCTCTAAATCCTCCAACAGGGTTCCATGAACCTTGGTAGATCTGCTTCATCCCAACCTTCATAACACCTGTATCCGTCTTAGCATTTATGAGGCTGAACCTACCGGTTATCCCTGCTCCAAAGTCTTGAACCATGCCATCAACGCTCCTATACACTATATATGGATCTATTGTGCTTGCTATGAATATCCTTACTGACTCTCTAACACCAAGCTCTACACTCCTTCTCAGTAGAGAGTCCCTCTCATCCTTTGAGGTGTACTTACCAGTGAATACTTTCTCAGTAAGATCATCCAACTCCTTATTCTCATAGTTCCAAAAGGCGGTATTCTGGAACCCAGGCATATTTGCAAACCATGGCGCATACATCTGTGCTGCTAGAGATGTATCATATCTTGTGAATGCTGATCTACCCCATCCCTCAGTGTATAGATGCCATCGCAACTCTTTAGGGTCTGAACCATAGACCTCGCTGAATGCCTTGTTAAGATCACCATACATCCTCTCTACTGTGAAGCCCAACCTCTCCAGATCTGATGCTATTATCTCCCCTAGAGTCTTCCTCCTAGGATCATCACTCCTTATGAAGAACTTCACCTCTATAGGCTTATCTTTGTACTGCCACTTGCCATTGGAACTCTTAACTGCACCAGCATCCATCAGTGCCTTGCTTATCATCTCATTCGCTAGTGTTGGATTGTACTTGAAGCCAAACGACTCTATCACATCTATCAACACTATATAATCTGGATCGAACTGGCCAAATGCAGAGTACATTGGTGCACCAAAGCCCTTGAGTACTTCATTCACTATCAAATCTCTATCGATTAGGTAGTTCATAGCATACCTAACCTCCCTTATAGAGAATGGGTTGAGCATATCAGATCCTGCTGGTGCTGGGTTTATGAGCAAGCTTAGAGATCCCCCTGGGGCATCATATACTCTTATATTTGGATCACCCTTTAGGCTCTGCACAAGATCCAATGGGAGCCTCCAGAAGTATGTATCTAGATTCCCTACCTTAACCTCATTTGCAGCAACATTCTCATCGAGGTAGTGTATGAACCGTATCTCATCAAGATAAGGACCTCTCTGCTTCTGCTGTGCATATACCTGCAATGGTAATGCTGATAATAGCAGTGAGGCGATAATAATGAGCGCTACAATAGTTAGGGTTTTAGTTCCAGTCTTAGTCTTACCCATCTGCATCGATCCATCCCCTTCTACCATCAGTTATCTTTATAGAGCAAGATTAATAAAGATTAGTATTTGGGTATAAGTAAGTTACTCTTACTTAGGATGATACCGTACATGAATGAGGGATCGATGAGCATAGAGGAGCTCTCCTCCCTTTCAGGTATAAGCAATCCTCTATGCTATGCTATTATTAAAGATCTTGTGAGCAATGGTATAGGTAGCATTCAGGATGATGAGCATGTTAGGTTCACTGCCATGGATAAGATCAATGCTGCCATCCTTGCTATGAGGCTCAACACTGGTATAGATGAGATAGCGAGGGTATTGCACTGGAGGGACTTTGAGATGCTTACAGCAGAGATACTTGAAGAGAATAACTATGCTACTGCAAGGAATGTTAGGTTAAAGGTTAGAGGTAGAAGAGGAGGAGGTTCCAGATCCGAGGGTGGATCTACAACGATGATCGAGATAGATGTTGTTGGTATAAAGTGTATAGATGGAAAGAATAGAGCGCTCCTACTAGACTGCAAACATTGGCAGTATATGAGCCCCTCTGAACTCGCTATGATATGCAAGAGACAGGTTGCTAGAGCAGTGGCGTTCGTCAATGAGAGGGATGATATAGATCATGCCATACCAGTGGTGGTAGTGCTGAATGAGATACCATCAATGATCGATGGTGTACCAATAGTACCAATAACTAGGCTTAGAGAGTTCCTCAACGATATATACTCCATAGATAACCTATCTATAGTTAGAAGGCTAGAGGAATGTTGAGATGATCATCATAATGAATACTATTACGCTAGCAGTTATACACTTCTTTGTTAGGCTCATTGCATTATCAAGCGCATACGAGTAGTCTCTGAACTGCTCATCACCCATTATCTTTACATCCGCCTTTGATACCCTTAACTCATACAGTGCATCTGATGCTGAGTTGATAGCACTCCTACTCAGTTCCATGAATATAGATCTTAGTTCATCCTTGTTAGTTACACTGCCAAGTGGGAAGTAACCCATCCTGTTCCTTGCCTTACCGGATGTGTAATGGGTATCCGATGTGCATAGCACAACATTAGTTATACTAAGGCCTAGGCCTGATGCCAATGCCTCTATTCCTTGCTCTAGATACATGCTAAGCCCTTCGACTGCATTATTTGCATCTGCCCATAGTATAAGCAATCCATTACCATTACCATTATTATAGACGCTATTGCTATCAAGCAGTAATGCTATAGCACTCATTCCAGCAGGTCCTATATCATCGCCCTCATGCTTGGTCTTCGCTACACCAATCCTGAACCTATACTGCTCCATCTCAGTTAATACACTTAAAGTTCTTTTACATGCATCTATCATATCATCTACCTCCTCATCGCTCAGATCATCGCCCATACAGTTATGTGTATCAACTATGAGCAGATCCTTGAACCCCTGCTTTAAAGCATGATCTTCTACAGCATCCTTTACACTTCTAGGTAGGTCATCCATTCCTCTAGTTGATGAGAGTAGCAAGAGTACAGCTCTACCAAATGCTATACCTGTAACCCTTGCATTATTAACCTGAGTCACCACAGGCTTGGTGCATGTATAACCTTGCTCAACTGTACTATACTCTGCAAGTGAATCAAGGAATCTCTCAACCTCTCCCCTAGATGGCAGGTTTGAGGAGTGGTCAGAGATACCATGCATCACTGCCACTGTTGCGCTATACCTAGCAAGTATATCGTAAGGTAGGTTACTACCTCCAACTGGATATAGTGGTCCAGGGTGGATATCTGGTAGCATAAGTATATCATACATGTGATATGATGCATCTGCATTAGATCCAAAGGAGTATGGAGATTGTCTCTTGAAGGCGAGCATCTTTGTAATCACCGTTGAGTCTTTTGCCTTGCTCGCCATCATACTCTCCATTAGTCTTGCATCTCTCTCAGTCCATGCAAGTAGGTAAGCCTGGAGTAACCTGAACGTACTCTCAACTCTTGGCCTACCAATACTATCCGCTACTCTGCACCATAAAACTGCTATACCAATGATGGTAATGCTGGTTGCTAGAGTTGGTATATCCAGTATCTGAGCGATGGTATCGTAAGGTAGAATGAGGAGTAGTATCGCTAGAGGGGCTATAGGTGCTATCATTAATGCTCTCTTTAGTGATGAACCGAATACAGCTACGAATATGCATAATCTGAGCGCTACTGCAAATACCATCCCTTCTATTAGAAGGGTATCACTGCTACCAAGCAATGCTAGTAGTATGCTTACTACAAGTACTGCAAGCCAGAGCATTAGAGCGAATGCATTTGTATGATAAACCTTGCTCAGCTTTGCTACTGGATGATCTTTAAGGAGGAGGTAATCTAATCTGAATAGGAGCAGTGCTACTCCCAGTGCAATGGGAGCGAGTAATGGATCACCATTAGCGATGTACGCTATTACACCTATACATATTAGAGAGATTATGAGAGAGGTTCTGTGCGATGAAGGGTTGATCAGTGTAAGGGAGAACCTTCTATGTATCTTGCTTACAGAATCCATCTATACACCAGAGTCATACAGGGAATAGAATCTTTATGAGTATAGATATGCCTATAAGCCCTGAGGCTGCCGCAAAGATTATCTCTGGCTTGATCTTTATACCCTTGGTTTCATCCTCGAAGAACCTCAAGAGCCCAGCACTAGATGCTGGTAGTGGTGCGCCCTTCTTACTCTTCCTAACACTCATGGCTACTCTACCTTAATGCAAGAATAAATACCTTACCTTACCATCTTATCTACCTAAATATATCTGCCTCTAGCAGATAGATAACATGCGCAGTTACTCCTTACCATCTTCCTTGATCTTTTTTCTGCTAACCTCTCCTATCTTTAGTTCCTTCTCTCCCCCTTCTTTCTCCTCTCCCTCTTCCTTTCCTTCTCCCTCTCCTTCTCTACCCCTCTCTCTTCCTACCTTAGCAAGTATCTCAAGGTAGTAGAGGAGTAACCTTGCCATCTCCATCTGCTTTGCTACATCGCTCTCCTGCTCTAGTATCTTTGCTATGCTATTCACCTTTGCTATTACCACACCCTTCAGATCATGTAATGACTCATCTCTAGCCTCCTCAAGTACTATCTGGTTACCGCAGTTTATGCATATCAACCTACCAGAGTACTTCACCTGTACACCATTGCATTTGCTACATGCCTCCTTTACCAGCGTGCCACCTCTCCTGAGCATCTCTGCAGCAGCCTTCATACTATCCCTGCTCAACAGATATACTCTAACCATACCCAAATAAAAGCATCATCGATCAGGTAGCATAACCTACTCTAGCAAGGCTTAATAATGAGTACTTGTTAAATTTCTACATCAGATGTCTGTTATATGTAAGAGATGTGGACTTCCACAAGATCTGTGTGCCTGTGGAGAGTTGGAGAAGGAGGAGAGTAAGATAGTGGTAAGGTTGGAGAAGAGGAGGTTCAACAAGGATATAACGATGATAGAGGGCATAGGCAATCTAGGCGATATAGATAAGATAGTAAAGCATCTGAAGAGCAGGTTAGCATGCGGTGGTACAGCAAAGGAGGGGTATGTCATGCTCCAAGGAGACCATAGGGAACAGGTCAAGAAGTACCTGATAGAACTAGGGTTCAACGAGTCATCAATAGAAGTAAGATAGCAACATGCAAGAAGGGGATAAGGGTAAGGAGAGTAGCAATGGTAAGGAGAGAGTATCCGTAGCATCAAGGATACTACTGCTCATCCATGCTGCCCTAACAGCTCTTATAACGGCTCTGATGTTCATATCATATCCTCTTGGCGCTTATCTTGTATTCCATACAAGCATGGGCTCAGGGTATAGGGAACCTGTAGATGAGTTCTATATGCTTATGCCATTACCGGTTCAAGTTCAGGTTAACATAAGTGTTGGGGATCTATTCATACTCCTCTGGTGCACCTATCTACTACTCTTCACCATACTCCTACTCTCTCCAAGGAATATCTTGAGTTCGATTGTAAGGCTTGCTAGCAACAGTACCGCTGCTAGAGGTAATGGGCTTATCATAACCATAGCATGGTTCTCTATATTCGTTGCATCATCAACAGCCATAGATATAGTGCAGAGTATGTTTGGCATAGAGATGGGCTCCCTTGAGTATGATGATAGGCTTAGACACTTTGTAGATGCAACTATTACCCCGCTTAGGGAAGAGTTGGGTTTCAGACTTGTACTCATAGGAGTACCGGCATACCTCTTCCTAGCAAGGCAGGGCTCTACCCTCCTGAGCGTGCTATGGAGGCCATATGAGTATGTTAGGAGTGATAAGAGCATATATATGCTGATATTTGGAAGCGCTGTACTCTTTGGACTTGCGCATATAATCTTCAGTACTGGCTGGAGTTATGGCAAGGTTACACAGGCTACGCTTGGTGGCTTTATCCTTGGCTGGTTGTACTATAGGTATGGGTTACATGCTGCTATAACAGCACATTGGGCAGCAAACTACCTGCCCCTAACCTACCTATTTGCAAGCGATATCTTAGGCTCAGATACAATCCTTAACATACTAGAGTTGCTACTAGTATCAAATGGTATAGTTGCTATTGCGTTGATGCTGAAGCGATACCTAAAAGGCAAGTATATAATGGATAAGGAATCAATCTAGAGTATGTTGTGTAAAATGCTTTATCTGGTAATGTATATAGAAAGACTGAGAGGGGATAGGCATGGCAGTTATAGGTAAGGATGAACTTACAAGGCTGATAGAACGGTACAAGTGCATACATCCGTTCAACCCTATGCTACTCGATGGAGATGGTTATATACTGACAGTCAAGGATGATGTAACACTCAACTATCTGGAGCATAAGAATGTCATCTCTTATGAGGTGGTATTCGCTCCTCCAAACTATGTAGCACACCTAACAGCAAAGAGCAGATATGGTAGACTTGGTCTATCGTTCCTTAATGCTGCAAAGGTTCACAGTGGTTTTGTAGGAAGGATAGTGCTAGAGGTTGTGAACCTTAACAATGAAAGGAGGCCTATAACGATAAGGCGTGGTGACCCCTTTATGCATATAGAGTTCATAGAGCGCATAGGCAAGCCGAGTCCATACGAAGGGGAGTACCAGTTCCAGTACATGAGCGATGATGAGGTAAAGATGTACATATCTGTATTAAGGGAGTTCGACTCTGTATTCAACATGAAGATGCTCGAAATGATAGCATCTAGAAGGGTCATGTAGGTAAGGAAGGAAGTTGGCAAGTAAGTAAGGAAGTAGGTAAGTAAGTAAGGAAGTAGGTACCATCCAATTGTATTTCACTATTAGCCTATGAATAATGTATTTAAGAGGCGATATCCTTCTCTATCTAGATGGGCAAAGGGATGGATGCGAACTACAAAAGATTCGCTTATAACTCGAACAATATCATAAGGATTGCTACTATATTACAAAAGTCTCTTAATAATGGTAAGGGTAGTAGTGTTGAGATGAAGGAGGTAGGCAAGTATATAATGCATTATATAAGGATGAATCTAGAGGATTGTATAAAAGGCTTAAAGGTCATCAATAATAACGAGAGCAATAACAGCAATGATGATAGGTTGAATGAGGTCATACATACCCTAAAGCGCATACTACAGGATGTAAAGCACATACCAAAGGCATACGAGTATATGGTGGGAGAGAACGGGATGGTTAATAAAGCGATGCTCATGACACTCATAAATATAGATAGTGAGATGACCTCTAACCTAAAGTTGCTTAATAACTACATCACTAGCGTAAAGGATACATACATGAACGAGAGTGAGATTGAAGAGTTATGCTTCCTAACTGGAGAGATAGAACTCAATATAAAAGAAAGGTATGAGCTCCTTAAAAAATTAGAGTTTAAGGGCTAGCTTTAAGCCCTTGTACCTATTCCTTATAGTTACCTCTGTCACCCCTGCTGCTTCTGCAACATCCTTCTGGGTCTTATTCTCACCATGCATCACACATGCTACATAGAGCGCTGCTGCCGCTAAGCCCATAGGGTCCTTGCCCGCTGAGATCTTTGCCTCTTCTGCCCTCTTCAGTATCTCTATAGCGGTCCTCTTGGTCCTCTCGGTAAGCCCTGCCTTGCTTGCTATCCTGCTAACACACTTGATGGGATCCACTACAGGCATCTGTAGATCAAGTTCTCTTATTAGCAGTCTGTAGCATCTTGCTATATCCTTCTTCTTTATGTTGCTTGCATTTGCTATATCCTTCAATGTTCTGGGGGTCTCGGTATCCCTACATGCTGCATATAATGCTGCTGCTACCAACGCTGATATACTCCTACCTCTAACCAGCCCTTTCTCCAAAGCCTTCCTGTAGATGTAGGCAGCCTTCTCTATCACACTCTCGCCTACAGCGAGCTTATCCTTCAGCCTATCGAGTTCGGAGAATGCCTGCCTAAAGTTCCTATCCAATGGCTCATGGACTTGGCTCCTACTATCCCATGTCCTTAACCTCTCTATCGTGCTTCTTATCGCTGTTGATAATGGCTTGCCAGAGGCATCCTTGTCTATTGGACCTATAACTGTTGCTAGCCCCATATCATGCATTGCTAGGCTTGTTGGTATACCTGTTCTACTCCTATCCTCATGCTCCTCCTTGCTGAATGCTCTCCACTCTGGTCCTAACTCTTCTATTCGCTCTGATACAACATACCCACAGTTTCCACAGAACATCTCCCCTGTTGCATTATCTGTAACCAGTGGACCTTTTCCACATCTTGGGCACTTATCCGATAACAGTGTTCTATCCACCACCATATTGCTCACCATAAATCTTATATGCAAGATAATTATAGTGATAGTTATATTTAAATCTTACTATAAACTTTTATCCTACCTTATCGCTTGTACTATCGATTATAAACTTTATCCATCTTATCGTTAACATACATGTTTAACAAAGAGGTGTATAGTAACTAGTAATGAATATTAATATACCAAGCGATGCTAGATATTATGAGCGCTACTGGCGAGTTGAGGAGGGACCATGAGATCATAATGAAGGTTCTCACTGCCATGGACGTCTTGAGAACTGTACTAAGAGAAGGTAAAGAGTTACCATTGGAGGTTATAGATGATACTATAGAGTTTGCCAAGAACTTCACAGATAGGTGCCATCATGGCAAGGAGGAGGATGTCCTCTTCCCAGCACTGAACGCTGCAGGGATGCCAAAGGATGAGGGCCCAATAGCAGTTATGCTCAGGGAGCATAAGCAAGGGAGAGAGATACTGGCAAGGATAGAGGATGCGCTATCAAGGTATAAACATGGCTCATCCAGCATAGATGAGGTTATAGCAGGTATAGAGGAGTACATAATGCTCATGCAGCATCACATCTTCAAGGAGAATAATATACTATTCAACATAGCAGATATGATGCTTGGAAGCAAGAGCGGTGAGCTAAGTAAAGGGTATGAGAAGGTTGAGCATGAGGTTATGCATGATAAGCATGGCCATTATGAGCATATAGCAGAGAGTATAGTAGAGAGGATAAATAGGATAAAGGAGTGAGAAGAGAGTATATACACCAAATATAATTTACCAGAAAGTTTTTATATATTGAAGGGAGAGTAGTGCTATGGGTGGATACCTTTGGAGTAACCAGCATAAGTTTTAAGAGAGTTGATACATCACTACGCCCATTCGATATCTTCAAGCTTATACATGGCTGCTATGAGTATGCATTCCTACTAGAGTCTCTTACAGGGCCAACGGAGATGGCTGAGATCTCTATAATAGGCTTTGAACCATATGCAAGGGTATACTCTGATGCTAATAGATTATACATAGATAACCTCAATGGTAGCAAGGAGTCATACAGGCTCGAGGAGGTTGATGCTCTAGCATACATAAGGAGCATAATCCCAAAGGTTAAGGATAGAAGGTTCAGATATGCTTGTGGTGCTGTAGGATATGTCTGCTATGATGCAATAAGGTACTGGGAGAGGTTAGATGCTAGAATGCTTAGAGACTATCCATATATGGAGTTCTGCATATACAACGATGGTATAGTCTTCGATCATATCAACAAGGGTGTTTACTACTTCAGCATAGATGGGAAGGGTAGGAAGGGATACGATCATCTACTTGGTTTAAAGTATGAGAGAGGATCCTCTGTTAGTGACTATAGTAATGATAGAACCTTGTTTGCTAGCACTGAGCCTATAAGGAACATAAGCAAGGAGAGGTTCATAAGTATGGTTGAGAAGGCTAAAGAGTACATATACGCTGGGGATATATATCAGGTTGTGCTCTCAAAGAGGTTCGAGTTCAATGTTAAAGGCTACCCTATCCCATTCTACTCTATGCTGAGAAGCATAAACCCATCTCCATACATGTACTATCTCAAGATGGGTGATAGATGCATAGTAGGCTCGAGCCCAGAGATGCTTGTAAGGGTTACTGGCAGTATAGCAGAGACATTCCCGATAGCAGGTACGAGAAGGATAGTCGAGGGAGATGAAGAGAAGAACGCAATGCTTAGGGATGAGATGTTGAGGGATGAGAAGGAGGTTGCAGAGCATACAATGCTAGTTGATCTAGCAAGGAACGATCTTGGTAGAGTGTGCAGATGGGGTACCGTCAATGTTGATGAGTTGATGGTTGTGAAGAGGTTCAGCCATGTACAGCATATGGTCAGTCATGTTAAAGGTATATTGAGGGATGACTGCGATGCGTATGAGGCATTCAGAGCAGTATTCCCTGCTGGCACTGTATCTGGTGCACCAAAGGTCAGAGCAATGGAGGTTATAGATGAGTTAGAACCTATAGCAAGGGGGCCCTATGCTGGGGCGGTGGGTTACTTCTCATCCAATGGAAACTGTGACTTTGCTATAGCGATAAGGTCTATGTTCATGAATGGTAATGATGCATATGTACAGTCTGGAGCAGGGATAGTTGCTGACTCTGTAGCAGAGAATGAGTGGGCAGAGACAGAGCATAAGGCGAATGCGTTACTTGAAGCATTAAGGAGGGTTAATGCAAGATGAAGATAGTAATAATAGATAATTACGACTCGTTCACATACAACCTTGCACAGCAGATAGGAAGCATGAGTAGCATAATGCATGATGCTATAGAGCCCCTAGTCTTCAGGAACGATAAGGTAACTCTAGGGGAGATAATCATGCTAGATCCAGATGCTATAGTCATATCCCCAGGACCAGGGCATCCAGCAAACAGGAGGGACTTTGGTGTATCTGCAGATGTAATACTTAACCTTTATGATAAACTACCAATACTTGGAGTATGTTTAGGGCATCAGGGTATAGTGCATCTATTTGGAGGAAGAGTGGTTAGGGCAAAGACCCCTAGACATGGTAAGACTAGCATGATAAGGCATGATGGGAGTGGTGTCTTTCAGGGCATGAGTAACCCATTCAAGGCAACTAGGTACCACTCTCTGGTAGCAGATCCAAACACCATACCATCTAGCCTTGAGGTTACAGCATACTCTATAGATGATGGGGAGATAATGGGTATTAAGCATAAGGAGCATCTACTCTTTGGTGTACAGTTCCATCCAGAGTCTATACTCACTGAGGATGGTGACAGGTTAGTGATTAACTTCCTATCCATGGTGAAGAGGTGATCTAGATGCATCTCAGGGATATGCTCAAGAAGGTGGTTGATATGCATGATCTTACGTATGAGGAGATGTGTTCATGTATGGAGTCAGTACTCGCTGGGGGAGCAGGTGATGTACTTGTAGCAGCGCTACTCACAGCGCTAAGGATGAAGGGAGAGAGCATCGATGAGTTGAATGCTATGCTTGATATCATGCTGAAGCATGCTATCAGGGTTAGGGTCGATGGCTATGTTATAGATACAGCTGGTACTGGAGGGGATAACTCTGGAACGTTCAATATAAGCACTATAGCAGCATTCATAGCATCAGCATCTGGAGTCAAGGTTGCCAAGCATGGGAATAGGGCAGTATCAAGCATGAGTGGTAGCGCTGATGTACTAGAGTATCTAGGCTATAATATCGATGCGGATAGAGAGATGGTTGAGGAGTGTATAGAGAAGATAGGGATAGGGTTCATATTCGCCCCAAAGTTCCATCCAGCGATGAGTAGAGTAGCGCATGTAAGGAGGGAGATGGGTATAAGGACTGCATTCAACATCGTAGGTCCCGTATGTAACCCTGCTATGCCCAATGCCCAAGTGGTAGGGGTATACTCTACAGCAGTTATGGATAAGATGGCTGGTATGCTCAAGCATGCTGGAAGGGAGGAGTTCATGGTAGTCCATGCCATAGATGGTATGGATGAGTTATCAAACACATGCATGAATAGAGTGCTATGGTATAAGAGTGATAGCGAGGTTAAGTTGGAGGTAGATCCTAATAGCCTCGGCTTGAGTACTGCTAAGAAGGAGGATCTCATGGTTAAGGATAGGAGAGAGGCAGCAGAGATCTTCCTTAACATTCTCAATGGCAATGCTAGAAGGGAGGTTATGGATGCTGTACTACTTAATGCTGCAGCAGCATTGATGATAGGCAAGAAGGCATCATCGTTCAATGAGGGTATAGAGGTTGCTAGGGCATGTATTATGGATGGGAGAGCATACAAGAGGTTGAGGGAACTTATAGCAAGATGTGGTAACATAGCGAGGTTGGAGGAGGTAGAGGGCAAGATGGCAAAGAGATTGGAGTAGGAGTGGGTATAAGGGTTGGTGTAGGAGTAGAGGCCATTGGCATTGTTCATATCCACATTAGGGAGTAGGTAGTATGGTAGATTATGGGTATTGATATGGGTAGGGATATGGGTATGGACATGGGTATGGACAAAGGTAAGTACGATGGTATGCAAGGGTATCTTGAGAGACTTGTTGATGCAGCAAGGGAATCTGTAAGATCAGGGCACTACAGGTTCTATTTCACAATACATCATAAGAGGAGAAGCATGTGTAATGCTATACTCTCATGCAGAGATAGGAATGCGATAATAGCGGAGGTGAAGTTCTCATCCCCAAGCATGGGTAGGATAAGAGAGTATACGAGTCCACAGGCTATTGCTAGAGATATGGTTGAGGCTGGTGCAGTTGCGCTATCTGTACTAACACAGCCTAACTACTTCCATGGTTCTATAGAGTATCTGATGAACATAAGGGTTGCTGTAGATGTGCCATTGCTCATGAAGGATATAATCATAAGTAAGGAGCAGGTAGATGCTGCTTATAGAGCAGGAGCGGACTGTATACTACTCATATCCTCATTATACAGAGAGGGTCTTGCAGAGCACACACTAGAGTATATGATAGATAGGGCTCATGATCATGGGTTGGAGGTTATACTTGAAGTGCATGATGAGGATGAGTTCAACGAAGCATTGAAGAGCAGCGCTGATATTATAGGCATAAACAACAGAGATCTGAAGAGTATGCATGTTGATATAAATAATACAGCAAAGATTCTAGGCAAGTATGCAGAGGGTAGAGGTAGCATTGCTATTGGTAAGCCTATAATAAGCGAGAGCGGTATAAGCAGTGTGGAGCAGATAAGGTACTTGAAGCAGTATAAGGTTGATGCATTCCTCATAGGTACATCTATAATGGCAAGTGATAACATTAAAAACAAGGTAAGGGAACTTGTTATGGCATGAGACTGAAGCACTACCCTATAGATGGCAAGTTTGGGAGGTTTGGAGGTAGATATGTGCCAGAGACTCTTATACCAGCACTTGAGGAACTGGAGAGGGCTTACATTGATGCTAGAGAGGATAAGGATTTCAAGAGGGAGTTGGATTACTATCTCAAGCACTACGCTGGTAGGCCAACACAACTCTACTATGCAAGGAACCTTAGCAATGCAATAGGTGGAGCAAGTATATACCTGAAGAGGGAGGATCTACTGCATGGTGGTGCACATAAGATAAACAATACCATAGGTCAGGCACTGCTAGCAAAGCGCATGGGTAAGGAGAGGGTGATAGCCGAGACTGGTGCAGGGCAGCATGGTGTTGCTACTGCCATGGCATGTGCTGCCCTAGGGCTAAAGTGCGAGATATACATGGGCTCCAAGGATGCTGAGAGGCAGAGGCTTAATGTATTCAGGATGGAGTTGCTTGGAGCAAAGGTTAACAAGGTAGATTCTGGCTCGCAAACACTCAAGGATGCTATAAACGAGGCGTTAAGAGACTGGATAACCAATGTTAAGAATACGTATTATCTGCTAGGCTCTGTAGTAGGCCCCCATCCATATCCAATGATGGTTAGAGACTTCCAGAGTGTGATAGGGAGGGAGATAAGGAAGCAGTGCATGAATATGCTTGGTGGCATGCCAGATGCAATAGTTGCATGCGTTGGAGGGGGTAGCAACGCAATGGGCACATTCCATGAGTTCCTTGATAGCAAGGTAGATCTATATGGAGTAGAGGCTGGTGGCCATGGTTTAGCAAGCAATACACACTCAGCAACGCTCTGTGCTGGTTCTGAAGGTGTGCTCCATGGGATGCTGACCTATCTGCTCCAGGATGAGCATGGGCAGGTAATGGATACACATAGCATAGCAGCAGGGCTAGATTATCCGGGTGTTGGACCAGAGCATGCATACCTTAAGAGTATCGGTAGGGTAAAGTATGTTAATGCTACAGATGATGAGGCAATTGATGCCTTCATGAGCCTTGCTAAATATGAGGGGATAATACCTGCACTAGAACCAGCACATGCGTTAGCATATACCATGAAGATAGCAAGAGAATATGGTAAGGATTCAAGCATAGTCGTCACCATCTCTGGTAGAGGGGATAAAGATGTTGAGGTTGTTCAACGTTATCTTGTAGAGAGGTCAACCAAACGATGAGTAGGAGGGAGAACCCAATAGATAGAAGGTTCAGGGAGTTGGTGGCAAAGGGGGAGCATGCACTGATAGGCTATATTGTAGCAGGTTATCCAGATGAGCATACAAGCATAGAGGTTGCTAGAGCAATGATAGATGGAGGTGTAGATATACTCGAGATAGGCATACCATTCTCAGATCCCATAGCAGATGGACCTACTATACAGAGGGCATCGTATAAAGCATTGAGTAAAGGTATTACACCAAGGAAAGCGCTAGAGATAGCAAGGAGCATAAGAGGCTCATATGATGTGCCATTGGTTGCCATGACATACTTCAACATAGTGTATAGGCAAGGGGTAGATAGATTCATCCCATTGGCAAAGGATAACGGTATAGATGGCCTCATAGTCCCAGATCTAACGTATGAGGAGGCGGATGATGTTATAAGGATTGCACATATACATGATATGGACCTTATCTTCCTAGTTGCGCCAAACACAAGCGATGAGAGACTGAATAGAGTAGCGAGTGTGAGCAAAGGCTTCCTCTATCTGGTATCTGTCTATGGTACTACTGGTGAGAGGGATATATTCTACGAGTATACACTAGATGCTATAAGGAGGACTAAAGGACTGATCATGGGTAGGGTGCCTTTAGCAGTAGGCTTTGGGATAAGCAAGAAGGAGCATGCAAGGGTTATGATAAATGCTGGTGCAGATGCTATAGTTGTAGGAAGCGCATTTATAAATATAATAGAGAAGAGTAATGGTAGCAGAGATATTATGCTTAAAGGTATCAGAGAACTTGCTCATGAGCTGAAGCAAGCAACTAGAGGGTTGGTATAATCAATATCTACACACTAATCACATCACAATTGTGTAGATGAAGCTAGGTTATTGAAAAACTAAACTTAACTTAATTTAATTTAATTTAACTAAACTAAACTTAATTTAACCCAAGTATCACCGTTACTCATAACAATTGTGTAGATGAAACCCCTTAAATGATATAATCCTATATTGTCAATACGTATCATCACTACAACTCTTGATATCCATAGATAACTACTGCAAAGTAAAAATGACTAACAAAACTACTGTAAAGTAAAAATGACTAACAAAAACGGTTAAAAATGGTTTCAGGATTGGAACCTTATGCTGGGCAAAGGATATGCAGTAGATGATCCAGAGACTACTCCAAGCAGTAGCAAGAAGAGCAAGTACATATTCGTTACAGGGGGTGTGATGTCCGGTCTAGGCAAGGGCGTAGTTGCAGCATCCATAGCAAAACTACTCCAACTATGTAACCTGAAGGTATCATGCATGAAGATAGACCCTTACCTGAACGTTGATGCTGGGACTATGAACCCATTGATACATGGAGAAGTCTTTGTAACAGATGATGGAGGGGAGTGTGATATGGATATTGGGACGTATGAACGCTTTCTAGACATGAACCTAACCAAGGAGCATAACATAACTACTGGACAAGTATACTCTTCAGTCATAGAGAGGGAGAGGAGGGGAGAGTATCTAGGACAGTGTGTCCAGATAATACCACATGTAACCGATGAGATAAAGGCTAGGATAAGGGGTTTAGCAGCAAAGCATGCACTTGATATCCTTGTGGTAGAGTGTGGGGGCACTGTAGGGGATATAGAGAGTCTACCGTTCCTTGAGGCCATGAGGCAGATCAGGCTTGAGGATGGTGCAGAGAATGTGCTCTTTGCTCATGTAACACTTGCGCCAATGCTCGATGTAGTTGGGGAGATCAAGACGAAACCAACACAGCATAGCGTACAGGAGTTGAGGAGGATAGGTATACAGCCAGATATAATAGCTGTTAGGAGCAAGGTTATGCTAGATCCAAGCATAAAGAGCAAGATAGCACTATTCGCAAATGTCAGCATGCATGATGTTGTATCATGCCATGATGTAGACTCCATATATGAGGTGCCTGAGGTGCTCCAGCGGCAGGGCATGGTTGAGAGGATCAAGAATAGGTTAAGGCTCAACACAGATGGGTTCGATTGGGGTTCATGGATGCATGTTATAGACTCGTACAGGAGGCTCAAGGATGGGATGATAAGGATAGCGATGGTAGGCAAGTATGTGAAACTGGCTGATAGCTATGTTAGTGTTAACCAAGCATTGAGTAATGCTGGTGCCATTCTAGGCTATAGAGTAAAGATAGACCATATCGATGCTGAGATATTCGAGCGGGATATGAACAATCTTGGCATCTTGGATGATTACTCTGGCATATTGGTACCTGGAGGGTTTGGGAAGAGAGGGAGTGAAGGGATAATAAGGGCAGCAGATTATGCTAGGCTGAAGGATATACCATATCTGGGTATATGCTTTGGGTTCCAACTTGCTATAGTTGCATTTGCTAGGAGTGTATGCATGCTCGATGGTGCAAACTCCACAGAGTTGGATGAAGATGCTAAACATCCAGTGGTGCATATACTCCCAGAGCAGAGGGATGTTGTCAACCTTGGGGGTACCATGAGGCTAGGCTTACATGAGATAGAGGTTAAAGGTGATACATTAGCATATAGAATATACAAGAGTGGGAAGATATACAAGAGGCATAGGCATAGGTACGAACTCAACCTTGAGTACAAGGATATCCTTGAGAGGCATGGCATGGTATTCTCTGGCTGGAGTGATGGTGCAAGGAGGATGGAGATATTAGAGTTGCCAGATAAGAGGTTCTACTTTGCTGTGCAATACCATGCAGAGTTTACAAGCAGGCCAGGCAAGCCAGAGGAGGCGTTCCTAGAATTTATAAGGGCAGCATTAGAGTACTCTACGCTGAAGAGAGGAGAGGGAGGAGCGTCAAGGTCACAATCCCCTCGCATACAGAGAACAAGACCTAAGGCAAGAAAGATCTAGAAGGCAATAGTAGAGATAGTAGGATGGTCATAATCTATTCTCGTTAGATCCTTAACTCATATATCTTCTGCCTCGCATCCCTTAGCGAGGACCTTCTCTTAACATAACCCTTCTGGATAAGATGGTTGAGTGCCAGCCTGAGCGTCCTTGCTGGGAGCATGGTCCTTGCTATAAGATCCCTCTGGCTCATGGGCCCTTCATACTCTAACGTCTTCAGAACGAGTTTTGCGCTTGGTGGCATGCCAAGCATATCCTCAGCCAACTTCACCTTCTTTGCAAGAAGGGATGCTGGGGAGTAGCCCTCAAGTCTGATAAACCTTGCTGGATATGGATATCTATAGCAGTTCAACGATCTCCTTACTGTAACCCTCCTACCCCCATCCAGTATGACCTCACACCTGTACCTACTTATTATATCATTAACCTCTATCTCAACGTCATCGTTAACGACAAGAGGCCTTCTAGTGACATCCATTGAGTTGACAGGCACAACTATAAATACCCTGGCGCCCCTGAGCACTATAGGCCCTCCTGCAGACATGCTGTATGCCGTTGAGCCTATAGGTGTTGAGATTATCACACCATCGCTCTTGTCATGCCATACATCATCACCGTTTATCCTTAACCTGTACTCCATGAGCGTAGCACTCTTCGATGGAAAGAGCGCAACATCGTTGAGTACAGGCTCGATCTCCTTACCATCGACCCTTACCCCCAACCTAGTCACCTCTTCAACCTTGTACCTCTTGGAGATTACCATGCTCATAACCCTTGCAAGGTCTCTAACATCAACTTGCGCAAGGAAGCCTGTGGAATCTTCCTCATATACGCCTAGCACTGGTGGAGAATCTACTGTGAGTTTATGAAAGTATTGAAGCATACCTTTATCACCTCCAGTCACAAGCACTAGATCAGAGTCTATCGAACCTTGATCCTCGATGCTGCTAAATACATCGACCCTCACATTCATGCTACCAAGTATGTTAAGTATATTCTGTAGCATGCCATCGCTCTCACCCTTCTGCTCAAATGCTACAAGCGCTATACGCATATCGAGTACGCTAAGGAGAGGAGGGATTTAAACCAAATAGCAAGAAGAGGTTCAGAGATCAGATCAGCAAACGAACATAACACTTAAAGCATGATATAATGCATATCAAGCCTTATGACAAAGAAGAGGAGCAATAGGGGTAGATCGAAGGGAGGGAAGGGGCACTCTAGCCTTGTGCAGTGTACAAACTGTGGAAGATGGGTGCCCAGGGATAAGGTGAAGAAGGTTACATCAAAGTTGAGCCTAGTCGATCCATCGCTTGCAAAGGAGTTGAGGGCAAGCGGGGCATACATAGCAAGCCCTACAGTGATAAAGTACTACTGTGTCTCATGTGCTGTATACTATGGTGTAGTTAAGGTCAGGGCTGAGGATGAGAGGAAGAGCCCTGAGCCATTGCGCTGAGCACTCTCAAGACCCTATGGATGAATGTTATGGCAGCAAGTACAATTATTATCATGAGCCCATACTGAATAAGTTCAAGCGAGATTACACTTGCTATGCTGAATGATGCTAGTAGTAGTAGCCTCTCTGCCCTCTCCCCTATCCCTATACCCTTCAACTCAACCCCTACACCCTCTGCCCTTGCCCTTGCATAACTCACAAGGAGTGATAATGCCAATGCAAGTATAACAAGCACTGGACTAACCTTACCGCTAAATGCTATACCTGTGTATATCGCAACCTCTGCAACCCTGTCAAGTGTAGAGTCGAGGAACGCACCGCTCTTTGTAACCTTCTTTGTAACCCTGGCTACGCTACCATCGACAATATCAAAGAAGCCAGATATCAAGAGCGTTATACCAGCGTAGAGGTAAGCATGCTCAAGGTAAGAGTGCGATGCATAAAGTACCCCTGCAAGTACTGCAAATGTAAAGCCTATCAGTGTCCATGAGTTTGGTGATAGCCCAGTTGCTGCAAACCTAAGCCCTACTCTATTCATCATAGGCTCTATATCCTTCCTTATCCTGTTCAGCAACGCCTATGCTATGCATAGAGTATATTTATAGGCTAGTGCTCTTATATAATAACATGGGCAAGGTAGGTAAGGGGGTAAGGTGTAGTGTTGTAGAGTGCAGTGGCAATGCTGTGAGATCGCTAGATGCTGGCAAGGTAAAGGGTTCAGGACTGGATGTTAATGAGGGTAAGAGGGTTTATCTCTGTGAAGAGCATTATAAGCAGTGGAAGAAGGTATTCAAGCAGAGCAAGAGTGATGATATAAGCATAAGGTACAAATGATATTGTGCAATATGTTATATGTAGTGATGGTAGTTCAATTGTTACAAAGGCTAGGAGCAATGGGTGATAGTAAATAGTAGCATCCATAATATATTCTCATTTGTTGCGATGTTGTGATTATCGGTAGAGCATTTAACAACAAGCAAACGTTAAGTTATACTTTTAAAATATAAACAGTGGGTTAGAGATGTGGTTTATACACAGTGGTTTAGACACGTGGTTTATACGCAATAACATTATAACATTTAAGATGAGAAATATTGATGTGATAGCCTCAAAAAAAAAATAAACGGGATGAGATGAGGCTGATAAGCGATATACTCTCAGTAGTATTAGATGAAGGCGAAGTCAGCAAGATAACTCTACTACATAGGGCAAATCTAGACTCTAGGCTCCTCAACAAGTATTTTAACTTACTTAACGATGCAGGGCTCATAGAAGTTGATAACAGAAAAGGGAAGATGCTCATAAGGATAACTGATAAGGGTATAAAGTTCATAATACGCTACAAGGAGTTGAGGTATATGATAAATGGTAAAGCGCATAGTACAGATGATAAGGCAGGTATCATCTAAATCTATTTTTACCTTAGAGTTGGGTGTATGCTAGTGGCTCAGTATATAAGGGAACTACTAAGCCCAAGCAGTCTATGCCCTATGAATGCACACTCTTTAAGCCCTAGCCTCTTTGCATTGTTTAATGTAATCAACTGCATAAGGAATGCATAGTATAGCAGCTTGCTTAAACTCTCATGCCTTCCATTGCTCTCACTACCGTTACTATTATCGCTACCGTTACTATCGCAGTATGCATACTCTAGCAGTTCTGCATCTATACCATTACTCCTCAACCCATCAACTAGCATCTTGGCCTTCTCTTCAGATGAGAGTGCAAGTACCTTATCCTTCTCAGCAAGAGAGAATACCTCCATGTGGCAGAACTGCTCTAGCCTACAGTGGAATGCCTTTGCCCCTAGAACCTCGTACACCTTTGCTGAACCATACAATGCTAGAGGGTATGTTAGTACATCCCCAACTATGTAGTTGTTCTCACCAAGCATAATACCCTTTGCAGTATCACTGGCCTTTGAGAATAAACCATTCACATCTATACTAATATCATCCATGTTAACTACAAGTGATGCAGCTGCTACAAGGCTTGCTGTGAACCCAATACTACCTGCTGTAAGGATCCCTGCACGCTTGAACCTTAAGAGTATAGTAGAGTCTGCACCCCTTCCTAACCTACTCTCAGCATTCGCTGTTACAGCAACAACCTTCAATCCATGCTCATGTGCCTTACTCATTGCTTGTAGAGCTGCCCTTGTGGAGCCAGATATAGAGATTATGTAGAGTATACTCTTCTTACCATGCAGTGAGCCTATCATGCTTGAGAGCTCAAGTGGATCTATACACTGAATCCTGAACCCTGATAGCCTCTCAGCAACCATGGAGGCAGCAAGGGAGTCTCCACTACCTGTTATCAACGCACTGCTCTGCTCATCATCGCTAAGCCATATACCCCTCATCCCATTCATGATTCTTGGCAGTTCCTCTATCTGATATGAGATCTCTTGCTCATAAGCATCTAGTGTATTCATAGACTAACTACCCAGCCATATTATCAGTTATCCATCTATCTATCTATTTATCTTTCTCAATTCTAATACTCATACTCGATACTTGCCAGATTGGTATTCTATTTACCTCCCTTACTCTTATCAGCTACCTTCTCCTTCAACATGCTCAATGCCAACTTTGGATCTGCCCTTCCATTGCTATACCTCATAACCTTGCCTAATAGATAGTTCAATGCCTTCTCATTGCTTAGGGCATCCATGAAGGCCTTCCTCTCCTCCTCTATAACCCTGTTCACTATACTCTCCAACTCATCCTTCTTGCTTAGCATATCAGCATCCATACCCTGTACTATTGCAGATGGTAGCATACCACTGGCAACTACATTCTGCAGTATCTGCCTTGCTGTGACTCTGTTTATCTTCCCAGAGTCGACGAGCATAGCAAGTTCAGCTATATGCCTCGGGGTCACCTTTGCAAATATACTGTTACTACTACCATCATCGCCTTTACTATTCCTATCATAACTAGCATACCTCTCCAGATAACCTTTTAGATCTGTAACTATCCAGTTCGCTATCGATCTAGCATTATCGTAATACTTTGTGCTTGCCTCAAATAGATCTGCTAGATGCTTCTCATTAACCAGTATCCTAGCAGTATCACTTGATAGAGAGTATACCTTTACAAACCTCTCAACCCTTGCATAAGGTAACTCTGGCATCCTAGCCCTTAGAGCCTCAACATCCTCTTCCTTCACCACTATGCTAGGTATATCCGGTTCTGGGAAGTACC
The DNA here is from genome assembly GCA_938030895.1 of uncultured Nitrososphaerales archaeon. Lineage (GTDB taxonomy): Archaea > Thermoproteota > Nitrososphaeria > Nitrososphaerales > Nitrosocaldaceae > Nitrosocaldus. The sequence continues at coordinate 58,646 of CALHIV010000003.1, read as the reverse complement.
TATAATCCTCTTCCTCCTCCTTCATTCTAGCCTGTACGGTAATCCTTCGGGCATCATCCCAGTGCCTAGTCTCACCCCTTATCTCTATACCTCTAGAGGCAAGGCTCCTCTGCCTAGTTATCTCGAATGCTACTGCTCTCTCAACATCCTTGAATGAGTTTATGTTCTTTACCTCAACCCTTGCATGCTCCCCTATCGATATGTTGGCATCGCATCTAACAGCACCTTCTAGGGCAGGGTTACATATGCCAAGGTGCTCAAGTATAGATGCTAGCCTGTTGAGGAATAGCCTAACCTCGCTAGGCTCATCAAAGTCTGGCTCTGTGACTATCTCTACGAGTGCTACACCAGCCCTATTGTAATCTACTAGGGCATAATTTGCTGTATCTATGCTACCCTCATAAGCAAGCCTTCCAGGATCCTCTTCCAACTGTAGCCTCCTTATCCTTATAGTCTTGCTAGAGCCATTGAGATCATCCAGCACAAGAGAGCCATCAACACCAACGCTAGCATGCTCATAGGCATTATACTGGGTTATCTGGAAGTTCTTTGGGAGATCAGGGTAGAAGTAGTTCTTCCTGTAGAATGTTATCCTCTTTGATATCTTACAGTTGAGTGCAAGTGCAAGCATGATAGCATACTCTACAGCCCTCCTGTTGAGCAATGGGAGTGTTCCAGGCATACCAAGGCATACAGGGCATACATTGGTGTTGGGCTCCTTACCTCTATAATCTGCTGAGCATCTACAGAAGAGTTTGCTCCTAAGTGCTGTTAACTGGCAGTGTATCTCAAGCCCTATCCTTACTCTAGCATCGCTGCTCATCTTGGTCATATAATACACCTCCTAACCTTGTCACATCTAGCAGATTCTAGAGCATAGGCTATCCTCAAGAGTAGAGGCTCATCCAGATGCCTTGCCATGAACTGTACGCCTATGGGGAGTCCATTGTACATGCTGTACGGGATGGAGAGTGCTGGTACCCCAGCAAGGTTTGCTAAAACTGTGCATACATCTATATTGTATAGCCTCAAGGGATCTGATACCCTCTCCCCTATCCTTGGAGGGAGTATAGGCATTGTAGGCATCATTATAGCATCGTAATCTTTGAGTACCTTGAGCATATCATCCCTTATCAATGCTCTAGCCTTCTGTGCCTTCATGTAGTACCTCCCATAGTAGCCAGAGGAGAGTACGTATGTGCCAAGCATTATCCTCCTCTTAACCTCGCTACCAAAGTTGCCCCTTATGGTTGAGTAGAACTCATTCCATGCTACACCATCCGGCTCTTCTGTATAGCCATACCTGATACCATCATACCTTGCAAGGTTACTGCTTGCCTCTGCCATCGCTATAGTATAGTATGAGGCAAGTGCGTATCTCAGCGATGGTATCGATACCTCTTCCACTATAGCGCCCAGTTGCTCAACACTTGATATAGCATCAAGCATGCTATCCCTCACAGGCTCATCTATACCCTCGCTCTCTACCACCTCTCTTATCGTAGCAAACCTCATCCCTTTTATATCAGGACTTATGGATTCAGGGTCTAGGCTAAGGCTAGTATCTGCATCTATGCTGGTATGGTCATTCTGCATATCGCTCCCTGCAGTAACCTTTAACATGAGTGCCAGATCCAGCACTGATCTTGCCATGAGCCCTATACACTCTAGGCTATTTGCATATGAGATGAGCCCGTATCTACTCAAGAGCCCATAGGTTGGCTTCAACCCGTATATGGAGCAGAATGATGCTGGGCATCTCACAGATCCACCGGTATCTGAGCCCAATGCTATGCCAGCCATGCATGATGCTAGTGCTGCTGCACTCCCTCCAGAGGAGCCACCGGCAACTCTCTCATATGCCCATGGATTATGTGTCACACCAAACGCACTGAACTCTGTGGTTGAGCCCATCCCAAACTCATCCATGTTAGTCTTGCCTATCACTATCGCACCAGCATCCTTGAGCCTCTTCACTACTGTAGCATCATACACTGGCACGTAATCCTCTAGCATCTTGGAGGCGCATGTTGTCCTTATTCCTTGCGTTGATATATTGTCCTTGACTGCAAGGGGTACCCCAAGTAGGATACTGCTATTACCATTACCATTACCATTGCTATAGCCCTTCCATTCTGTATATCCCTTAAGCGCCTTATCTACGATCCTGGCCTCCTCTAATGCATGTTCATTGAGAGTTATGTATGCATTGATCCTCTCATCCATCTTCCTGATCCTCTCAAACATGCTTGCGATGTAATCCTCTACGCTTATCGAGCCGTTCTTTATCTCATTCACGAGTTCGTATGCATTTAGTGCAAATCTACTGGTACCAACCATACAGCATCTCTACCTTCATGATGACATCTTTGGCGCCTTTATGAACCGTCCTTTGGTATTCTTTGCGTTGCTCAATACGTTATCGCTAAATGCAACTGGTACATCATCCCTCATCTCATTATATGCTCTACACATCCTGTAGGGTTCAACATCATCGCTTACATTCAGTTCATCGAGCATGTTAAAGTATGCCAGTATCTCATCCATCTGCTCAGCATAGAGCCTTAACTCCTCATCCTTAATGCTTATCCTTGCCAGATATGCTAGATGCCTAACCTCCTCTATACCAACCATTATGATGCTCTCTGCTACTGCTGTATATATAAACCAATGTTAATAGTGGATGGGATATGGTTGGTGTTAATCTGCACCAATGCTAGTAATCTATATTCTATATCTATCTTCTATCTCTCTATCTATGTTATATATCTATGTTATTAATAATCTATCATGGCACAAGCCTGTCTATATCTCTAGGATAGAATGTTGTATCCCTTATATTCTCTATCCCAGTTATCGTCATAAGGAACCTCTCGAGCCCTAGACCAAATCCAGCATGAGGAGGCATACCGTAATCGAATACAATAAGGTGATGTGTAAATGACTCTGGCTTGAGGCCCTGCATCTTGAGCCTTGCTATGAGTTCATCCTTTCTGTTTATCCTTGTACTACCAGAGGATATCTCTAGATCATTGTACATAAGATCGAAGGATTCGCTTAGGGCGTAACTACCATCGCCCTTGACCTTGGTGTAGAATGGTCTCATGCTTGCTGGCCAATCGACTACGAAGTAGTAGCCTTTGAGTATACCTGCAAGTGCCTTGAGATGCTCTGTAGTAAAGTCATCCCCCCACTCTATCCTTGCTCCTTCTCTTCTTAGCATATCTACAAGTTCAGAGTACCTATACCTTGGGAATGGTGTTGTAGGCTTTACTAGATCCATGCTTAGCATATCCAACTCCTCCCTGTTCTTATCCTTAACATAGCCTATTACATGCGAGACCATCCCTTCCAGTATATGCATAACATCCTCATAGTTCACAAATGCATGCTCAACATCAACAGATATAGCCTCTGCAAGATGCCTATTCGTTCTGGATGGCTCTGCTCTGAATATTGGAGCTATCTCATACACCTTCTCGAATGCAAGGGTCAACTGCTCCTTGTAGAGCTGTGGGCTCTGAGCAAGGAACGCTTCCCTATCGAAGTAAAAGATAGGGAAGAGTGCTGCACCACCTTCAGATGCTGTAGATATCATCTTTGGTGTATTGACCTCTATGAACCCTTGCTCATCCAGGAAAGCACGTATGGCCTTGAGTACGTTATGCCTTATCTTGAAGACAGCCCTAAGGTAATGCCTCCTAAGATCTACAGCCCTTATATCCAGTCTAGCATCCAATGGGATGCTCTTACTGTAGATTGAGAATGGAGGTATGCTCCTAGCTAGAGAGAGTATCTTCATCTCCCTTGGTATTATCTCAATACCCTTTGGTGCATTCTTCATGCTCTTTACAACGCCTCTAACAGCTATCGATGAATGCTCCTTCAGAACCTTTGCCTTTGAGAATAACGAGTGTGATGATTGTAACGATTGTGGTGATGGTGATAACGACGATAGCGATGATGGTGATGGCTCTACCTTGGATTCTGCTTCAGGTAAGTTGCTAGATCCATCCTTCTTGAAGACTATCTGCACCTCCCCCTCCTTATCTGTTAGCATCACAAATACTATATTTCCATGGTCCCTTATACTTGATACATAGCCCATGAGCGTAACCTCCCTACCATCCATACCCTGAAGTTCCGATGAGTAATGCGATCTCCTCCAATCCCCTAGATCATCCTCAAGACTCATGTTAGCAAGATTATGCACTACAAATTTAAGTTTAATGAAAAGAATGATGGTTAGAGATGCATTATGCTAGTTCAACTCTTTGCCCTATCATGAAGCCATTAATGCCCGTTCTATATACTCTATAACCTCTTGCTTTATCCTATTGCCATCTACACTGTTAATGTAGCCAGTTGCAAACTCTACCTTGCCACCACCCTTGCCCCCATATCTAGCAAGCATGTCCTTGAGTAATGTACTACAATCTAACCTTGGATGATTGCTTGCTATTGTAACGTTCGCTCTATCATTCTTGATGTTCAAGAATATAACCAGTTTGGTAGTTGTATCATCCTTGACCATTGCGCCAGCCTTCTTGAGCAATGTACCATCATCAAGCATGCTGAAGCATCCATAATACAGATTCAGATCCTTAACCCTTACTGCGCTTAATGCATCTACTGCATCCTCTGTAAACTTCCTCACCATAGACCTTAAAGCATCCAGCTCTTCAAGTATATTCTCTAGGGTAACCTCTAGGGCGTTTATGTTTGCTTTGAGCATAGATGTTATAGATGCGAGTCTTGTTACTGAGCCTATGGCATACTGCTTTGCTAGATCATCTACAAGGTACTCAACCCTACTCACATCCCTCTCCCTTGATACACTCTTCACTATGAAGAACCCGCACTCTCTTGTATTGCTAACATGCTCCCTAGTACATGCAGAGTAGTCATAGCCATCTATCTCTACAACCCTTACCCTCCCAGAGATCCTTGCATCGTATGCCCTTAACTCTGGGAATCTACTCTTTGCCTCGTCTAGGGAAGGGAATGTATGCTCTATAACCGATCTATTCTCATCTATTATCCTGTTAACTGTAAGCATTGCATTATGCACATCATCCATGGTAAGCCCTTTACACCTTATGTAAACCTTGTTTACATCGCCAAGGTGCTCAACCTTCAGCACTTGGATACTCTCAGAGCCTAGCATATTCTGCAATGCTCTAGCAAATATATGCTCTGCTGTGTGTGCCTTCGCATCATGATGCCTCTCCATAGATCTGCTACATCAAAGACTTTTTAATTTGTATTGAATTGTTATGGACAGCAAATACCCTAATAATGAATAGTTATGTCATCTATCCTAATGGGGCCGATTGATGAGATTTTAGAATAATACTGCTTGATCTCCAACCAATGGCAACATGGCAGTAGATGAAGAGGTAGATTTTTATCTTAGCATACCAATCCTTAACTATGCCAAAGCGCACCATGCCTATATGCTTTACAAGGGAGCAGGTTAAGATACTTGAAGAGTACGCAAAGGCCAAGGGCATGCTCAACGTAAGCCAAGCTGTAGAGGAGATAGTGAATAGGGAGGTAAAGGAGTAATAGTAATGCAACTGCTAACCAATTTATTTCTCTTCTTCAAAATCCATTAAATTAATTAATGGTTGTATGCAACTCCTTTAAGATGAATGCTATAGGCACTCTAGGCTCACATTGCGCATTGCAAGTACTCAAAGGAGCAAAGGATGAGGGCTTCAAGACGATACTTATATGCGAGAGGAGGAGGGAAGGGTTATACAGGAGGTTCAGGTTCATAGACAAGCGTATACTGGTTGATGATTACAGGTTCGAGTACTCATTCAGTGAGAATGTGCAGAATGAGTTACATGATAACAACTGCATACTCGTGCCCCATGGCACATATATATCAAGCATGAGGATAGAGGAGATAGAGGGTATAAGGATACCATTCTTTGGTAACAGATGGATACTCAGATGGGAGGCTGATAGAATGCTGAAGGAGAGGCTGATGCGTGAAGCGGGGTTGAATATTCCTAGGAGTATCAGCATAGATGAACTTGATGGTAGCAGTAATGGTAATGGTAATGGTAATGGTAATGGTAATGGTAACGATAAAGCAAATAGTCTAGTTATAGCAAAGTTACATGGTGCTGCTGGTGGCAAGGGCTATTTCCTTGCATGGGATAAGGAGAGTTTCATGACCCAATATAACAGGTTAGTAAGCAAAGGTATTGTAAAGAGCATAGATGATCTGTACATTCAAGAGTATGTGCTTGGTGTACCAGTATACCTCCAGTACTTCTACTCACCGTTGAGCAAGGATCTTGAGTTATTAGGCATAGATAGGAGGTATGAGTCCAATGTAGATGCCATAGGAAGGATACCAGCATTACAGCAGGAGCATTCAGGGATAGATGAGATATCCTATAATGTTATAGGCAACAGCCCATTGGTGCTTAGGGAGTCCCTACTGGATGAGGTGTATAGCATGGGCGAGAGGTTCGTCTATGCTGCTGAGCGTCTAGTAAAGCCTGGCATGATAGGTCCATTCTGCATAGAAGGGGTCTATGATCAGGATGGTAGGTTTGTAGCCTTCGAGTTCTCTGCAAGGATAGTTGCTGGAACAAACCTGTATGTTAATGGTTCTCCATACTCGTACTTGCTCTACGATGAGCCTATGAGTATGGGTAGGAGGATAGCAAGGGAGATCAAGATTGCAATAGGTAGTAATGAGCTGGATAAGGTGGTAACGTAGCGCTTGCTTAGTACTTGCATTTTTACTGGTACCATTTATCTTAAGAGAAACACAAATACTATTACAAGTATAGTAGAGAGGTGAATGGTGGTATTAGGAGCAACTTCATCAAACCTTCTATCCTTCTAAGTTTCTGACTCTTCTATTATACTCCAATAGATGTACTCATCCTTACTTGTAGTAATCTCTGTTGTTGGCTTTGGTATATGCTCTAGAGTTATTGGTTGTTTTGGGTAGTAATTTAGATTGAATGCGCTTGAGAGCCTCTGTACATCATTATAGAATAGCTTACTATCTTCTTGATAAAGACTAACCTAATGAACACTAAGCCTCTCACTAGCAGAGAGGGCATCAACACTCATCACGATCTTTGTTAGAGGATCAGTACTAGAATGATCATAATGCTCTTTTATAATTCTACTCACCCTCTTCTTTATATCACTACCAAAGTTAGGCAGATATTCGTTTACAAAGTAGCTACCTAGTGTTTGGTGTTGTCTCCTTAACCTTTTACTCCTCTGTTCGAACTTACCTATATCATGAAGGAGTGCTGCTAAAGCAACAACTATCCTATCTTCATAGTTCATGTTCATGGGATAATCTCTAGGTATTTATATATAAATATTATTGTAGAGAGAGTATCTTAGAGCCATCTCGATTGTCCATCAATTAATTTATAGATTATTTAAGGGTAAGGGGATAAAAGTTATATTAATTAAAGGCTATAGTTCCCTCCATTCCCTTTCCTTTCCTTCCATTTCTTCTTATCTATTACAAGAGGAGGAAATCATTCTATGTGGTAAAACATACCGATGGTAGCCCAATCAGCCAATACAGCGGCCTAAACCAGATAATTCGTTACAATCTAATGTTAATAGAGAGAGTATTCATCTGCTGCTCTCTTTAACAACTGATATCTTCATATTGTGATGTTTTAAAACCATTATGGAGACCATAATACCTATACATACCATGACTATCATCCCTGAGGTAGAGACGTTCAGGTAGTATGCTGTAATGATTCCAGTTATAGCAGATGCAATGGATATGCATAATGAGATAAGCATAGTTGTCTTGAAACCTCTACCTAGCATCATCGCTGCTATATTTGGGAGCACTATGAGTGATGATACAAGGAGTATACCAACCAATCTGATAGCAACTATAACCATTATACTTGCCATGATCATGAAGATGTAGTTGAGTTGTGTGATATCAAGCCCGCTTATCTTTGCCTGCCTTTCATCTAACACCATGTAGAAGAGCCTATCCTTCAGAGTTAGCAAAGATGCTATTATTGCAAGAGATGCTATAACTGCAGTCAGTGCATCCTCATTGCTTATGAGAGTTATGCTGCCGAATAGGTATGAGAAGAGGTCTACTCTGAATCCTCCAGATGCGCTTATAAGGAGTACAGCAGATGCTACTCCAAATATAAGAAGTACGGCTATTAGAGCATCGCCCTGTATCCTTGTGCTCTCCCTCAATCTTGTTATCCCAAGCGATGCTGCTACCGCTGTTAGTAGAGCGGTCCAGAGTGGGTATACCTTAAAGAATATGCCTATAGCAACACCTGCTAATGCTACATGGGAGAGTGCATCACCAAAGAGTGAGTAGCGCTTAAGCACAAGGAAGAGTCCAAGCATAGAGCATGCAGCAGCAATTGCTATACCTGCTATCAGCGCCTTCTGCATGAACGGATATGCAAGTATCTCCAACATAACAGATCACCTCCTCCTTCTATCTATACTCCAGATAGACTGATGCTAACCAATACCACCACTACTCCTCCTATCGCTAGTATTGCCAAGACGCCCAACGGTCTCTCCAGCACCCATATGCTCCTTCATGTGTATATGCATAGCATGCTCACTGTACAACCTTATGAGATCGCTTGCAAGGCACTCCTCCTTGCTCCCATGGAAGAAGATCCTCCTATCTATACATGCTATACTCTTTGCAAGCCTCATGAGTAGCATAAGGTCATGTGCAGCAAGTATTATTGTTACATCCATATCCTCGTTTAGGGCCTTGAGTATATTGAATAGCCTTGACTGTGCATCTTGGTCAAGGGCGGTGAATGGCTCATCGAGTATAAGCATAAGAGGTCTACTCACAAGTATCTTTGCTATAAGTGCTCTTTGGAGTTCGCCCCCAGAGAGCATGCCTATCCTCTTCCTCCTTGCATGCTCAAGACCAACCATCTCCAACGCCTTATCTATCCTCTCTCTATTACTCATATCTGGATCATAATCCCATCTGTACCCATTCCTCTCAAGGAGAGGAGCGCTCTTCTGCATATACCTTAGTGAGATCAAGCCTGTAGAGACCAGGTCCTCTACACTTGCAGGGAAGTTCTGATCCACGCTGAACCTCTGTGGGAGATAACCTATGAATGGTAGCATCTTCTTCCTTGCATCGTTGCTGTAACCGAATATGCTCACTGTACCCTCATGCTCCTGAAGCATTAGTATAGAGTTGAATAACGTTGTCTTGCCAGCACCATTGGGGCCTAGGATGCCTAGGAGATCGCCATGCTCAACATCCATGTTTATACTCTCAAGTACAGTTATGCTACCATATCTAACTGTTAGATCTCTAACCCTAAGTATGCTCATGCTATGCTCATTATTATCTACAGCCAAGCCCTATCCTCAGATTGGCTAGATTCTCCTCCATCTTTGTTATATACGTCTTACCCTCTTCCAAGTCCTCATCATCTAGCACCTCTATGGGGCTAAGTGTAAGCACTTTAGCATTAATCTCCTCTGCTAGTGCTCTAACCAATCTATCGTCTATGCCCTCCTCTGCATAAACAACATCAATACCATGCTTCCTTGCCATATCTATTATCTCCCTTATCTTTGCTGCTGGTATATCATGCTCTGGCTCAAGGCCAGCGATGGTTATCTGCTCCAACCCATACCGACTGGCAAGGTAATTGTATGCTCCATGAAGTGTTATGAACTCCCTCCTCTCACACTCTCTAAGCCCCTCCTCGAACTTTGCATGAAGCTCATCGAGTCTTGCCATGTATGCTCTAGCATTCCCATCATAGTATCTGCTGTTCTCCTCATCCATGCTCGTTATTGCATCTCGTATGATCCTAACCTGCTCCTTTGCAAGTACTGGATCGAGCCATACGTGTGGATCCTGGTCAAGCATTATGCCCTTTGCTGCCTCAACCATCTTCAGATCATAGCCTAGGTCCCTGATCCTATCCATGTAGGGCTCGAATGTTACACTGTTATAGACCAGTAGTTGGTAATCCTTTAACCTCTCAAGGTCCCTTGCCGATGGCTCCCAGTCGTGAGGCTCCAAGCCAGAGGGGATGAATAGATCCACATCGGCCTTATCTCCAACGATAGCCTTGCTAAACTCATAGAGAGGATAGAATGTAGCCATTATCTTGAGCCTCTTGCTTGCATCCTGCGATGGTTGAGTGTAGTTCTCAGGGGGCGTTGTATTAATACTACTGCTGCTACTACTATTCTGGCCTTGAAGTGCTACACTGGTAATAATGATACCAACTATAGCTATAACAATAGCAGCAACTATAACAACCTTCTTATTATCTATTCCCATGGTACATCATTAGTTCTTATTAATATATATGTATTTTGTTATTAACAAAACTGATAAAGTCTTATAAACGGATAATAACAAGTATTAGATGTGAAGAGGGCTGAGGAGACAAAGGGAAAAGAAGCTAGGATAGTGAGCATATCACTTACAGATAATATGCTCAAGGAGATAGATGAACTACAAAGAGAGTTCGGATTCTCAGGGAGGTCTGAGGTTATAAGGGCTGGGATAAGGATGCTCCTAACAGATAAGATAGAGAAGGAGAAGTTGGTAGGCAGCATAGGCTGTGTGCTTATAGTTACACATGATGAGGAGGATGAGGCATCAACAAGGATAAAGCTGAGATATGAGGATATAATAAAGACGCACCTCCACTGCAAGTTGAAGAATAAGAAATGTTTGGAACTATTTGTAATAGAGGGGGATGCAGAGAGGGTTAAGGATATGGCAAGGGAGTTCCAGGCGAATGAGGGTATGGAGCATGTGAGGCTTATAACAGCCTGATCACTGATAGGATGAGAAGGGTCTAAAGAACCATATGCTATATACAGTTGTTATGTAATAAATCTATGGCAGAGTGTAAAAGTCGACCTTGTACCTTATAGACTCGCTACTCTTCTTACCCTTGCCTCTACCCCTAGAACTGCTCTTCTCCCTATGCGCAATCCTCTTCTTGAACGAATCGCTTATCTGATCGAATATCATTGCTAGATCATAGCCATCTGCTGTGTAACTCATCGTATCACTCAAAGTAACTATATTAACCTTGACCTCATACCTCCTCCTCTCCCCTCCCATATCCTTTATCTTTATGTTGCACCTTGCCTCACTCAAGTCATGAGTAACCTTCCTCATCAGCCTTACGAGTGTTGCAAACTTTGATTTTGCAAGTTCTGCATCGAACGGGTCTTCTGGAAGACCAACTATGTAGAGAGGTATCTCCTCCCTAACCATCTCCTGTAGTAGACCAACCACATCTCTATGCGTTATTATCCCTTGCAGCTCATCACCAACCGTTACCAGAGTGTATGCAACACCATTATCTATCATCTTGCTCACTATGCTCTTAACGCTCTCATGGGGCTCAGATGTAACTACATGCTTATCGAACAAGCCTGATACCTTTAGATCCAGCATCCTCGTCTTGTTACTTATTATATCTGCCTTGCCCTTGCTGCTCTCTGGGGGCTTTAATGCTATGAGTAAGTGCCTAGATGTTAGTATCCCTGCTATCTTACCATCGTTAACCACTGGGAGATGGTCTATCTTGTGCCTTATAATAATGCCTCTAGCACTTGAGACCTTGTTATCAGCACCAACTATTATTGGGTTCGGGGTCATTATATCCCCAGCACTGACATTATCTATACCATATGCATTGACCATCCTCACTATAGCATCTGATGTTATCTGCCCTATTATCCTACCATCCTCAACTATTGGGAGTGCTCTCAGCCTATACTCCCCCATTATCCTTGCTGCATATCCTACCTTTTGGCTTCTTGCTAGAGGAGGTACTATCTTCCCTACCATCGATGGCTTTGCATGGTCTATATCCCTGTACTCAAGTATATCCCTCATATTTATGCTTGCTATCCTACCATTGAAGTCTATGAATACTGTGTATGCATTACTCTTATCCATCAGTCCTATTATCTGTGATATAGTGCTATCAGGGCTAGCAACGATGGGCTCCTGCATTATATCCCCAACACTCCTATCCCTTAGAGATGAGAAGAGTGTGTACAGTTCTGGTTCTAATACTCTTATCACCATAGCACTGCTAACAATACACCTACTCAAATACATTACTTCCTTCTATTACGCCTATTCTACTATATAGGCTAGGAATATTAAGCCTATACTCCATCATACAGATATGAGCAGAGATAGGTTGGTAGAGGTTGCTGGTGAGGCATGTAGGGATGAGTATACTGATTACTATATATACAATGCTCTAGCCTCATCAGCAATAACCCCTGAAGCACTGAAGGATAAACTCTCGATCATGGCTGAGCAGGAGTACAGGCATTATGAGTTCTGGAAGAGGTACAAGGATGGTAGTGTAATAGTAAAGGAGCCAAAGGCCAAAGCAGTGATGATGAAGTTCCTTGCCCTAATAATGGGCATAACATTCGTTGTAAAGATGCTTGAGAGGCATGAGGGCAGGGTTATAGATGGTTACAAGGAGTTACTGCATATGATGGAGGGTGAGGATAAGAGGGTGCTTGAAGGGATTATAGGTGAGGAGGAGGAGCATGAATCCTCTCTAGTTGAGAATATAGGCGAGGGTAGGGTCAAATACCTTGGCTTCACAGTCCTAGGACTCTCAGATGCACTGATAGAGATAGCAGGGATACATGCTGGTACTCTAGGCGTGTATACTGATACGTTCAAGGCTGGTCTTGCAGGATTGATAGCAGGGGTAGCAGCATCCATTGCTATGGCATCGGCAGCGTACAATCAGGCAAAGCAGACAGAAGGGGTCAAGGCATCATCTGCAGCAACATATACAGGGATAGCGTACGTTGTGACTGCTCTACTCCTTGCCCTTCCATACTTTCTGGTCCATGATATACTTGAGGCACTCTTCCTATCGCTACTCATATCTATAGCAATACTAGCCTATATTGCTCTATACTCACATGTGCTCTTCAACAGGAACTTCTTTAGAGAGTTGGGAGAGACCATAGGCATAATATTTGGGGCAACACTAGCGCTCTATGCATTTGGTGAACTTATAAGGATATACTTCAATCTCCAACTGGATTGAAGATGTATCATGTCATTAATTATAGCATAATCGTATAAATCATACAACCCTAGCATATCTACCTCTCTTCTCTATCTCCCTAACCTTCTTTAATACACTGCTAGTATACTCATTACAAACTACGCTTGAGTAGCCTTGAACAAAGTTATTGAACAACTCATCAAACAGATCTGCATGAGCGCTGCTCATAACCTCCTTTATCAGCCTTATATCAACTGCCTTATCCTCAAGCCTAGATGAGTAGAATGATAGACCAAAGTCTATCAGCACTAGCCTTCTATTATCGCCTCTATCGTAAACTATGAAGTTCGATGTCGTTAGATCCCCATGCACTATATCCCTTGCATGTAGCCTTGCTGTGTATATACCCATCATCCATCCCATCCACTCAATATCTAGCCCTTGATGGATAAGATCCCTAGCAAGTTCTCCCTGTATATACTGCATTACTATCTCAGCATTATTAGGGTCTACGAAGTAGAGGAGTGGAGTTGTAACCCCTGCCCTCTTTGCCATATTTATCATCTCAGCCTCATGTAGGGTTCTCTTCCTCCTGATCTCTCTATCTAGCATCTCATGCATGTACTGCTTCCTCTTTCTAACCTTGCTTATGGCCCTCTTGCCATACCACTCTATCAGGTATATATCTGCCTCCGCCCCTCTCTTTATAAGCACGGTTTAACTTATTAGAAGGAGTAATTAAAGGTAGAGCATGGATGGTAAAGATGATGTGATAATTGAGGAGGACTGTAGCGAGGATAAGCTTGGTGCAGGGTATCTAGTGCTTACGGAGAAGAGTCTAGTCTTCTACACGGGCAAGGCAAAGGTACTCACATTCAGCAAAGATATGAAGAAGGCACTGGAGATACCTATTCAGGATGTGAAGGGTACTAGGACTGAGGGCTTCCTTATAAAGAAGTTGGTAGTTGAGTTGAACGATGGTAAGGTCTACAAGTTTGGTGTATTGAATAACAGAAAGTGGAAGGATGCTATAGATGGTGTTAGAGCAGGAGCGGGAGCAGGAGGGCAGAGGGTGTAGGATATCAGCGGACAGTGTATGATTCAGTTATGCAATGTATCTTGAGGATAATCATTATTGCTGTTGCTATTGTTATTATTATTATACCATAAAACATCATCTTCAATTGCTAGCCTAACATTTATACTCTGCCCCCTCCATGGTATATCTGTAGCATCTATCCTCCATGACTGTCTTACTGATGCCCTGATAGGTTCCACAACTATACCCGCCTTGTATGCCATGAGACCAGTGCATGCTATCTGTGCACCACAGTCTCCAGCATATCTTATGGGTACAACGTAGAGCCTTGCGCCTTGCCTATCGCATATGGTATTGAGCATACTGGCAAGCCTCTTATTTGCTGCTACACCACCAACAACTAGCAGTTCATCCTTGCGTGAGAACGCCAATGCCCTCTCGGTAGCCTCTGTGAGCATAGCAAACGCAGTCTCCTGCAATGAGTAGCATACATCCTCAACACTGTTGCTGCTCAGAGCCTTCTTAGCTGCAGTCAATAGACCGGAGTATGATACATCGTTGCCCTTAACTGTATAAGGTAGCCTTATGTACTTGCTTGACTTTGATGCTAGCTCCTCTATCCTTGCTCCACATGGGCTAGCAAAGCCCAATGCCCTCCCAAACTGATCGAGCAACTGACCAGGTGTTATATCTAGAGTCTCCCCTATAACACGCCATCTCCTGTTAGAGAAGAGTAGGATCATGCAGTGCCCTCCAGATACAAGGAGTACTAGGGGATCTTTAGCACCGGTAAGCCTCATCCCCAGTTCGATATGCCCAACAGCATGGTTAACAGGGACGAGAGGCTTTGCATTGTATGACGATATGCATCTAGCAACAACAGCGCCGATCCTAAGGCATGGCCCCAATCCAGGGCCTGCAGAGTATGCTATTGCATCTACATCCTTTATGCTGACCTTTGCTACATCTAGTGCTTCCCTAAGCACGTTTGCAGACTCTTCAGCATGGTGCCTAGATGCCTCCCTAGGGTGTATGCCTGAGCCCTCTGGAGGCTTGTATATGCTCCTTACATCAGATAGTATGTTATGCTCATCGACAACAGAGCATGAGAATGTATGTGCTGTACTCTCTACTCCTAGGCATAGAGTCATTGCTACTCATCTACTTGCAGAGACTATCTTTATTATATCCCTATCCCTCAACCTGTAATCAGCACCGAGCCTCTGCTTACTCCTAGCATCTATAGCATAGAGGAAGTTCTTTGCAAGATCACTGTGCACACTCATAGCAAGATCTCTTGGTGTTGAACCATGCTTGAGTAGAAAGGCATCGGGGAGCACATTCCCATCCTTATCTGTTAGATTATGCTCATTCTCTACAGGGTATACAGTTATCATATGTAGAGCATCTAGGACAGCAGCGTTTATAGCCTGCTGAACCCCAGTGTTACCATACTCCTCCATCAACGCCCTAACCTTCTCCAATGCCCTCCTCTGCTCTATGCTGAGTGAACTCTCATCATTGACCTTGAATCTACCATCGCCAGGTATATACTCTATCAGGCCTTTGCTTGCTGCTCTACGCAAGAGTAGTTCAGCCTCAGCTATGCATGGCACGACTATCCTACCTGTAGCCTTGATACGCTCTATATTTGCTCTAGATGTGTGTATATCTGCCTTGTTCGCTGCTATCACTATAGGCTTTGCATTGATCCTTAAGGCTCTAGCGAATCTTAGCAGATCATTATCGTCCCATTCAGAGAACCTCTTACCCTTGATAGCATTCAGTGTATCTGCTATCAGATGCTCCTCTATGGCAAGTCCGCTCAGCCTACTTGCAAGTATATGCTCCATCTTGATACCTTTATGCTCAGCCTCCTTTGCGCTCCTCGCCCAATCCCTAGCGATTATAGATGCTAGCCAAAGATCGAACTCTAGTTCCACGAACTCTATATCCTTTAGGGGATCATTGCTACTTGGCTCACACCTCCTCCCTTCGCTATCGGTTGAGCCTGATGCATCAACCACATGTATGAGTACATCTGCCTGCCTTGCATCATCGAGGAACTTGTTCCCTAGCCCCCTTCCCTTGTGCGCATCTGGCACTAGACCAGCAACATCTATCATCTTAACGGGTATGAACCTCTTACCATCTATGCAGATCGACCTCCTTGGACTATCCTTTACGCCAGACTCCTTGCATACGCAATCAACCCTAACGTATGCTACACCTATGTTTGGCTCTATGGTAGTGAATGGATGGTCTGCTATCTCTGCATTGAGCATAGTGGCAGCGTTGAAGAACGTGCTCTTTCCAACATTCGTCTTGCCTAGTAGACCTATCAGCATGACCTTGCTATACCATCAACATTAATTAGTGTATTGCATCAATTGGATCTAGTACGATGGTGGTGTATGAGGCTTGCGATAACAGGCACGCCTGGTGTGGGGAAGCATACAGTATCGAGTATAGTGGCAGAGAGGTTAGGGATGAAGTTGATAGATATAAATGCTGTTGCGATGAGTAGTGCAATAATAGCCATGGATGAGAGTACATACATAGTAGATGTGGATAAACTTGCTGATATATTCAAGGGGGTTGAGGATGATACTCTACTGGTTGGGCATCTGGCACCTTATGTACTCGATTCCATAGATCTTGCAATAGTGCTTAGAAGGTCACCATATGAGTTGAGGGAGATATATAGGAAGAGAGGGTATAGCGAGAGTAAGGCAAAGGATAACCTTCAGAGCGAGATACTAGGGATAATAACGTATGATGCAGTGAAGAGGTTTGGAGACAGCAGAGTTGTTGAGATAGACTGTACTGGAAGGAGTGCAGAGGATGTTGCAGATGAGATAGTAAGGATAGTTAGGCATGAGCAGGATGGTATGCTAGGGCATATAGACTGGCTTGCACTTATAGTGCAGAGGGATGAGTTAGGGGAGTTCTTCGATTACTAGCAGCATCTATAGATCATCTATCTATCAATCCTTATCAATATGTAAGGTCTGTTATATAACACATATTATATCACTCAGCCTACTGCTGATATTAAATACCCTTACAATTAATCCGCTATATGCGCCTATTGCTTGCAGTATGCATAGCAGTATGGGTTGTACTTGGGGTATTTGTGCTGGTTGATATAAGCAAGGAGTTCGCATTCGCAGATATACATAGGCTTGAGGACTCGATAGTAGATGCTACGAACAGGGTTAGGGCAGAGCATGGCCTTCCATTACTTGTCAAGGATGTTATGCTTACAGAGAATGCTAAGAGGTATGCTATAATCAATGCCTCAAAGGGCTTCATATCCCATAACCATGAACCGCTGATCTCAAGGATGCCTAGTAACTGTATCTCCATAGGTGAGAACCTATACCAGGGAAGGGATAGCACTGGAGAGGGTATAGTGGGCGCATGGATGAGGTCTCCAGCACATAGAGAGAATATACTGGATGGGGAATGGGAGAGGATAGGTGTTGGGGTAGCAAGGACAGGGAGCCAGATAGTTGCAGTGCAGTTGTTCTGTAGATGATCCCTCATAAACACATGAATAAAGGCATAAATAAAGAGATGAATAGATATACCATCATTACCACCATCATATCCTATTCTGTTGTATTACATATATAATGATCACCCTTATGGTTATATTGGATGTTAGAGATAAAGCATAGTGATCTTGCAGGTAGGATAGGAAGGCTAAAGACCAAGCATGGGATAGTGGAGACCCCAGCATTCTTACCAGTTGTGCACCCAGTCAGACAAGAGATCAGCATTGATGAGTTGGAGAGGATAGGCTTTGATATGTTGATTACCAACGCATATATAACATGGAAGGAGTATGGTGATGCTAAAGATATACATGATATACTCAACTACAACAAACCTATAATGACCGACTCTGGAGGTTATCAGGTTCTTGTTTACGGTAATATAGATGTTGATCATCCAACTATGGCTAGATTCCAAGCAAAGATAGGGAGTGATGTAGCAGTACCATTGGACAAGCCAACTGGCTCTGGACTGCCTAGAAGCAAGGCAGAACAGTACGTTGAACTAACGTTAAAGGCTGCTGAGGATACGATAAGGATTGGTGATAATGAAGGGTCAGGTACCATATGGGCTGCCCCGATACAGGGAGGAGAACATCTAGATCTTGTTGAGTACTCTAGCAAGAGACTCCTTGAGATGGGTTATGAGTTCTTTGCTCTAGGGAGCCCAACAGAGATCATGGAGGCATATGAGTTCTACACACTGGCAAGGATGATAGTAACCGCTAGAAGAGTTATACCGTTGAGTAAGCCTATGCATCTATTCGGTGCTGGGCATCCCTTAACCATACCATTGGCTGTTGCTCTTGGGTGTGATACATTCGACTCTGCATCATACATCCTATATGCTAAGGATGGGAGGTACATGCTGCAGAATGGTACAGTCAGCATAGATGATCTAGAGTATCTGCCATGTGTATGCCCTGTATGCTCGAGCACCGATCCAAGGGAGCTTAAGGAGCTAAGCAATGATGAGAAGATTGCAAAGATAGCATTGCATAACCTCTACACTATAAAGAGGGAGATCGATGGGGTGAAGCAGGCTATAGTTGAGGGTAGATTATGGGAGTATGTTGTACAGAGGTCTCTTGCACACCCAAAGTTAGCAGAGGCAAACCACATACTGAAGGAATGCTCAGAGTATCTGGAGCAGTGTACACCTATCTTCAAGGATAGAGCGCTCTTCATCTCATTACCAATAGATCAGTATAGGCCAGAGTTGACCAGGTTTAGAAGGTTGGTATGCACAAACATAAGGAGTGATAAGAGCATGTTAGTGCTCTTGATGGAGCCAGAAGAGCATCCCTTCTACACATCGAGCAGATACAAGGTTATCAAGGATGCGATAATGAATAAGATGCAGGTAGATAGTGGGGAGAAGAATAGCGATGATAGTAATAATGGTAATAATGATAATAACAATGATAACAATGATAATGAGAGCAGGAGCAGTAAAGATAATGTACAGATAGCATACTACTCCCCCTTCTTAGGGATAGTACCAGAAGAGGTATCAGATGTGTACCCTGCATCACATATAGTAGGTATTAGGCATGGAGTATCGTATGATGATTTCCCTACCATGCTGAATGCTATAATACACTTCATAAAGAGTAACGGGTTCAAGAGAGTGCTAGTGGAGGTTGACGATAGATCTATTCAAGTGATGAAAAGTATCAGGGATGAACTGCAAGGGGTGGAGATGGAGTACTGTTGGAAGGCTGAGGATATAACCAAGTATATCAAATCAACTAAAATCAATTAATTGAACATCAAATAATACTTGTTTAGGATATAACCCTTTGCCAGCGTAGCCTATAGATGAGTGTAGGCTCTTGCTCTTGCGTATTAGTTATACAACAAAGCAGGAGCCATATAATTAAAAATAAAATAAAATAAAATTGAATTAAAAATAAAGGGAGTTTACCCTATTTACCCTACCCTTCGTCCCAGCCCTTGGTGAACCTTCCGAACTTGTGCAGTGGTACTGGCTGACCTGGTGTGTACTCGAGTGGTCTCATCCAGAATATTGCTGTAGTTGGGCAGACTGCTATACATGCACCATCTGAGATGCATCTCTCAGGATAGTGCACAAATGCCTTGCCCCTCTTCCAGCCCTCTACTGGCTTGACCCTCAGTACATCTGGTCCTAGCGCAGTACATATCTCAACGCATAGAGCACAGCCTATGCATGTCTGCTCATCTATGTCTGGTAGTATTGCTACTGGCATATCTGCTCAGCACTTCTACAGAACTAAAATATTTAAACTCTTTGCATTTTGTACAACGGCGTTTTATAATCGGTTAAAAAAATAAAATAATTATTACTTGGTCATCCTGACTACGTCTATCTCACCATTCTTTATCCAGCTCAGTAACTCTTCGGATGTTGGTTTCATGCTATGATTGCCTTGTAGGTGCAGTGCTACCATGGCGTAGTTTATCTGATTTAGGAGTGGCTTGTACTTATTCCAATCGTCGTTACCCTTTGCCTTGTTGCGTATATCTGCTGGTATTGAGTTCCACCACTCCATGAACTTCCTAGCCATCGTAGATGGGTATACCCTCGTAGTATATTAAATTTTTGGAACGTTTCTGCTTAGAAGAGCGGTAGATCGATCGGCGCTACCTGATTCAAAAGATTTTAAATACGCTTCTACCCCAGCAAGATGGTTGAAGGTGACAGTACTAGGTTCTGCAAGGGAGGTTGGGAGGTCAGCATTCCTAGTTGAGACTGATAAGGTTAAGGTATTATTGGATTATGGTATACTGCTAAGGCATGAGCCCCTCTTCCCAATGCATGTGAAGCCAAGGGAGATAGATGGTGTAGTGCTCACACATGCACACCTTGACCACTCTGGATGCATACCAGCACTCTTCCTTAGCAAGGAGATACCTGTGTATACTACAGAACCAACCATAGAACTTGCCAAGATACTCCTGCTCGATATGATAAAGATCTCTGGCTTCTACCTACCATTTGAGTATATGGAGGTTATGGGTATGCTAGACTCTAGCAGAACATACTATTATAGGGAGGAGTTCGAGGTTGGAGATCTCAAGATAACATTACACAATGCTGGGCATATAGTTGGTAGTGCAGTGATAGTCGTTGAGCATGATGGGAGGAGGTTATTCTACACAGGGGATATAAATGCTAGGGGTTCAAGGATATTGGAGAGTGCGGATCTTGATGTTGGTAACATAGATCTACTCATAACCGAGAGCACTTATGCTATGGAGGATCACCAACCTAGGGATGAGGCTGAGAGGCTACTGGTAGAGTTTGCAAACGAGGTTGTGGAGAGGGAAGGGGTACTCTTCATACCAGCATTCTCCGTTGAGAGAGCGCAAGAGATAGCATGCGTCCTTAGAGCGTTCAACTTCAAGCATAAGGTAGCGATAGATGGTATGGCTATAAAGGCCAATGAGATAATGCTCAGACATCCAAGGTTCCTGAGGGATGCTAAATTCTTCTCAGATGTTATGAAATGGCTCATATGGGTGAGGGGTTGGGGTGAGAGGAAGAGGATGATAAGGGAGCCATGTGTTATAATCTCACCAGCAGGTATGCTTGTTGGAGGTAATGCGCTCTTCTACATGGAGAACCTTGCAGATGATGAGAGGAATGGTATAGCGATGGTATCATACCAAGGGGAGGGTACTCCTGGAAGGCTACTGCTAGAGCAGGGTGTAGCGATGATAGATGGCAAAGCTAAGAAGGTCAAGGCCGAGGTTAAGAGGTTCGACTTCTCTGGGCATAGTGGGAGGAGGGAACTATTCGATATGGTTGAGGGTATGAGGGGTAACCCAAAGGTCTGGACAGTGCATGGAGATGATGATACATGCTTGAGATTTGCTGATGAGATAAGGAGTAGTGTAGGGCTGGAGGCATACGCTCCAGTTGCTGGGGATAGCATAATTGTATGATTGGATGATACTCGCTCATGAACTATACTGCTACAACCTATACGAGATGGTGATGCATCTGGCCCACTCCTCTAACATCTGCACATAGAAGATAGCCTCATGTATGCACCTCCCTATGCCTATTACACCATGATCCAACAGCACAACTATATTTGTGAGATATGTAGTGAATGCTTCACCAACCAACTTTGCAAGTGCCCTTGAGCCCAACTGCCTATACTCTAGTATCAAGATCTTGCTTAGAGGAGGGGGTATGCCCAATGGCAGTCTCAGCCTTGCATCATCTAACCTGAATATCCCCTTATGCCCCTCAACCTCCACTATATCGAGTGTCTGGATTAATGCATGTGAGTATGGTGAGTGTGTATGGGATACCGCGTTAACATCATCTCTAACCCTGTATATCTCCGTGTGGAATGGAACCTCTATAGATGGTCTAAGATCGCCCTTGAGTACATTACCCTCTATATCTATAAGCACTAGATCATCAAGAGTGAGATGGGATCTAGGGTAGCCAGATGGGGTTATCCATATCCGTGTACGCTCTCTGCTCTCATCCCCAAGCCTTACACTATGGTTACCCCCTCCAGATGATACATAACCCTTTGAGAATAATGTCCTTACACATGATACCAGTTCTCTCTTTATATACTCCTCACTCCCTCTCATGCATTCACATAGGCTATCTGACAAGGCCCCTACCACCAAACTTTATCGATCTAGCATATCTGGAGCCCAGACTCCTCAACCTCTCAAGTGTTATGGGGTACCTTGCACCTCCTAAAGCACTCGCTATAGCCTTGACCCTTGCCCACTCATCCATTATCTCCATGAACGCTCTAGCCTCATGTATACATGCGCCTATGCTGTATACCTCATCTCTGAATACGATTATCCTTACAGGCCTCAGAGGTTCCCCTACACTTGCTTTGCCTATGCTCTCTGATGAGTTATCCTTGATGATCATTATATCGCTAAGCACTAAAGTTGCCTCAGCATGAACAGTATCTATAATACCATCCCTAGTAGAGGCGTATATAAGTGGGCTCTTTGTATGGAATACAGCATTCACATCAGGCCTTCTCCTGTATATTGAGATGTGTGTATCTATCTCATGATCATACATATGCTCTTCCTTTGCATAACCATGATCGATACCCACATCTACTGATAGATCCATGAAGACCAGTCTATATGAGCCTGGTAACCTTGCACTTGCCCCATGCTTTAATAGGATCAACCCTTTATGCTCAAGGCCTTTAGAGCATACGTTCAGCTCTCTAACCAAAGCATCCATACTTGTATGACATAATCTGCAGAATGAATTGCCCAAGAAGTAGATGGTCATACCATACCTAAATACTAGTTAGTGTAGTTATCATATCCTGCACCTAGAGTTTATCAGTCCATGCTCAGCCCATATCTTGCATGTACCCTCCTGAGATACCATGGTTGGACCCTTGGGCGTTGATGGTGTGCATCCTCTCATATACAAGGGGCACTCTGGGGGATCACACAGACCAAGTATAACCTCGCCACATCTTGCACCTGCAACGAACTCATCTCTAGCATCGCTCCTCCTCAACGAGTATATATTGCGTGCATCTATACTGCTATACTCATCCTTGAGCATAAAGCCACACTCAGGTATCACTGCAACTCCTCTAAGGTACCCATCACCAAGATCAAAGACCATATCCATACTCTCCTGTGCAACTGTATTACCTTCCCATGTCACAGACCTTGTATACTCATTCTCTAACATAGGTCTACCCTCCTTTATCTGTCTGAGTAGCATGAATATGCCAAGCAGTATATCTATCGGTTCAAATCCACAGAAGACTTGGGGCTTCTTTGTCTCGAGGAAGTATCTATAGTAAGGTTTCATGCCTGTGATGGTGGATGAGTGGCCAGGGTTTATCACACCATCTACTCCTAGAAGCGATGATCTCAGCACTGCCCCTGCTATGGGAGGCATGTAACGATACGATACCATGAGGCTAAGGTT
This sequence comes from uncultured Nitrososphaerales archaeon, assembly GCA_938030895.1. GTDB lineage: Archaea > Thermoproteota > Nitrososphaeria > Nitrososphaerales > Nitrosocaldaceae > Nitrosocaldus. The sequence continues at coordinate 35,048 of CALHIV010000003.1, read as the reverse complement.
CTCTGGCATACCCTTCAGTACCTCATACGCGGTAGGAGGAGCAGTTGTATCGAACCCAACTGCGAAGAAGATGAACTCTCTATCTGGTTCTCTCCTAGCCTTGAGTACAGCATCATGCACGCTATAAACTAGTCTAACATCACCTCCCAGTGCTCTAGCATCAATAAGACTATACCCCTTTGAACCCTTTGCCCTAGACATATCACCATAAGTGAGTATCGTCTTACCTTCTAGTGCAAGATCTATCATTGCATCTATATCAGATGCCGGTGTTATGCATACTGGGCAACCAGGGCCTGCTCTAACCTCCACGCCTTTAGGCAATAGGGATCTTATTCCATAGTGTGTAATACTCCACTCATGTGTTCCACATATATGCATGAGGAGGAGTTGCTCATCTATCTCATTGGCATACTCATCTATCTTCTCGACTATCCTCTTTGCTAGAATTGGGTCCCTGAACCTCGCTAGGATATCCCTCTTATCTAGCATACCATTGTTATTATTAATTAGATCAAGATTGCCATCGCTGCTCTTACCACCACTACCGCTATTATCTATGCTCATCATGATTCATGACCCCTCTTACCATCCCCTCCTAAGCTTATACCCTTGCGTGCAGTCGCTATTGAGCCTAGAGGGCACTCATATGCTATAGAACATCTCTCACACTTCCATACAAGGTTCTCCTCCCAGTACCTTATCGCATTGTATGCCTCCTCAAGATCAAGTACCTGTATGGCATAACCAGCATGTACAAGAACATAGTCCCCAACATTAACGCCTCTAACTTCTGCTATATTTATATCATCCCTAACCACGCCAGCCCCAAAGTCAACCTTAGCATAATCACCATCTATACTTAGTACAATACCAGGGAAAGCTAGACACATACTATAGGTAACAATATCCTTGTATAAATAATTTGTATGAACAGTCTCTAGTGAGACGTGTTCACGTTTATGGATGGCATACATCTATCTATCTATCCACCCACTCACTCACCTATCTATCTATCCATCCATCTCTATCTCTATTTCTATCCATCCATCCATCCATCTATCCATCCTTCTATCCACCTATCCATCCATCTATCCACCTATCCATCCACCTATCCGTCTAGAGGCTAATCAAGGTGCTAATCATGCATCTCCATCCATGAGGCCCCTGACCAGTCTAAGCATATCCTCTACCTCTTCATCCCTTCCCCCAACGACTCTACTACATAAATACACTAGCCTCTCCCATAGATCTAGCAGGCCACTACTCTTCATCCATTCAAGCCTAGCCTTCCAAGCATCTGCAAGGTACTCCTCATGGAAGTGTTTACCATCCTCTGCTGAGTATGCATCTATGATCTCCTCAAATACAACAAGGAGTGCGTATGCAGATGCAACATACCTGCCTCTCCTGATGCAGTCAACTGCAACATCCATCATATACTTTGCGAACATCATATGCCACCCATGCGTACTCATATGTTAACACCATGTTAGTTGCCATGCCTCTCCCTAACATCCCTGTATCTACTTATGCTGTAGAGCATCGGCTTACCACAGTGTAGAGGAGGATCGACCTTGAGTCCACATACAGTGCATACAAGATACTCCCTCTTTCTGAATATGCCCTCGAGTACCCATTGCATGTGCTTGTCATGATGCATAGGCACATCCATGGTGTAGTTGCATACCATACATACCAGCCTGATCACATCATCCTCAGATGGCGCCTTGAACATGGATCTAACACCTCTAGCATTATGCTGTAGTTGAATTAACCTACTTGATGTATTAGCGTTACGATGAACTGCTCAGCATATCCTTGGTACAGGGTCCCCTGATGGCTTCACCACTACCCTTGTACCCCCAACTATCGTCCTCATTGCAACAACATCGAACTGATCCGTCGCTTCTCCTATAATCTCAGCATCCCTACCCTCATCACACTCCCTTATCGCTTCAAGTACATGCGCAGCCCTATCTGGTACCGTTGCAATACATACCTTGCCCTCATTACCAACCTCTAGTGGATCTATGCCTAGGAACGATGCTGCTGCCCTTACACTCTCCTTTATGGGTATTCTATCCTCATACACCATTATCCCAACATGCGACTTTTCTGCCCATTCATTGAGTAGATCTGCTAGACCTCCCCTTGTAGGATCTTTGATGCATACAACCCCGCCTGCTTCTAGCGCCTTATCTATCAGCCTATTCAATGGGCGTACATCTGAGCATATACTGCTGGTGAACCCATAACCCTCCCTCGCTGAGAGCACAGCCATGCCATGGTCTGCTATACTACCAGAGACTATTATCTTGTCCCCAGCCCTTATATTAGAGTCTAGAAGCCATCTTATACTCCTCCTCACATGCTTAAGGTTAGCATCGAGTAGTGGGTTCCTTACACCGATTCCAGAAGTGTTGATCATCAACCTATCAAGGGAGCCTCGCTCAACTACCTTGGTATCACCACTCAGTATATCCACACCAGCCTCCTTGCAAGTATGCTCTATACTTGCAAGTATCCTATCGAGATCATCTATAGGGAAGCCCTCTTCCATTATCAGTGCTAGAGATAGGGCTAGAGGCTTACCGCCTATACATGCTATATCATTGACAGTGCCAGATACAGATAACCTCCCAATATCACCCCCATTGAAGAATAACGGTTTAACTGTGTAAGAGTCTGTTGTGAAGACTATACCATTACATACACCAGCATCATCTAGCGCTGTTAGAGGAACCTCGAACTCCATGTATGGCTTGAGTACCTTGAGTATATGGTTCCGGATGAGGCTATGCATAAGGCTCCCCCCGGCCCCGTGCATAAGAGTTATCCTATCCATACCCTATTATCATCCCCATAGATAGACCATCATCTACATCATATAATCTACTCGAAGATTGAGCATATAGAGATGGCATGATCCTTGCTCACTACCCTCACCCCTATGCCAGAATGCACAACTATGTAATCCCCTACCTTTGCATCTGGTGTGAAGAGTATAACATCTATAATGCTACCATCTATCATGCTCTCTACCTCTGCTCTCATACCATCTTCAGAGATACGGATTACCCGTGCTGGGAATGAGATACACATGATGCACCATCTCATCTATTATATAGATGATTTAATTAATGTTGATCATATCACTGCTCCAGTTCTACACTCTCAAGGATTATGCTCTGTGCATTATCATCTATCTCATCTGCAACCTCTACCTCTATTGATGTGTTATGAAGTATACTCTTGCCCTCAGCCATCGTCACGAACTGTTCCTTGAATATCTCTACAGGTGTATGGGTCAAGGCTCCAAACCTCAGCCTTATACTCCTTATCCTCTTAGCATTATTCTCAGCAGCAATAACCTCTAGCCTTGCAATTATATCCTTGATTAGTGCAAGTTCATGCATCGATCATCACTCACCCATGGCATTCATCTCTTTAATAACCTCCCCAACCACCATCTCCATCCTCTCCTCTAATTCTTTAGATAGTCCTTTACCAATACCAAAGTCCTTGCTCCCTACACCAAGTATAACCACATCGATGTCATTTGCTATACCCAACGTCTCAGCAAGCCTAACAGCCTCAATTATATCCATTGCATGTGTTGACGATGGATGTATAAGATGACTGTTCATGTTAAGCAGTGACCCCTTCCTAAACCTGTACACCTCCCCTACAGTATTAAAGGGCAATGCATCTACTATTATAATCTTCTTGTATCCCATCTCCATCATATCTATTATGTTGGATGCATCAACGGCCTCTACTATATCAACATCATCGCTCCTACCAACTATACTCTTCAGATGCCTAGCAACCACCACGCCTATCCCATCATCTCTCCTGTACTCATTACCCATACCAACTACAAGTATGCTCTTCCTACTCCCCCTCACCATACCCATCTACCATCCTCCTTCCTAATTCTATCGTGCAATAGCGATAGTATCCAAATACAGATATCTCCATCATAGTCTCTCTATCTTTGCTTTGAGGAAGTGTGTTGCACAGGATATGCATGGATCATAGTTGCGTATTGCCTGTTCACACCTCCATACAAGTTCGTCATCTGGAAGGTTTGCATACCTACCTGCAAGGTGGTACAGATCCTCCTCTATACTCTTCTGATTCTGCGATGTTGGAGGCACTATCTTTGCATCTGTTATAATACCATCGCCATCTATGCTGTATCTATGGTAGAGGATACCCCTTGGGGCCTCTGTACACCCATACCCTACTGCACTCCTTGGACTAACATCTATGAATGACTCACTTGGCATCTTGTATCTCTTGATGAGTGTAATAGCCTCGACTATGGCATAGAGTATCTCTACACCTCTAACCAGTATGCTCTTGAATGGATTGCTACATGGATGCTCCAATCCTACCTCCCTTGTTATGCTCTTAACCATCGGGTTTAGTCTATCATAGTTCAGGTTGTATCTAGCCATCGGCCCGACGATGTATGAGCCTCTCCCCTTCAGCCTTGCATGGAGTGCATTCGAGTACTCTATCTGCTCCTCAACTATATGATCTTCAAACTCCTCAACCTCTATATCCAAACCCTTACTGGATACTATCCTCCCCTCCAGTATAGGATACTCATCCTCATGCCTTAATGATACAAACTCATACTCCCTCTCAAACTCGGGGAAGTTAAGTTTAGAGAGCCATCTCAGCATACTTATCATCACATCCCTAGCATCCTCCAGTTCATCTAGCATCGCATATAACTCATCCTCCTTTACTGCTCTATAGAACCCCCCAACCCTAACATTGATTGGGTGCACCTCTCTCCCTGCAATGAGTGAGATGAGCCTATTCCCAACCTTCTTAACCTTCAGCCCCTGTCTAACTATATCACCATGATCCCTTGCCATCGCTATAGCGCTATCATAACCAAGAAAGTCTGGCAGATGGAGCATGAAGAGATGGAGTGCATGACTCTCTATCCACTCTCCACAGTAGATCAGGCGCCTTAGTAGGCGTATCATCCCCTCTACCCTTACCCTTGCAGCATACTCCATTGCATAAGATGAACTCATCTGGTATGCTACAGGGCATATACCACATATCCTAGCAGTTATATCTGGAGCCTCAGAGAACCTCCTACCTATCAAGAATGCTTCAAAGAACCTTGGAGGTTCGTATATCTTGAGTTTAACATCTCTAACCTTGCCATCGACTATCCTAATATACATGGCCCCTTCGCCTTCTACTCTGGCAAGGTAATCTACCTTAAGCCTCCTAACCTTGCTCCTATCATCATAAGCATCTGCCTTACTATTACTATTACTATTACTATTACTATTACTACTATTACTATTACTACCATCACCAACGTCATAATCCTTACCTTCATTCGCACCTTCCCTTACCTTCCCTTCTTCCTTTTCCTCCCTCTTTTCCTCTCTCCTTTTATAAAGATCCCCTTCCTTCATATTCCCTACCCCTTACAGATCATAGTTAATAATAAATCTCATCCTGATATCTATATCTATATCTATATGCTTACCAACCTTTCTATCTCCTTGAACTGTTGTGCATATGCATTGAACATCCTGAACATTCTCACTATAGATCCCTTATCTACCCCTAGCTCCATGAATCTCTTGCTCAAAGATGCTATGTTTGCAGACTCACTTGGACCGAAGCATGAGTAGCATCCCCTACGATATGATGGGCATATGGCATTGCATCCAGCCCTAGTTACAGGACCCATACATGGTATGCCATCTGCAACCATTATGCATACATTCCCTGCCCTCTTGCACTCCATACATACACTATAGGAGGGTATGTTTGGTCTCTTCCCATTGAGCAGGGATGATATAGCCTCAAGTAGATGATACTTGTTCACCGGGCAGCCATGCAACTCAAGATCAACCTTGACATGCTCAGATATAGGGGTCGATCTCTCAAGCGTTGTTATGTACTCTGGTTTTGCATACACTATACTTGCAAACTCCTTGACATCCTTGAAGTTCCTTAACGCCTGTATCCCTCCTGCTGTTGCACATGCTCCTATGCTTATCAGGTACCTTGATACACTCCTAACCTTCTTTATCCTATTCGCGTCGTCTGGAGTTGTTATTGAGCCCTCAACGAGGGAGATGTCGTATGGTCCTTTGATCACAGCCCTTGAAGCCTCAAGGAAGTATGCTACCTCTACCCTATCGGCAAGCTCAAGCAACTCATCCTCAAGGTCTAGAAGGCTCAACTGGCACCCATCGCATGATGCGAACTTCCATACAGCAAGCTTTGGTATCCTACCATTCCTCCTTCTACTGCTGTTACTCCCCATATAGCCTTACACCTCCTTTATACTTAATAGCCTTGCTACCCTACTGTAGCTTAACACTGGTCCATCCTTGCATATGAACTCTGGCCCAAACTGACAGTGCCCACATATGCCTAGGGCACACTTCATATTCCTCTCCATCGATATGAATATCCTCTCATCGTTGAATCCTAGGTTGATAAGTTCCCTTGCAACGAAGCGCATCATAACCTCTGGTCCACAGATGAATGCTGAAGAATGCATTAGATCGGTATGAACTCTAGGGATGAGGGATGTTACAACGCCAACATTACCATGCCATCTCCCATCTGCCCTATCCACAGTCACATAAACATCGATATCAAACCTAGCCTTCCATCTTGAGAGTTCGTTCTTATAGAGTATATCCTTGGGTGTCTTTGCACCATAGAGTAGGAATATCCTCCCATACTTCCCCCTATTTGAGAGCAGGTAATAGATCAGTGGTCTTAGCGGTGCAAGTCCTAATCCCCCAGCAACAATAACTACATCGTTACCTTCCTGCTCCCTTATAGGCCATGGGTTACCGAATGGCCCCCTCACTCCTATGCTACTCCCTACATTTAGACTACACAATGCAGTTGTTACATGCCCGACCCTTCGTACCGTATGTGATATAACCTTACCATCTGCAGGATCACTGCTTATTGAGATTGGTACTTCTCCAACTAATGCATAGAGCATATTGAATTGTCCTGGCATGAACCTGAAGCCATCAGCAAATATCTCTATGGTGAACGTATCATGAGTCTCCCTCTTAACCCTCTTGACCTTGTAGATTCTCGGTAAGTAAGGGTTTACACTGTTGCAGTCATTGCAATTATAGTTCTCAGCCCCCATGTTACATGCCCTCACTCCAAATATCTACCATTGGAGCATCACTCCACAAACTATCATTAATCTAAAATGCCTCATGAGCATTTTGGCTCACCATTTACCGCTTAGCTCAATAAGAACATATCACATCTCCTCCATCTCTAGTAGTTGTAATCTTACTGCTTGGAGGCGTCTCATCACTATGCTTGCAAGCTTGCTAATAACCTTGTAGCCAAATGCGTTATCCTCATCACACATCCTCCTCATCTGAGCAGCATCTATCCTGATAAGCCTCGTTAGCGTTAATGTCCTAGCATCAAAACGCCATCTATATGGAGGAAAGAGCCATGATATGCCGAGTACATCATCCTCACCTATGGTCTGTATAATTATCCTTCCCCTATGTGCCGTTGATAACTCAAGCGATACCTTCCCATATGTTATAAGGTAGAATGCATCTGCATACTCTCCTTCTCTGAATATGAAGTTATCTGCCTCTACAGTTAGATGTTGAGCATGCGATGCTAAACTACTCATATGCGCAGTGCTTATATCGCTGAAGAATGAGTGCATCCTTATACTCTCCTCAATGCTCATACTTACCTACCTACTTACCTATCTATCTATCTACCTACTTACCTATCTATCTATCTATACCAACCATGCGCCTCACCTTTCCTTATTTAATTGCTGTAGTGCCTTAACCTCCTCAGTTATATCTATACCTACGGGGCACCAAGTTATACATCTACCACATCCAACACAGCCAGATGTGCCGAACTGGTCTATCCATGAAGCAAGCTTATGGGTTATCCAATGCCTGTACTTTGCTGCTGTAGATCTTCTTACACTACCACTATGAATGTATGTGAACTCATCACTGAAGCACGAGTCCCATAGCCTCCACCTCTCTGCATGCTCACCCTTCAGATCAAGAACATCCTCAACAGTACTACAGAAGCATGTTGGGCATACCATTGTGCAGTTTGCACATGCCAAGCATCTCTCTGCTACATCATCCCAGCGCTTGCTCTCATAACTGTTGTACAACAACTCTTTTATGTTTGCTGTATCTATGCTTCTCTTCATGCTTACTGCCTTTGCGTTATCCTCAACCATGCTCATCGCATGCTCAACCTCCTCCATGCTAGCCTCCCTATGCCTTACCTTGCTTAGAACCTCATCACCTACTGCTGTGGCAGTATCAACAAGGAATTGATGCCTAGGCTTTAGGACCTCTGTAACCACTACATCATAGCCAGAGCCTACCTTAGGCCCTGTACCCATGGATGTACAGAAGCATGTACTGCTTGATACTGTACAGTTCACAGCAAGTATGAATATATTCCTCCTCTGACTCTCATATACTGGGTCCTTGAATGCACCGTTAAGGAATATCCTATCCTGTATCTGTATAGCATGCAACTCACATGCCCTAACCCCTATGAATGCTAACTTTTTTGGATTGTAGTGCTCTCCAACTATACTCAACCCATTGCCGTGCATCTCTGCAGTGAATAGACGTATGCGAGGAGGGAAGAGGTACATCTTCCATGAGTGTGGACCAACGGTGTAGCCAAATAATGCTCTATCATCCCTCTTCATTAACCTGTAAAACCCCTTATCCTGCTGATCTGTAATACCTATAGGAAGATCATCGACAGACCCTAGTCTATCGTATACTATTGCAGAGTCCCTAACCCTTGGTCCCACTATCTCATAACCCATATCCCTCAACACCGTAAAGAAGGCACCAAAGTCATCCCTCTCAACTATAGATGGCATAGAGTATCTCCTCTTCTAACGTATTTAAGTTTGGCTGTCTAGATTTAATAGATGGGTTGAGGATGGCTATTAGGGATGAAGTTCCTTATACTATGGTCGTTCAGAAGGGTAACGCTAACACCAGAGTTGGTTAGAACTGTACTTGATATGAGAGCATATGCTAAGAGGCTTAAGGATGAGGGTAAGTTAGAAGCATACTACCATATAGTTGGAAGGCATGGTGGTGCATGGATACTCGATGTTGAATCGAACGAGGAGTTAGAGAACCTAATAGCAGGAATGCCGGTCTACAACTATGCAGAGTACGAGATCTATCCATTGACTGAGATGAGATGACCTCATCTTTATTATTGGTTGATGAGCATTTATAGAGTATGTTAGATATGCGTTATACAATAACCGTACAGGGGAGGGTTCAAGGGGTAGGCTTCAGACCATTCGTGTATAGGATTGCTACTGCAAATAACCTGAGGGGCTATGTAAGGAATACTGGTGATGGCTCTGTTGAGATAGTTGTTGAGGGTCATGAGCATGATCTTGAGAGGTTCATCAATCAGCTCAACCATGATAAGCCAGCATTAGCAGTGTATGAGCATATAGATATCAGGAAGTGTGTATTGGATGATGCCTCTGAGTTTACTACCTTCTCAATACTTGAGAGTACATATACCTCATCTACAGTTGAACCCTCAATACCACCAGATATTGCGGTATGTGACAAGTGTCTAAACGAGCTCTTCAACACCGATAATAGAAGGTATGGGTACTTCTTCATAACATGCACAGACTGTGGTCCAAGGTTTAGCATGGTGAGAGCATTACCATACGATAGGGCAAATACAAGCATGGCTGAGTTCAACCTATGTGATGAGTGCCTTAAGGAGTATAGAGACCCTTCGAGTAGGAGGTTCCACAATGAGAGCATAGCATGCCATAACTGTGGACCAAGGCTCTACCTTGTAGATGGCAAGGGGAGGAGGGTTGGGGATCATGGTTACGATGGTAGCAACCCTATAGCTGTAGCATCGAGATTGATAGAGCAAGGGTGTATAGTAGCGGTCAAGGGTATAGGTGGATACCATCTCATAACATCTGCATACGATGACGATGCGATCGCTAGGCTTAGAAGAGGGAAGAGGAGGGAGAGTAAGCCTTTAGCAGTGATGGCTAGGAGTGTAGATGCGGTTAGGGAGTTTGCTGTAGTGGATGGTGTAGAAGAGAGTATCCTAAGATCAGATGCAAGGCCTATAGTGCTCCTGCGCAAAGGTAGCAACTACAACCTATCACCCCTTATATCAAACCTGTATACAGTTGGTGTAATGCTACCATACACTGCACTACACTATCTCATCTTCAGCACGATTAACCTTAATGCTCTGGTAGTTACAAGTGCCAACGTTAGCGATGAGCCTATAGTTGCTGATGATGATGAAGTGTTAAGGCTTGGCTTTGTGGATTACTTCCTAATTCATGAGAGGGGTATAATCAACCCCTGCGATGACTCTGTTGTCATGGTAAACTCATCCCCTATGATCATTAGGAGGGCTAGAGGCTATGTACCATCACCAATAAGCATAGATGTATACTCATCAAGATGCATACTTGCACTTGGTGCCCATCTCAATGTTACCATATCCATACTATTCAAGGATAAGATAGTTGCATCGCAACACTTGGGGGATATGGACTCTCTTAGAGCATATATAAATCTACGCAGTACAGTTGAGAGGTTCTGCAGGATGCTGAATGTGAGGCCAGATATCATAGTATGTGACCTCCATCCATCCATACCAACGACTAACCTAGCATACAAGATCGCTGAAGAGTATGGATGTACTGTTAAGAGGGTACAGCACCACCATGCACATGCATCAACACTACTCATAGAGGATAAGTTGGTAGGGGGTAGGGGAGAAGATGGAAGTGGAAGAGGAGTTGAGGGAGATAAGAGGATGGTATGTATAGTATGCGATGGCAATGGATATGGTTGTGATGGCAGTGTATGGGGTGGAGAGATATTCCTTGTGGATGGTAGCAACTACCATAGGGTTGCACACTTGATGGAGCAGCCTATGATAGGGGGCGATCTAGCAGCATATCACCCATTACGCATGGTTGCTGGTATACTCTATCCTAGCAGTATAGATGGTGTAGAGGATTACCTATACTCTAGATCCCATACACTACCACATGGTAAGGATGAGATGGCTGCGATACTCGATATTGCAAGGAAGGGTAGGTATATGAAGACCACAAGTACAGGTAGGGTACTAGATGCCATCTCATTCTTGCTAGGGCTGATAGAGAGGAGGGGGTACGAAGGAGAACCTGCAATGCTGTTGGAGACTGCTGCGTATGGTAGCGATGATGATTACCTTAGGCTAGAGCCGAAGATAAGTAATGGTACTCTAGATACAAGGTATCTAGTTGAAGAGGTATTCTGCAACAGGGATAGGCTCAATGTTAGAGATCTTGCATACTCTGCCCATGTGTATATTGCAAAGGGCCTTGCCACTCTAGCACTTGATAATGCTGTAAAACATGGTATAGATACTATAGGCATATCTGGAGGGGTTGCGTACAACAGGATAATAACTACTCTCATTAGAAGGTATGTAGAGGATCATGGATTAAGGTTCATACATAACAACGTTATACCAGCAGGGGATGCAGGGTTATCTATAGGACAAGCATACTATACATCTATGTATCAGTGCTAGCATAACCAATGATAGATTAAATATTGATATCTATAAAACAAAAATTATCGTCAATTTACTTATAGTTCCACCTTCTCAACCCTTATCCTTCCTAGTATCTCATCAGCCTCACTACTGCTTGCTATATAGGTGTAGAGGTATCTAGCCCTCCTAACCTTTATCTTAACCTTATCTCCCCTCCTCACCACTCTACACTCCTCTGCTCCTTCAGCGAGTCTGAGCAACTCATCCTTATCGAATACCTGCCTAGGCATATACCAAATCTTACGCCTCTTTTTATTTATATACCTATTCTGATAAGGACTCTAGTGATTTGAGCGCCCTTGCAGTCTCCTCATAAAGCCCTTTAACTGTAAGGCTATTATAGTATCTATCCAAGGCTTTACCTGCCAGTATCATTGGTATCCCTACTGCTGTAGATACCATAGTTGGTTCTGGTATCCAGAAGAGCATCCAGCCTAGCCTACTGATCTTCTTACTCAGTTGTGGTGCATGCCTTATGCCATCCAAAGATGCCTTCACCTTGCTATCTGCAATAACGCTAAGCATCGATGAACGCAACTCCATCCTTCTCTTGAGCAGATATACTGCATCATTTATGCTCTTTATGCTATTCTTATCCTGCATAGTTGGGATCGTCCATTACTTATCATAAACCATGTTATCCATTAGTAGATACAAGATTGTCAATAAATTTGTTTATAACTGAGATATGATACCCTTAGCAAGAAGGATGGATGGCATCATCGATGCTATAGATGTAGAGCAGACACTTGATAGTGGGCAGGTATTCCTCTGGTATAAGAGGGGAAGAAGTTACTATCTAATATATTCTGAGAATGTTATCAGAATAGAACCATGCCATGGACAACTAGTACTAGTTCATGAATCTAAGCCAATGTATATAGATGTAGAGAGGCTCTTCAGGTTAGATGATGATATACATGCTATAAACCATAGCATAGGGCATAAAGATGCTCTAATAGGTGAGGCCGTAAAGAGGTTCAAGGGTTTGAGGCTGATGCGCCAAGATCCATTCCAATGCCTCATCTCATTCATATGCGCTACGAATACAAGCATAACAAGGGTTAGGTGTATGCTAGAGGGTATATGCAAGAGGTTCGGTAACAAGGTAGAGTTTGATGGTCTAACATTTCATACATTCCCATCACCAAAAGCACTACAAGATGCAAGCATAAACGATCTTGTATGGTGTGGTCTAGGTTATAGGGCAAGGTTCGTTAAGCAAGCAGTATACTCTTATCTTGATATGGATGTTGAGAGTTTACTTGATGGTGGTTATGATGAGGTAAGGGATATCCTATTAGGCATAGAGGGTGTAGGTAACAAGGTTGCTGACTGCATAATGCTATTCTCGTTAGAGAAGCTCGAGTCATTCCCAATAGATGTATGGATCTGGAGGGTTATAGCAAGATACTATAGAGATATAGTAGGTATGGGTGTGGACGAGAGGGTGAGGTTATCACCAAATATGTATAGGAGGGTATCGAGCACCATGAGGGGTTATTTTGGGAGGTATGCTGGTTATGCGCAACAGTACTTATACTGCTACGCTAGAGCATACACCTTCGATAATCCAAGTATATATACAATAAATAGATAGATATACAAGAAGTAGAGAGGGGATGGGTAGTAATAGTGAGTGGGTAGTAATAGTGAGAGGGCCCGTAGCTCAGCATGGATAGAGTGCCTGCCTTCTAAGCAGGTGGTCGTGGGATCGAAGCCCACCGGGCCCGCTAAACATGTGACTAACTATTTAAACCTGCTCGACCAAGTAGTGGTATGGGTTACAGGATGCTTGAGCATATGACAGATGCACTTGTAGAGGTTGAGGCAGATACACTAGAGGTGGCGTTTGCTCTTGCAGCAAGAGCTCTAGTTGATGTTATGATAGATGTTAGCAAGGTTGAGGATAGGCTTGAACTTATGCTACAGGCAGATGGGCATGATATTGAGAGCCTGCTCTACAACTGGCTTGAACAGGTTATGATAACACTCGTTAGCGATCATATAGCGATGAGCAGGTTTGATGTCACAATAGATAAGGGTAGGGATGCTTACACATTGAAGGCCAAAGCATATGGGGAACCTTTGGATCTGGAGAAGCACAACTACAAGGTTGAGATCAAGGGCGTAACCTATCATATGATGAGCATAGAGCATCATGATGATGGGAGGTATAGGTTGAGGTTCCTACTCGATCTATAGTGTGAAAATGTTATATTTGAGCATCGCATAGGATAGGTGTGGAGAGGGATCCAGAGATAGAGAGGTTGATGCGTAAAAAGATGGAGGAGATGATGAAGAGCCAACAGCAGAGGGGCATGAGCAATGAGTCTAAACTCATAGAGTTGAATGAGCAGAACTTCGATGATGTTATAAATGGTTCTAAACCAGTAATAGTCGACTTCTGGGCTGCGTGGTGCGGTCCATGCCAGTTCATGCTACCCATATTCGATAGGCTTGCAAAGAAGTATGGTGATAGGATGGTCTTTGCTAGGCTTAATGTAGATGAGAATAATGCTATCGCTGCTAGGTACGATGTCTATGCTATACCAACCTTCATACTATTCAAGGATGGCAAGATAATAGATAGGGCTATAGGTGCTGTAGGAGAGATAGGATTAGAGAAGATGATAAAGAAGTATATCGTATAATCTTTTTCCTGATATTACACTGCTGATAACCTATTCCACCCACCTAATACGCCATTCGATCCAATCATATCTAAATTCTTTAAATATAACAAGATGGGCCTGGATAGGCTGATGTGTTAGGCTACAATTGCTCTATTAGCAGTAACCCTTTCTTGTATTCGATGCTCGATACGCTGTAAATAGTAGCATAAGCAATACATAGACACATATATCGCATGTAGTAAACAATCCCATCCATAATTAACAATCCCATCCATAATTCCTTCCATATGAGTTATATATAACCATATAATGGATCCACCTTTCTCCTTATCTTTGCTATCTCATCTAGAAGCATCTGCTCCTCCTGAGTGAGTTTATGCTTGAACCTCTCACTCAATAACTTGAGATGCTGTGTAGATGGTAGTGTGTAGAGTACTTCTCCCTCCTTTATCTGTCTCCCTACCACAGGTTCGTTCATTGATACTGCAACCTCCATGCCCTTACCAGCCTCATCTATGTTCTTACCCTTATCCTGTATCTGGTGTATCGTTCCTACCTCATTACCCTCAGAGTTCATAACAGGACTCTTCTGCCTTAACCTTCCCTCGATGATCTCTACACCAAACACAGCAGGATTACTCCTCCTGAATACAAAGCCCTTGAGTAGCATGAACTTACATGGTTTGGTCAGTGAAGCAAATACTACGCTTTCTTCCCTCTCCCTCTCCTGCTCAACCCACTGCCTGTAAGACTCTACAAGGTTGTAGATCACCTTATCTGAGAATATCTTCACATTATGAGCATCGGCCTCTGCCTGAGCATCAGGCAGAACCTTAACGTTGAATGCTAGTACTACCCCCAAGTAGCGATCCTTCTCCCTTACAGTCAGTGCCTCTACCACATCCCTCTTGACCACATTACCTATATCTGCTATCCTTAGAGGTATATTCGATCTCTTCAGCATCTCAGTTATGGCCTCGAGTGAGCCTAGGGTATCACACTTGAGTACTACACCCACCTTATCAGTACTTACAACCAATCCTCTGATCTCGCTCTCTATGCTACGTCTTAGCGCATCAACATCTACTCCCTTGCCTATAACATAGAATGGCGATCCTGCCAATACACCATCCAGATCTGGAGATGCTATCTTGATACCTGCTGCTGCATGCACCTCCCCAGCCCTTACGAACCTATCTCTAGGGTCTCTCATCTCATCCAGAGGCTTTGGTAATAGTACTGCCCTAACTCTAGTTGATATCACGCTATCCCTCTTTGCAAGCATTATCTCATCCCCCTCCCTTAGCACACCATCAAGCAGTATGAGGTTTGCTGTCATCCCCAAGCCAGTCTCTTCTTTTACCTCAAGCACTATACCCCTTCCATACTCTCCAACCTCCAACCTCTTGAGCATGTACTGCTGTGTTAATCCAATGAGCACTGCAAGGAGTTCTGCTATACCCTCCCCAGTCTTTGCACTGACTGGTACTATAGCAATCTCTCTGGTAAAGTCTCTCACCCTATAGAATGCCTCTGCCCTGAATCCTAGCCTCGATAATGCTCCTACGATGGAGTATATCCTTGCATCTAACTCATCCACAACCACCCTCTCTTGCCTCTTGAGCGAATCGAGGAATAGAATCCTTCCACTAGCAGTAGTTGTAGTGCTAGGAGTGCCAGAATCAATACTCCTCCATCCAGGAAGCATATCCAACTTGTTCAATGCTATAACGAATGGTACCTTCCTGCTCCTGAGTATCTCTATGCTCTCATATGTCTGCGCCTCTAGACCCTTGTTTATATCAACTACAAGTATAGCTATATCTGCTGCTGAACCGCCCCTCAACCTCAGGTTTGCAAATACCTCATGCCCTGGGGTATCTATTACAAGGAGGCCTGGAACCCTTAAATCAGCACCAAATCTAGCAAATAGTGAACCACATATCTCCTTTATGGTATCTAGAGGAAAGAAACTTGCACCTATATGCTGTGTTATCCCTCCCGCCTCTCTAGCCTGTACAGCGGTACCCCTTATCCTATCCAGTAGGGATGTCTTACCAGAGTCCACATGGCCTAGAACAACTACTACTGGCTGTCTTATAGGCAACTGTACTCACTCGCTTACTACTACCCATCTACCCTCTTACCGCATCTATTACCAAATATAACTCTGGCCTCTCTCTCAAGACTCTCGATCGAATCGCTAGCATGTATAGCATTCTCTGTTATACTTGAGCCGTAGAGCCTCCTTATCGTACCCTCCTCTGCCTTACTCGGGTCTGTTGCACCTATTATACTCCTAACCTTTGCTATTGCATCTGTATCGCCCCTGTCTCTATACTCGAGTATAGCAGCAACCACAGGGCCAGAGGTTATGAACTGGACCAACTCGCTGAAGAATGGCTTACCTCTATGCACAGTGTAGAAGGCCTCAGCCTCTTCCTTGCTTAGTGTGAGCATGAGTAACTCCTTTATGCTAAAGCCCTCATCCTCAAACCTCCTGAGTATAGAGCCTATAAGACTCCTCCTCACAGCATCTGGCTTTATGACTATGAGCGTTCTATAACTCTTCTCAGTTGGAATATCCTTGCCATCATTCATCAGATATCACTTCCTTACCTTTATACCACCTTTAACATACCTCTTTGTCCATTGTAGCCTTCTAGCATCCCTTTTAAGTTTAAGCATGTTCTTCCAGCACTTACTTGAACAGAAGTAGAGCATGCTACCGTCGTTTCTTACAAGTATCCTACCCTCTCCTGCCTTTATAGATTCGCCACAGAAACTGCATGACTTTGATACTAGGCTCATCTCATTCACCCACTCATACATCAACCAATCTATTAATCATCTTTATCAGACCCCAGCCTATTCTATCACTGTATCTTCCTTGCCTCCCTCTCAGTCTCTCTAAGCATCAATATATCGCCAAGTCTAACCAACCCTTTCACATTCCTTGCTATTATCCTGCCCTTATCCCTACCCTCAAGTATCCTCACCCTGACCTGTGTTATCTCTCCTGCTATGCCCGTTCTACCAACTATCTGTATAACCTCAGCAGGTGTTAACCTCTCCTCCTCTCTGCTCATGGACCAACTCTACCTCTTCATACTCTTAACTGTATTGATTATCTGCTCTATAGGCTGTTTAGCATCTCCAGCATCGGTTATACATGCTGCAGCTGCCTGCACATCTATGCCAAGTGCTTCACCCAACTGCTTCTTGCTTGGAACATATACGTAAGGTGTACTCCTCTCATCACATAGTATGGGTAGGTGGGCAACGACCTCTGGAGGTTCTACATCCTCTGCTATTATAACCAACTTTGCATTACCCCTCTCTATTGCTTTAGTTACTTCATTTGTACCCTTCTTTACATTGCCTGTCTGCCTTGCTATCCTGACAGCCTCATATATCAGGTTAACCATCTCCTTTGGTATCTCAAACTTCACATAGTATGGTTTGCTCCTACTCATATAGATCACCCATCGGGATCATCAAGATAGCATTACTAGAGCCTTTTAAAAATGTTGTTATACAAAATATACGCACGATTGCCATTCTTACTGCTGAGAATCTGCAAGTCAATTAAATTACGTTCTACCAATAATATGAATGGTGAGTATAGTATGATGGGTAGCAATATTGAGTCTGGTGTATGGAGTAAGAGGTTCATGGTAGCGGCGATAGTGCAAGGGCTACTAGTTACCATACTAACATCATCTATTGTAGTAGGGCAGATGTATGTTAAGCCTGAGGTATCAAGGGTTATAGCATTTGGTAGTGCAGGGATGTGGTTCACAATGGGCTATATCATGTATATTGCTGTTGGTGTTATAGGTGTAGCGGTATCAGCACTCTTCTACCATTATCTAGAGCATACATTAATAGTAGCGTATAGAGGCATTGCAAGTTACCTTGCATGGGCACATCTCATGATGATGAATATTGGTATTGTAGGAGCAACATGGCTAATGATGTATGGGGGTTACGAGGGTGCAAAGGCTATGCTCCCTGTGAACGTTGGAGGGCTAGGGTTAACAGCAGCAGAGGCCCATGAGGTACTTGCTCCCCTTGTAGTTCCTATAGCAGTATTCATAATAGTACTTGTAATAGGGGTAATAGCTGGCGGGATTGGGTTCATTGTAACGTACAGGAATGCAATGAAGTCTACGAAGATAAGCAAATGAAGGTCAGGTATGGTTAGATACTTCTATTTTTATTTCTATCACTAAATGGTTATTATTAGGTAGACTTTATATTTATTCTATTTATTATACCTTTCATAGTAGAGATCTTATCAGTTCTGTATAGGAATCTACCATCGATCTTAACCTCTGCTCATCGCTTGACTCAGCATAGAGACGGATTATAGGCTCTGTACCGCTCTGCCTAACCATTACCCATGACTCATCATCTACCCATATCTTAACCCCATCTATGCTCTCTACCCTCAATGATCTACCCTTCAGGGCATCTATAACCCTAGATGCCTGCTCTCTACTGCATGGGAACTTTGTCTTGTACTGGTAGAACCTCTTGTAACCACTCATTATCTTAGAGAGAGGCTCGCCTCTAGATGCAAGTGCCTCAAGCATAAGTGCTGTACTCATGGCCCCATCCCTAACGGGTATATGCTTGGAGTACATGAAACCTCCGTTCTCCTCTAGCCCTACCAGTGCTGATGCTCTAACCATCTCCCTTGAGACCTCAACACTCCCTACCTTTGTCTTTATTACTTTGGCACCGTATCTTGCTGCAACTATATCTATCAGCATGGATGAGTTCACTGGTGTTACTACCTTCAACTCTCTACTCCCACTCCTACTCCCATTCCCATTCCCATTCCTACTCCCACTCCCACTCTGCACCTCCTTTGTAAGTACCTGCTCAACCAGTAATGCACCACTCCTATCCCCAGTGTATACATTGCCCTCTTCATCACAGAATATGCTCCTGTCTCCATCACCATCATACGCTACACCAAGATCTGCGTTACTCTCCCTAACCTTTGTAGCAAGATCTCCAAGGTTATCGATTGTAGGCTCTGATCCTCTACCTGGGAATGAACCGTCTATGCGCTCATTCAGGGTTACAACCTTGCAGCCTAGCATCTCTAGCATTCTAGGTACAGCAACAGCTTGTGCACCATTGCCTAGATCTACAACAACCTTCATACCCTTACTCCTTATCCTATCTATATCTACGAGTGAGATTATACCTTGCAGGTAGATACCAACAGCATCACCAAGCCTCTTATCGATACCTATACCCCTACTCTCCATGAACCTATTTGAGAAGTAGACCTCCTCTATCCTCAACTCATCCTCTCTAGGGATCTCTACACCATCACTGGCCATGACCTTAATGCCATTGTACTCTGGAGGGTTATGGGATGCGGTTATCATCACTCCCCCTCTATATCCAAGCCTTCTGGTACAGTACTGGAGGCATGGTGTAGGTACCAGTCCAGCATCATGAACATCTATACCCATTGCATTCAGCCCAGCCTTGATAACATCAGCTATAAGTGGGCTTGAGTATCTCCCATCATAGGCAAGAAGTAATGGGCCTTCCCTGTAGTATGTTGCAAGTGCATATGATAATCTTAGTGCTAGATCTAGTGTAAGATCCTTACCAAATACACCTCTAACCCCGTTAGTACCAAATAATCTTTGCACACTCATCTCTATGTAGTTCTCCTACCACCTACAGATAAATATATTTATTTTTGTAAAGTGGAGAGGCAAACTCTTTATATAATAGGGTGAGGGGAATGAGTAAGTGTATGATACTGAAGGATAAGGTTGCAGTGGTAACCGGTGCTAGCAGAGGCATAGGGGAGGCAACGGCCAAGATGCTAGCAAAGCATGGTGCAAAGGTTGCAATGCTTGCTAGAGATCTGGATAGGCTTAGGGTAGTAGCATCCAGCATAGAGGGAGATACATTGCTTATAAAGGCAGATGTAACCCAAGAGGGTGATGTACAGGCAGCGGTTAATACTGTACTGAAGAAGTACGATAGGGTAGATATACTTGTTAATAACGTTGGTTACATAAACGATCCTACACAATTCCATATGATGCACGATGAGGATTGGGATGCATTAATAAACATAAACCTAATCAGTACTCTAAGGATGACTAGAGCTGTGATTCCGGTGATGATGGATCAGAAGGATGGGTGTATAATAAACATATCGAGTGTTGCTGGGATAAAGGCGTATAGGATACCTCTCTCGGTGTATAATGCGGTTAAGGCAGGGGTGATAATGTTCACAAAGAGTATAGCTCTAGAGTATGCTCAATACAACATAAGATGCAACTGCGTCTGCCCTGGTACGATTAGGAGCAAGTTCCTAGAACCTTACCTTGAGGATACAGAGACTAGAGAGGGGTTGAGCAAGTTACAACCATTAGGGCGCATAGGTGAACCTGAGGATGTTGCGAATGCGATACTTTACCTTGCATCTGATAGTGCAAGATGGGTAACTGGAACCATGTTGATAGTCGATGGTGGGTTAAGCATATCATAGCATAGCAGAGCGATAGTTGCATATATCTTCTTATCATTCTTGATGATGATCCAATCTAACGATTGAACTGAGCATACTATGCTAGGAAGTATATGTATTATTGCTGTATATGATTGCTGTCGTACAGTATTAAAAGGTGTACAGGCATCTTTCTTTTCTTTCCAATCCTGTTTTAATCCGTTATTATTGTATTATATTATATTGTATCGCATTACATCCTTATGTATTAATGAGCATAAGCATAAACAAAAATATCTCTCGCAAGCAGGATCAATCGAGTACTGCGGGGGTTGCCTAGCCTGGTCAAAGGCGCGAGGCTTAGAACCTCGTCCCGTAGGGGTTCGTGGGTTCAAATCCCACCCCCCGCACCTTCATTGCATACAAGCATGTCTAGATCTGAAGCGAGAGTGTAGCATATCCATTAACATAGGAAAAGGTTAATTATCCTTGCCTCTAGAGGTAGGACGTGAACCTCAAATCTATGATAAGGGAGTTCCCAGACTTCCCAGAGAAAGGGGTACTCTTCAGGGATATAAGCCCATTGCTGAGGAGGATCGATGCATTGAACTACATAGTTGATCTATTCTATGAGCACTTCAAGGATAGAGGCATAAATGTTATAGCGGGCATAGAGTCTAGGGGGTTCATAGTAGCATGTGCGTTAGCGATGAGGTTTGGATGCGGCATGGTAATGATAAGGAAGCAGGGTAAACTCCCGGGAAGGACGAGGAGCATAGCATACACTATAGAGTACGGCAAGGCAACTATGGAGATACAGGAGGATGCGATATCTGCTGGTGATAAAGTGCTCATAGCAGATGACCTCATAGCAACTGGTGGTACTGCAGCAGCTGCTGCAAGACTTGTGGAAGGACTTGATGCAAAGGTTGCTGGATTCGCATTCATAATAGAACTTGCAAGGTTGAGGGGTAGGGAGTTACTCAAAGGTTACGATGTATACTCATTGGTGGTGTATGATGAGTAGCATGAATACTCGTGGTGCTGATGTTGGTACAGATGTGCCGATAACAATAGCAATAATCGGAGGGACTGGAGTCTATGATGTAGAGATGCTCGAGGATGCTAAAGAGGTCAAGGTCTACACCCCATATGGCGATACATCAGACCTTATCACTGTAGGTAGATACTCAGGCAAGGGTATAGCATTCCTCCCTAGGCATGGCAAAGAGCATAGGATACCCCCTCATAGAATACCCGCTAGAGCAAACATATGGGCGTTGAAGCATCTAGGCGTGAAGAGGATAATCGCTCCAGCAGCAGTTGGAAGCATGAGGGTTGAGATGAGGCCTGGGGATATAGTTGTGCCAGATCAGTTCATAGACTTTACAAAGAGGAGGGAGTACACATTCTACGATGGAGGAGAGGTATGCCATGTATCTTTGGCAGACCCATTCTGTCCTGAACTTAGGAGCATTGTTATAGAGCAGTGCAAGAGCCTAAACCTAAGGGTCCATGAGCGAGGTACGTACATATGCGTTGAAGGGCCTAGGTACTCAACGAGGGCAGAGTCGCTATTCTTCAGGGATATGATGGGCGCAGATATAATAGGGATGACTCTAGTGCCTGAATGTATCCTTGCTAGAGAGATGGAGATATGCTACGTTAGCATAGCAACTGTAACAGATTACGATGTATGGGCTGAGAAGCCAGTAAGCACACAGGAGGTTATAGATACGTTAAAGAAGAACTCTATAAACGTGAAGAGACTGCTGAGAGAGGTTATATCTAAGATACCAGAGGAGAGGATTAACTGCGCATGCAAAGATGCTCTAAAGGATGCTAAGCTCTGATCCTAATCTATACATGATCTTATGATCTTATCATAAAAATTATTGTTGTTGGTTAACAACCCTTAGTTGCTGATATGCCAACTCCTCCCTTCGCTTTATTAGTTCTTTAACCATCTTTGAAAAATCTGCTTCTTGAGTAGGTAAAGTGTATCAAGTGTATCTAACTCCCTCCTCTGATCTTGTATACTGCTAATACCTCAGGCCATTATTCTCTATTAGATCTTTGTAGGCCTCTTATAGTAGGAGGGATATCATCATGATCCCTTACCACTCTATACAAGAACTCTACTAGATCGATAAGGTAAGGTATGTGAACCTGTTAGAGACCTCTATATCATGGGACGTCTTGTCACTAAACGTTATATCCCTAAAATATCTATCAACTCGATCGGATTGTGAAGATCACTCCTACCTGTGGGTAGTTCTCTACTATGTAGACCTCTGTCATTCTTTGGAGATGATACAAGTACTTCCCGTAAGGAGTGTTGCTCATCAATGCCCCATCCCATGTAAATACCCCTTCCTCAACCTCTACCCATGGGAAACCGTATGTGATGCTACGGTACTTGCAAGTATATTCTTTGGCTCTATCTTCATCCTTGTACTATCAAATATAAGATGCTCTGCTGCAAGTACGTTAACAGCTGTTACCCATTTCTGAACATCTCGTACGTACTTATCTTGTCCATTTCACACACCAAAGCATTAGTGGTGTACACATAGGCAATAAATAAGAATGCAAATGATGCTACTGTTACAAAGAGTATTGGTAGAGAGGGCCAAGATGGCCATATTAGCTACTGCTGAGAGAAACACTGCTGTAGTTACAGTATTTGGCTTTATATTTGAAACAAACATTATTAATGTTGCTAGCAGGGCTATAACCAACAAGTACGTAAATATATTTACGAATGAGTACCTCTGCTAACCATAATGCTAAGCCAGTGTTCATGAATGAGAGAGATGATACAAGACAACTCCAAGAAGGAAGAGTACACCAATGATCCTTTCCTTTCAACCAAGTATTCGCTCCCTTTTACCATATGGGATAACAAAGAGTAATATTCCTCCAGCCATCGCTATTGAGTTGGTTATCATAGAGGATTCAGGTGACCATATAAAGTAAACATAAGAGTAAGTACGCTTATAGTAGACTATAATTTGCATTCCAGTCAATCTAATATCCTTAATATCTATTCTTAGTATCTCCTTTATAAGAATTTGAGCAGTATCGTCTAACCCTTTAGTAAGTATAAAGCTAGTTATGGCAAGCATTGTGAATGATGGCGTGCAACGAGGGCTGACTACGCAAAAGATATTGTATAACCAAATGTCTCCATAACAGTACTAGCAAAGATCAGGTTAGGTGGTGTACCAACCAAAGTAGCAATACTTCCTTTGATGATGCATATGCTATCCCTAAGATGAGTTCTAGTGTGAATCTTCTATCTTGAATAACCTGATTAGACCTTGCTATAACATTGGTTATTACCTGTGCTATAGAGAGCATTACAAGTACTACAGTTGTACTGAGGACAATCATGGAGGGTACAGTGGATATCATTAACCCCAAACTATACGTCTCTGCAGTAACCAATACAGTGATAAGTAGTAGTGTTATCTTCTTATATAGACCTGATTTCTCTATGCTTATTGCTATCAAGAACATACCAAGGAGGAGTACTATTCTATGCATATACTCATGCAACACTTGTCAGTGGTAATATACATCATAGGCAATAATACCAATGGTAGCAATGCTGTAGCATAAACCGATATGGCCTGTCATCCACCAGATTATCGTCCATGATGCTATCGCTAACACTATCTTACCGTCTTCCGATAGACCAGCAGGAGTTAGCTACAAGTATAAGTAACTATAGAGGGCCAGTTATGGAACCAATCACTCTCCTTATATTCTAGTAGATGATGCTATAAGCTCTATAAAGTGTATCGAAGAGATAGTAAAGGATAGAAGATTGGTTAACTTACTCTTTCATCTTAGCCTCTATTATAACATCGCCCTCAATCATCTTCATCTGTACCGCTACCAACACATGCTCTGGATCATAGCCCATCCTCTTCAGCACTTCTTCTGATCTCTTGCTTATCTTAACATGTATGTTATGTCCTCCTATCCTCCCAAATGCTATACTTCTAAACCTTACCCTCGCTCCATTTAGGACGAAGTAGCCATTCAACCTACTCGTTATATCGCTTGCATATAGATTTGTAACATAAACCTTCAGATCATCGTATCTATCATATCCATATCCATCTCTGGTTCTTCTATCATCTCTTCTCTTATCACTGTTATCGATACCACTATTGCTATTGCTATTGCTACTACTATTGCTACTACTATCATTATTATCATCGCCCACAAGATTCATTCCAACTCAACCTCCTTATTTATCAGATCACTTATCGTAAAGAGTCTATGATTGTCATCTATCTTAAAATCTCTTACCTGTAACTTCACCTTGCCATCTACACACTCATGCTCTATTATAGATGAACCATCTCTCGTAACCTTCACAAGTGCCCATTCAGACCTTAATCTACATGTTAGTAGAAACCATGACTCATCATCCCTTATACTAGGCATCCCTACCTCCGATGATATATCTAGTATACCAAGCCTCTTCTCCTCAGCAAATAGTCTCTTACACTTCACACATCTCCACACATCCACTGCCCCAATTATCTTATTCCTATGCTTTATGTTAACAACACCATAGTATACATTGCTATGCATGCATTGACTGCTCATAGTCTCACCTCCTTGCATCGCTATACACCTTCTCAAGTATGCTTGCTATCCCATCTATCCTCTCATTCCTCTTAACCTCTCTATTCATCCTCAAGCAGAGCATTCTATACATGTTTGTTATTGCAAATCTAGGGTTCAGTGCCTCATATCTTCCATTGATCTCTATACACGCACCATCCCTTACAAGATCTGACAATGCATCCTTAACCTTACCCTCATCCATATTAAGTTCATCTGCAATCTCTCTAGCATTCAACATACCCTTCCTCAAGAGCATTGTGTATACCTTGATAGTATCCATACTCATCATCAACTCTCTAGCAAGAGCATCCTCTACCTTATCCATCGATACCATACCGTATCCATGCTACCTAACCTAGATTATAAAGGTTAGCTCTAGACCAGTAAGGGCAAATGAATAAAACAGGAGAATATAGAGTATAACCATGGCAATGCGCATACTAGTATGTATGAGTGGAGGCTCTGGCGTAATATATGGGATAAAGTTGCTTGAGGCATTGAAGGCTCTCAATGTTGAGACCCATCTTATAATGAGCAGATGGGCTGCAGAGTGTATAAGGCTTGAGACTGACTTCAGTATAGATGAGGTGAAGGCTCTAGCAGATCACATATACAGTAATGAGGATCTAGCAGCAAGACCATCCAGCGGGTCATTCAAGTTGGATGGTACTGTAATCATCCCATGCAGCATGAAGACCCTAGCAAGTATATCCTTGGGCTTGGATGATACTCTCATAGCAAGGGCAGCAATGGTAGCAATGAAGGAGTCTAGAAGGTTAGTGCTAGTGCCTAGAGAGACTCCTCTAACTGCGGTGCATATAGAGCATATGCTGAAACTTGCTAGATTGGGTGTGGTTATACTCCCTGCCATGCCTGGATTCTACCATAGACCAAAGAGTATGGATGACCTTATAAACCATATAGTAGGCAAGGTCTTGGATCAGTTTGGGATAGAGCATGATATGTTCAAGAGATGGGAGGGAAGGAAGGCAGTAGATGAACAATAGGTTGAATACAAGTACATGTTTATGCGTTAGCAAGTCTCTTTGCTACCTTGAATGCGAATCCTATTGCTATAATATACACAACTAGGCTAACCACCACTGCTGTGAGCATGCTATTGGTAATCCTCCATGTTATTAGGAACGATGCTACAGCAGGCACGCCCATTACCAATGCAACTATGGTACCCTTTGCATATATCCCAAATCTTGATGCCATGCCCATACAAACTATACAATAAGAGGGTTATAATTATTTATAAGATATCCATGAGTATAGGCCCATCCACTACGATGTCTTTTGGTAAAAGATTTTTATATATAATAAAGTAAACTCAGTATATGCATAGATTATCCAGATATAGGCCTCCAGTTTATGATAAGAATGCTGGGTTTATAATAGTACTGTTAGCACTACTCTTCTTTGGTGCAATGTATGCAATACTGACTAGGATAGATAATGGTTATGCTGGGTTTATAATGCTTCTAACAGCGTCTGGATTTATAGCATACTGGACCATCCACCTCAGGAAGGTATTCAAGGTAGAGGAGGCGAAGCCTGTAAGTCACAGGATGGAACAGCATAAGGACTGGGTATACGATCTCATCAAAGGAGAGAATGAGATAATATTCGTTGCTGAAGTGCCAGGACCAGAAGAGGAGGTAAACGCTAGGCTCATAAACGGAACGCTCTACATAAATGGAGGGCAGAACTTCACAAGATCAATAGTATTGGATGTTAGCGAGGATATGGGGATAGCGGAGTTCAGATACAGGAATGGTATACTAACCTTAAAGATAAAGAAGTTGATGTAACTCCAGGATAGATAGAGATAGAGATAGAGGTTTGGATAACTAATAATGATGCGCAACATCAAACCAACAACTCAAATGTAGGCTATGCTATAGACCAACTATAAACTCTTTGCCATCTCCAACTTCTCTGGTAGATAATCATCTGTTATCTTCGTCAATCCATACTTTGCGAATGCCTCCAACTCACTCTTCCTCTTCATCTTAAGGAAGAGTTCCAACTCACTCCTCCATATATCAGATTGGTATCTAGGGTCTTGCCTGAGTTCATGACATCTCTTCACATCCTGCTCAGTCATGGGATCCGTTGGAAGTTTGTATCTCTGAATATCACTGGCCCATACGCCTATCCACTTTGCATCTGGCACTGTAAGTTCTCTAAGGTGTGCTGCATTTGCCGATCCAGACTTTATGACCATGGCTATATGCTCACCATATACATCCCCATCTGTAAGGATGTATACAGGGAGGTTGAGTTCCCTATTGAGCCTCATGAGCAAGTACCTAGTCGATCTTGGTGCTTGACCTGCTGTATCTACTATTATAGCCTTGAACCTCCTATGCACGTTCTCCTCTACAAACCTTGTGAATATACCTCCCTTCTCAACTGCTAGAACCATCTCCGCACTTGTATCTATGAACTCTGCACTGCTAAGGCTAGGGCCTATTAGATAGCCATCTGGATGGTCTGAGAGGTTTAGCCTCCTCCCCTCATACCCTGGCACGGTATACTCTATTGTAAGATCGCCGAATATACTGCTCCTCTCCTCCGGGTATATATTGAAGTCTTCCCTTGCAAGTGAGAGCAATGCTTCAAGATCGGTTATTATGTGATCTGACTCTGCTTGGTCTTCAAAGTCTATGTTGAATGCCTGGGCTGAGTAGTAAACATCTCTCAGCGTACTGGTCTTACCCTCATTAACTAACTTGTCTACAAAGAATGCAAGCCAGATGAGTTGTGTAAAGGATCTGAGATGCCTTATATTCTTTGCAGACCTTACTATCTTTGCATCGCCTAGTATGTACTGCCTCAACCTCTTATCATATACTATGTTTGTTACTGATCTGCTTGGTATATGAACTTCAGGGAATACACCACTATCGAGATCGTTGTATATCCTCTTACCCAACTCTATTAAGAGTTTCTTGACCTTGTCCTTCTTCTCCCTCTGAGATTCTATGCTGATACCCTTTGTATTTGCACTGCTCTTACTAGTAGTGCTCATACCCTTCCCCTTTACAATGGATCCTTCATCCTTCTTACTTGTATAATCACCCCTCTTAATTCTTCCCCTCCTATTCTTACTAGCAGCATCGAACCTCTCATCCTTGTAACTCTTGCCCTCCTCCCTTAACCTAGAATCATCCATACCCTTTCTACCACTCCTCTTCCTATTACTGCTCTTCCTTATGCTACTCTTATCAACTCTTCTATTATCTGCTCCAGTCCTATCTCTTATGCCCTTACCCTTGTGCTTGTCCTCACCTCCACCTCTACCTCTACCTCTGTATCTAACCTTCTTACCCCTCTTCCTCTCCACTCTACTCATCCCTTGCTAGCCACCTTTCTTTACCATCTATATCGTTATTGTCATCATGCTCTATCCCATTGGCACTATTCGCCCCTTCATGCCTATCAACCTCCTCACCCCTTACTCCACCCATACTCATGCTTACAATCTCTTGTTCATACTGCTCCCCTAACCTAAGCAGTCTCTTGTATCTAGGCTCCCCCTCAGCCCTACTCAACTCTGTAGCAAACCTTGCCAAGAGGGGTATATACCTTGAGTAGAGCCCAAGCCTCTTCTTTGCCATTGCGATGCTCCCCTTCCTGCTCAGATACATCGATAACCTCCTTGCAAGGAACCTTATTGCGTTCTTCAACTCATACTCTATCTCAGGCCTATCCGCTATGTACTCCTTGCCTACTGTCTTGTATGGTATCCTTGTTGAGCATATGTGAGTTACAATCGCTATAGGCATCTCATCCGCCTTGACCTTGTACCTTGCCCAATCTATCTCATCTATAACCTTCCATGCAACATCACTCCCTTCATCATAGAGCAAGGGTATCTTGTTGGCAAACCTGTACAGCCTTATCCCCTTACCCTCTATACCTCCCCCATACGCTATACCAACCTCCACTATAAATGGGAAGCCAGAGTATGCGCTTGGAGGTCTCTGTACAACTGCTACAAACTCCGGCTTGAATATGCTCCTCATACCTGCCTCTAACGCCTCTTCGCCTATTGGAGATAAACATGTTGCATCTGGGGGTAGGAAGCCACCATACCTGTGCATAGCATCAGCAAGCCTGACTATCTCCTCATTTCTAAGCATGCCTATCCTCTTACCCTCATCCATCTCTGCAAATGCAAGGAACCTCTTCGCTGTACTCAACCCTACCCTCTGGAAGTTCTTTACAAGGAAGGAGAGTAGTGTATCGCCCATAGCAATAGAGTGTAGATGGGATCTGAATGGCTCTAAATCCTTCATCTTTGCTGTCCTATACTCGCTATCAAGCAGTGCAGTATAGTGTATCTCATCAGCAACAGGATCTATCCTATCTATCCTAACCTTATCCATATCCTCAACATCCATATCCAACATGATTAGGAGTGATACTGCAGTCCTCATGCTAATAGAGAGTTTATCCCAGCGCTCCCTTGCAATATCGGTAAGGACTCTACTACTGCTAGATCTTAACACCTCTCTAACTCTCTCCTTAGCCTCATGTAATGCTATAGAACCTATCTCGCTCTGGATAAGCCTCCTTAGAGTCTCAACATCTATACCTGCTGGATGGGGCTTAACCTCGACTGGAGGATTTGGCATCTTATCCATTATCCTCTTGAATGATATGCTACTCCCATTTGGCTCCTCAAGCACTATATCAGCATATGGGGTGATAAGGGCTGTCTGTGCTATGTAATCCCTCACCTTCTGCTGTGCCTTTGAATAGTCCCCAAGTAGGGTTATGCTAACCTCCAACCCTCTCCCATTGTATGACTCCCTAATGCTCTTACTCAGTATTATAGGCTTGTTCCTCTGTATATCAAGCATCATAACATACTCATAAGCATACCCATCCCTTACAGTCCTTATCACTGCTGGTTTATTGGTTGTTATCTGGCCATAGAGTATCGCCATAGTTGCTCCAAGACCGAACATGCCCCTATTCTGCTTCAGTGTGAACTTTGTTCCATAGAGTACCTTACCAAAGGCTAGTGGTACATGCTCTGGTTCTATTGCAGGACCATTATCCTTAACTGTTACTGTGTAATGCTTTGGATCTGGCATCCCTTGCACTTCCACATGCTCCCTTATAGAGACGCTTATCTCAGGCAGTATGCTTGAGGAGTCACAGGCATCTAGCGAGTTCTCTACCAACTCTCTTACAGTCATGTATAACGCTCTTGTAGGGTTGGTGAACCCTGCTAGATCTCTATTCCTATAGAAGAACTCCGATGGGCTTATCTCCGTGAATATGCTCATCCTCAACCACCACCAGCAATGCTCTCATCCTCCCAGAGTTTGAGCATCTCCATCTTTGCCTTTCTTCTAGCCTTCTGGAGCATATTGTATACGGTTGAGTGCATACTACCATTTATTATCATTGTAACTGCTTCAGTTGCAAGCCGAACCTCTTCAGCCTTACCTATTATAGCAACGTAATGCCCATAGACTGAGATGTATGCCCCTGTTAACTCCTCTATGAGCCTTCTAGCCTTCCCATTGGAGCCTATGAGCCTGCCTTTAACCCTCTGTATAGCGTTCTGTGATCTCCCAACATGATCTTTAAGATCTATAACCGTTATCATACATTCATCCTCTCTGAGGAGCCTCATAGCACGTTCGGGCGAGAATCCTCTTGCTACTGCTGTTACAAACTCCACAGCCTTGAATACTCTAACATCTATGCTGTTGCTATCCTTGCCTTCACTCTCCATACCCTTATTTGCTTCCTCAGTATCAATAGTAGTTATCTTTACACTACCATCCTCACCATCTATATGGAGTTTAACATTGCATGATCGCTCAACCATACTCTTAACCTTCCCATCTCTACCTATCAATACGCCTATCCTATCCCTTGGAATCCTAACTATCTGCTCGAACTCCATCATCCCTTATCATACCCATTAGATAATTTATATCATGAACCTCTACACCATGCTTGCTGAAGAACCTGTTCACATTCCTTATATCCCTGAGGAGGAACTCATGAGCATTGGGATGCTTCACATCCACTGCAGAACCAAAGTCGAATATGACTATCCTAGAGTTGTGAAGGAATATGTTGAACTCTGATAGATCGGCATGTACCAATCTAGCATCCTTATAAAGCCTGATGATGTTGTCTATAACCTGCTCATACTGCTCCTTTCCTACAGTGCAGTGGTTGAGTGTAGGTGCTGGGATACCATCACTGCTACCTATGAACTCCATCAGTAGTACGTTCTCCTTAACGTATATCGGCTTTGGTACACTAACACCATTGGAGTATGCCCTGCTAAGGTTCTTGAACTCCTTCCTAGCCCAGAGTCTAACTATGTTACGAATCCCTCTCCTTACACGCTTGAACCTAGGATCACCGACTATGTACTGTAATCTATGCCTGAACTCTGCTGTAGCAACCAGGTATATCTTCACTGCTACATTGCTCCCATCCTCTGCCACACCCCAGTAGACTCTAGATTCTTTGCCACTTGCTACTACACCATTAAGGTATGCAAGGTAGCCAGAGTTCATTACCTTATAGAGGGTTAGCATAGTACTATAGTCAAAGACCTCCTCCTTCACCTTCACGAGAGACTCATCCCTCTCCTTGATCTTCTGCTCCCTCTCTATCCTGATTAGTTCCCTTAACACCCTCTTATCTATCCTCTCCTCCCTACCATCATTGTTATAATGGCTCATGGCATGCACCTGAGAGCATGATCGTTAGAATGTGTTATTTGTATAATATTTATTCCATATAGTGGTTAATGAACTAAAAATCCTGTGGGAGGTAGCCGTTTGCCTTTAACCAGTCGACCTGTGCAAGGGTATACCTCCACACTATATCCCCTCTATCATCACTCTTGAACTCCCATGGTGCTACTAACACAACATCGTTATCCCTAACCCATATCTTCCTCTTCAACTTACCCCTTATCCTTGCTATCCTGTTCTTGTTATCAACGCACTTCACTAGCACATGATCACTCCCAAGCATCTTTATCACTCTACCCAGTATCTCTCCCTCCGCTGGTAAGACCAGTTCCTTCAACTCTGCCTCGCTCAGTACCTTCCTCTTACCCATGCATATTATACTTACAATAATCTATTTCTAGTTTTGCATCTGCTTGCTAGTAACTGTGAATGAACTTGAAGAGCATAAGGAATGGTACGCCCGCTATATATCTAACACTTTGGGGCGATGCCAACCTCATCTCTAATGCCTTTGATACTATCCTCTTACCAACAAGGTTTGCTATAGAGCATGATCTTAGCAGCGCTATGGCATCCTCATCCCCTATACGCTCATGGAAGTAATCCTTGCTTATATCAACCTCTAGATTACCCTCCTTTATCTTGCTCCCTATGAGCTCCTCATCGCATATATTTATCATCAGTGAGCCTTGGTAGTTTGTACTTCTAGAATAGTACATATGCGTTCATAAATAGGTTAGATGAACTTGCCCTTTATCGGGGATCTTGCACCGCATGCCTCGCATGTAAGGAATACAAGCCTCTTAACCTTCTCAACCTTTGTATCTGGTGAGTTGCATACAGGGCATATGACATACTCTTTGATGTACCTCTGCAGTAGCGAATAGAATATAGATGGCTCCCATTTACCAACGAAGAACGCCTTCTCATTCACTATATTTGCTGATGAACCTATCTCCTTTGCCAGGAAGAGCAGTAACTTCTCTGGATCCCTTCGAAGTATCTTTGGATAAACATCGAAGTTTCTTAAGATGGTTCTATTCCCAGACCATACAACATCTGGCTGTGGTATCTCAAGCCTGAATGCGCCCTTGCTGCTCCTTGCTGGGATCTTACTATATAGCCTTTGAAGGAGCATCTCGTACCTTGAATCATCCATGATTTAATATCATAGATGGTAGGTAATATATCTATCCAACTTCAAATACGAAGCGATAGCATATTGAATTCTTATCCTTGATTACTACAGATGAGAAAGATGGCAAAATATCGCTACCCAACAAGCCCAATCATTAACTTTATGATTAGGCAGGTTTATATCACCATTATCTTTGATCGTTATATATAGCATTCTCTTTCTTATAGATGATGAGAGTAACCGCTATAATAGCAGTAGTAATAGCAACATTCTTTATATTGTGGGAGAGATTAACTATGGTGAAGCACAGAGCATGGTTAAAAAATTAGCATATGAAGCCATAGATGTGGTTATATAATGGTATGATGGTAGTTATGGAGTTGTTGAACGGTCAGCTCATGATTGCTCTCTTATTGTTGCAGTGATAGCCTCATCCCTGCCATTAGTGTATCTAACCTTGAATTCAGGTTGAGTGTATAGGCAAGTAACAAGCCTGAGATTAGGTATGTACAGATAGGGGAGTGGAAGTGCCAAGATACTGCATTAGTAAGATTAACAAGAGAACCGTTCCCTCCAGTAAGGGTACCATATACATGCCATCTGGTTATAGGCCAGTATACTACTACCACCATCAAGGGCTGATCTAGTTATGCACTTCATACCTGAGGATATAGATATCTCTAGTGGAAGTATAGGCAGATATGCTATTACCTTTACTGCTACATGGCATGGTGCAGAGCATATGGAGGCTAAGGAGAAGGTTATAGATAGAGGTGTAGGGAGCTTCTATGAGGAGAAGGCAAACTCACAGAGGGGCGATCTCATCCAGATATTTGAGATCGACGATAACCCTGCAATGGGCTGGGAGGCTGGAGTAATAATAGCCTAGTCATATTGGATGATAAGGTTATAAGTAGTGAGCCATCACCATGTTAACAGTAGCAGCAATGATAGATCAGAAGGAACTTGTTTACTATACTGTTGGTGGTTATGTGCCAATGGATGAGTTGAAGATACGAGTTGGAGAAGCCCTAGGAAATAATAATATTTCTTCCATCTCCATATCTATCTTTTTATTTTATTAGTCTTGTCAAGATGATAAATCTAAGCTGATCTTTCCTAGATTTAAGCAAGTTATTGGTTTACAATTAAATGTTTATTGTTACCCCCTTCTACCCCTCTACCTCTGTTCCCTTCCTCCATCTCTGCTTCTTTTTTCTATCTCACTTCTATCTCCATATAATAACAATATATTACCAAGCTAAATCCTTGTCATAAGAAAAGGCATATCGCCAAAGCGTTGGAGGATTCAGTTCATGTGTAATGTTATTCTCCATTATACAGCAGAATTAGAGAAGAGAAAAGAGAGTAAAGAAGAGTAGGAGAGAGGAGGAGAGAGGAGGAGAGAAGAGTAGGAGGAGAGTAGGAGAGAGGAGAATTGTGCACTGCCACTGTACTCTTGCTCTTCCCTCTTTATACTCTACAAGCATTCTCTTCTATTATATCACCATACAATACGTTTGTTAGCCTCATGTTACAAATAGGGTATTGTCAGCACTTCTTATATAGCTAACTTTATATATTGTTAGTGTACTCCCCTATTGATGGAATTAACGTTATCAGTACCATTTGGCTATGAGCCTAATGATGAGATGAGAAAGATACTGATGGACTTTAGGGATATGGTTAACTTTTGTATCGAGAAG
>CALHIV010000002.1 GCA_938030895.1 uncultured Nitrososphaerales archaeon | reverse complement strand
TATAGGCTATAAGGAGATCTTGGATAGGATAGTTGCATTAGAGGCTCAGATGAATGAGAGGTTTGCAAAGATAGATGAGAGGTTTGCTAAGGTTGAGGAGGAGATAAGGGATCTTAGGGAAGAGACGAATAGGCTAAGGCAGGATATGCTTGAAGGTTTTAGGAGGCATGATGAGGAGTTCAAGAGGCATTGGGAGAGTATAGAGAAGTTAAGGCAAGACATGCTTGAAGGGTTTAGGAGGCATGATGAGGAGTTCAAGAGGC
This sequence comes from uncultured Nitrososphaerales archaeon, assembly GCA_938030895.1. GTDB lineage: Archaea > Thermoproteota > Nitrososphaeria > Nitrososphaerales > Nitrosocaldaceae > Nitrosocaldus. Next base: position 15,620 of record CALHIV010000002.1, on the reverse strand, counting down.
ATTGGGAGAGTATAGAGCAACTAAGGAGGGATATGCAAGAGGAGTTCAAGCATATGGATAAGAGGTTGAGGCGTATAGAGGCATACATGGAGAGAACCTCTCTAACACTTGAAGAGGAGGCAAGAGAGATGGTAGAGTATAGGCTAAGAGAGAAAGGGCTTGATATGCATATAACAGATCTTATACTAGATGATATAGAAGTGGATATATACGGCATAGATACTGATACGTGCGTAATAGGGGAGGTTAAGACTAGGGCAAGCCCAAATGTAGTCAAAGATGTTGCTAATGATATAACAAGGTTATGCAAACAGCACCCTGAGTATCTAAGGAAGAAGGTTATAAAGGTTATATATGCAATGCAGGTATTGCCAGAGACAGTAAAGGAGGCAGAGAGGATGGGTATATGGCTTATGACTGGTAAGGGCAGTCTTACAGAGTTAAGGATACATGAGGGTACCTAAAATTAACCTTATACTAACTTTATCAACAAGAGACTTTATCATTACATTTAATGTATGTTAGGAAGCCTCCTATTCTATTATTCTATTCTATTATCATTAACCTCTTTAAGTTGAGGAGAATATGTAGGAACATATTGCTACTAAACTTGATCTCTTAATTGGATAACCTATGTTATTTAGGGAGGATACTCTTACCAAAGACATTTCTAATTAGCCCCAATTCAAGTTATAGCCTATGCTATAGACTGCATAGAGCCTCAACAGCAGTTAGGGTGTAAAGCAGTTCCTGAATAGATAACTTTGTATAACAATTCTTACAATTTCTTTATATGATGGTTGAAAAGATGCTGACACTTAGTTAGTGAAGCCTGTGAAAGGTAACTAGCCCTCTTCTTTCTTAATTCTACACCAAACAGAGTAAAACTCGTATGGAGACTTGCTCATCACTTGCTAAGTAACCAATCAACCAATCAATCAAAACCCTTCTATACTACATCTCCATGTACCTATATGAGTAGGTAAATGCCCGATATGTGGCGAATTGAGTAGAGTAAGCCGAATGGGCATACCTTTAAGTGTAGAAGCATCTTCCAAGCTGCTAAGTGTCTGTCCGTTTGGAATATAGCCATAGCCATGAAACTCCCGATGTGCCGTCCTTTACCGTTGGCGGCGAAAGCCCTCAATGAAGTGATATCTAAGGGGGAACGGATAGTTATAAAATGTTAACTATCCGACAACGGTAACAAGAATGCTATACTCAGTAGATAATGATATAGCAATGTTATGCAAGAGGCATCCTGAGTATCTTAAGGAGAAGATGGTCAAGGTTGTATATGCTATGCAGGCTATGCCAGATGCTGTAGAAGAAGCAAAGAGGAGAGATATATGGCTTGTTACAGCATAAAGATAAATAAATACAATGCCTATCACGACTAAGTTTCCTTTCGATTAGTCGCTACAACGGACTGAATTAATTTCAGAGTATTACAGATAAAGCTTTATCAGATTGTGACAAAGAATAACATTTCTTTATTTTTATATCTCTTTTCTCATGACATTCTTTCTCTCCCAACAGATTTATAAACTATGAGGCATAGAAGGTATAGATAGATGAACGCAATAAGAGTCGATAGGGATAGTATGGGCATAATAAGAGTCAATAGGGATAAAGAGTGGATTGTGTTGAAAGGTAATGAATTGGTCTATATAAGGCAAGACATGTGGGGATATTTAACTACAGTGGCTAATATCATGTATGCCAAGACAAGCTTGATGTAGATGATTTAATATTTGAGTACTATTCACAATTGGCTAAAAGTAAAGGTAGAATACTTGACCCTAACCAAACAAAGCAATACCTTTAAGTATTCTAAGAATAGAAACTTTTACTCTTTAACCTCCCTCTATCCTTATGTTTCTCCAGAGGCGATAACATCCTCTCTGCCCTCCCTATGCATCCTATCTTCCTATCCTCCTAAATGTTAGAGGGCTCCCCTGACTAACCCTTGCTTCGAACGTGGGAGTCTAAGCAAAAATAATCAACCTATGGATTAGTAAGGGCCCAACTTTAGTTAGGGCATCAATTCTTCTTATTTACTGTTAAACGTACTTTCAAGAACGGCCTCAACTCCTCTATCCTCTTCCTAATAGTAACCATGCTTATGCCTGAGATACTTGCTAGATCCTTGATACTTAAAGCCCTCTTCCCATCATCTGATGCTAGATAAAGTATAGCAGCAGCGACTCCAACAGGGTTTACGCCCTTGCTATTCATAATATCCATTATATCGTCTACTAACCTGTATGCCTCATCCTTCAACCTCACAGTATCAATACCCTTGTCCTTTGCACCATACCTTAACCACCTTACAAGTTCATCTATGTATGCATGTAGTGCTGGGTTTGGTATAGTTAAGCCAAGTACCCTCTGCATTGCTCTATAGTATGATGCAAGCCTTCTAACATCAACTCCTACCCTCCCTGCAAATGCATTAAGGGTTAATGCATATCCTTGAGACCTAAGTACTGCATACATTACTGCGTAGGCCATGATCATCCTACTCTTAACCCTATACCTGCTACTGAACTCCATGTAAAGATCCAATGCGTGTGATATGATCGGGCTATACCTGCTATACCCCTCTATACCTAGTATCTGTAACGTCTGCATGAATAGATCCTCTATATCATCATCACAACAATCTATACTCTCTCTACTCTGCATTAGTCACACCTAATTAGTTTAACCTAACTAGATATTTAAATATTGTTGGTATCAACTATTGCTATACGCTTAACCAGCTTGCTCATGAGATATCCTAGGGTTGCACCATAGCCAAGGTGGTATGGGAGTGCACTTACCGTTATTACCCAAACCATACTCAAAAGTGCATTAACAGATACAGGTACTGAGTATAGCATGCTTACATCTGTAGCACTCCTGAATGCCAGAGAGGGTTCTACTATAAGAAATGTTACTGGTAGGAAGAGTACAAGCCACACTAGGAAACCTATTATGAGCCCTACACCAGCAGCCCTATATGAGCAGAGTATGCATACCTTACCCCTTAGCCTCCAACGCCTAAGTATAGTTACTAGCAGGAGTGATGATGATGCACCAACTATAGTGCTAGTAATGATGTGCAGTACAAAACCTGTATAGAGTGCATCTGCGCTCCTAAACCCTAGGATCTCTCCTATTACAGTGTAGAACGTGCCTATTGGGAAGCCTATCTCATACTCACTTGCTACTAATAGCAAGGTAACGTACCAACTTGCTATGAACCCAGCAACCGCCCCTGCAAAGAGCGTTCTTGCTATTGAGAATGTATAGAGAGGTTCGCCCATACCCATCATCCATCACCTACGCAGTATCCACACTCACATATCCCATCCCCATACATATCGCAACATATGTTCATGAATATAGTTTGATTATTAGAAAGATATAATATTTTTTGTATAAAAATGGATATATGTGCTTAAATGGTAAGATATTATGGATAAATGTGTAAGAAGACAATCACGATAAGGTATCGCAATGAACGAATGTTAACTAGCACTCCAGCTTGATTAGAGAGTGAGTTGGTTGGTTGATTGATTGGTGGTTGGTTGGTTAGTTGGTTAATAGATAATAGATAGATAATAGGTAGATAATAATAGATAAGGGTTATTGTTTAGTGATCATGATTACCTTCAAAGATGGTTATATGCTCTAGCAATGTGGGAAGGAATACACCGACATCTGAGACTATCCCTACAGCCTGCCATGTTCCTCTATCCATCAGTTTTGTAACGACTGCATGGTTTATATCTACTATGACAACCTTGACATGTGAAGGGAGCATATTCCCTACTGCTATACTATGGAGCATAGTGCTCAGCATCAGAACCATATCTGTACTCCTCAATACTTCCCTATACATCCTCCATCCTTGCACAACATCTGTTACAACATCAGGTATTGGGCCATCATCTCTAGGCGAGCCTATGAGCACATAAGGTATGTTATTCCTTATGCATTCATACATTATGCCCTTCTTCAATATCCCATTCTCAACCATAGCCCTTATCGATCCTGCCTTGAAGACCTCGTTGATAGCACGCATATGGTGCCTATGCCCTCTAACCGCTAATGTACCATCATGCACATACATGCCTAGGGATGTGCCAAAGAGAGCATGCTCTATATCATGGACTGCTAGAGCATTCCCAGCAAGTAGACCCTTTACGTATCCAAGCCTTATCAATGCTGCTAGAGCATCTGCTGCACCAGTATGAACTACTGCAGGGCCAGCAACCACGACTATCTTACCACCATTCCTCTTCAGCATATACATGTCTCTAGCAACCTTCCTTATCATCTGCAGAGTCGGCCTCTCACTAGATGCATCGCTACTCATAAACTGGAATAGATCTATACCCTCTCTAGGCCTCTCTGGAGGTATCACCCTTATACCCTTCTCCCCAACTACTATGAGGTCTCCCATCTTAACCTCCCTTATAGCCTTGCAGTATGCCCTCCTACTAGATCGATCGTAGACTATGCACTTATCCATCATTATATCCTCAACCTCTATCCATCCTCCATCAACGTATATCATCGTCCTGTTGTTGGTTGTACTGTAAAAGTCATCTGGGAGGACCATATCCCTTGGTGCAGGCTCAAGTATAGCCTCCTCTACTCTTACTGGGAGAGCGCCATCCCTGTAGACCTCTTCGAGTATCTGCTCAAGGTGCTCCTTGCTCTTGCCCTTAACTAGTAGCCTAGCATAGCTTGGCGAGGTCTTCTCCTTGCCTATCCTGAACTCAAGGACCTCAAAGTCACCCTTCAGGTCCATGATCTTATCGAATATCCTTGTTAGTATCATCGAGTCTATGAGATGGCCGGTGACCTCAACCTCCTGCTCATACTCCATACTAGAGGTATAGATGGGCAAGGGTAAATAAAAATCATGAGTCATAAAGGAAGCCTTACCTTCCCTCTGTACTCTTGAATGCCATCGTTACGCATCCTTGCAGTTATCTGCTCAGCCTCCTCCCTACTATACCATGATGCTATTGCCTTGGCATTACCATCAGAGTCACATAGGCATATGATGAGACCATGATCCCCCTCAGCGATAGAGTAGAGGTTCTCCTCACCAACAGGCTCCCATCCCCCCTTGCCCTCCCTACCTGAACCTTTACTCTCCTTCAAGGCTATAGCTGGTAGTGCATTGCCAGTATACCTCTTCAGCATGCTTACTGCATCCCTTATCCTTGTCTGCCCAACCTGAAGTGCTTGGAAGTACTGCATCCCTCATCTATCTAAGATCTCTGTCTTACTCATATCTCTTTCTTACTTACCTTCTTACTTACCTTACTTACCTTCTTTCTTTATTACCTTCTTTCTTACCTTTAGTTGGATCTAAGGATAGAGGGATATGGTGATAATGATGAGTAGTATTGGTTGGTTGGTATAGGAGAGTCTAATCTTGTAATACTGACAAGTATTGTGTATGTATAGATTGTATGCAATTACATCTGGTCACTTTAATAATGATGATAGTAACCCTCTTACGATCTTGTCATACACATACGGCTCAGCGTAAGTGTAGAATCTATCCAATACATCTCTATAACCCATATCCTCATAGCATCTAGCCTGTAGTACCATCTCAGCCTTGTCTAGTTCATGCACCAACTTCGCCTCATCGCTCCTGCAGTTAGCATACTCATCCCATAATCTTGCATACTCATCCCTCAACCCTCCAGGGAGTGTATTGAGTAGTCTAAGCATAGCATCATGCTCTATTGCCCTCTTGCTCTTCTCATCAATCTCCTCTGGCATGTAATCCCCTGTTATGGATTCTGCAAGGTCATGCAATAGTGCCATCCTTATAGCCTTGTATGAATCTAAACCTTTGGCATCGGCCATCACCATTGCCATCAGTGCTAGCATGTATGAGTGATCTGCCACAGATTCAGCATCCTCTCTACAAACTTTAGCCTTTACAAGCCATCCCTTCCTCTTAACCCTCTTTAGTCTACATGCGGTGGTGAAGAACTCTAGCATAAGATCGCTAGCAGAATGGCCAATAAAAATATATAATTTGCTTATGATAAGAGGCTTTGGAGTTATTGTAGGTTCTCCAACTCATCCATCTGCATCTGTATCTGCATATAATCATGGTAGATGCCCTTCTGATCTACCATCTATGCTAGTGATGATGGGTTCTCTAGAGATCCTTGTGAATGTTGCCCATAAACAACTCCTATCTCATTTCCTCATGATTCTCATATGGTAGTATTTGTACATAGATATAATATAGGATCTATAGTTTCCTTGTATCCCCCTCTAGCACTCCAGGCCCTATATGTATCCTATCTATATGCTTCGATAGCTCCTCTTTGCTATTGAATGTTGATTCGCAGTAGGGGCATCTAACCCTTGATTCCTTGCTCATACCTAATCTATAGTGCATGAAGTATATATGCTATGCATAGATTACTATTATTGATAAATGTGATGCTACTGATCATCGATGGATACATTAATGCATTACTCGCTTGCTAGAGTCCCCATTACTCCTACTAGCACCATCGTTACCTGCTATCTTTGAGATCTCGTTTATTATACTCTTCAATACATTGCCCTTTATTAGATCATCTGTGGCCTCCTTGATATTCATCCTAACGCTGCTATCTTTACCCAGTATATAATGGTCTATGATCATTGCAGATAGAGCAAGAACTATGGCCATGCTGAAGCTCATCATGGTTATTGCTAATACATAGCTAGCATGACCCATACAATACTGGCTATCCAAAGTTACGTTTAAACCTTATTGTGTAGTACCATAGCTATGGCAAAGATATACACTAGAGCAGGGGATAAGGGCTACACATCACTGCTTGGAGGAAAGAAGGTATCCAAGTCATCGCTAAGGGTGGAGGCATATGGCAGTATAGATGAGCTCAACTCTGCCATAGGTTTATGCCTCTCGTTCATGGATGGGGATGATGATGTCAAGGCTATACTGGAGGAGGTGCAGAACAACCTCTTCATCATCGGTGCAGAGTTGGCAGACCCGGATATGAGTGAGAGAACACCAAAGGTTAATGGTGATATGGTGAAGAGGCTCGAGGATGTTATAGACAGGTATGAAGAAGAGGTAGGGTCAATAAGGCACTTCATACTCCCAGGGGGTAGCAGGGAGGCTTCACTGCTACATCTTGCAAGGGCAGTTGCAAGGAGGGCTGAGCGTGCCATAGTTGCGCTCAAGGATGAGAGTGGTAACGTCAACGATGATCTTATAGCTTACATGAACAGGCTCTCATCGCTACTCTTCATACTTGCTAGGGTCATGAACAAGCGTAAGGGTGTAGAAGATGTACCATGGAAGTCTAACGCTAGAGTCTAAGCCTAGAGTCTAAGCCGTGTATAAGTCGAGTATAACTAATAACTGGCAAAGTGCCACTGGCAAGGGAGGATGTAGGCAGATAACAAAAGCAAATAAATCAGTGCTATATGAACTATCTCCTGTATGCTGTGTGATGTATGCTGTGTGCCGCCGTAGCTCAGCCTGGGAGAGCACTCGGCTGAAGACCGAGGTGTCGCGTGTTCAAATCACGCCGGCGGCACTAACCTATAACCAACCATCTGTCCTATACCCTATCAGGCTATATGCATATCGTATCGATCGTATGGTATAGTATGGTATAGCCTACTAGCATGCCAACCTACTTATCACATCTACAACATCTAATGCCTTATCCATGAGCATATTCAACTCATCCCTGCCTATTGCTAATGGTGGCACTATAAGCATTATATGCCCTAACGGTCTAAGGAAGAGACCACGCTTCAGCCCCTCCTCCATTATGGCATAGTTTATCCTCTTTCCATCTGAGAGTCTGATGAGGGGTTCTCTATTGCTCTTAACCAGTTCTATAGCAGCAAGCATGCCTTTATGCCTAACATCCCCAACCACAGGGTAGCATCTGAACTCCTCCAACCTCTCTGCCATCAATGCTGAACTGCTCCTAACCTTTGAGATCAGCCCTTCCTCTTCATACAGCCTTAGGTTTGCTATTGCACATGCACATGCTATAGGGTTACCAGTGAATGTATGACCATGGAAGAGATGCTTCCTCTCATCATAACTAGCAAGGAATGCATTAAAGATCTCATCACTTGCTAGAGTTACTGCCAAAGGAAGATACCCTGCAGTGAGCATCTTCCCAAACGCAACTATATCTGGTATGCTATCCTGAGCAATGTACTCGACCATAGAGCCTAACCTCCCAAGACCGGTAGCGACCTCATCCAGAACCAATAGCGTATCGTATCTCCTGCATAGCCTGCTAACCTCACTCTGGTACCCATCTGGGTATATGATCGCACCTCCAGCTATCTGTGCACCACTCTCCATAACTACCGCTGCTACCTTACCCTCACATGCTTTCAGTTCATACTCAAGACTATCTATGCAGTACTGTGCATAGTCAGCATCGCTCATCTCTCTACCCTTCCTGTAGAGGTATGGAGAGGGTACCTTCCTAACCTTGAAGAGCAATGGCTGGTATGGCTTGAAGAAGTGCTCTATATAGCCTACTGACATCGCCCCTACCGTATCCCCATGGTATCCATTCTCTAACGCAATGATCTCCCTCCTCCTATTATTATTACTACTACTACCAAGCCTATTATGCCAGTACTGCATAGCCATCTTTATTGCAACCTCCATCGCTGTTGAGCCATCATCACTATAGAATACCTTGCCCATACCCCTTGCCATCTTTATGAGCATCTCAGCAAGAGTTATCGAGGGTTCATTACAGAGGCCAAAGAGGGTTGAGTGCTGTAGTACCTTAGCCTGTTCAATCATAGCATCTACTATCTCCCTCCTAGAATGCCCCCATACGTTGCACCACATGCTTGCTACTCCATCCAGATACCTATCTCCTTTATCATCAACTAGGTAGAAGCCTTCCCCTCTCACTATCACTGGTGCGTCCATCCTAAGCCAGTCGCTCATCTGCGTATATGGATGCCATACATACATCTTATCCTTCTCTCTCATGCTCATACTCTCCATCTCAGCCATCCCTTATCTAAGGATGCTCATAACATTTATACATAAAGATAGTTGGTGGGGTGATGGATGGATGGATTGATTGATGGATGGATGGATATTAGCAATTAGCGCTAACCTAACACTTGATGGAGATATAAAGGAGATATAAAGTATATATGGTAGCAGGTGTAGGGTGATACAATCTATCGCTACCTAATACAATCTACTGCTACCAGTAACTATTGATTAGATCAGATCAGAACATAACAGATGGTGCTATGATGTATACTAATGCTGTGATAACTATTATACTAAACAGGTTCATCATGAAACCCATCCTTACCATGTACCCTACTGTGAGGTATCCTGATGCGAATGCCATGGCGTTTGGAGGTGTTGCAACTGGTAGCATGAAGCTTAGGGTTGCTGCTAGTGTAGATGCGAGCATGAGTTGCAATGGCTCCATACCAATACTCTCTGCTACACTACTAACTATAGGGAGCATGAGTGTTGCTACCGCTGTATTACTCATCAGCTCCGTAAGGAATACAGTTACGGTTGTTATTAGCAGTAGCATAAACGAATGATCTATATCTAGGGCTAAGGATGATGCTACTATCTTATCCAAGCCTGTTGCTGTGAACGCACCTGCAATTGCAAGGCTCCCTCCTATAAGCAGCAGTACTCCCCATTGTATCCTTGAGGCATCGTCCCATGTGAGTAGCCTAACCACTCTTGCTCTATCCTCAACACCTCCAACCATACCTGTATCATCTTTACTATTATCGCCATTGCAACTACTAGAGCAGTAATCTGCATCCTTAACCCTTATAACAAAGAGCGAGAGTGCTGCAGATACTGCTATAACAGCATCGTCCACACTTGGAAGGTATGAACCCCATACACTCCTACTTATCCATACTGCTACTGTTGCTATGAAGACTAGAAGTACAGCCCTCTCCCTCTTGCTCATCCTTCCCAGTCTATCGGCCTCTCTAATTACCACATCCTTACTCTCTATAACCTTAACATCCTTCAGTCTATGGAAGTAGAGCAGGTAGAGCCAGAGTATTAGCAGTAGCATCGAGCCTACTGGGAGCCCAATAGGCAGCCATGAGAGGAATGTCACATCATAACCCATCCTCCCTGCTATAGAGGCAAAGATTAGGTTTGGAGGTGTGCCAACGAGTGTAATGACGCCTCCTACGCTTGAGGAGTATGCTATAACTATCATGAGCGCTGGTGCAATCCTCCTTCTATGCCCTTCATCCATAACCGAGATTATGGATAATGCTAGGGGTATCATCATCGCAGCGACTACAGTATTGCTCATGAATGCGCTCAATATAGCAGTGACAAGTATAAACCCCCCAAGTATGCTCTTGCTGTCATTCCCTAGCAGCAGGAGTATCCTTAGAGCAAACCTCCTATGCAGCCCTGCTACCTCTATCGCTCTAGCCATGATGAGGCTACCAAGGAGTAGGAATACTACCCTATCAGCATAGTTGGCAGCAACGCTACCTATCTGCATAACGTTGGATGCTGGGAGTACGATCAATGGTAGTAGTGCGGTTGCATAGAGTGGTATTACATTGGTTATCCACCATACAACCATCCATGCTATTAATGCTAATACCATCCTTGGACCTATATCTAGTATTACACCATCCAAGAGTAGTATTGCTATGAATACTATTGGTCCTAGTGCTAAGCCTAGTATACCTCTATCAATCTTTATGCTCATGTAGATAGGATAGTGCGAATCCATAATAATGGTATCTGATACTAAAGTGGTATGAGCGGGATATTCGTAACTGGTACAGATACTGGTGTAGGCAAGACGATCGTTACAGCAGCAGTAATCCATGCATTACGTAGAGATGGTATAGATGCTGTAGGTATGAAACCAGTGGCAACAGGTAGAGATAGAGAGGCAACAGCAACAGCAGCAACGGCAACGTTCAGATCGTTGGATGCTGAGATCATTGCAAGGTATTCATGCATAAAGAGTGATGAGTATGAACTTGTAAACCCTGTATTCCTTGCAGTAGAGGCAGCGCCATACATGGCAAGTATCATGCTCAAGCAAGATATTGATATCGAGAGAGTGTTAAGAGCATATGGAAGGTTAAAGGAGAGGCATGAGTTCATCGTTGTAGAGGGTATAGGGGGTGTTATGGTACCAATAAAGAGGGATTACTATGTGCTTGATCTGATCAAGGATCTTAAACTACCAGCCTTGATAGTTGCTAGAGCAAGGTTAGGTACTATAAACCATACACTACTCACGGTTGAGGCATGTAAGAGGAGAGGGATAGAGGTTATGGGCATAGTTATGAATATGATAGATTATAGTAACCCAGTAGAGGCCAATGTTGGAGGCATCATACATGAGTTGAGTGGTGTACCAATCATAGGGAGCATACCATACATCAAGGATATGGCTGATGATGATAACGATGATAAGATACCTTCCATCGCAAGATATATACGATACGATCTACTATTAACCTAGTTCCTAATCTAATCCAATCTAATCCAATCTAATCATCTCGCAATATTATTAGTTTATTAATAGGCTAGGAGTAGTATATCATATGATTAAGGTAGCAAAGGGTTTGGTTATCGCTGCGCTAGTACTCCTCATAATCTATGGCATAGATGAGGCTGTTAGCAGATCAATGGATGGTGAGGGTGAGGCTGAGAGTGGAAGGGGGAGGGAGACTGGGTTCTTACATACTAGCGCAATGGTTAGAGGGTTAGCGTTTGGGGGTTCTGCTGTAGCATTATCCATAGCAGCGTTCTTCATCGCAAGAGAGACCTCAACGTTTGTATGGATAATGCTAATAGTGAATGGTGTGCTAATAGCAACGGGAGGGGCAGTAGCAGGCTCAGCACCTGTAACAGGGCTTGGTGCACTGGTTATAGCCCTAGGGATAATAAAGAGGTTCAGGGACGCAAAGATAGCAAGAATGGCATAGGTTAATGTAATAGTTTATAAATAATCTACGCTTACTCCAAACGATTAATGGTAGAATGTGTGAGGTGCCATAGAGATACCAATGAGTTTGTACTTGTTCCTGTGGAGCAGAAGGTGTATATAATATGCCATGACTGTGTTAGGGAGATAATAAGGAAGTATGTTGAGAGTATAAAGGATAAGGGCTTCTCAGATATAGATATCGCTTGATCCACATCATATCATATCATATATTATATAGTATATGCCTCATTGGTACCATGCCTATATGCCCAATATGCAAGAGGGATGTTAAGAGAGTGCTTTCATGTGAGCATACGAACGATGAGGATGTATGCGTAGAATGTTATCAGGAGATACACTACAAGATTACAAAGCGTGGATGATTTGGTTTAAGTTTATTAGCATCCATGCTATCCCTCATCACATGAAGGCCTTGATACTTGCTGGGGGGTTTGGGAAGAGGTTGAGACCTTTAACAGATGATAGGCCTAAGCCAATGGTTGAGATACTCGGCAAGCCAATAATAGCATGGCAGATAGAGTGGCTCAAACTCAACGGGGTAGACGAGATGGTACTATGCGTTGGTTACATGAGAGAGAGTATAATCAACTATCTTGGGGATGGCAGAAGATACTCAGTAAGAATAGATTACGTTGTTGAGGATGAACCGTTGGGTACTGGAGGAGCAGTTAAGAACGCTAAGCATAAACTGAGTGGTGAGGATAGGTTCATAGTTGTAAATGGCGATGTTATAACTGACCTCAACATAGCAAGGATGCTTATACATAAAGGTAGTAGCAGTGATAATAGCAGTAATAATAGTAGTAGTAATAGTAGGAATAGTAATAGTAGGAATAGCATAGCGGGCAGCATAGCTGTAGTGCCATTACCGAGCCCATATGGGATAGTTGAGATCAGCGATGATGCAAGGATAACTGGATTTAGAGAGAAGCCTAAGCTTGATCAGTTCTGGATAAACGCTGGAGTTTACTGCCTAACAAGCGAGGTCTTCAGATACCTTCCAGATAAGGGGAGCATAGAGTACGATGTATTCCCTCATCTAGCAGCGAACGGGATGCTTTATGCTGTAAAGTACAAGGATGTGTACTGGAGATCTATAGATACACATAAGGATGTTGAAGAAGCAAGCAAGGAGCTGTTGAATGTAGATGATTATACAAAAAGGGATGGTTAGATGGAATGATTATGAGAGGTAAGATGAGGATAGGTATAAGCCTAGGGATGCTCCTGGATGATAGACAAGTGCTAGAATATGCAAGGATAGCAGAGAGCATGAACATGCATTCTGTATGGGTGCCAGAGTCATGGGGTAGGGATGCGTTTGTAACGCTCTCATATATAGCAACACTAACAAGGGAGGTTATGCTAGGTACTGCTATAGTCAACATATACGCTAGGAGTGCTGCTAGCACTGCTATGGCATTGAATACGCTAGATCTATACTCCAATGGTAGGGCTATACTAGGCCTAGGGGCAGGGAGCAAGAGGCTTGCAGAGGACTGGCATAGCCTAGAATTTAGGCATAATATAGCAAGGATGAAGGAGTATGTTGATGTTATAAGGCTGATATCTAAAGGGGAGAGGGTAGATTATCATGGTAGTGTTGTAAGAGTCAAAGGAATGAGGCTTGGTTTTAAGCCTCTGAGGAGTAATATACCAATATACATAGCAGCGATAAATCAGGGTATGTTAAGACTTGCTGGTGAGGTTGGTGATGGTGCGATACTCTTCCTCATACCTATAGATGAGTTGGGTAAGACCGCAAGGATGCTGAAGGATGAGAACCCAAAGATAGATACTGCGTTAGTGCTTATAACAGCAGTATCCAACGATCCTGAGAAGGCTATGGAGAGGGCTAAGAAGAGTATAGCATTCTACATCGCAGTAGGCTCGATATATGCAAGGTTCTTGGCAGAGCATGGCTTCAAGGATGAGGTTGAGCATATAAGGGAGGAGTATAGTAAGAATGGGCTGAAGGATATACATACGCTGGTGAGTGAGCATATGCTCAAATCACTTGCATTAGCAGGTAGCATAGATGACTGTGTTAAGCAACTCCGATCGTTCATATCAAAGGGTGTAGATCTACCGATACTGCTTGTGAATCCTGTGTATAACTCTGAGGAGGATTATACTGTATTCAAAGGTATGCTGGATGCTATCAATGGTGATAAGGATGGTGGCAAGGATGAGTAGAGGTGTTGATGTTGCAATAGTAGGATATGGTGTATCTAAATTCAATAGGGGCGAGTATTCAAACCACTCGCTGTATGAACTTGCTCTACGCTCAGTAGTTGATATGTTTAACACCATGGGGTTCGATATGGATCTGAAGGATAGGATAGATGCCTTGATAACCTCCACAACATATAGCAAGGCATACACAGCAAGTATACTGGTCGATATGCTAGGCATAAGGGCAAGGATAGTGAATAGGGTAGAGAGTATGTGTAGTTCTGGGGCAGATGCACTGGTAGCAGCATACTCATACATAGCATCTGGACTATCTGATCTAGCATTGGTTGTAGGGTTCGATTCTCATACCTCTGGCCTGCTACTAGACTGGGATATAGCAAGGGGGGATATGAGGCATCCTGCGCACTGGGCTGCATTGTATGCTAAGAGGCATATGCATGAGTTTGGAACCACTAGGGAGCAACTTGCCATGGTTGCTGTTAAGAACAGGAGGAGTGCTATGGCAAATGGCAAGGCATACTTCTCCTCTAGCGATGCTATAACGGTAGATGATGTTCTGAATTCAAAGCCAGTGGTTGAACCGTTGAGGTTATATGACTGCTCTATAGCATGCAATGGTGCTGCATCCATACTCTTGGCTGATGCAGATACTGCAAAGAGCATATGCAAGGAACCAGTATGGATAAAGGGTATAGGCTCTAGCAGTATTGGGGCAAGTATAAACAGTATAAACCTAACAGAGATGCATGCTACTATAGATGCTGCTAGACAGGCGTATGGGATGAGTGGTATAAGGCCAGAGATGGTTGATGTTGCCCAACTGCATGACTCATTCACCATACTTGAGATCATGGCTTATGAGGATCTAGGCTTCGTTAGTAAGGGAGAGGGAGGGTATGCTGCTGAAGGGAAGGTAAGTATACCAGCGGTGAATACAGATGGAGGAATATTAGGAAGGGGGCACTCATCTGGTGCGACTGGTACTGCTCAGATCGCTGAGGTTGCTATACAGTTGATGCATAAAGCAGGGAGTAGGCAAGTAAGAGATTGCAGTATAGGGTTGGTGCATAACATGGCTGCTGCTGGAACCCATGCAACTGTTATAATATTAGGAGTGAATTAATAAATAAAATAAGTTAATAGGTTAAGTAAAGAAAGTTAAGTAGGTTAGGTAAAAAGTAAAAAAAGTAGGTTAGGTAAAAAGTAGGTTAAATTAAATAGGTTAAGTAAAAATATGGTGTGTTGTATTTATAGTTAGTGTGTTGTATCTACAATCTTCCTTCTCCTATCACATTCCCTTGCATATCATACACAGTGTATGTTACTGTACCTCTAGCATATACTAGAAGCCTTGCTGTATCTCCAAGGCCTATGATCTTGCCATCCTTGACTGTT
>CALHIV010000001.1 GCA_938030895.1 uncultured Nitrososphaerales archaeon | reverse complement strand
AGAGAGACAGAGAATCAACAATATGCTTCATAAAGCATCAAAGATTATAGCCAGAATTGTAGTAGAAGAGAGTGTTAAACCTATCATGGAGAATCTAAGCTATATTAGAAAGAGGATCCGTTATGGAAAGAAGATGAATAGGAGGCTTCACAGCCTACCATTTAGAAAGATCCAATTCTACATCCTCTATAAAGCAATAGAGAAAGGTTTCAAACCAGAGATTGTTGATGCAAAGAATACTTCCAGGATATGCCCGATATGTGGCGAATTGAGTAAGCCGAATGGGCATATCTTTAAGTGTAGATGCAGCTTCCAAGCGGATAGACATTTAGTTGCTGCTTGGAACATAGCTGTAAAAGCAGAAGCAGAAGCAGAAGCAGAAGCAAAACTCCCGATGTGCCGTCCTTTACCGTTGGCGGCGAAAGCCCTCAATGATGCCTTCAAGGCTGAGGTGGAACGGATAGTTATAAAATGTTAACTATCCGACAACGGTTAGGATAACAATCTCTTCACACTACGCCAGATAACGAGTGTCCTATCTGCTCTATATTAGATCAGATAGATCGGATCAGATAGATCGGATCAGATAGGTTAAAATTCTATACTATCTTACGCATATTATGCAAGTTGGAAGAGTAGACCTGAATGGTAGATCTCTAAGGTACTACGATGTTAGCATGTACTCCTGGATGCCATATACTATACGCATACTGATGGAGAATATAGCCAGAAACATGGATGGTAAGAGCATAACAGAGGATGATCTGAACAATATAAAGGAGTGGGAGCCAGGCAGAGCAGTGGAGGTCCCATTCAAGCCTGCAAGGGTTATAATGCAAGATTACACTGGGGTTCCTGCACTCGTTGATCTGGCATTGATGAGGGAGATAGTTGCAAGGCATGGTTTAGATCCTAGACTCGTTAATCCATTGGTACCTGTAGATCTCGTCATAGATCATAGCATACAGGTTGATCATTGGGGTAGCAGAGAAGCACTAGAACTAAACATGAGGCTAGAGTTGGAGAGGAACAGGGAGAGGTATGAGTTCCTCAAATGGGCTGAACAGGCATTCAAGAACTTTAGACTCTTCCCTCCAGGCACTGGGATAATCCATCAGGTCAACCTTGAGTATATCGCAAAGGTTGCCATAGTAGACTCTGATACTGTATACTTTGATACATGTCTTGGTATGGACTCTCATACCACAATGATCAATGGCTTAGGGGTATTGGGGTGGGGTGTTGGGGGCATAGAGGCTGAGGCTGCTATACTGGGCCAGCCGGTTAGTATAGTGCCAGAGGTTGTAGGGGTTAAATTATACAATGAGCCAAGAGAGGGTGTGACTGCTACAGATATAGTACTAACGATGGCTGATACTCTTAGAAGGCATAACGTGGTTGATAGATTCATTGAGTTCTTTGGAGAGGGTGTAGACTCGCTATCCGTACCAGATAGGGCTACAATAGCAAACATGGCCCCAGAGTATGGTGCTACTACAGCACTCTTCCCTGTTGATGATGAGACTATAAAGTATCTACTGCTAACAGGAAGGGATGGGCATCATGTTGATGTGGTAAAGGCATACTACAAGTTACAGGGTATGTATGGTTCTTCTAGCAAAGATGACGCCCATTACAGTAAGGTGATAGAGTTCGATCTTAGCAGTGTTGAACCTAGTATTGCTGGGCCATCACTCCCCTGGGAGAGGAGAACGTTCAGGGACGCATACGATGGTATAGTACAACTAACCAAGGGTAAGAGTAAGAGCGCAGTTGTAAAGATAGATGATGGTGAAGAGTATACCCTTACAGATGGTAGTATAGTTATAGCATCTATAACCAGTTGTACAAACACGAGCAACCCTTATCTCATGGTTGCTTCTGCACTATTAGCAAAGAAGGCATACGAACTTGGGCTTAGAGTTCCAAGGTATGTGAAGACTAGCCTGGCTCCAGGCTCAAGGGCGGTAGAGGTTTATCTTAACAAGACTGGGCTACTAAACTATCTGGAGGTGTTAGGCTTCAATATAGTTGGTTATGGTTGTACAACGTGTATAGGGAATAGTGGTCCCTTACCTTCTGCAGTAAGTGATGCTATAAAGAGGAATGGGCTAGTGGTAACTGCTGTACTCTCAGGCAATAGGAACTTCGAGGGTAGAGTTCATCCAGATGTTAGAGCAAACTACCTCATGTCCCCTCCACTGGTAGTCGCCTATGCTATAGCAGGGAGGATCAAGGATCTAAGCAGGGAACCATTGGGCTACTCTAGCAATGGTAGTGCTGTATACCTTAGGGATGTATGGCCATCTAGCAGAGAGGTTTATGATGTGCTGAGCAAGATAAGTAGGGATGATTTTGCAGGATACTTGATGTTTGGTGATCTAGTGCCTGAGTGGAAGACGATTGATGTAAAGGCATCTGACGTATACGAATGGGATGATGGTAATACCTTCATAAGGAGGCCTCCATTCCTGGATGACCTTCCAGAAGCTAACAAGAGTATTAATAATATAGCAAATGCTAGAGCGCTACTGATCCTAGGGGATAACGTTACTACAGATCATATATCACCAGCAGGTCCGATAACACCAGACTCTGATGCTGGTAGATACCTTCTTGCGCTTGGAGTTAATATGGCTAAATTGAACACCTTTGGTGCAAGGAGAGGCAACTGGGAGGTTATGGTCAGGGGAACATTCACAGGTAGATTAGAGAATAAGATGCTCAAGTACAAAGGTATAGAGAGGAGAGGAGGATATACAGTACACCATCCTAGCGGTGATGTTATGAGTGTCTATGATGCTGCTATGCGTTACAAGGGCGAGGGTGTACCGCTAGTGATAATAGCGGGTAAGAACTATGGTGCCGGCAGTTCTAGAGACTGGGCAGCAAAGGGTCCTCGACTTCTAGGTGTTAGAGCAGTGATAGCAGAGAGTTTCGAGAGGATACACAGGAGTAACCTTGTAGAGATGGGTATACTACCTCTCCAGTTCATCGATGATAATGCAGATACCCTTGGCATAACAGGTGATGAGACGTTCGATATACTCTTGGATGACCTGAAGCCTAGGAAGGTTGTGGAACTTGTTATACATAGAAGGGATGGTAGCGTAGCAAGAGCAAGGCTCATGGCAAGGATAGATACTGAGATGGAGTTGAGATACTACATGGTAGGGGGCATACTACATTACGTACTATCAGAGATCATAAGGGATCGCTTACAGTAGATTTACTATATATTTACACTATTATATACTATAAATTACATGTTTGAACCACGTTAAGGTTAAATTATATCATAAGTAACCCTTTCTGTGTATAAAAAAGGTCGAAGAAGGGAGAGGCTTGATATAGTATATGAGATTCTTACCATATTAGCAGAGAATAGTATGTACAAGACCACGCTTGCACATAAGACAAGACTAGATAGCAGAACCATGAAGAAGTATGTTGATCTGCTCCAGAGAACGAACCTTGTAGCTGTTGAGGAGAATAGAAGTGATGAAGGTAGATATATGCTAAGGCTAACTGAAAAGGGTAGGGAGTTCCTTAACATGTATGATGAGCTTACAAGGCTACTTGACTCTTCCTAATAAAATATATAGAGAGCCTCGGGCGGGATTCGAACCCGCGACCTCTTCCTTACCAAGGAAGCGCTCTGACCAGGCTGAGCTACCGAGGCGCTCGATAAATGCTATCCTATCTAGAGCGCTTATTAACCTTCCTTCCTTCCTAAGGTTTAATATGATACCAGGAGTAAACTCTAACATGTATGCGGGGGTAGCCAAGCCTGGCCAAAGATGCTAGATGTTGGCAGTGGATGCGCGGGACTTAAGCCACGCATATGGGGGACATCCCGTCCCTCAGGGGTTCGTGGGTTCAAATCCCACCCCCCGCACTTGTATGCTAGTATAATATAATGATCTCAGCGCTGTTTGATAAATTGCTCTATAGCAGTCACCATCTCATCAGGAACCTCAAACATTGGGAAGTGACTGTGCGCTTCCAACCTATATACGCTGAACCAAGGATGTGAAGATGCAAATTCCTGTAGAACGGTATGATAATTAGGATCGTGTGGCTGTGCATAAATATGCAACACAGGTACAGGTGGTCTCAACAAGGAAAGAACAGAGAGAGGACTTACTGACTCTGCATATGCCCTACCTATCTCTCGTGCTGCTCTAGCCCATATATCAAAACCATAGGATCCCATTACTTGGTGCACGAAATTGATCAACCTAGGATTATCAACATCCTGTAACCAGAGTGAGAATATATCTTCTACAGTAATCCTCCACCTATATGGATCCTGCATTCCCTTCAGAGCTGCAAGGAATGATTGAGATGGTTCAGTAAGTATCCAATCAATCAAGACAAGTTTTGGAACCCGTATCCCTAATCTCTAACGTAACTCAATAGCAATCTATCCACTATGTGCGAGTGCAACTGGAATAACCTGTCTCGACCCGCTAGCCTCTATTACAGCCAAGGCATCTGATACAAGAGCCTCATTACCGAAATCATCATTAGATGATCCTGACCCTCCATGTCCAGCAAGTCTAGGGCAAGTATGCGATGATGTACACGAGAACGTAACACGAGGTCATCAAAGACTCTTCTATCACAACACCAACCAGGCATGAAGAGCAATGAAGGTTCTCCATTACCAAAATCATCGTATACTATTTCTACTCCTCCTGAAGTTACTTTCATAATAGGTATACTATAACGATTTATATTATACTATAACGATTAGGATCCTATATTATAGTATACAAAACTTAAGGATCCTAACTCTTCGATTACCTTATGTGTATACAAGATATGCTTATTTTACATATATGCCATAGGACAGGTGTGAGACATAGGATAGTTGTTGAACCACCAGGAAGGAATGCCCAAATGATAATAGATATGATGAACAGAAACTGTTACAACTCCACATTTGTATACCCATTGGTCATAGATGATGGTGAGGGGTGCTACATAAGGGATGTTGACGGTAACATATACCTTGATTTCACATCCAATATAGGCTCATCCCCTCTAGGCTACAAGCATCCAGATGTGATCGATGTGCTAAATAAGTACTCTAGTATGGGAGTACACAAGATCGCTGGGCAAGACTTTTACTGTAAAGAACATGCTGAGCTAGCAGAGGGGCTACTCTCAATAGTACCAAAGGGATTCAAGGCATTCTTGATAAACAGTGGTGCAGAGGCTGTAGAGAATGCTATAAAGATTGCATATAGGAAGATGGGTGCGCTCCCAGGCGTATCATGCATAAACGCATTCCATGGGAGGACGTTGGGCGCATTAACATTCACATTCAGCAAGCCGGTGCAGAAGAGCAACTTCCCCGAACTCCCTGTGAAGAGGATAAAGTTCTGCACTAGTGATGATGATCCCGAGATAGATGCTATTGAGAACCTACTGAAGGAGAACAGAGTCGCATTCATCATAACCGAGGTTATACAGGGTGAAGGAGGTTACAATATAGCAAGTAGGAGGTTCATCAAAACGCTAAGATCATGTGCTGATGCATATGGTATACCACTCATAATAGATGAGGTCCAATCTGGTATGGGAAGGACAGGTAGATGGTGGGCATACGAACACTATGATATAGAGCCAGATATTATGGCTGTAGCAAAGGCACTGTATGTTGGGGCAACGCTATACAGAAGGGAGTTAGATCCAGGGAAGCAGGGAGTGCTATCAAGTACATGGGGAGGTGGTAACAGGATAGACCTTGCCATAGGTTCAAGGATAATAGATGTTATAAAGAGGGATAACCTTCTAAGCAATGCAGAGAGGATGGGCTATATGCTACTCAAAGCACTTAAGGATATCAGAGATGATAGCAATGGTAAGGTAGTAGATGTTAGGGGTATAGGACTCATGATAGGAGTTGAGTTCACTAGCAAAGATGTTAGAGACAGGTTCATACTTCATGCATTCAAAAAGGGGCTATTACTTCTTCCTGCTGGTCTCAAGGTTATAAGGGTCATACCTCCTCTTATAATAAGAGAAGAGGAGGTTCATGAGGGTGTAGAGTTGATGTACAATGCGTTAAGGGAGGTTTAATGTACGATTTAGCACACTATATACTAGCATGCAAGGTGCGGGGGGTGGGATTTGAACCCACGAACCCCTAAGGGACGGGATCACCCATGACGAATTCTACCTCTGCAGAGAATGATCTTGAGTCCCGCGCATTTGACCAGGCTCTGCTACCCCCGCCTGCTACCATATGTAAGGTAACCTTTATTATAATGTGTTACTCTCCCCCTTTATGCGAATATCAGATATAAAGGGTGGGATGAGCAGAGTATCTATAGATGATGTAGAGGTCGTTAGTGTATCAGAGGCTAGGGAGGTTAGGCTGAAGGATGGTAGTAAGGCAAGGGTTGCAGATTGTATAATCCAGGATGATTCAGGCAGTATAAAGTTAACGCTATGGAATGAGCAGATAGATATGGTTAGAAAGGGTTCAAAGATCTCTATAACAAATGGATATACTAAAGAGTTCAAGGGAGAGAATACGCTTAATATAGGCAGATATGGTAGGTTGGATGTTTTAGAATACTAAATAATACAGATCACTCTTGCTAGAAGGGGTCCTCATTTAATTTAGATTCTAACTTATGTAGCCCAGCTCCCTATCCTTATCCTGTTCCTCTCTAACCTGCTCCTGCATGATACCTCCCATACCACCTCTCCTTACCTGCTGCTCGAGAGCCTTTATTATCATCTCTGTATCCTTCGCCCTCTTTTCTAAACTACTCATATCTATGCTTATGTTGACCAACTCCAAAAGTGACTTTAATACTGCTTGCGATGCCTTTGCATCTACAACATAGCCAGATGTCTCAGCAAGGAGACATACACCTTTGATCCCCTTTAGTCTAGCCATGCCAAGCAGTAGACCATTCATGCCTGTTATGCTACCACCATCCATAGTTGCTATCCCTCTACTCTTGAACCACTCAATTACATCGGTGGTAGTTGCTGTAGCATATACCCTTGGTTTATCCATGAATACACCTGTTATGTACGCTGCTAACGTGAATACCATCTTTGCGTTTAACCTACCGACTATATCTATTATAGCCTCAGCAAGGAGATGCCCTCCCTCTGGGGTTAGAGGTTGTGCATCTGCAGTAAGCAGTAGTAGATCGTTTGTACCATTGCTATTACCATCATTCCCCTTACCACTACTCTGCCAATAGTATATAGTGTTCCTCATGAGTTCAACTGTACCATTCTGCCTTATCACAACCTGTGGAGGGAATGAGTAGGAGTATATATCGATAAGGGGTTTTGCTCTAAGTTCCTGTACTAGATGCTCTACAGCAAGCTTACCAACGTACCCACTCCCTGGAAACCCGCATATCATGTAAGGTTCGTTGAGTCTTGGAAGATCATCAACATACACAACCTTTATGTACTCATGCATACTTGCTACTCAACTGCTCTACCACAACTACCAATTTAAGTGTTAAATGAGATATATGCATGAGCATAAGAATGTTCGATTGAGTACATGCTTTATGTTCATGTGATAATATGATAGATTGCCTACATTATTGATGGCTTGATCTAGGATAGGCTAAGAGATGATTTAGGATAGGTTGAGATCTTCTCGAGATTGTGGTTGAGCAGTAACTTACAGTAAGGTAAAGACTTGCAACCTATCTGGATCAGATAAGCCTTAACCCTCTCCAGATCTATAGGTATTAACTGCTGTTAGATGCTTGTATTAACTCACTTACATCTATACCCTAGGTTATCATCATTCCCTTAATTTTACATATAATACTGATACCCTATCTCTACTCTATATAGCTCTATATAGCTCTATATAGATATAGATATAGATAGATTATTCTCTCCTCTAGATGAGTGCTTGTTATAGATCAACATATTTTTAATTAGTCCTCAACGCATAGCATGGTCTCTGTATTCTCTATCCCCTTTATTGCGTGTATCTTCTGCGTAACTATATCTGCTATACCCTTGAGATCGCTAGCCTCTATACTAGCTATTATATCTGTATGCCCAGTAACAGCGAACGCCTCCTTAACCCCCTCAATACTCCTCAACGACCGTATTATCCTCTCCACGTTTGTACCAGCCTCTATCTTTATCTCCACGAATGCCTTCATAGATGTGCTAGAAGTAATATGCTTATAAATATTTGAATCCAATAGAATAAACATCTACAACCCAATTAGATTACTTTATTTACGTCTAGATACAGTAGACTAGTAATGCATCCATCACAGGTACCAGTAATACACTCATTCATTGTTAACGATGTAAGGGATGCTATTGATGCTGTAGATATCATGCTCCAACTCTATGAGCAGCATAACACAGTAAGGTTCAGGATACTACTACCAAAGGCTAATACTGCAAGGAGTATAGGTTACATTCTACTGAATGAACTTAATCTAAGGATAAGGTATACATTCAAGGGTAATATAAGATACATCGTATACCATCATGATAGTAACCATTATGCATTGCTCCTCTTAGATGATGAATCCGCCAATACCTTAATAGGCTAGATCTTCTTGCTTCACCTAATTTCTTTACTTGCCTGTTTATCTCTATTTGGGTGTTATTGAGCTTATCATAACTCATGCAACCTAAATATTCTGGCCATAAAGTTACTAACTATGAGTCCCAACAGTGTACCCCCAAGCACATCTATAGGATAATGCTCTCCTATATACACCCTACTGAATGAGATGAGCAAGGGGTAGAGCCAGAGGAGCATCCCTATGTTTACCCCGCTTATACGCCTATCCCTAAGTATATAACTCATCACGAGTGCAAATGCAGCACTCCTAGCAGCATGACCAGATGGGTAAGAACTTGACTTGGGTGTTATAGCATCCAACTCAACATTGTACTCTAAACCCTCTACATTGAACTCATAGCTTGGCCTATCTCTATATACTATGCTCTTCACCTGCAGAGATGCCAGTGTGGTAACGAGTATAATAAGGATGAGTATTGCCCCTACCCTTCTACTCCTCCTCCTAACTAAGAGTATAAATGCTATGATGAGTAATGGAGAGAAGTAGACAGGGAATATATCTGCTGTAGTGGTTATCCCAACCATTATAAGATCCATCGTATGTGATCTAGAACCAGTTACTGCATCGAATATGCTAGTATCAAGATCATCGGTTATGCCAGAGGCTACCAATACGCTCACTATAACAAAGGTTATGAGCAGTGATAAGAATCTTGTAGAGCGTAGAGGCACCAATGCCGTTCTACCAAGCACGTATAACAGATCAGAGTAGAAACAATATTATCATTACTGTAGGGATGAGTAATTATGGATGATAAGAGTAGTACAAAATAAAGTTTTTATCACTATCACTAGAAGGTCTAACAGTGTAGAGGGAGGAGGGTAGGAGAGGGAGAAGCATATGAATATGTTAACAGTAGATGATATAGATCTGAAGGGCAGAACAGTATTCATCAGGGTCGATATGAACGTTCCAATCCATCCAGATACTCTGAAGATAATAGAGAGTATAAGGATCGACGAGGCAAGCACTACGATAAAGGAGTTGGAGCACTCGAAGGTTGTGGTTGGTTCCCATCAAGGGAGGGTTGGGCGCTACGACTACATAGATCTAAGTCAGCATGCTGAGATACTTGAAGAGAGGATAGGCAGAAGGGTTATGTTTGTTGATGATGTTATAGGTCCAGAGGCTAGGAGGAGTATAGAGAGGATGAAGGATGGAGATGTACTACTCCTTGATAACCTTAGGTTCTGCGCAGAGGAGAATTATGAGTTTGCTCCAAAGGATGCAGCAAACACAGTCATGGTTAGGAGGCTTGCTAAACTCATGGATGCATGTATACTAGACTGCTTCCCATCTGCCCATAGAGCACATCCATCGATAGTAGGCTTCCCCTATCTGCTTCCAGCATCTGCTGGGAGGCTAGTTGCTAAAGAGGTACAATCTCTAGATAGGGTGCTCACTGTTGCAAAGGGACCTTACATAGTCATACTTGGGGGTTCAAAGATCTCTGATAGGTTAGAGGCTATAGAGACGCTCATACAGGGCGGAAGGGCCGATAAGGTGCTCCTCACTGGACTAATCTCAATAATATTCCTTATGGCCCAAGGAAGGTTCAAGGCAAACAAACTAGGTATAAAGGAAGAGGCATTGGTGGAGAAGGCTAGGAGGCTTATGCAGAAGTACCCAAATGTATTCATGCTCCCTGTAGATTACGCTACAGAGAAGAATGGTAAGAGGGTTGAGAAGGATCTGGATGAGTTCAAGGATGATGATATCATCCTAGACATAGGTAGCAAGACCATAGAGAGTTATGAGAGGATTATAAGCGGTGCTGGAACTGTATTCATGAGCGGGCCTGCTGGTGCATTTGAGAGGGAGCAGTTCGCATACGGTACAAGAACATTGCTAGAGATAGTTGCAAGATCGTTGAGTACTACAATAGTTAGTGGAGGGCATATGACTGCAGCACTCCAGAGGTTTGGGTTGAGTGATAAGGTTGACCATATAAGCACTGCTGGCGGTGCATTGGTGCTATACCTTGCAGGGAAGAAGCTGCCTATGATGGAGGTACTAGAGATGGCATATGAGAAGGTAGCAGCGAAGGCATGAAACAGTTGTAACTATATCCTCTATGCGTAAATAGATTACGTGAATAGATTACGTGAATAGATACTAAATGGTAAATACTAAATGATGGTAGATGATGCTAAACTCAAAAGAGCTTTAAAAGAGCTTTGTTGCCTCATCTTTTATGCTTGAGGCTTCATCCTCGCCAATCTTCTCTGCAAGGTATGAGTATATACCAAGTTTGAATACCTTCAGAGAGAGTAGAGCACACTTTATCCTTGCCGGTCCAAGGTTAGGTAAGCCAAGAGCCTCCAATATATCCTGTCTCCCTAAACCTTTAACCTCTTCCAGACTCTTGCCCATAACCATCTCTGTGAGCATGGATGCACTTGCTTGGCTTATAGCACAGCCCTTGCCATTGAACCTTATATCCTTTATCCTCCCATCCTCGAACTTTATATGCATCTCAACCTCATCTCCACAGAGGGGATTTGTATCCCTAACTACCACATCTGGCGCCTCAAGCCTTCCATAGTTCCTTGGGTTCCTGTAGTAGTCAAGTATTATCTCCCTATAGATATCTGCACTACTCATATCCATCAATCATCCTCCTACCTTGAATATCAACCTTGCCCTCTCTAGCGAGTCTATGAACCTGTCTATCTCCTCCTTTGTATTATATATGTATAAACTTGCTCTAGATGTTGCTGCAACCCCTAACCTCTCCATCAATGGTTGGGCACAGTGATGCCCAGATCTTATCGCTATGCCATCCTCATCCAGTATAGTTGCTAGATCGTGAGGGTGTATATCTGCTAGGTTGAATGAGAATACCGCTCCACGTCTATCTGCATCCATGCTCCCATAGAGCCTCAGACCCTTAACCTCCGTTAACCTTGATAGCATATACCTTGTGAGTTCATCTTCATAGAGCCTAACATTCTCCATCCCTATTGTATTAAGGTAATCTACTGCTGCCCCAAAACCTATAACATCTGCTATGTTTGGTGTACCAGCCTCAAACTTCCATGGGAGATCGTTCCATACCGCATCGTACTTGTGTACCTCCCTTATCATATCCCCTCCTCCTAGGAATGGGTCCATAGCATCAAGTATCTCCCTTTTGGTATAGAGTATGCCAACACCGGTTGGACCAAGCATCTTGTGTGCAGAGAATGCAAAGAAATCACAATCGATATCCTTAACATCTACTGGCATATGGGGTGCGGATTGGGCACCATCGACTAGAACCCTTATACCCTTATCCCTACATATCTCAACCATCTCCTTGACAGGGTTTATATTGCCTAGGACATTGGACATATGGCTTATAGCGAGTAGTTTAACATTACCATGGGATATAGCATGATATAGATCATCTAGTATGAGTGAGCCATCACCACCACTATCTCCTCCTTCTCCCTTCTCATGATCATCTCTACTCGTGTTGGTATCATGATCTATCCTTATATAGTGTAATCTGGCTCCCTTCTCCCTAGCAAGTATCTGCCACGGCACTATGTTGCTGTGGTGCTCCATCTCGCTAACCACTATAGTATCCCCAGCCCTTATGTTTGCCCTTCCCCACGCATATGCTACAAGGTTTATTGCTTCCGTAGCATTCCTCACAAAGATGATCTCATCACTCTTTGCATTTATGAACCTAGCAACCTTTGCCCTCGAGCCCTCGTATGCTTCAGTGGCCTCCTCAGAGAGCTGGTGTACTGCTCTATGTATATTTGCATTGTAGTTCATATAGTAGTTATATATCGCGTCTATAACCTGCTTGGGCTTCTGTGTTGTAGCAGCGTTATCGAAGTAGATCAACCTCTTACCATTCCTAACCTTTCTACCCAGTATCGGGAAATCGGCCCTTATCCTCTCAATATCTAACATGCTTAGCATCTACTAGCCCACCTGCACATATATATCATCGCCATCTATTTTAACATTGTATCTCCTCAATGGCTTATCTGCCGGAGGGTTTAATGCTACACCATCCTCAAGCCTAAACCTTGATAGATGTAGTGGGCATGTTACCTCACCTTCTGCAAGGAAGCCCATACTAAGATCGGCATCCATATGTGTGCATATCCTATCAAGGGCATATATGGTATCATTCTGGAGGATTAGCATCAACTTTATACCATCAAAATCTATGCCAAGTATCTCATTCTCCTTAAGATCATGCCTACTGCATACCTTGATCCAGTTCATACCCAATCGATCTATACTGCTATCCCTATCTTTATCATTATCTATCCCTATCATCTGTACTTGTAGTGCTTCTCGAATATATCGCTCTCTATCCTCCTAGACTCCTCCTCAACCTCCCATATCTCTCTCATCACATCGTCAGATCTAAGCAGCAATGGTCTGCCTCTCCACTTGCAGTCTACGAGGTATATAGTGTATATCCTTGCATCGATACTCAACCTCTTGAGTAATGGCTCTATGAACCCAAACACTATTGCCCTCTTAGCCTCTTCCCTACTCATACCTCTACTCATCATGTAGAATATCTGCTCCTCATCCATCTGTGCAACTGATGCAGAATGTGTAGCCTTCACCTCATTGGTCTCTATCTCTAATGCTGGTATCGAATCTGCCCTTGCACCCTTGTTGAGTAGTATAGCATGACCAGCAAGATAGGACTCTGAGCCCTTCCCATCCTTCTTTATATTTATCATGCCCTTGAATAGTGATCTTGCTGTATCCCTAACTATAGCCTTTGATAGAACCCTGCCTCTGGTGTTTGCCTTCAGATGGATCATGTTTGCTGTAACATCGAATGCTTGAGCATTGCTACCAAAGAGCACATTAAAGTGTTCAGCGTTTGCACCAAAGCCATCCAGCATGTTATCTACCTTACATCTACTCAATGAGCCTCCAAACAATCCTAGGTAAGACTTGAACCTTGCATCCCTTGCTATGAATGCCTTCCTGTTTGTAAAGTATGCTATACCATCGCTCATCCCCTGTGTAGTTATAACCTCTACATCTGCATTCTCTGCTATATAGCACTCATTAGACTCAAAGTATGCCTCTTTTATGGCATCCCTACTCTCATCACTATCATTGATATCCCTTGCATAAAGCTCCTGTACTATCCTTACCCTACTAGACCCTCCAGCGTATATTATATTCCTCTCAACTATAGAGCAGTCATATGGTAATGAGCGTATTATGGTTATAGGCTCATCGAGTACCATATCCCTTGGTATGTATATGAAGAGGCCAGAGTTGAATAACGCATGCTCTAATGCAAGGAACCTATCCTCAGAGGTATCCATCCTGCTCGATGCTATCCTTATGATCTCTCCATACTCCTTATCTGCAAGTGCACTCATAACATCCCTTATAACCAATCCCTCCCTCTCTAGGCTCTTACTCAGACCCTTAACCTCTATGCTCTTACCTATCTGTGTAATAACTATGCCATGCCTTATCTCATCCCTCCTCCTTCTCAACTCATCATCCAACTCATGAGTAGTAAGATCGAGTGCTACTGTAAACCTGCTAGAATCTAGAATATTTGCTATAGTATACTTGTTGAAGAGAGGAGATGTCTCATCTGGAAGTGTTTTGTAGTTATAGAGTGATCTTACCCTAGACTCTATCAACCATTCTGGCTCATTATACCTTGAGCCGATCTTCTTTATGATCTGATCATCAAAAGATGAGATGGGTAATGTATCGCTCATATTCATCTTCCCTTTCTTCTTACTCTTCTTCTTACTCTTCTTCTTACTCTCTTCCTCCTATCACTACTTGCCTAACCTACTGCCCCTTCCATCTCCATCTTTATCAACCTGTTGAACTCTACTGCATACTCCATGGGTAGTTCCTTAGTGAATACCTCTAAGAAGCCTGAGACTATGAGGCTCAACGCCTCTTGCTCAGTGTAGCCTCTACTCATTATGTAGAAGATCTGATCCTCTCCTATCTTACCTACGCTTGCCTCATGGGTAATCGTAGCATCATCCTCATTGACCTCTATGTATGGGTAGGTATCTGTCCTAGAGATCTCATCAACGAGGAGGGCATCACACCTTACAGTCGACTTTACATTGGTTGCCCCTTTTGCAACATGCAGTAAACCTCTATAGGATGTTCTACCCCCATCCTTGCTTACTGACTTTGAGATTATCTTTGAGGTTGTGTTGGGTGCAAGATGCACAGCCTTCGCCCCAGTATCCTGATGCTGCCCTTTACCAGCGAAGGCAACACTTAGAAGATCTGCCCTTGCGTTCTTGCCAAGAAGGTATACTGAGGGGTACTTCATGGTCAACCTGCTACCTATGTTTGCATCGACCCATTCAACTACAGCATCCTCGTAAGCGTATGCCCTTTTGGTAACTAGATTGTAGACATCGTTACTCCAATTCTGGAGCGTTGTGTATCGTACAGTTGCACCCTTCTTTGCTATAACCTCTACAACTGCACAGTGCAGTGACTCCGTTGAGTATATTGGTGCGGTGCATCCCTCTATATAGTGTACCTTACTGTATGGCTCCGCTATTATCAGTGTGCGCTCGAACTGACCCATATTCTGTGCATTTATCCTAAAGTATGCATTAAGGGGCATATCCACCTCAACCCCCTCAGGTATGTACACGAACGAGCCTCCACTCCACACAGCACTATTCAATGCTGCAAACTTGTTATCGTTTGGGGGTACAACCTTTGCGAAGTGCTTCCTGAATATATCCTCATGCTCCTTCAATGCTGTATCTGTATCGCAGAAGATCACGCCCTTCTTCTCTAAATCTTCTCTCAACTTATGGTATACGGTCTCAGACTCATACTGTGCACCAACACCAGCAAGGAACTTTCGCTCAGCCTCTGGTATGCCTAAACGCTCAAATGTGTTCCTTATCTTCTCTGGTACCTCATCCCAACTCCTACCCTTCTTATCCGTTGGTTTTGCATAGTAGTAGATGTTATCAAAGTCAACCTTGCTGAGATCACCTCCCCACTTTGGCATTGGCATCTTCAAGAACGTCTCATAAGCATTGAGCCTAAACTTCAGCATCCACTCAGGCTCATTCTTTATCCTGCTTATCTCCTCTATAGTCTCCCTCGATAAGCCTTTCCTGCTTATGTAAACATACATATCTACTGGGTCCTTAAAGTCGTACTTGCTGTAATCCCTGATCACATCTTGACTAGTCATAGCATTATAACCCTGTTATACATATTTAAACATTCTATCCCCTTATATTGCTTAATACGTACATGAATCATAGATTATCTTCTGCATCCTCGATCATCTTTAGCAATAATTTAAACGTGCCTTGCAGTGTATGCTCATCGGCAACATAAGAACTAAGGCCATAGGCCTTCAGTGTATCGGAGGTGAGTGGTCCTATCGCTATTGTAACAATATCATTGCTCATAATAGTATCTATAGCCTTATCCCTACCCAAGTACTCATCCAGTATAGTGAAGAAGGCATTTACAGATGATGAACTCGTGAAGATGATGTAGTGTAAACTGCCTTTTACAAGATGTTCTACAACATCCTTCCATCCCTCATGTCTGCTAGGCACTATCCTGTATATATACTCCTCATCGACCTTAAAGCCTAGAGATGTTAGGGCATCAGCAAGTAGGCTAGTAGCCTCACCACTTCTAGGTATGAATATCCTTGCCCCTCTATACCTCTCATCATGCTTGAGGGAACTGAAGAGTTCTATGAGCCCATATGAGGAGTACCTTGGAGGGATGAACCTTACATCTACCCCATTACTAATCAATTCGTCCCTAGTGCTTGGGCCTACAGCAACGACATTGTACCTATTCAAGATGCTAGGATCAAGGCTGTTACTGCTCATAGCATCGAGCATGAACCTTACAGCACTAACACTCATGAATACTATAAAGTTGTAGTCTGATGATAGCAGCCTTGTTAATGCCTTAGCTACCTTCTCATCATCCCTTACAACATCTATAGTCTTATGGAGTATCAGATTGTACCCCTTACCCTTCAAGGCTGTAATTAGAGTGTATATCTCGCTACCGCTATCGCTATCTATGCTAGCAGTATCTTCCCATCTGCTACTCCTCGTTACTAATATATTCTTCTCCTTCTCCTTCTCCTTCTTATTCTCCTTCTTATTCTCCCCCTTCCTATCCTTCCCCTTCTTGCTTGCTATTCCCATATAGTATCTACCTGAATAACCTATACACACCCTCTTTATACCATCTCAACTTCTCTGCCAACTTGACAGTCCCCCCTATCACTATCACAGCAGGAGGTTTAACATCACCTGCATCATCCAGTACATGCTTAAGGTCTGATATTGTAACCCTCTGCTTGCCTCTTATCGTTCCATACTCTATTATAGCAATGCCTGTATCCTCTTGCATACCATTGCTCAAGAGCGTATCTACTATACTCTTGAGGTTTGATACCCCCATCAGTACCACAATTGTATCTACAGCCCTTGCTATACCTACTATATCTACCCTCTGCCTATCCTTCATAGCATCCTCATGCCCAGTCACTATTGCTAGAGAGGATGAGTAGGATCTATGGGTTAGGGGTATACCAGCGTATGCTGGTGCACCTATCGCAGATGTTATCCCAGGCACTATCTCAAACTCTACGCCATGCTCTCTCAAGAACTCGGCCTCCTCACCCCCTCTCCCAAATATGAATGGGTCCCCACCCTTCAGCCTTACAACCATCTTACCCTCTTTGGCATACTTGAGCATCAGCGTATTGGTTGTATCCTGATGTGCATAGTCATCTCCAACATCTCTACCAACATAAATCCTCTCTACATGCTCAGGTATAAGTGCAAGTATATCATCGCTTACAAGTCTATCGTAGAGTACGACATCTGCTTGCTCTATAACCTTTAGTGCCTTGAGAGTTAGTAGCCCTGGATCCCCTGGACCAGAGCCTACTATGTATACCTTGCCCTTCTTACCACTTGTACTACCCAACTCCTCATCACCTGTACTACTCATAACCAACTCACCTGCTAGATGGTATATAGCGATGGCAGAGCAAACATATAATTCATCAATTTATTCTAGTGGGATCGATCTCCATTCCTCAGATATGCTTGATGCCCCTTGCTCCATTAGGGATCTGGCAACTCTTGCTCCCAATCCTTCAGCATCATCCATGCTTGATGATAACCCTGCTCTTATAACATGCTTACCATCTATAGATAGTATACATGCCTCTAGAGTGAGCAGATTTGAGGGATGGGCTCTAGCGAGTGCGCCTAGAGGCATCCTGCATCCAGCATCCATCATCCTCAACAACATCCTCTCAGCATCGATCTCTGCCCTTGATGCTCTATCCTCTATCCTCTTCAAGAGCCTTATAAGTTCAGTGCTATCCTTCCTTGTTACCACTGCCAGCGCACCCTGTCCAGGAGCTGGCATCATGATATCCTTGCTTAGCCTCTCACCCATATAGAGTCCTGATAACCCTAGCCTAGAGAGCCCAGCCTCAGCTAACACTACTGCATCATATTCACCATTTAGCATCTTTGCTAGCCTTGTATCTATATTGCCCCTTATCGGCTTGACAGTTATATCGCTTCTAACCCTCTTGAGTTGTACTAACCTCCTAAGGCTACTAGTGCCTACTATACTGTTGCTTGGGAGGCTCATGAGGCTACCATTGCCCTTGCATATCAACATATCATAAGGGCTATCCCTTTTAGGTACCGATGCTATGATGAGATCATCATGGAGATCCGATGGCACATCCTTCATGCTATGCACAGCAAAGTGCACATTGCCAGAGAGCACTGCTTGGTCAACCTCCTTCTCAAATACACCCTTGCCATCTATCTTGTAGAGCGGTCTAGCATCGATATCCCCCTTCGTTCTTATCGCAACCACCTCAAACTCTAGGCTATCATCGATGCCCTTAAGGAGTGATAGTACGTGATCAGTCTGCACCAATGAGAGTCTGCTGCCTCTACTCCCTACCAGTAGCCTCAACCCTTGCTCAACTCTCCCAACTCTCTTATCGCTCTATCCATCCTCTCCACAGTATCCCTTATTACTGCATCGCTATGCGCAAGTGATAGGAAGCAGACCTCGAACTGCGATGGTGGTATGAATACGCCCTGCTTGAGCAGTGCTTTAAAGTACAACTTGAAGAGTCCTGTATCTGATCTCTTTGCTGTAGCGTAGTCTCTAACATCCTTATCAGTGAAGAATACCTGTAGCATCGATGCAATATTATGGACTATAGCCTCAAGACCTCTATCATGTAAGATGTCCTTCACCGCATCTGCCAATCTACTGCACCTCTCTGCTATAATCTTGTAGAGTGATCTATGCCTGATTAGATACCTTATGGTTGCTATTGATGCAGTGACAGAGACAGGGTTGCCAGCAAAGGTACTACCTTGATACAATCTACCCTCTGGTGCAAGTACGCTCATGACATCCCTTCTACCTGCAATACATGCTATCACAAAACCATTAGCCATAGCCTTTGCAAATGTTGCCAGATCCGGTTTGATACCATAGTACTCCTGTGCACCCCCCAATGCAAGTCTGAACCCTGTAACGACCTCATCGAATATGAGCAATGAGCCATACTCTCTGCATATACTGCTCAATGTAGCAAGGTATCCAGGATCTGGAGGTATCAGTCCAGCATTTGCCATCACAGGTTCTACTATAACTGCGGCAACATCGTTACCCTCCCTCTGCATCAGATCCTTCAAGGCATCTGGATCATTATATGGAAGAACCAAGGTGTTATCTGCAACGCAATCGAGTATAGCATTATCTACTCTAGCGTCTCTATCCATGTTATTCCTTGCTAGAGTGTAATCATGGGAGCCATGGTAACAGCCATCAAACCTGACGATCTTCCTCCTCCTCGTGTATGCCCTTGCTATCCTTATCGCATGATAGGTAGCCTCCATACCAGTGTTAACAAGCCTCACAGCCTCTGCACATGGTATGCAGGTATTGAGTAGTTCTGCAAGTTCAACCTCATGCTCACTTGGTATACAGTATAGAGAACCTCTTGCTAACTGTGCCCTAACAGCATCTATAACGCCTTTGAATGCATGCCCAAGGAGTAGTGCCCCATAGCCCATACAGTAGTCTATGTATGGACTCCCATCAACATCGTAGACCTTGCATCCTCTAGCATGCTTAACGAAGAATGGGTATGGCTCAAAGTACCTTATAGGGCTATTTACACCTTTAACCATTAGCCTTGAAGCCTTATCAAAGAGTCTGACGCTAGCATCACCAATACTCTCGCTACCGATCTCTCCAATCCTAGAGGATCTTCGCATATCACAATCATATGCTATAATGCTCTATAATTTTATTTATCTTATAGTGCTTAACAAGCACATCACTTGTTTGTTATCTCTGCTACCTGTTTTGCAAAGTACGTTATTATTATATCTGCACCAGCACGCCTTATACACGTTAACAACTCCATGATCACAGCATCCTCATCTATTAGGCCTTGCAATGAGGCTGCCTTTACCAGTGCATATTCTCCAGAGACACTGTACG
The DNA here is from genome assembly GCA_938030895.1 of uncultured Nitrososphaerales archaeon. Lineage (GTDB taxonomy): Archaea > Thermoproteota > Nitrososphaeria > Nitrososphaerales > Nitrosocaldaceae > Nitrosocaldus. The sequence goes on along the minus strand of CALHIV010000001.1, from coordinate 29,866 downwards.
CTGCCAACGGATGCTTGAACCTATCCCTTGCAAGCCTTATGATATCCAGATATGCTATAGCTGGCTTCACCATAACTATATCAGCACCCTCAAGTATATCCTGCTCTATCTCTCTCATTGCCTCTCTAGCATTCGCATAGTATAGTTGGTAACTCATACGATCCCCGAACCTTGGTGCTGAATCTGCTGCACTTCTAAACGGGGTGTAGAGGGATGAAGAGTACTTTGCAGAGTATGACATTATAAGGGTATCCTTGAATCCGTGATCATCCAGCGCATCTCTTATTGCCTTCACCTGACCATCCATCATTGCTGAGGGGGCAACTATATCTGCACCAGCATTGGCATGGCTAACCGCTATCTTTGCCAAGATATCAAGAGTACTATCATTATCTATCCTGTTACCTTTGAGCATCCCACAGTGGCCATGGCTTGTGTACTGGCATGTACATACATCAGTTACTATCGTAAGGTCATCGCTATTGAACTCCTTCCTTAGTGCTGATACTGCCCTCTGCACTATACCAGAGTCATCATATGCTGATGATGCATACTCATCCTTCCTGCTTGGTATACCGAATAGTAGGATTGCCCTTATGCCTAGATCGATCAGATCTCTAACCTCATCTACTAGCATTGAGAGGGGAAGCCTACTCAACCCTGGCATCGACTGGATGGGTTCCTTACCTCTTATACCATCCTGCACGAATACAGGGTATACAAGACTCTCTAGATCTATCCTACTCTCTTTAAGCATATGCCTTATTGCATTACTCCTCCTAAGCCTCCTAAGCCTTGGGGATGGGAATAGTGATACTGAGCCATCTACATCCATAACCTTCATAGAGAGATCTAGTGGTTGAGGCGATGAGGATGATCTTTGGGGTTGAGGTTGTGGATCGTGCATATACATCCCCTCATTCTATCATACCTTACTTTATTCTATCTCTCTTCTGCACTCATCTCCATGCTCTTCCTTCCCTCCTGCTCTTCCACCTCTAGATCATACTTGAATAGCCTACTAGCAGCCTTTATCAACTCCACATCTCCACGCTCTGATGCCTTCCTCAACTCATCCATAGGTATGGATAGTATGCTCTCAACTATGGCATAACTCATCTGCTCAACGACTTGTCTGCTACTCTCATCTATCTTGAGCATACTCAGCGCCTTATCCAACTCCCTCTTTCTTACCCTATCTACACTCCTAAAGAGCGAGTCTATTATAGGTTCGACCTCGAACCTCCTCAACCTAGACTCCATAGCCTCTACCTCCTCTCTAACTATACGCTCAGCCTCACTAACCTCCTGCATCCTTGTAGTGATGTTCCTCTCTGCCATACTTGATATCTCATCGAACCTTATTACCTTCACACCATCTATGCTATCTACTCTAGGTTCTACAGTGCTTGGATTGGAGAGGTCCACTATGAGTAGTCGTGCTTGCTCATCCCTATACCCTCTCCCATCATTCTCATAGATATAGCCTCTCCTCCCCATCCCTCTCTCTTTACTGATACGACCCTTCTTCTCCATAACCTCTACCATCCTCTCATATGTTATGAGCCAGTATGGTGCTGTAGTAGCTATGAACAGCACATCGATATTACTCAACTCCTCCTGCATAGCATATTCAAACTCTATTGGTTTACCACCAATGCTCTCAGAGAATGCCCTTGCCCTAGCCGTGGTTCTACTCGTCACCAGGAACTCTATACCCTTGTTGAGGAGGGGCTTTGCTACCATGGCAGCTGCCTCTCCTGAGCCTATCAACATTATCCTCTTACTCCCATCAAGCCCATGGAGGTACTCCTCTGCGAGTCTAATCGCTATAGAGCCATATGAGATGCTCCCCTTGTTTATGTTTGTGTTTGCCCTAACCTTGCTCCCAACCCTCACAGCCTTCTCGAATAGCATGCCTAAGTACATTCCAACTGCATTACTCCTCCTTGCATTATCTAATGCACGCTTCACTTGCCCAAGTATCTGATCCTCCCCTACTACGAGTGAGTCAAGCCCAGATGCAAGCCTGAATAGATGGTGTATTGCATCCTTCTCCTTGCCCAACTCTACACTCTTCTCAAGCATAGATCTATCGAGGTTGAGGTGCTCTAACCATATATCTAGTAAGGATGAGGGATCATCAACATCACTGCTTACTGCATAGAGTTCTACCCTATTGCATGTCTGGACTATGATGAGCTCATCCAACTTGTACCTATCCTTCATCTTGTACACAGTTGCTGTATCCTTGAATGTGAAGCGCTCAAGCATATGTATAGGTATGCTCTTGTAAGTTACCCTAGCATTAAGGATATGCTTCTTCGTCATTCAACATTACCCCCATAACTATAACTACTCAATAGGCTTAGAGCCCTTGCTTTAGCCTCTTCAAACCTCTTAACCTTGAGCATCTCTACTATCTCCCTATCCTTTATAACTGAGTATATGTAATCCTTTCTAGCATGGATATCGTTTATATGCTTCATGGCCATGCTCCTAGCATAATCTGCTAGCCTTATCATCTCTATATCCTCTTCCCTTATAAGCCTCTTGAGCACCCTCTCAGCCTTTATCCTTAGAACTCTTGCCATAGCAGGGCTACTCCCTCTAGTTGATATAGCGATGAATAGTGTGTCATGGATATTTATAACAGCAGGGTGTATAAAGTCGCTTATCGCTGGGTCATCTGCAGCATATGCAAGTATGCCCATAGCCTTAGCCTTCTCAACTATACCTCTATTCAATGATCTATCATTGGTTGCTGCCATGACTATGAATGGTCTCTCCCCTCCGAACTCATCGAGTATAGATGCATCCTTTACGCTCTTCCTAATCAGGGTTATCTTGCCTTCCCTTGCAAGATCTAGCAGAGATCTGTTGAACCTACTGCTCATAACAATTATACTCTTACAACCCTGACCAAGTAATGCTCTAACCTTCCTAGTACCCTCAACGCCAGCACCTATGACCAGAATATCCTTGCCCTGGATGTTGAGGTCAACTATCAAGATGACTCATCTAGCATATGCTAGCATCTTATTTATAGATTGAGCCATAGTACTAACTGGCTAACTGTATAGTTAGATGGTAACGGTAGATCATATACAGTTACCAATATTAAACACTGCTAAGAATGGTATAGAAGATATATGTTACAACAACTCGATGCGATTGATAGAGAGATACTCAACATAATACAGTGGGAGTTCCCTCTAGTTAGAAGGCCGTTCCTTGCTATAGGGGAGAGGTTAGGTATAGGCGAAGAGGAGGTTATATCAAGAATAAGGAGGCTCAAGGATGGGCAGATAATAAGGGAGATAGATGCGATATTCGATACCAGGAGGTTAAAGTACAAGAGTGCTCTAGTTGCAATGAGTGTAGAAGAAGATAGGATAGAAGATGTGGCAGAGGCAGTAAATAAGCATCCTGGCGTTAGCCATAACTACGAGAGGGATGATGCAAACTATAATCTATGGTTCACTATAGCAGTGCCCCCATACGGTAATGTCAAGCATGAGGTTGAGAGGTTCGCCAGCTTAGAGGGGGTTAAGAGGTACATGATACTACCTACAGTAAAGTTGTATAAGATAGGCGTTAGACTAGATATGAGTGGCGATGATGACTCGATAGATATCAAGCCAACAGAAGCCAATACAAGGCCTGTTACATATACCAACTTTGAGCCAGATGAGACCGATAAGAGGTTCATAAGGGAGTTGCAGAAGGATATAGAGGTGGTTAGTGAACCGTTCGATGAACCTGCGAAGAGGCTTGGGGTAAGTGTTGAGGAGTATCTTGCTAGAGCAAAGTACTATGAGAGTATAGGTGTTATGCGCAGGTTTGCAGCAATACTAAGGCATAGGAATGCAGGATTCATAGCCAATGGGATGATAGTATGGATAGTTCCAGAGGCAAGGGTAGATGAGGTTGGTACGCTACTTGCTTCATTCCCTCAGGTTACACACTGCTATAGGAGACCAACATATCCAGACTGGCCATACAACCTCTACAGTATGGTCCATGCAAGGAGTAGGGAGGTGTGTGAGGGTATAGCAAGGGAGTTTGCTTCTCGCATTGGCATAGATGAGTACAGGATACTATTCTCAACCAGGGAATTCAAGAAGGAGAGGGTTAGGTACTTCGTAGAGGATAACTATCTTGGCTCCAGATAGAACTGGTAGAATTGGAGATAGCATCATGGAGAAGAGAGGCTTGATAGACTTTTACTATCATTGTATGCTCTGTAGCATTACAAAGTCCTTATCATACATCTCGCTTATTGCCTTCAACTCATCACTGCTGAGATACTTGCCATCTGAGATCGCTGCATAGGAATCCAACTCATCTATGCTGGTTACCGTTGGTAGTACAGATGATACACACTGCTCCGATAGGATGAACTTTATAGCAAGTTCGTTTATGCTCCATCCCTTTGCATCTGCTATCGGTTTGAGGATCTCTAGCCTCTTTATAGCCTCCTCTATCCATGCTCTCTTCCTAAACGCTCTATGATCGTTCTTATCCAAATGTGTATTTGGTGTTAGTTTACCTGTGAGCACTCCAGATGCATCTGGTACCCTAACCAGTATACCAACATCGTTTGCTTTAGCATAGGGGAAGAACTGCCTTGCTGGCTCCTGCTCCAGTATATTGTATACGGTCTGTAGAGCAGTGATGCCTCTCCTCTCCATTGCATATATACCCTCATCCTTCCATCCTATCGCTGGACCTAGGGCAGCACCGTAGTGCCTTATCTTCCCCTCTGCCCTCAACTGCTCTAGTGTAAGGAACAATGGGTTGTGTGTTAATGCATACATCTTTGGGTTATGAAGGTTAAACACATCCACATAACTACTCTCTAAACGCTCTAAACTCTTCTCTAAAGCGTATCTAGCATATTTGGCATCGAACCTCTGAGGTAACTCACTATGCCCTATCTGCTCTACATTAGAGTAGATATCGTAGCCGAACTTTGTTGATATCACAACCTCATCCCTCATATCCTTGAATGCCTTTGCTATCAGCATCTCACTCTTACCCTTACCGTATATATCTGCAGTATCGAAGAAGTTTATGCCAAGATCATATGCATGCTTGAGCATCTTCACTGCATAATCATCATCAATCTTCTTACCCCACCAATCTAGTGCTATGGTCCATGCACCAAAGCCTATCTCAGAGACTAGTATGTTACTCTTACCTAACCTTCTATACCTCATCACTAACTCGCCCCTCCATCCATACTCATTATCTTATCTACACTACTCTTTATATGCTCAAACGTATAGTCATCAACTATCGGTTTATCTATCTTAATCTTCAACCCTGTATCTCTGAGCCTTATCCAAGATCTGCACCCATAGTACTCTGCAGCCATATCAAGGACTATTGGTTCTTCAAGCCTATAGGCTCTAACGAGCATGACACTAACAGGCTTATCTCTATTCCACTGCATCCTGTAGTCTATGAATAGATCGTTGTATATATGGTATCTATCGAGACTGAGTAGTTTAGCCTTGTCACCACTCTCATAGTAAGATGCTACCCTTGCTGCAGACCTTATCACAACCTTATCGACTGGGGCATGAACCTCTAGCGCATCATACTCTAACCTGTACTCATCCTTTATGTACTGCTTACTCTGATGCTCGAATGTTGGGAATAACAGGAATTGATTGCTTGCTACAGAGAACCCATCATCCAGTATACCACCCTTCCTGAATAGGATGAAATGCTTGCCTTGCTCAACTGCTCTAACTACTATAGCCCATTCCTTGAGTGCATGCCAGTCCATCACATTGTTACCTTTAGTGTTGATGACATTAGCCAATGTCCCTTATCACCTCTTCTATTGGTTTATATATACTTACTAGCATAGGGGTATCCTTAACAACGTACCTGCTGACCTGTGTCTCCCTCAACTGCATAACGAGTTCATGGAACGCATATATATCATCTGTCTCAAATGCAAGCATAAAGTCCTGATCGTCGAGCCCGAAGGAATAGGATGTGTTGAGCCTTACCATAGGGAATCTTCTACCAACCATAGCATGCTCCTCCATCATCCTCTTCCTCTCCTCAAATGGTAAGAGATACCATTCTCTACTCTTTATGAATGGGTATACAACAACATACTTGCATGGCTTCTCGCCCTTTAGGAATGATGACTCTGCCTTACCTGTGTATGTAGAGGGTTTGAGTACAGAGATGTATACATATGCTGGATTTATGTACTTGCCTAGAACGGTTCTGTACAACCTTGCTACTACGTTCTGAACCTTATCTATTGTATCTGATGCAAACCAGAGCATAAAGTCCGCATCCTCCCTTAAACCAACTAGAGAGTATGATCTGTACCTTACATTATCTGAGGATGCTGACTCAAGTATGGAGATGAACTCCTTTGCTGACTCTTGCTTTGTAAGATCATTGAGCCATCTCCACTTCTGATCAACCTTGAAGAATGAGAAGTTGAAGAATGTATGTTGGGTCAAGTACTGAGCATTGGCTTGGGCGCTGCTCTGTACATTACTCATACGTACTGCTAGAGTACGTATAGACATATTTACCTTACTGCTTATCATACATGAAAGGGATGAATGATCTGTTCCTCTACTCTACTCTATTCTACTATGATCTCTACTTATCAATAATATATAACTCTACCAGAGGTGTGTATGATGGGTATTATATAACATATAACTAGCATAAACAGTATCAGCATCTTTATCTGCACTGGTTTGTTATTGGTCATTACTGCAAGCCTAACCAGTACAGATGCTATCATTCTACCCTAATCTATCCTAACATGCCTATAATTATATATTATATAGATAGATCTCTCAACTACTGCTATCTGCTCTCTCTTTTACCTCCCTCTCTATCCAGCCATAGCCCTTCTCCTCAAGCATCTCTGCAAGTTCCTTCCCTCCGGATCTAACGATCTTACCTTCTGCCATCACATGCACGTAATCCAACCTCTTCAGATACCTCAGTATCCTAGCGTAATGCGTTATGACCAGAACAGCGGTATCATTGCTTATAAAGTTGTTTATTGCATTTGCGACTGCCTTCACAGCATCTATATCTAGACCAGAGTCTGGCTCATCCAGTATAGCAAGTCTAGGCCTTAGTACTAGCATCTGGAGCACCTCAGACCTCTTCTTCTCCCCTCCAGAGAAGCCTTCGTTAAGGTACCTTGTAAGAAACGAACCATCTAACCCAACCAGATCTATCTGCCTCCTCATGTAATCATGGAACTCTCTTACTGTTAAGAAGACCTCCCTCTTCTTATCCTGATAAGACTTGTTCATGATGTTGTACGCATTCCTAAGGAAGTTGCTGAAACTAACGCCAGAGATCTCGACTGGGTACTGGAAGCCCAAGAAGAGACCCTTCCTAGCCCTCTCATCCGTTGAGAGTTCAAGGATGCTCTCCCCATCAAGCCTTATATCGCCCTTGCTTACTGTATACCTTGGGTGCCCAAGCAGTGTATATGCTAGAGTACTCTTGCCAGAGCCATTAGGACCCATTACAGCATGCACCTCGTTGCTAGCAACGGTCAAGTTAAGACCCTTGATTATCTCCCTTGAGTCTATGCTGACGTGTAGATCATCTATCTCCAGCCTCATAACACCGTTATAAGAGGGATCTTATATAAATATTAAGATACTAACTCCAATAACAGTTGGTTAGAACATCTTAGTTAATCATGATCAATCCATGGATATTCAATAAAAATCATAGAGAAGGCATCATGGCTGTGCTGGTTTTAGCAGTAACCTTATCCTGTAGTTGCTCAGTATCTCCCTACACCTATTCCTTACAGTAACCTCTGTCACCTTTGATACACTAGAGATATCATGCTGGAGGATCTTTATGCCAAGGAGTATAGCTGCTATGTACAAGTATGCTGCTGCAAGACCACTTGGTGCCTTGCCATCTACCATAGCATTACTATCCTCATGCTCTATCTTCCTTGCTATCTCTATAGCCAGCTTCTCAACCTTCGTATCTATCCTTGATAGATTTGAGAGCTTGGATATGTATCTATCAAGTGTTAACTGCGTATACCCTTCACATCTCTGCCTATCTAATGCTTTAGCATCTCCACTACCATCAGCATCCTGCCCCTCTATAGCCATCATCCTATAATATCTGTAGACCAACTTCCTATTACGCATACAGTTTGCTGCCTCTATTATCTCATCCATGGACCTTACAATAGAGCATCTCTTACATGCTATGTATATGCTTGCAGCTGCCATACATGCTATAGACCTACCTTTTGCCTTGCTCTCAAAGTTCCTGTAGAGTAGTGATGCTGTCTCACACACTATTCTTGGCAATGAGAGTATGGAGCATATCTCGTTTATCTTGCTTAGTACGTTGTATAACCTTCTCTCCCTACTTGATGATACCCTCAGTCTGGTATGCCACCTCCTTATACTTGTTAACTGTTCTACCATGTTAGAGCCTATCCTCTTCCCTGTAAAGTCTTTATTAACATATGGTATCTCTGTTGATATCCCTAGATCATGGTAGGCATAACTGGTATATCCACTACTCCTTGAGATCTTCAGCCTCTCCTCAGGCTCCCTTGCTATACTCTCTGGTAGCAGACTTGGTATATGCTCTATAGCAACATACCCACAGGATGAGCAGAAGCACTCCCCACTACTCTGATCCTCTATCAGTATAGAACCACACTCTGGACATGACCGATGTGTTATAGCAACCATAGCAACCACCAACCACTCCCATCATCTTCTACTCTCTTCTTTTATCTTCCCTCCTCTTCTATACCTCTACACTATAACTAACATCGTAACCATCATTCTTCTCCCTCCCCCTCTCCCATCCTCCTTCTACTCCTCCTTCCCTTTCTCCTTCCCTTTCTCTTTCTCCTTCCCCTTCTCCTTCTCTTTAGCCCTGACTCTTCTAACACTTACCTTCTCTCCCTTCTTGCTATACTCCCTTCTAACCTTCTTGCTACTACTACTGCTGCTGATACCACTATCTATTACAGCATACAGCCTTGCACCAATATACTTCTTTACCCTATCGGTTAGGGGTAGAGCCGATATATATGGAGACTCTACAGGTCCTATAAGTTCGATGACCTTAGCAACACTCTTAGCCTTGGAGTCTACTAGTATAGTACCTCTACTCAAGCCTGCAACGTCTCTACTGTTACTGCACTTTATTATCATCCTCCCACTCTTTGATATATGCAAGACCTCCCCCACCTCTCTATCCTCCCTCATCCAAGACTCACCATGATTATCACCATTACTGTCAATCTTTCTTTATAATATTATCATCGCTACTTCTTCTTGCTCCTTATCTGTAGTAATGCATCTGCTATCTTGTTAAGGACTCTTGACTTGCTACCCCCCTCCTCCTTCTTAACCATGATGTAGCCTGATCTTGTATATGCCCTCCTAGGATAGTGTGCCTTGTCATTGACATCGTTCGGCTCATAACCGGCCAACCTTGCTGCCTCTATGAGTTCGTCGATACTTGGATCAAACACAGATCTACCCTTGCTGACCTTCCTGCCCTTGCTCTTACTCAGGTTCTTGTTAAAGTACTCTAACCAGATTATATAGTATTCATAGTCCTTCATGCACTTTACCTGTAGAGAGTATAGCAGTTCATAATATATATCATCACCACACTCGTGATAGTGATCATTACCCCATAATCATATAAATAATTGATGGTTATGGCATCTTTACTGCATTGATGGTACCATCCTGTCCTGGTCTGGAGACTACTCTTGCTGTCCCAACCTCGGTCTCTATCAACGCCCCCTTGGTTATAACGCCTCTCCTATCATAATCCTTATCTGCTAGGTTCCTAACTACACGGAGTATCTTTGCCTTCACAACCTTCCCCTCTCTACTATCAGCCACATTTGCATACTCTACACTCTTACATGCTACCTTCCTATTACCTCCTCTAACACTCTTCACGATCCTCTCCTCCTTGCCTAAGACCGTCTCCGCTGGATACCCATCAATTTCATACTTCCTCCTCCCCCTGTAAGCCTTCCTCTTACCCCCAGTAGGCTTCCTCTTCAATAGGTTCTCAACGCTCTTCTTCATACCATCATTCCTCTCTGCAGCATAATTAAGTCTTTTCTAAATCGTTTGAGCAACCATGGTAGTTACGTTGGCATCTGTTGATGTATTGATGGCAACACGATTTACAGAGGCTCTCTTGACGAGTAATGATCTTATGCTCTCACTACCATTACCATTGGAATTGCCATCTAGACCAAAGTACTCAGAGAACTTTGTAGTGGTGTAATACACCTTGCTCCTACCCTCAACCCTGTATGATATGAAGCCTTGGTCCCTCAACTCCTTAAGATGCTCATATACCTGAGAGCCTCTAACCTCTGCTAGCCTCTTTGCATTTATAGGTTGCATATATGCTATATATGCTAGGGTTCTAAGTACAGCCTTGGATAGTAGAGGTCTGCTCGAGAACCTTCTAACTATGTTGTAATAGGAGGGCTTCGTCTGGAGTACGAATGAGCCTGATGGAGACTCTACTATCTCCAATGCATGAAATGTTGAGTTAACCCTCTCTGCTAGCATCCTCGCTATCCTAAGTGCCTTACTCCTACTATCTGTACCTATAGCACTCTGTATCTCCTCTATACTTAAAGGTCTTCCAGATGCGTAGAGTGCAGCCTCCAGCCTAGCAAGCATCTCATCCTCTCGTTGCATGCAGACTCATCCCTTGCATGGGGAATTTAAATGGACAATTCATATACACTTAACAAGATGATCAACTACGATTGATCACTAGTTGCCCTCATGATGGTTATATCGTTATTATCAGCACTATCATCGTTGCTAACCTCTACGATGTCAACCTTACCTTCAATGCATAGGTGGAGTAATGCTATGAGATATCTTGCAACCTCTATGGGTTCTAGACCAAGGGTTAGATGGTTGAATGATACGTTGCCCTGTTCCATTACAAGTGCATACAGCCTTGACTTGTACTCATCTATAATATTCTCCAGTGTGATAAGGTAAGAGTCTACACTGGATGCTACAGGTTCTATGCTAACATCAATCTCTCTCCCCTGCTTACTATATATCTTCTCTACTATGCTTGAGAGCATCTCTAGAAGATCCTCAAGGGTGAGATCATATGTTGCTACATGCCTATACGGCATATCCGAGAGGGTTAGGCTAACATCTGATGCACTAAGACCTTCTCTGCTCACTTGCTTGCGCTGATTCGCTATCCTCTCTAGCAAGAATATACTCTCAACCTTCAGTCTGAATATCACTGCTGATGATAGCGCTGCTACCCCGCACAGCCTAAGGTCCTTACTCTTCATACTCTCAAGTATAGCAAGGAAGCGTTCAAGTAGGTATGATATGCTTATACTCCATATACCCTTCTTGCTCACTAGGGTAGGGTTGAAGAGTAGGTTCACTGGGGGTTTTGATAACGATGGGTGCAACTCACCATCATTATCATTATCATTATTGCTGCTACTGCTATTCATTACCCTCCCTCCCCACACCTCTCCCATGCCATCTATCTAGCATTTAGATCTGTAACCCTCATAACCCTTCTATACTCGTAGAGGCTGCTTACAATTAGGAGCAGTTGCAGTACATAACCACCTACAATTAGTATCAACGCATTGTAGAGTGGGGTTAGGCTAATCATTATACTCACATGCGTACTCGATAGTGTATTTGCCACAATAACCATGGATGCTACAGCTATGGATGGTATTGTAACCATCCTAGTCATCCTCATCAGCCTCATCATCCTCATACCATTCTCGTTCTTCCCACCATTGCTCATAACTAGCTTGAGCGAGAGTACTGCAAGTCCTATGTATATACACTCTAGCATTATAGCAGTGTACAGAAACCTAGGATCGCCCAATGGTATGCCTAGTAACCCTACCACTGCTATAGCAACCAGTACCATGAACGTATACCTCATCCCTTCTCTCCCAATACCTATTGGGGCCATCAAAGTATAATAACTTGCCTATTCATACAATATGCATGAAGGCTGCTCGTATAGTTAAGCCTAAAGAACCACTGCAGATAGATGACCTTCCACTGCCAAAGCCAAGAGGGAAGCAGGTTCTTGTAAGGGTAGTTGCAAGCGGGGTATGCCATAGCGATCTACACCTCTGGGAAGGGGGTTACGCTGGACCTAGGGATATGTTCATGAGGGTTGAGGATAGAGGTGTTAGGTTCCCTCTAACCCCTGGTCATGAAGTAGCAGGAAGGGTTGAGGAGATTGGGGATGAGGTGAGCAATATAGCGAGGGGTGAGAACGTTCTAGTATATCCATGGATAGGGGATGGTGCATGCCCAGCATGTGCAGTAGGTGAGGAGAACCTATGCGATAGACCAAGGTCCCTAGGCATATTTCAGGATGGGGGCTACGCTGAGTACATACTAGTACCAAGTGAGAGGTACCTCATCAAGATAGATGGGCAGAAGCATGAAGATGTTGCTTCTCTAGCATGCTCTGGCCTTACAGCATACACAGCGCTCAAGAACTCATCGGTGAAGGCTCAGGAGTTCCTTGTTATAGTTGGTGCTGGAGGCCTTGGGCTTATCGGGGTGCAGATAGCAAGGGCGATAATAGGCTCAACCATAGCAGTCATAGATCTAGATGATAAGAGGCTTGAGGAGGCGAAGAGGCTTGGTGCAGATCACGTAATAAACTCGGGTAAGAGCGATCCTATCAAGGAGGTGAAGGACCTTACAGATGGGCTTGGTGCAGATGCGGTCATAGACTTTGTCAACTCATCCAAGACCGTAGCAAAGGATCTTGATATGCTAAGGAAGAGAGGTAGGCTAGTGCTGGTAGGGTTGTTTGGTGGCTCTGTAGAACTAAACCTTGCACTCATGCCCCTTAGAGCATTCAGGATAATAGGCTCATACACTGGCAAGTATGCTGATCTAGTCGAGCTAGTTGCACTTGCTAGGAGAGGTATGATAAAGAGCGTTATAGGGAAGAGGTTCAGACTGGATGAGGTCAATGATGCTCTAAACCAACTCAGAGAGGGTAAGATAATGGGTAGGGCTGTACTTAACCCATAGAATAAAGTTAAAGTTAAAGTTAAAGTTAAAATAATATTTCATTTCCATCCGATCTAACTTAATTTTTGTTATAGTTTGTATCTGGCTCACTCATTTACACACTGATTGAGTTTATTCGATAGTAGACCCTCATAGCCGCTATACCTCTATTATCTTTCCCTCTATACCTACTATTATATTAGCCGCTGCTTGTTTATCGCACCGCTACCACTACCGCTATCACTATCACTATCACTATATCTATTATCTACCTCTCTCTTACTCTCCCTGTCCTTCTATTACTATCAGCGTTACAGTTGAGCGTACCTTGGGTAACCTCCTTATCTTCCATGTTATTGTATCCTTCAGCTCCTCCATGTTACTCCCATCAACCTTTACAACTATATCATAGACCCCGTAAGTGCCCTTCACCTCTTTAACCCCTCTTATCGACTTTATCTCCCTTATTATCTCGTCCTCTGATCCTAGGTCACAGTTTATTAGTACGTATGCTGATGGCATAGACTTTATTCATTGCTGCTATATTTAGTGGTTTACCTATGATAATGAGATTATATGTCAGTACTATGGGATAATGCAATAAGTTTATCAACCCTATATTTATATCATGACTGATGAGCAAGAGTAACAACTACAAGGATGCATGCGATAGGATACTTGGACTGAACCCAAAGATAAGGTATGCTGGTATAGTGAACAGATTCGGTAAGACCATAGCAGGGAGCATCAGGAATGGTGTTAAACCATTATTCAAGCCTGAAGAGGCGAGGGATGAGTTCTTCCTTACTGCAGTGAGAGAGTCTATGCGTGAAAGGTTCTACAACTCTCTAGGCAAGTCTTCATTCACACTTACAGTACACGAGAAGGTGGATATTATATCCTTCCTGTACGATAATAGGTATATAGTATACATAAGCCTGGATAAGGGTCTATCATATAATGATATAGAGAGGATAGTTAGAGAGGCAAATGCAGTACTACTTGGGATGTGAGATCTATAAAGCTTGGTGGCGAATATATTCATACCACCAATTGCTATTATCACCTTTATTATTTGCTCTTGCTATCGCTAGACCCTCCTACCTTTGCAAGCCTTCTTCTTCTAAGTACAATGTATGCGATTATTGCTAATGCAACTACTATAGATACCAACTCAAGGTTCTCATCTATGAATGAAAGTATCTGCTCTCCCCATAGCATTATCAATACTGCTTCAGCGTAGAACCTTGCGCCCCTTCCTATCATCGATGCCACTATGAACCCCCTCAGATTCAACCTGAATATACCAGATGCTATAGTGAATACCTTGTATGGTATAGGGGAGAATGCTGCTATCAGCACTGCCCATACCCCGTACTCCTTGAAGTAGTCATCTGCCCTCTCTAGCATATGCTCAGAGAATATCCTCCTTGCTACCCTTCTACCTCCCTTCAGACCTATATAGTAGCCTGCTACCCCTCCAAGCACAGAGCCTATGGTTGCTATAGTAGCATAGTAGAGTGCTAATGCAGGGTTTGCCAATGCCAATGCTATCAGTAGTACATCTGGAGGTACAGGGAATACAGATGATTCAAGGAATGCAAGTATGAATAGACCAGCATCGCCTATTGGCATGAACACCTCCCTAGTCCATTTCAGTAGATCCTCAACTATACCCAAACTTTATCAGTACGCCTATACACGTGTATTATAAAAAGATACGTCACCTTATAAAAGATACATATATGTATCTGAATAGAGAGATGATATCATATTATTCATATTATTCCTTCTCAATCTAAGATGCTGCCCAACTATGAAGATCGTTGTCAAAAAAGTTGAATTAAAGGATGTGCCTCGTCGCCTGCCTAACGTCGATCATAATCTACCTGCATCTCTGCCTACTATACCTCTTATATGTCAAGAGAGCAAACATGCTTGCTACAGATGCTATACCTCCAACCATGAACTCCGGTACCACCATGAACGGATCTATCCTAAAGTCATCACCTGCTAATGCGACTGGATCACCGTTTAGGAAGAAGACTGCTACGAAGTACCATTCACCAACCTGATTTATATAACTGCCGTCCCAACTCACAGAGAAACACTGATCCATCCCTGAAAGCTCTGAAGGGCATGGTATGGGTGTAGATGATGAGAGCTTAGCCAATCCATCTCTCTCATACTGCGTTGGATCCGATCCTGGAGGGAGTATATAGCAGACCATCTCTATCTGATTGCCTGGAAGTGGTACTGGATTCAAGTCTATCCCTGCCACGCAATCAACATCCTCATTGAGTATTAATGGGTTTGAGTTGGTTACCAAAGCACCGTTAGTATGGTATGCTTCGACAGCAGCATCATTCTCTAATGCTATAGGAATATCTCCACCACATATTATTGGATTAGGTCGTGGTCCCTGCCCTTCACATATATCGTCTGGAGGTGGTGGAGGTGAATCTATTGTAGGTGGATCAGAACCTCCAGGATCTCCATCTCCAGGTGTAAGCTCTTCTTCAGGGCCGTCACCATAAGCATATGCGTTAACTGCACCTAGTAGCAATAGTGCAGCCATTATGATCAATATATTTTCTCTAACCTCCATCGCGTATCAACCTTATAATTATTATAAAAGCTTTATGGGGTTTAATACTGTAATGTATAATATATAAAAAGAATTACATGATTGAATACAATTACTGTTTTATGCTTTAATAACCTGAAGATATCCCTCCTCATAGTAGTTACATAGACCATAGATCATACCATATAGTTAGATTTACCATCTGTATCCATTTATGGTGATACCTATATTCATACCTAACCTATCTTTAGTTGCGCTAAGAGCAGAGCAAGTTATAGTTAATAAAGAGCGTCACTATAGCAGAGTACGTGCGACTTGCACATGTGGATATAGATACACTCAAGTTGGTACTCAATACATCCACTGCAGGTTACACAGAGGTTAGATACCATGCTAGGATACTCAACGAGGTTAGATTTGTGAATGGCAGGGTTGAGAGGGCTAGGGCTGTCAAGAAGATAGGTGTGGGTATAAGGGTTCTTAATAATGGTCAGTGGGGGTTCAGCAGTACCAGCATCATTACTAGAGAGGGACTACTTTACGCATTAGAACAGGCGTTGAGATCATCTAGAGCGTTATCCAACTCAAATAAGAAGAGGGTTGAGGGCCTTGGTGATACAAAACTTGCTACAGGTGTATTCAAACCAGATATCCATGGTAGTCTAGAGGATCGTGATATAGAAGAGAAGATCAAGGTAGCAAGGGAGGCTGAGCAAGAAGCAAGGAAGCATAATGGGGAGATCAGATCCTCATCATGCCTTTATAGGGAGATTATAGATGAGAAGGTTATAGTTAGTAGTGATGGTGCCCTTGCTGAGTTGTATGACTCAAAGCCTGAACTTGTTGTTACTGCTATAGCAGGTAAGGGTAGCAGGAAGGTTAGTGCAAGCGAGGGTGTATGCGTTACAGGAGGATGGAGCGATCTCTTCAGGGATAGGGACCATCTTACTATAGCGGAGGAGGCAGCAGAGAAGGCCGTTAGACTACTGAATGCAAAGCAGCCCAAGGGTGAGCGTACAACAGTCATCCTTGACCCTGCAATGGTAGGATTGCTATCACATGAGGCTATAGGGCATCTCGTTGAGGCTGACTTTGTGCTCTCAGGTTCGATAGCAAAGGATCTTCTAGGTGAGCAGGTAGCAAGCGAACTGGTTACACTTCTCGATAGTGGAGCATCCAATATAGCACCAAATGCTGCCGGCACTACTCTAGTGGATGATGAGGGTGTTATAGCAAGGAGTGTAAGGATAATAGATGATGGTATGCTAAGTTCGTATCTGCACAACAGGGAGAGTGCATACATATTCGGTGTAGAACCTACTGGTAATGCAAGAGCATTTGAGTATGATGATGAGCCATTGATAAGGATGAGGAATACATACATTGAGCCTAGAGACTATAATCTAGATGAGATGATCAGAGAGGTTAAGCATGGCTATATTCTAAAAGGAGCAAGGAATGGGCAGGCTGATGCCAATGGTGAGTTCATGTTTGGTGCAGAGGAGGCTTACCTGATAGAGCATGGAGAAGTAAAGGGACTCTTCAAAGGGGTGAGCATATCTGGAATAACTATGGATGTTCTAAAGAGTGTTGATGCTGTTAGTAGTAGCAGGGACTTTAGATACGATATAGGTACTGGGTACTGTGGTAAGTATCAGCCCATGAAGGTTGATGGTGGAGGACCATACATAAGGTGTACCGCAATAGTAGGTGGTGTACAGTGAGTAGCAAGAAGAGGGGTATTGCTAGTAATAATAGTAACGATGGTAAGGGTAATAAGAGGAAGGCTAGGAGTAGAGGTAGAGGTAAAGGTAGAGGTAAAGATCCAGATAGCGATGCAGATCTTCTAGAGGTATGCTCGTTAGCAGTTGATGAGGCTCTAAGGCTAGGCGCAAGCGAGGTTGAGGCCTATGCTAGCAGGAGCAGGCATATAACAGCATACATAGAGAGCAACGACCTTAAGCATGTAAAGACCAATGAGCCTCTAGGTATCGGGATAAGGGTTGTACTTAACAGGGCAGTAGGCTTTGCCTCAGTTAACACGTTAGGTGTTGAGAAGGTGAAGGATGCAATCTATACTGCTATAAGTATAGCAAGGGCATGCCCAGCAGATAGATATCAGAGGCTACCAACCAACAGGTACAGGATACCTACACTCGATGGTATATATGATGAAGAGGTTGATAACCTTACTGTAGAGGATGTTGCAAGGTATGCCAATGATATGCTTAGTACTGCAAAGGAGTACGATCCAAGGGTTACCGTTGATAGTGGGCTATTCGAGTCATCATCTATGGAGCATGCCTTATGCAACTCTAATGGTATAGAGGCCTGGGAGAGGATTAGTGTAATCTCATGGAGTATAATGGGCATGGCTAGGGATAATGGTGGTAGTAGTGGTAGTAGTGGTATGGTATCTAACTTTGATGTCCAGATGGGTTCTAGCCATAGCATAAAGGGTGTGGATACTATAACAACTGCTAAGGAGTTTGCTAGGAATGTTGTAAGTTCGCTCAACAGCAGGAAGGGCGAGAACTTCAAGGGCACTATGATAGTGACGCCAAATGCATTCCTAGAACTCTTCAAGGATCCAATAGCCTTTGCAATAAATGCATTCAATGTGCAGAGAGGTGCAAGTAGATTCGCTAGGATGCTCGGCAAGAGGGTTGCAGCAGATGCAGTAACCATAGTTGATGATGCAACATACATAGAGGGTATAGGTGCAAGTAGTTTCGATAGGGAGGGTATTGCTCACAGAAGGAATGTCATAGTGGAGAAGGGTATACTCAAGACATTCATACATAACATGTATACAGCAAGCAAGGCTGGAATAGAGAGTACTGGAAATGCAGCAGGGGGTATAGCATCACCACCATCCATAGATACTACAAACCTGATAGTTGATGGAGGAGATGTGAAGTATGAGGATATGATAAGGGAGGTTAAATATGGTATAGTGATAAACAGGTTCTCTGGGAATGTTAATGCTGTAGATGGTACCTTCTCTGGCGTAGTTAAGGGAGGCCATATGGTAGTGAATGGAGAGGTTGCATACCCTGTAAGGGAGATGATGGTTGCAGGAAACATATACGATGCCCTGAAGGATATCTCTATGGTATCCAAGGAGAGGAGGCTCATTCTAGACTCCTTGTTACCTTATATCGCAGTGGATAATATATCGTTCACTACCGGCTGAGATAGGATATAATATTTAGTTATAGACTATGGCTATGCTGCTCTACTATGTTATGCTGTAGGCTTCTTCACAACTATGGTACCTTGCATCCATGGATGAGGTATGCAGTGGTATGGATACTCTCCAGGCTCAACGAATACGAACTCCCATCTATCGCCAGGCTTAAGATAACCATTTGGTGGCAACTTCTCCCAATGCTCCTTTGCAGTTGAGTCGAATGGACCACTGTAATGATCATGGTAATCTGTATCTGATGTGACAGTATGAGCAGTTATATCCTCATTGATCCATACAACCTTGTTGTCTATACCTATGTTAACTGTAACCCTCTTTGGTACGTAATTGTTTGGTTGGTTTGGATCGAATGCACCATTAACTATCTTTATCACAGTCTCATTTGGAGGATTTATCCACTCTGCAGGGAATGTAGGTTTACTGTTTATCTCTGGCAGGTAGGAGAAGAGGTAGTAGGATATAGCTACGCCTATCATTAGCACGAATGCTATTGCGCCTATAACGAATGGACTCTGCTCCTTTGCTACAGCCATACTGCGTTATCTACTCTACTTTACCATACTTATAAAGGTTAGTAGACCTAACTGCTTTTATCACTAGTATAGTAATGCAAGTATGCGTGCATACATAGAGATAGATCTTGAGCCTGGGAGGGATGTTATAGCCTCTGCCAATATAATAAGGCAGATAGATGGTGTTAAAGAGGCACATGCTGTATCTGAGCATTGCGATATCCTAGCGATAATAGAGGCTAGGGACTTCAAGGGTATCTACAACATAGTGATGAGGAAGATACAGATAATCAAGGGGGTTAGCGATACAAGGATACTGCCATGTATAGATATATGAATGGAGATAAAAATAAAGATAATAAATAAGATAAATAAAAAATAAATAAATAAATAAAAAAGAAATAAAAAAATAAAAAAGGTTGTTATTGGATCAGTAGTTCTGCCCTCTTCTATACCTCATCGCTATGAATGCTCCCAATCCTCCTGCTATGCCTATACCCAGGGGTAGTGCATAGTATACCCCATCGCCTATCTTACCATCTATATCAGCGTTCATGCGATTTCCTTTACTACTACCTGCTTCAGTAGGCTTCTGTGGCTCTTGAGGCACAATCTTACCATGTATGTTAGGATCTATGGCGTACTCAACCTCAACTATCTTTACAGTTATGTATGTAAGATCCTGCTTGGTAAGGTTATACTTTGCTGCAAGGAATGCCTTCACTGTATCCTCTAGTGCAACAATCTCGCTCGGCTCATCCCTAACCTTTATGTCTAGAGTCTTGCCTATTAAAGGCCTTAACTTCTTAACTAGCTCCTCATTCCCTGGTTGCGTTGGAGAAGGTTGAACCTCTCTAACATCTATGGTAAAGATTATCTTATCCCAGTGTGTTGATCCTTGTACTGGTTTGCAATTGACATCCAACTTGTATGCAAGTGCTGCAACCGCCCTCCCTATATCAACAGCCTTGACCTCTAGTGTATTAAGCCCTGGCTGCAGATATGCTGATACATTGTATGTATGCACATTGCCCCAACCTGGGAAGGGTTCGCTTGCCACGAATTGGCCATTAATCTTCAGGTCCATCCACTGATCATCTGCATTTATGGTTAATGTACCAGAATACACATTCCCTGAAGGTAGAAGGAAGTACCTTGTGAAGGTATATGGATTATTGGTATCTAAGCCATTGCTTGACCATATGGTCTTTACCCCTGGAACACCTAGATCATTGCCATTTATCGGTGCTGGCCATGTATAGTTGATTAGAACTGTATTACCTCTATCCACAAACGTTGATGTATCGCTAACAACGGTCAAGCATGGCTCCATAGGCTCTGGTGGTGGAGGTGATACCTCGCACTTTACCATGAACTTCCACTCTGCTACTGGTCTTCTATTTGCATCATAAAGTGTTAGAAGCCATGTACCTGATGGTTCTGATGCTGATAGTGGTATGCTGATGGAAGCGTTGCCAGATGCATCGGTAGTAATGGTATAGGTTAGCGTTGTATTATCTGGTTTGGTTACAACTAGAGTATATGTTGTGTTTGGACTTCCTGATACTGATACTACAACCTGCTTATCCTTCTCACAATGGTATGCATCCTTATCCGTCCTTATCTTTACTGGTTTGCCTACCTGCTCTTTCACTTGGTCCATATCTGCTGCATACGCGTTTATTACCAATATGGGTAATAAAAGTAAACTTATCACCCATATTATATGTGTATTCGTCATTATATCTAAATAGGAGTAGAATCATATAAATGTTCCGTATATTGATATTATAGGGAATTATAGACCATATAGTGGGATAAATTTATGAATAACATTGATTTTGGTATATAGTCTCTTTATTTACTTTTAAAGGTAAATATTGTAGTAGAAACCTAATAAGAGGTAATTAAATAAGTGTATCTATCTGCCTTATGATATAGTCTATATCTATATCTATATATCGCTTGCCCCTTTGCCACATAAAAAGTGATTGCTTGCTAGCCAGTATTGGAACTTGTACTACCAGATGTTGATGAAGATGGAGATGATGTAGGGGGAGATGATGACGTAGTTACAGTAGCAGTAGTAGTTGCTGTTGTTGGAGTCTTACCTATCGTATCTATGGTACTTGTCTGCACCTTTGCCTCTACCACAGGCCTTACCTCCTTCTTCTCTTCCTTATGCTCTATCACCGGCCTTGGTGTAGGCTCCTTTGGAGCTGGCTTTGCGATGGGCTTAGCCTTCTTCACCTGCTCATTAAGGTATCTGTAGAGGTGGAATACCCCAGCAAATGTTACAAGCACTAACCCGATTATGAACAATTGAACGTTCTTGAAACCGTTTATGCCAGCATAGTATGCTGCTATATTCAGATAGACTTGGAATACTAGGAGCACTACAAGGAGCCACCAGCCCCACTTTATGGGTATATTCAGACCAGAACTGCCTTTGGCCTTCCTTGCTGCTGCCTCCTTCTTGTTCAACTCCTCGAAGTGCTTTGCAAGTTTGATCATCATATATGTGAAGCCAAATGACAAAGGTACTAGAAGTAGCATCACAGTATAGAATAGGATTGGATCTATGACTATCCTATCCAACAGTGGTTTTCTGAAGTCTGGATCGATATAGAAGCCCCAGTATGTGGTAACTATTATCTGTGCTAGACTTGTTATGCCTATTGCTGTTATCAATGGTCTATCCTTCCACGAGAGCTTCTTGTACCTGTCTATGAATGGGATCATAGCTAACGCTGCTATGAAGAGTCCTGGCCAGAGCACACCAGTAACGAACTTGTCATACTGTGTCCTAAGGAATGCGTATATTCCAGAGAGATACCACTCCGGGACTGTTATATCTGGAGCAACTGTGGGATCGAACTTATTACCCAACTCTACAGGGAATACACCTGCAACTATGAATATCATCCCTGCTACAGCCATGACCATCGGTACATCGAACACAAGGAAGCGGGGGAAGTGTACAGCCATAAGCCCTAACATCACAATCGGGAGTATGAAGACATGAAGAGCGTAGAATCTGAGCACAAAGTCAGCAAAACCAGCGCCGAATACCATCTCCCTTAACTCAGGTCCTATCACTGGTATGGAATTGGTTAGAGAAGAGGCTATGCTTATTGCCAACTCTGCCCTCTCATTGTATATTATATCGTAGCCAGTGAATGCCTCAAGGATAGTTACAGTACCAAGTATAACCCCTGTAACCCACAGAACCTCGTTCCTTATCTTGTACCTCCCAGAGAAGTACTGGTAGTACATATGTGCTAGAGCAAGGAAGACCATTGCATTTGATGCATGATAATGTATATTCCTTATATGGAAGCCATATGGTATTGTATCATTTATAGATTTTACACTATCCCATGCCCTATCCAGTATAGGCTCATAGTAGAACATGAGGAGTGCACCAGTTATGCCCAGTATGATGAATACTATGAATGTTAACATGCCTAGGAAGCCCATAGGACTCACAAACCTTGATGGATATGTGAACTTTATACCTACGAATATGGTACGCTCAAGCCCTTGCCAGAGCCACTTGAAGAACCTTACCAGTCCATTATCCCCCTTCTGGATACTCATCACGCATTCACTCCCTTCTCAAACCTACCGAAGCCTATTATACCATTCTTATCTAGAGAGAATGTTGGAGGTAGTATCCATAGGTAGCCGTTAGAATCAACCTCAAGATCAAGTTTGGGCAGAAGGTTTGCTGGAGGCGACTGGAAGAATGCCGGTCCTGCTATGGCCTTCCCAGTCCTCATATCGTATATGCTACCATGGCATGGGCACTCTCCCCTCTTCTTATCCTCCTCTGACCTATATGTCCATAGACACCAGAGATGAAGGCATACATCGCTATAGCATCTGAATGCAGATGCGTCGTTCCTTGCACCTCCCATCTCCTCCGGTAATCTTACAACCTTCCATACCCTGAATGGCTCCTGATCAAGAACCCTATCGCCAGTCTTTGGGTATATGACAGTCTCAGCATGGTTCGGGGGGAATGTCTTAACATTGGCATGTGTGCCATCTGGCAGTTCAACTGCAGTCTTCTCTATCTTGCCAGAGGCAGCACGGGGCATGAACTTACCCCAGTCTATGAATGGTGTGAATGATAACACTGTACCAGCAGCAGCCATAAGTTTGAGGAACTCTCTACGGGATATCCTCTCCTCCCGAGCCTCTCCTCCCCCTACCATCACTAGATATTTCGATATACCTTATTTTAAATCTATTGATGAGAATAAGGATAGTGCCTGGCTAGATATCTACTTACCTATCTATATCTCTATCTATATCTCTATTTATATCCATCTAGGTTAACTGGACTCTAGATCAACTCTTATAATGATGATAGTAATGTTAACATCATCCCTGTACCTTATTACTGCTACTAGCCCTCTGCCTCATTAGAACAATAACAGCTGCTGTTGCTACACCAGCACCTATGGCAAGCCCAATCACTAAGCCTGTGTTCTGTGCACTCACTCTAGCATCCTCTATCTGAGCCCTTATAACTGGTTCATAGTTCATGGCTACGAACTCTATACCAGCACTTGCCTTATGCCCTGCAAGGTCCTCTGCTATTATCTCAACCTTATGCCTACCATCTACTAGATCCTTGGTATCTATTGCTATAGAACCTGTATTCTCTATCGCTCTAGCATTACCGTCTACTGCTACTAGCAATTGCCTAAGGTTCTCCTCAACTATGGAGTACCTCAACTCTAATATGCCAGATACCGTCTTGCCATCCTCCTCCAGTATAGATATGCTTGGGGGTGTGTTATCTACCTTGAACCTCCTCACCTCTTCAGATACATTGCCCACTTTATCCTCTGCAACTATCCTAACCTCATGCATGCCATCATCCAGCCTTGTTGTATCTATACTTATCACATCCCCTACATCCTCTACTATGCTTCCATCTGGGAGGATGATCTTCAATGAGCTAGGGTTGGCATCCTTCATGCTAACACTGAATCTAAGTATACCTGTTACTGGTCTAGTATGGTTACTGTCATTACCTTCATCCCCAATACCATCCCCAATACCAGCTCCAGCACTATCATCCAGCCTATCCAGCCCATTGACAAGTATGAGTGGAGGCGTATTATCAACTATGAACTTTGCACTGCTGAGCGATCTATGACCTGCACTATCCTTCGCTGTTACTGTGATTGTATGTGGCCCATCCACCAACCTGCTCGTATCTATGCTTATCCTAACAGTTCTTGAAGAGGTATTACCTGTAATACTACTGTTACTGCTATTTTTATCTATATTGATGCTATCTCTATCGATGGTTGTGATGCCTATAATAGCATCCTTGCTACTACTGCTGCTAGTACTACCAATACTACTGCTACTGGTGAGATGACCTTGCCACTCTCCCTTTACATCCTTACCATTATCTATAGGAAGTGGTGATGGTCTAGAGTCATCCAGGCTGTATAAAACCTCCTCTATATTCTCATCAGCAACCTCTATAACTACATCTATCATGCCTTTCACATAACTTGCCACATCTATCTTGAGCCTTGGTGGTTCAGGATCAGGTATTATCGTTGCTGGTTTTATCTCTATCCTCAATGGTTCATAAGCATCCTGCTCAGCACCAAATAGCGTTGTATGTAGCATTATCGAGTATACCCCTGTAGATTCTATAGGTATGTAGAGTACAGTAGAGTTCTCACCACTATTCTGCGATGGATAGAATCCTCCTCCACCACTCGCCCTTGTCCTTCCGAGCCAGTCATTGCTAGGCCAGTTTATGAATGCCTTGAATACACCTCCAGGCACGTTCGTGGCTATTATCCTTCCGTTAGGATCCACTACGAATATATCCACACTGCTCCATCTGCTCTTCCATGTTAGTTTCATGCTTAGAACATTTATGCTTGGATCTGTCACGTTGAGGTGATAATACTTCCACTCGCCAGAGTTGTATCTACCGAGCATATCAAATGCCCCTACTATGACGGAGTTATCGTAGAGTAAGGTTATACCATTCTCTCTATACCTAGCGGTTAGATCTATCATACTCTCACGGCCTCTGCTGTCACCTCTACTATGATTATGGTTGTTCTTAGCGCTGCTATCGCTGTTGTTATTGCTGTTATTATTGTTATTGCTGTTATTGCTGTTACTATCTCCATCGCCACCATTAACCCCTATATCCTTATCCATCATCTCGTTACTTCCTATAACAATAGGTACATCCTTATCCTTGCTACCTATATCAATTGGAACTACAAACGATACAGGTATGTTTGTAACCTGTGTATCGCTACTCACAGTTATGAAGCCTTGGTATATCCCTTCTCTAGCATCCTTCACATCTATAGATGCTTTGAATGTTACGCTACTCCTTGGTCCAATGAACATAACGTTCTTAACCCTTCCATCATCATCCCTCATCACAATACCTCCATCTATATCGATCATATCCCATGAATCCTTCTTGTAGAATGCTGTAACCAGCTTGTACTCAAATGGATCTGCATCCTTCTGCGTGTTACCGAACCAGTAAGATATGGTGTTTGGAACAGGGTATACACCTAGCAGGAGATCGCCTTGTATACGCTTGAACGGTTCCCTAACAACTAGATGCTGTACAGTGCCCCAGGCTCCAGCACGATTTATCATAGCTGTCTCTGTGTATGTTAGTTTGGAGTCCTTATCCTCATCCCTCCAATCGTATGCATAGAGAGATGCTATCCTGAGTTCATTTGCATATAACTGGTCCTTGAGGTTCATGAACTTATCGAATGGATAGTATACCTTTGCTATCATGAGGTCTGCATCCTTAACACTATCTATATCAAGATCTATCGAACCTATACTTATTCTATCTTTGTCTTTGTCTCCATCGTTGTTATCTTTGGACTTTTTATCATCATTATCATCAGCAGTAGTAGTACTGCTCTTGCTCCCTTCATACTTGCTTACAGCCATAGCAGTACTAGCATCCTTACCCACCTTGAAGTAGTTTGGTATATAACCATAATCCTCACCATTGAATGATGGATCCTTCTCCCTTGGTGAGGTCTTCCCATCAATACTGCTTATAGAGATGAGTCTGAGCGCTGTTGGTTCTACGGTCACCTTGAGCCTCTCATCCGTACTGTTAACTATTGTAAACTCTGCACTCTTCTTACCACCTTTTGCGATATATCCTGCATACCACTTGCTTGATATGATATCTGCCTCAGGTATTGCCAATCTGAACCCGTACTTCTCACCGTCCTTACTCTTCTCATCAAGTGCAAGGTTCTGCCTCTCTGCTACACTCTTTAGCACATCCAGATAGTTCCTATATGTATCATATGTGTAGACGATGAATGAGCCCTCTCTCCCATCAACGTACTCTATAGCCTTCAGAGGGTCTATCCTCCCTGAACCCTGAGTGAATGGATCGTACTTGAGGTCCCTTGCTGTAGAGATGAGTATTGCTCTAACCAGCGAGGGATCATACTCTACGCCCTTATCCCTGAGCGCTTGTATTAATAGGGCTGCTGAGCCAGATGCTATTGGTGCTGCCATGCTGGTTCCTCCAAAGATACCAAATGCTTGTGTAGAGTCTATTGCATACTTTGAGTTCACAGGCAATGGTGTGAACCCATAGGCCCCTGTTGCAAGCAACTCTGGCTTCACATCGCCCAATATTGTAGGACCTTTGCTTGAAAAGTCTGCTATATCATCGTAATACTCTAGACTATTCCCAAACCTTGGTTGCTTCTTGGTAAACTCTAGCCCAACTATTACATTGTTTGTAGTAGCACCAACGGCAAGTGCTAAGGGTGATGCTGCTGGTGATGATACAGTACCATAGGCATGGCCTGAGTTGCCAGCACTATTGACCATGAGTACACCAGGGTATTTAGGATCTAGATAGCCAGGGATGCTAAGTACTGTAGCAAGCATACTTATCGTATCATAACCAGCTCCATGGTCCAGTATAGGTACTGAAGGTATGCCCCAACTGTTATTTATTATATCTGCTCTATTCTTGCCAGTATAGATCCATCTCCACTCTACCCTTACCTTAGTCTTAGCATCTTCACTATTCTTATTTGAGCCATCACCGTAACCAGCATTATTATTATCATTATCATCGTTATTATTAGTGCTCATTGCTGCATCAGTAATAGTGATATCATTAGTAACCTTACCATTACCTCCTCCCCCCTCTTCTCCTTTACCTTCTTCTTCTTTTATCTTGACCTTATCCATCACCTGCTCAAATCCAGATGCCCAGAGCCATGCATATGCTATATCCCCAAACCAGAGAGCCTTCACTGGCACTATCTTGACATCTGGCGCTACACCCTTGATCCTATGCTTGGTTGACTCACCATATATAGGGTAATCTACTGTACCTCTGGAGACTATCGTGCCTGCTGATTGTGTACCATGCCCAAAGAAGTCGAACATGACCGTAACATATCTACCATCTCTATCTATAGGTTCCAGTAGCCTACCATTAACTGCTCCAAGATAATCATCTATCTCTGCTCTATCACTCTCTCCACTAGATACTTGGGAGTCCTTGCCGTTGTTGCTTTTATCCTTACTCTTACCATCACCTATTGCACCCCAAACATCTAGAACATATGCCCCAAGGGTACCTGCAGATAGATCTGCATCACCATCGTTATCAGCATCATAGAGAAGCATCTCATACCCTTCACCTATCCTTATAGGCTTCTCATCTGTGAAATCAAAGTCGAACTTAACCTCGTCCTTACTCTTCCTCAACTCAAACAAGGCAAAGTCAGCCCATGCCGTTGAGATATCAGCATAGACTGTATCGTATACGCCTGCTTCCTTACTATCTACCAGGAGTATAGGCACTATTATTAGGGATGGTCTGCCAAGGTGGTAGTTCAACTGGAGGAAGAAGCCCATTCTGTATACCCCGCTCTTTGACTGGATGAACTCTGAATCGCTCTTGCCTATCTTCCAATCCATGCTAGATGTTGCGCTGAACTTGAGTGGGGATATGTAGGGGTATATTGGGTTGTAGACCTCAAACCTCATACCCTTCTCCCTGTTCTTTATGTTAAGATACACACCTGTCTCATCAACATAAACGTTGGATACAGATTGGTCATCCTTGAACTCATTTGGCAATGGTGCATTTACTATCCTCCCATTCACTATATTTGCTATGAACCTTGCAGTTGTAAGCACTATACCCTGTGCATCAGCATCCAGCATAATAGGCATGTTAGTATTACTATCCCTTGCCAATGTATTGCTCATATCCTTGTTGCTAAAATCTACACCAGAGTCAACTATCGCTACTCTAACACCCTTGCCAGATACACCCTTTGCATGTATAGCATCAAGATCATAGATCAAGGAGAACCTCGAGGCATCTATACCTACGTTGTTATCGCTCTTGTTACTGCTAATCCCCTGCTGCTCTACCTCTATCCATGCAGAATATAAAGATGGTTGTGCTATAGATTGATATGGATATCTATGAATAGATATGTTACTATTACCATTATTGCTACTACTATTACTGTTAGTATTACTGCTGCTACTACTATTATCCAGTGTTACCATGAAGTCCTTAACTACCTTCAGCCCTTTAGCCTCTAGTAGTGGTATTGCATCATCATTTAAGGTTGCATATGCAATATAGCCATCCCCTCCTATATTCATGTAGTTAAATACTTTGCCTATAAGCAAGGGATCGAGATCTCCATGGCCCATCACTATTACCCTTGATACACCAGCTGGTTCTAACCTTAGCCCATCCAGGGATAGAAGCATGGATTGACTCCTCAAGCCTGATAGCATGAGTTGGATATTGGTATCAGGATCAGGGTAGTTGTAGATACCCTTCTCCATTGAGAGGTTATCTGCAGTAAGGACCTGCTGGTACTGATACGAGTCTCTAGGCACTAGAGTAGATATGAGTAATAGCAGTAAGGATGATACTAGTAGTAGCCTCCCATTACTGTTATACATTATCTAATATTAGGTAGGGGTGAGAAGCCTATAAATGTTAGTATACTGATGGTATCTGTTAACTAGCACCTATGCTATGATTAGATTAGAGTTCTGGTTAACAGGTACTAAAGAGTGTTTGAATAGAATTGAATGGCAACTGATGCTATCCATTTATATTTAATACCATTGCTTATCATCTATGCTCATCATACATCTACTAAGATAACTTACAGAACTCCCTTCCTTCTTACAATTTAATTAATTATACTCCTTCCATCTCTATAATAAATATATGTTCAATCCAATATCCTTCATGGTAATGCAGATATACCCTGCTTATGTAGCAGAGTTGAAGCTGTATGGCTCAGATACCAGCATTACTACCAAAGGAGGTTGAGATGCAGAGGCTGAAGAAGATACTGATAATGGTTATAGTGATGGGCTCTGTTGCAGCAAGTGTTGAGGTTGACAACTTCGTTGA